>JAIESR010000089.1 GCA_019745775.1 Xanthobacteraceae bacterium | reverse complement strand
TTCCCGCTTGCGCGGGAATGAGCGGGGAAAGACCCGTTTCAGGTGGGAACCGCTCTAGGCCGGGGAGACGCGCCAGCCGTCCACCGCGCGCAACAGCGCAACGTTCTCGACATTGTTGACGGCCATGAACCGGTCGAGTGGCTCGTCGAGCACGCGGCGGCGGCTTTGCGCGGCGGAGCGCAGCATCAACGCGCCGTCATCGTCGAAAATGATCAGGCCGGTATGGAAGAAATCGAGGTTCGGCCGCCGCGACAGGAAGCCGACGATGTCGCCGTTCTCCAATCGTCCGCTGTTGGCGCGTACCGACGCCGCCGGAACGGCATTCATCGTCACCTGCCGCCGGCCCTGGTTGCCCCATTGCACGGCCTTCTCGATGGTGACGGCGTCCGGCATCGCGACCGGTTTACAGATTCCGTTTTCGACCGCGCGCCGGCACCACTCGGCGAAATAGTGGTTGCGCTCGCCCCAGATCACCTTGCCATGCGCGTAGCGGATGATGCGCAGCGCGGTCTCGAACTCGCCGTAGTCGCGCGCCAGCGCGGCGGCGAGCACGAACTCGCAGAACGTGACGCAATCGAAGGCGTCGTCACGGACGACGAAGCGCTCCGGCAGCTCCGGTCCGCCGATCAGCGTGTTGGCCTGGTAGCGGATGCCGAGCAGCGCGCGCGAGATGAAGTCCATCCGCTCGGAGACATTTGCCAGTGCCGGTGGCCGCGCCCTCGCCTCCTGGATCAGCCGCGCAATCGATGGGCGGGCCGCCGCTTCCGCCGAGGCAGGTGTGCCCGCAACCGCCACAAACGGTGCGGCAGCAAGCATTCGCACAACCGATCGGCGCGTGGCGCCCCGCTGCATGGCGGCTTCCTCGTGAAAAACCTCAGTTTCGGCCCGCGGTGTAGGTCGGCAATACGGCAGAAACCGTACCAGGTCCCGGCTATTTCGGTGCGTGCGCGGCGATCAGCGCGTCGCTCATGCGCTTGAGCCGCGCAGCGAGGCCGTCGGCACCGACGCTCTGCGCCGTAACGCGCGCGCCCTCGAGCATCAGGTTGAGCTCGTCGGCGAGCAGCTCCGGCTCCTTGAGCTTGGCGGCGCGGCACAGCGCGACGATCCGGGCGCGGACCGCGATCTTGCATTCCTCGATGACGCGCCGCGCCGGGTGACCCTTCTCAGGAAGCTCGACCGCGGCGTTGGCAAGCGGACAGCCGCGCTCGTCGCGGTTGACGATGTGGTCCGACATATCCTTGAGCCAGGCCCGCAACTGCGCGAGCGCGTCCGGATGCTGTGCCTTGAGCCGCTCCCAGGCGGCCTCTTCGCCCTTCGCCGATTGCCGCAGATACTCGGCCACCAGCTCGTCCTTCGAGGCGAAGTGGCGGTAGAGCGTCATCTTGTTGGTGCCGGCGGCTTCGGCGATCGAGTCGACCCCGACCGCCCTGATTCCATTCCGGTAGAACAGGTCCCCGGCGGCGGCCAGGATGCGCTCGCGGGGCGGAATTTTCTCTGTCTTTTCAACGACGAGCGGTGATTTCGCAGTCATGACGGCTTTTGCCTCTTGACACGGGTGTTACCGGTCAGTACCTATCATGTAGTGTTACCGGTCAGTACCACAAGACCCGGCGCCTGTCATCCCCCGAAGCGCTGAACCCCCAGGAGAACCGTATGAGCATCCAACCCTCCGCCGCCGCGCGCGCACTCGCGACCCACCCGGCCGAACCGCAACCCTCCCTGTTCTCGTCGTATACGCTCGGCGATCTCCCGCTGAACAACCGCCTGGTGCTGTCGCCGATGACGCGCAGCCGCGCGCTCGAAGGCAATGTCGCGAACCCGCTGGCCGCGACCTACTACGTGCAGCGCGCGTCGGCCGGCCTGATGATCACCGAGGGCACGCAGGTCAGCCCGCAAGGCGTCGGCTATATCCGCACGCCCGGCATCCATTCGCCCGCGCAAGTCGAAGGCTGGAAGCACGTGACGGACGCCGTGCATCGCGTCGGCGGCACGATCTTCGCGCAGCTCTGGCATGTCGGCCGCGTCTCGCATCCGGATTTCCATGGCGGCGAACTGCCGGTGGCGCCGTCCGCGCTGCCGGTCGAAGGCGAAGCCTTCACCAACAACGGCAAGGTCAAGATCCCGACCCCGCGCGCGCTCGAGACGCGCGAGATCCGCGGCATCATCGAACAGTTCCGCAAGGGTGCCGAGAACGCCAAGGCCGCCGGCTTCGACGGCGTCGAGCTGCACGGTGCCAACGGCTACCTGCTCGACCAGTTCCTGCGCGATGGCGCTAACCGCCGCACCGATGCTTATGGCGGCAGCCTGACCAAGCGCATGCGCTTGCCGCTCGAAGTGACCGAGGCGGTCGCGGGCGTGTTCGGGGCCAGCCGGGTCGGCTACAAGCTCTCGCCCTACTTCCCGGGCTATTCGATGTCGGACTCCCATCCGATCGAGACGTTCACCGGCATTGCCAAGGAACTCGGCGCGCTCGGCATCGGCTATCTGCACGTATCGGAAGCGATCGCCGGGGCGATGAAGGTCGACGGCACCGTGCGCGTCACCCCGCTGATCCGCGACGTTTACGACGGCGCGCTGATCGTGAACGGCGGCTACGACGCCGCCGCCGCCGAAGCCGCGATCGCGCGCGGCGAAGCCGATCTGGTGGCGTTCGGCGTGCCGTTCCTTGCCAACCCGGACCTGCCGCTGCGCTACCGCAGGCAGGCGGCGCTCAACGCGCCGGACGCAACGACGTTCTATTCCGGCGAGGAGAAGGGCTACACCGACTATCCGGCGCTGCCGCACTGACGAGCAACGTGAGCTCGTAGCCCGGATTGAGCGAGAGCGAAATCCGGGAGCTGAGTAGTCGCCGAGCGAACCCCGGATGTCGCTACGCTCCATCCGGGCTACGGCGGAACGTTACGTAAGGAAAGAACCATGAGACAGGAGTTCACATTAAAGACCGCCCTCGCCGATCCGCTGGTGCGGACGGTGATGGCGGCCGACGGTGTCGATCCGGAGGAATTGAGGGAAATGCTCAGCGCGATCGTGTCGACGCTCGATCACACGCAACTGCAGCCGTCACGCAGCGCATTCTTGACTGCAACGAATTGCTGCTGAAGCCGTTACCTCAATAGCGTGGCGTCCCCTCCCTCACGCCACGCACGCGCCGGATGACTCTCCCGCCCCCCGAGCGATGTCGTCCGGCGCTTTTTCTTTTTCCGAAGGCCCGGGCGGCTACTCTGCCGCGTCGCGCCGGCGGCGCGCGGCGGCGCCGGACCAGCGTTCGGCGGCCGAGTCGTCGGACTGCTTCGCCTCTACCCAGCTCGTCGCGCCGGCGGCTTCCACCTGCTTCCAGAACGGCGCGCGGGTCTTGAGGAAGTCCATCAGGAATTCAGCCGCCGCAAACGCCTCATGGCGATGCGACGACGCCGTGAGCACCAGGACGATCGGCTCGCCCGGCGCGATGCGGCCGTAGCGGTGGATCACCGTGACGCCGAGCAACGCCCAGCGCGACTGCGCCTCCTCGACATGGCGCGCGATCTCGGCCTCGGCCATGCCGGGATAGTGCTCGAGCGTCAGCGCCGCGATCGGCGCGCCGTCCTCGGCGCCGCGGCAGATGCCGGTGAAGGCGACTACCGCGCCGATATCGGTGCGCCCGCGCGTCAGCGCCGCGGTCTCGGCGGCGGCGTCGAACGGCTCACGCTGGAGGCGGACGGTCGCGCCCATCGCTCACCCTCCCGTCATCGGCGGGAAGAACGCGATCTCGCGCGCGCCGGCGATCGCCGTGTCGGGCCGCACATGGGCGCGGTCGATCGCGGCGCGGATGATCTTCGGGTTCTCGAACGCATGGGCGTATTCGTCGCCGCGCCTGGCGAGCCAGGCCATCAGGTCGCCGACGGTCGCGACACCGGCCGGCAGCTCGACGTCTTCCTGCGGCTTGCCGACGCGCTCGCGCACCCATGCGAAATACAGAAGCTTCACGCCTTCACCTATGGGTTAGTCAGGGGCAATTCTATATCAATCGATCAAATGGCGCAGCCCGGCGCGGAAATAGTCCCAGCCGGTATAGAGCGTCAGCAGCGCCGACAGCCACAGCAGCGAGAGGCCGATCGGCGTCACCACCGGCAGGATCGCGTCGCCGGCATCGCCCAGCACCAGGAAACCGACCGCCACCAGCTGGAGCGTCGTCTTCCATTTGGCAAGCCGCGTCACCTCGACGCGGACGTTGAGCCCGGCAAGATACTCGCGCAGGCCCGAGACCAGGATCTCGCGGCACAGGATCACGACCGCCGCGAACACCGACCAGCCGCCGATGGTCTGGTCGTACACCAGCATCAGCAGGCATGCGGATACCAGAAGCTTGTCGGCGATCGGGTCCAGCATCCGGCCGAAGGTGGTGAACTCGCCGAACTTGCGCGCGAAATAGCCATCGAGAAAGTCTGTCACGCCGGCCGCGATGAACACCACGAGCGCCACCCAGCGCAGATATTCGCCGGCGCGCGGAACCTCCTGGAAATAGATACACAGCACCACCACCGGCACGGCAGCAATGCGGGCATAGGTGAGCAGGTTCGGCAGCGCAAACGGGCGCGCCGGCAACGGCCGGGTGGGAACTGGCCTGCTCGTCACGCCATCCATGATTCGAATGTAATCCTGTTTGCCGCGAGTCAAAAGGGTCGGCGGCGCAATACTCACCATGGATATTTGCGCGCTTGGCGCCGGATTTGCGGCCGCCCAGTCAATTTGCCGTCATCGTCCACCGCCAGCATGTCGCGGCCGCTGCCCTGGCTTGCAGCCGCCACCTTTCAAACCGGGCACCGGGGAACCACATAAAGTTTAATCTCCGACAACCATATCGCGTGAGTGCCCATGCTCGATACCCGTCTCGCCTATCTCCTGGACCCCGACAGCGCCGAGGCGCCGGCCGCGCCCGCGCGCGCGGACAGCGTCGCCGACGAGCGCGCGCTGTTCGACGCCTATTCGGAAGCGGTGTCGTCGGTCGTCGAGACCGTCGGCGCGGCGGTGGTGCGCGTCGACACCCGCGAACGCGTCGACGGCAAGCCGCGCGGCGGCACCGGCTCGGGCGTCGTGATCTCGCCGGACGGCCTCGCGCTGACCAATGCCCACGTGGTCAACGGCGCGCGCGAAATCCGCCTGTCCGACACCGAGGGACGTACCACCGAGGCGCGGCTGCTCGGCATCGATCCCGACACCGACCTCGCGCTGTTGCGCGCCGACGCCGCCCGCAGCTTCGCGTTCGCGCCGCTCGGCGATTCCAAGGCCCTCAAGCGCGGCCATCTCGCGATCGCGATCGGCAATCCGCTCGGCTTCGAGTCGACGGTGACCGCCGGCGTGATCTCGGCGCTCGGGCGCTCCTTGCGTGCAACGACTGGCCGCATGATCGAGGACGTGATCCAGACCGACGCGGCCCTAAACCCCGGCAATTCCGGCGGCCCGCTGGTGTCGTCGCGCGGCGAGGTGATCGGCATCAATACCGCGGTGATCATGGGTGCGCAGGGCATCTGCTTCGCGGTCGCGAGCAACACCGCCAACCACGTGCTGAGCGAGATCATCATGCACGGCCGCGTGCGGCGCGCCCATATCGGCGTCGCGGCCCAGACCGTGCCGGTGCCGCGCCGGCACGCGATCGAAGCCGGCATCGAGAACCGGCTCGGCGCGATGCTCACCTCGCTCGACCAGAATGGCCCGGCGAGCCAGGCCGGGCTGCTCTCGCACGACCTCGTGGTGCGGCTCGACGGCGAGCCGGTCACCGGCGTCGACGATCTGATCCGCCTGCTCGACCGCAGCCGGATCGGCAAGCGCGTCGCCGTCGACGTGTTGCGGCTCGGTCGGCTGCGCAGCTTCGAGCTGACGCCGATCGAGCGCGTGGCGGTGGCGGGCTAGCGCCGTCCTCCGCTCGTCCCCGCGCAAGCGGGGACCCAGAGTCGAAAAACAAGATCTGGATGCCCGCTTTCGCGGGCATGAGCGGAGGAGAGGCCGTCAGCTTGCACGTCTACGTGAAGCGCGCAGCAGCCATTTGCGAAATGCCACGAAGTCGCGCTGGTCCTTCCGGAAGTCGCGATAGACGAGATACCACTGCTGGCCCTTGGGCACCGTGAGCGCGAACGGCGCCACCAGCCGTCCGGCCGCGAGATCGTCGTCGATATACGGACGGATGCCCATTGCGACGCCGACGCCGTCGGCGGCCGCCTGGATTGCCTGCCCGTAATATTCGAACTCCGGGCCTTTGGCGGCGATGCGGCCTGCGCCTGCGGCCTTGAGCCAGCGCGGCCAGTCGTCTTTCGCATGCGCGACGCGCAACAGCGTCGCGGCGCCGAGATCGCCAATGCGCTTCAGGCGCGCGGCGAGGCGCGGCGCGCACACCGGCGTGAGGTCGGCGGCGAACATGCGCTCGGCGACGAGGCCCGGCCAATCGCCGTCGCCGAGCGTGATCCCGCAGGTCCAGTCGTCGGCGAACGGCGCCGCCACGCCGCCGGTCGTGAACCGCACCTCGATGTCGGGCTCGACCTTCTGGAAATCCGCCAGCCGCGGGATGAGCCAGCGGATCGCGAAGGTCGGCCCGACGCCGATGGTGAGCACGCGCTCGCCCGCCGACGACGTCACCTGGCTGGTGAGGTTCGCCAGCGCGTCGAAGATGGTGGTGAGCCCGGCCTGATAGGTGTGGCCGGTCGGCGTCAGCGCCAGCCGGTTGGCCTTGCGCTCGAACAAAGCCACGCCGAGCCGCTCCTCCAGAAGATGCACCATCCGGCTGATCGCCGCCGCCGAGACGTTCAACTCGCCCGCCGCCGCAGCAAAGCTGCCCTGGCGGGCAGCCGCCTCGAACGCCTTGATGCCGTTGAGATAGGGCAGCCTGCGCATCGAGGGATCAGCCTCAATAAAGTTGATGCTAGGCCAATATAACTCGGTTTGTGTTTCGGCCTCAATGGGCGCACCACGGACGGCAGGGAAGGACCGCCCAAAGATATCCCATGACCCCGCTGATGATCCTGTTGCTCTGCCTGGTGATGGTCGCGACCTCGTTCCTGTCGGGCATCTTCGGCATGGCCGGCGGCCTGATCCTGATCGGCGTTCTGCTGGTACTGCTGCCGGTCCAGACCGCCATGGTGCTGCACGCGGTCACCCAGATCGCCTCGAACGGCTGGCGCGGCCTGCTCTGGCGCAAGCATGTGCGCTGGGCGCCGGTCGCCGCCTATGTGTTCGGCTGCGTGCTCGCGCTCGGTGCCTGGTCGCTGTTCCGCTACGTCCCAAGCACCCCGGTAGCGCTCATTTTCCTGGGGGTCACCCCGTTCCTGGTGAGGCTGTTTCCGACCGGCTGGCAGCCCGATCCGGAAAGCCATGCCCAGGGCATCGTCTACGGCGTGGTCTGCATGACCTTGATGCTGCTGACCGGCGTCGCCGGGCCGCTGATCGACAGCTTCTTCCTCGGCGGCAAGCTCGACCGCCGCGAGATCGTCGCCACCAAGGCGATGTGCCAGATCATCAGCCACACGCTCAAGCTCGCCTATTTCGGCGGCATCATCGAGCAGGCCGGCACGCTCGATCCGGTGCTCGCGGTGCTCGCCATCGTCGCGTCGATGATCGGCACCACCGCCGCCAGGCGCTTCCTGGAGATGATGAGCGACCACCAGTACCGCCTGTGGGCGAACCGCATCATCGCGACCATCGCCAGCTACTACATCATCCACGGCGCGACGATGCTGGTCATTTCGGAAACCGCCGCGCGCTGATCTTGCTGATGACGCACGGCGAGGTGCGACGGGTCTCTCGCTCCCCTCCCCCATAGCCCGTCGAAGACGGGCGTAAGCGCCCTGATGGTGGGGAGGGGCCGTGGGTAGGGGTCTGCCATATAGGCACCACCCCCACCTCGCTCACTTCGCTCGCGACCCTCCCCACAAGGGGGAGGGTGAGTCGCGGCACGAGTCCCGACCAACTGCCAGCGCATCATGTGGCGGGGACGAGTCAAATTCCCGTAGCGGTGCTAGTAAACTCACGGCACCCATGGGTCGCGAGAATCAGCATGTCCCAATCGCCCTCGACTACCACCACCTCCGGCTCCGGCCAGATCGGCATGGCGGCGGCGGTGTCGATCGGAATCGGCGGCATGGTCGGCGCCGGCATCTTTTCGATCCTGGGCGTGGTCGCGAGCGCGGCCGGCAACGCGATGTGGCTCGCCTTCGCGATCGGCGGCGTGGTGGCGCTGCTCTCGACTTATTCCTACGCCAAGCTCGGCGCGACCTTCCCGTCCGCCGGCGGCGCGGTGCATTTCCTGGTGAAGAGCTTCGGCGACGGCGTGCTGGCCGGCGGGCTCAACCTGTTCATGTGGGCGGGCTACATCATCTCGCTGGCGCTCTACGCCGTGGCGTTCGGCAGCTACGCCGCGACCTTCATCACCACCACGCCCTCGCCGATGCTGGTGAAGGCGCTGGCGCTCGGCGCCGTGCTGCTGCTGACCGTGGTGAACGCCTTCGGCGCCCGCGACATGGGGCGCTGGGAGACGGTGATCGTCGCGATCAAGGTCGCGATCCTCGTCCTGTTCGCCGGCGCCGGGCTGTTCTTCGTGAAGCCCGGCAATCTCTCGCCGGCACTGTGGCCGGAAGCGGCCGCGATCCTGTTCGGGGCCGGCGTCCTGTTCATCGGCTATGAAGGCTTCGGCCTCGTCACCAATGCCGCGCGCGACATGCGCGATCCCAGGACCATGCTGCCGCGCGCGCTCTATACCAGCGTGATCCTCGTCATCACCATCTACCTCGCGGTCTCGATCACGGTCAGCGGCAACCTCACCGATACGCAGATCGAGCACGCGCGCGACTACGCGCTCGCAGAAGCGGCGAAACCCTTCCTCGGCGAATTCGGCTTCCGCCTGATCGCGATCGCCGCGCTGTTCTCCACCGCGTCGGCGATCAACGCCACGCTCTTCGGCTCCGCCAATGTCTGCTACATGATCGCGCGCGACGGCGAATTGCCCGCGCGGCTCTCCGGGTCGGTCTGGCGGGACGCGACCGGCGGGCTGCTCCTCACGGCCGGCCTGGTGGTGCTGGTGACGCTCGCGTTCGACCTCTCCGGCATCGCGATGATGGGCAGCGCCGCATTCCTGTTGGTCTACGCCGCCGTGAACGCCGGCCATCTGCGCGTGCTCGAGCAGACCGGTGCGAACGCGATCATCGTCTGGCTGTCGCTGATCACGTGCCTGGCGATGTTCGTCATGCTCGGCATCTATACGTGGCGGCAGCAGCCGGCCGCGATCGTCGCGCTCCTCGTCATCGCAGCGCTATCGTTTGCAGCGGAATGGGCCTATCGGCTCTGGACCGGACGCGCGATCAAGTCGCCGTAGCGACACGACGCGGGAAGCGACATGACAAATTGGTCATGTCGCCGAGATTTCCGGATTTTGCCTCATTGCAAAAATAGCGTCCGCGCGCCTCAACGCTACGGACGCACCCCATGAGCTTCCATGTCGGACAACAGATCGTCTGCGTGAACGATCGGTTCTCGCGCGACATGCGCTGGCGCCAGACCGTGCGCAACTTTCCGATCCTGCATTCGATCTACACCATCCGCGAGATTCACGTGGAAGGCCCGCTGGTCGGCTTCTGCTTCCACGAGATCCTCAATCCGTGCACCTGGTTCGCCGCCGGCTTCGGCGAGCCGGCGTTCAACAGCCGGAATTTCCGGCCGGTGAAGACGACGAGCATCGAGGTGTTCAAGAGGCTGCTGGTCCCGACCGCCCGAGGAGTCCGCGCGTTCGAGGACATTCGCGGCGGCGTCTAGCGCAAACTTTGCGCGATACGACAAAATACTAACCCTTGAGCTTAAGCTCCGCGATCACGCGGGTGAACTCGTCGACCTGGCGCTGGATGTGCGCTGCGAAGTCGGCGCCGCAGCGGCGGTTGGGGTAGAGCGCCGAGGCGACGAGCTTGGCCTTGACCTCGGGCGCCTCGATCGCGCCGCCGAACCATTCGATGTATTGCGTGAGGATCGGCTGCGGCGTCTTCGCCGGCGCGACCAGGCCGAACCAGACCTCGGCGACGAAATCCTGATAGCCGGACTCGGCGATGGTCGGCACGTCGGGCAGCGGCGGGACCCGGCTGCGCGACGGAGTGGCCAGCGCGCGCAATGCGCCGGCGCGGACCTGCTCGCCCGCCTCCGAGAAATTCTGGAGCACCGCCGTGACGTGCCCGCCGAGCAGCGCATTGATGGCGGGCGCACCGCCGGTGAAGGGCACATAGGTGAGATCGATGCCGGCGAGACGCTTGAATCGCTCGACTGCGATGTGCTGGGTCGTCAAGGGCCCGACCGTCGAGATCGAGAGCTCGCCCGGCCGTGCGCGCGCGGCATCGACGAGATCGCGCAGCGTCCGGTAGGGCGACTTGCTGTTGACGACGAGCACTTGCGGCGAATCGACCAGGAAGCAGATCGGCTCGAAGCTGGTGCGCGGGTCGAAATTGACCTTGCGTATCAGCGGGCTGATCATCTGGCCGTTCGAATTGACCAGCAAGGTGCCGCCGTCCGGCGCCGCGCGCGCCACCGTCTCCGCCGCGATGATCGAGCCGGCGCCCGGCCGGCTCTCGACCACGATCGTTTGTCCATGCGTACGCCCGAGATAGTCGGCGATCGTCCGCACCAGGAGATCGATGGTGCCGCCCGGCGGCACCGAGATCACGACCTTGATGGTGCGCGCCGCTTCCGGTCGCGCGGCGTTTGGCGCCCAAGCAATGCCAAGGCAAAGACAGAATAGCAGCGCCGCCTTGATGGCGTTATGCGTCCGCATGGGCACCTCCCCCGTGCTTTCTCTTTGAGGGGCAGCCTAGTGCCGGATTCGCCTTGGTCAATCCGGAACCGTGCTAAGGTCGCGCACAGGAGACAACCCCATGGCGCAGCGCGTTCTGATCACCGCCGGAGCGTCCGGCATCGGCAGCGAGATCGCGCGCGCGTTCGCCGCCACCGGCGCCCGCGTGTTCGTCTGCGATATCGACGCCGACGCGCTCACGTCGTTCGCGACGGCATTGCCGGGCGCGCTCACCACGCGCTGCGACGTCGCCGACCGCCGCGACGTCGAGGACATGGTCGCGGCCGGCGCCGCCGCGCTCGGCGGCCTCGACGTGCTGGTCAACAATGCCGGCATCGCAGGACCGACCGACCCGGTCGAGGCGATGGATCCCGACGAATGGGAGAAGGTGGTCGCGGTCAATCTCAACGGCACCTTCAACGTGACGCGCTGTGCGATCCCGCATCTCAGGCGCTCGGCCGCCGGCGTCATCATCAACATGTCGTCGGTCGCCGGCCGGCTCGGCTATCCGAACCGCAGCCCCTATGCAACCACCAAATGGGGCCTGATCGGCTTCACCAAGACGCTGTCGATGGAGCTCGGCGAATTCGGCATCCGCGTGAATGCGATCCTGCCGGGTGCCGTCGCCGGGCCGCGGCTTGACCGCGTCTACGATGCGCGGGCGAGAGTCGGCGGCCGGTCGGTCGAGGAGATCAAGACCCGCGCGCTCGCCAATCAATCGCTCAAGACGTTCGTCGATCCGCGCGACGTGGCGGCCCTGGCGGTGTTCCTGGCGTCGGATGCGGCAAAATCGATCTCGGGCCAGGCGCTGCCGATCGACGGCGACCGCCAGCAGACGACGTAACCTCGGATGGTGCGGTCTACGCGGCGGCCTTGGTGACGGGACTGAACGCGCGCACGAGGTCCTGGTCGACCTTCGGGCCCATCTCGCGCAGGATGTCGTAGGCTTTCTGACTGGGCATCGGCGGCTTGTAGGAACGCCGCTCGATCAGGGCGCTATACACATCGGCGATGGTCATGATGCGCACGAGATCGGAGATCTCGTGCGCCGAGAGACCGTGCGGGTAGCCGGACCCGTCAAGATATTCGTGATGGTGCGCGACGATGTCGACCATATCCGGATGAATGTCCACGCCGCTTTTCAGCGCCTCGACGCCGTATTCCGGATGCTTCTTCATGATCGCCATTTCGGCGGCGTCGAGCGCGCCGGGCTTTTCCAGGATCGCGACCGGGATTAAGGCCTTGCCGACGTCGTGCATCATGCCGGCCGAGGACAGCCGGTTGCGGTCGGCCAGCGCGAGACCGAGACTTTGACCGAACGCCGCGGCCACGCCGGTGACCAGCAGGCAGTGCTGATAGGTCTGGCTGTGGTGCTTGCGCACGGTTTCGATCCAGGACGACAAGCCCTTGGATTCGATCTCATCGACGACCGCGGCGCTCGCCGCCGTGACCTTGGACGCATCCAGCGGCTGACCCCGGCAGACGGAAAATATCGAATCCAGGCCGTCTTGCGCCGCCGCGGCGGCCACGTGACCTTGCGTGCGCAATTCGGATGCGTCGCCGCCGAGAACCGCGAAGTCACTCCAGATTTTTTGCAGCAGTTCCTTGGCGTCGATCGGGCTGTTCACCGTATCGGTCGCGCCGAGTGCAAAGGCCTGGGTCTGCTCGAGGCGCGATCCAGGCTGGGTCGCAAAGATCACCTTGCCGCCCTGCGGCCTTGATTTCATCCACTCCTTCAGGTCGAGAAGATTGGACGCGTTGCCGAGTTTCGCTGATACGACCGTGAAGCGCTCAGGCTTGGCCCGGCGAATGCCCGCGAGTTCAATGAAGTGAACGTCGAGCAGGCCCGCCAATTGGCGGCGCAGCCGTTCAGCATCAAACGTCGAGTCACTGACGAAGGACAGCCGGTTCATCGTTGAGCACTTGCGGAATGTTCTTTCCTGGCTCTTGCGCGGCGCAACCTTCGAACGGCCGTCACCACATCCGGCAAGCATATGACCAACACTTTAAGGGTAGCTTAATGATTGCCTCCATCTCCCTTATGACACGTGCAAAAACTTGATTCTGCACGCCGACGGCCGCACGCCGCTGCGCGGGAAAAATGGTCAGCATCTGTGCCACGCGCGGCCATATCAGATCGGCGCGGTCTGTCTGGTCCGGTGGACCGGCCACGGCGATTCGGGCAGAGGGGCCGGCATCGCCTTCGTTTGCGGAGCCGCGAATGCCGACGGGGACGCGGCGCAGCCTTCGCAAGGACGCCGATCCGTTCCTGAGGCCGCAGCGATGATAACGCGCTAAAGCCGCACCACTTGCGCGACACTGGCGCCGGTCGACGAATGATCCGATGGCCTGTCAGGCGGCGGCTTTACCCGCGCCGCCGCGGCACGCGATCACCTGCTTGCGAGTCTTGCAGTCGGGGCAGATGCCGATGCGCGTGCTGAACCGCTCGGACTCGATCGCGGCCTTCATCGCGACCCGACTGGCGATCAACAGCCGCTCGACCAGGCAGCTCTCGCAATAGGCGGCGTTGTTCCGCTTCTCGAGGAACGCGGCGACGCGCTGGGCAATAGGGGAAACGCCACTCATCATCAATTCCAATGCCTTCGGCAGCAAGGCGTTCCCTGCTGCAATCGATACCTGCTCGGAAGGGAGCAACGGACCTGCGCCCTGGGGCGACGGGCCGCGCGTTATATAGGGCCCAAAAAGGTTCCGCGCCAGCCTGATTAGACGAAGTGGTTAGCACCGTATGGCTGGGTTGCGTGCCACGCGATGGGCACCCCGAAAGCGATTATTTCGCTGGAGATGCAAGGGGTTTGCCCTTTTCGACCACATAGGTTGCGATAACCTTGGCGCCGTTGGGACCGGAACGGCCATCGTGCACGGCCCCCGCCGGTATCTGGTAGCTATCGCCGGCGCGCAGCGTCTTGTCGGGCCGGCCCTCGATCATCAGCACCATCTCGCCGTCCAGCATATAGCCGGACTCCGGTCCCGGATGGGTGTGCCGGCCGATCGTGGCGTTGGCCGTGATCTCGGCGATTCCGATCACGGTCTCGTAGGCGGTGCCGGGCACGTCGAATTTCTGCAACGGCGTGCGCTTGATGGTCTGGGTCTGCTGCGTCATCGCCGGCGGCTGCGACGCGGCGGTGCCGACGACCAGAATCGCAGCCAAGGCGCCAAACAGAATTCTTGCGATCATGATTTTGCCTCCCTGAACAGCGCCTGGAGCATAGGCCGCGCCGCCGTTGTTGTCATGACGGCGGCGCTCAACTCACGTAGAGCTGACCCAGCCCCATCTCCTTGAGCAGCTTGCGGTAGGCGATCGAGGTACGGTCGGCCGCGATATGGGCTTCCATCTGGATGTCGAGCGGCAGGTCCTCCGGCCGCTGCGATTCCACGATGACGCGGTCCTCGTTGAAGATCAGCAGATTGAATTTGTGCACGTCCTCGACCGGCTTGTCCTTGTCGAAGTTGCGCGCCAGCGGACAGAACAGCCGGGTCTTGCGCGCGGCGATCGGCGAGGCCGCGTTGAGGATCCACAACCGCCCGCCGTTCGGAAAGTGCACGACGAGCCGCGCCGAAAACGGCGGATAGACCTCGAACACGCGCAGCCACAGGAAACCCTCCGGCGCCAGATGCTGGAAGCCGCGCGGATAATTGCTGACGTCGCTGAGATATTCGGCGCGGACGCCGCGCCCCGTGCGCTCCACCTTGTAGGTCGGCACGACCGGGCTCGCGCCTTCGCCGAAGGATTCGGTGTGCGCCCAGGCGAAATGCGCGACATCGAGGAAGCCCTCGACCTGGCGTCCGGCGGAGCCATCGATATCGATGGTCGGCGCCAGGATCGGCTGAAAGTCCGGATCATCCCACGCCTCGAACTCCGGCAGCGACTCCTCGTAGCCCGAGGTCTCATCCTGACCATTGAGCGTGCACCAGATCAGGCCGAAGCGCTCGACCGTGGGAAACGTCGCGATGCGCAGCTTCGGCGAGATCGGCAGGTCGGGATGCGCCGGCACCAGCGTGCAGCGGCCGTCCGGCGCATAGCGGAAGCCGTGATACGGACAGACGATGGTCTCGCCCTTGACCCAGCCGCGGCTGAGCGCGGCGCCGCGATGCGAGCAGAGGTCGCGCGCCACCCGCGCGGTCGCGCCGGTGCGGTAGACGACAAGGTCGACATCGAGGAGCCGCGCCGCGATCGGCTTGTCGACGAGCGCGTCGGAGCGCGCCACCGGGAACCACGCGCGCGAGAGAACGGTCCAGTCGTTGGGCTGGAACGAGCATTGGCGCGGCATCGCGAGGCGATCCGGACGGAGCGGCACCGCAGCGGGTGAAGCCGTGGTCATGGCCGGGAGCCTAGGACGATCGGGCCGGCGCGGCCACGTCATTTTGCGCGCGGCGACGCCTCAAAATGGGGCATTGAACGCGTGACATTTGTAGCCGGGGTGAGCGAAGCGAAGCCCGGGGAGTCTCCCGGATATCGCTTCGCTCTATCCGGGCTACGGGCTACAAAGCACACAGAGGATAACGCCATGCCTCCCGTCGCACATCCCGGCCGCATTTTGAAACGAGAGCTTGCGGCGCGCAAACTGAGTGCCAACCGGCTCTCGCTCGACATCGGCGTCCCGTCCGGGCGCATTACGGACATCCTCAACGGCCGGCGGTCGATAACCGCCGATACCGCGGTCCGGCTTGGTCGCTATTTCGGCAATCGTGCGCAGTTCTGGCTCGACCTGCAAAGCCAATACGATATCGCCGTCGTCGAGCGGGAGAGCGGCAAGGAGATATCGCGGCGGGTACGCCCCGCCGACGCGGCGTGAGGCCGTTTCCGGCCACCCTACCCCGCCCGCTCGTGGAAGAAATCGTAGATCTTCTTCGCCATCTCGGCGCTGACGCCTTCGACCTTGGCGAGGTCGGCGGGGGACGCGCGCTCGATCGCCTTGAGCGTTCCGAAGTGCTGCAACAGCGCGCGCTTGCGCGCGGGACCGACGCCGGGGATTTCCTGCAGGCCGGATTCGCGGATGTCCTTGCGCCGCCGCGCGCGGTGCGAGCCGATCGCGAAACGATGCGCTTCGTCGCGCAGCCGCTGCACGAAATAGAGCACCGGGTCGCGCGGCTTCAGCTTGAACGGCTCGCGGCCCGGCGCGAAGAAGGTCTCGCGGCCGGCGTCGCGCTCGGGACCCTTGGCGACGCCGACGAGCGGCACGTCGGTGAGGCCGAGCGCCGCGAGCGTCGCCTGCGCGGCGGAAAGCTGCCCGCGCCCGCCGTCGATAATGACAAGATCGGGCCAGGGCGAGTCGGTTGCTTCAGCGCTTTCGTCGCTCGCGAGGTCCTCAGTCGGCGCCACGGGGGTCTCCCTCTCCCCGCTTGCGGGGAGAGGGTCGGGGTGAGGGGGACTCTCCGAGGAGCGAATTTGGGGAGAGTCCCCCTCACCCGGACCGCCTTGCGGTCCGACCTCTCCCCGCAAGCGGGGAGAGGTGACGGAGTTCGCGGCACCGCCAAACGTCTCATCGCTGCCGGCGATGGCCGCGGCGGCAACGTCGGCAGTCATCCGCGGCGCCTCCGCCATCAGTCGCTTGAACCGGCGCTCCAGCACCTCGCGCATCATCGCGAAGTCGTCGCCGGGCGTCAGATCGGCCGAACGGATGTTGAACTTGCGGTACTGGTTCTTCTGGAAGCCTTCCGGTCCGGCGACGACCATGGCGCCGACCGCGTTGGAGCCCTGGATGTGGCTGTTGTCGTAGACCTCGATGCGGCGCGGCGCGCGCGCCAGGCCGAAGCATTCGGCGAGCGCATCGAGCAGCTTCCTTTGCGAGGCGGTGTCGGCGAGCTTCCTCCCCAGCGCCTCGCGCGCATTGGCGAGCGCATGATCGACGAGCTCTTTCTTCTCGCCGCGCTTGGGCCTGGCGACCTCGACCTTGCGGCCGCTCCTGGCGGTCAGCGCCTGCTCGAGCAGCGCGCGATCCTCGATGTCGTGCGAGATCAGGACCAGCTCCGGCACCGGCTTGTCGTCGTAGAACTGCGCGAGGAAGGCATCCAAAACTTCGTCCGCCCCCAGTGTCCGGTCGGCTTTGGGAAAATACGCGCGGTTGCCCCAGTTCTGGCCGGTGCGGAAGAAGAACACCTCGACGCAGAAGAAGCCGCCTTCCTGGTGCACGGCGAAGACGTCGGCCTCCTCGGTCGAGCGCGGATTGATGCCCTGCTGCGCCTGCACCGCGGAGAGCGCGGCGAGGCGGTCGCGATAGACGGCGGCGCGCTCGAAATCGAGCGCTTCCGACGCCTTCTCCATTTCGGCGGCAAGCTCCTCCTTCACGACGCGGCTCTTGCCGGAGAGAAAGTTCGTCGCCTCGCGCACCAGCTCCTGATAGTCGGCGAACTCGATCTCGCGCGTGCACGGCGCCGAGCAGCGCTTGATCTGGTGCAGCAGGCACGGCCGGGTGCGGCTCTCGAAGAAGCCGTCGGAGCACGAGCGCAGCAGGAACGCGCGCTGCAGCGCGGTGATGGTGCGGTTCACCGCCCACACCGACGCGAAAGGGCCGTAGTAGCGGCCGTCACGGTTGCGCGCGCCGCGGTGTTTCAGGATCTGCGGCGCCCAGTGGTCGCCGGTGATCAGGATGTACGGGAACGACTTGTCGTCGCGCAACAGCACGTTGAAGCGCGGGCGCAGCCGCTTGATCAGATTGGCTTCGAGCAGCAGCGCCTCGGTCTCGGTCCTGGTCGAGACGAATTCGAGCGCGGCGGTGGCGGCGATCATGCGCTCGATGCGCGGGTCGTAGGCGGTCGGCCGCGCATAGGAGGTGATGCGCTTGCGGATGTTTTTCGCTTTGCCGACGTAGAGAACCGCGCCGTGCGCATCGACCATCCGGTAGACGCCCGGCGCCGACGGCGCGAGCTTGACGTGGCGCAGGATCACAGCGCGGCCGGCCGCCAGCGGACCGGCGCCGTCGGCGAGGTCCACGGCCGTCTCGAGTTCCGGCAGGCTTTGTTCGTCGTCTTCCTCAACCAGGTCGGTCGCCGGGTCGACGTCTTTTTTGGGGACGCTCATCGTGGGCAACGTAGGGGCTCGCCGGGGCAGGAACCAGCCACCGCTGACCGCGGCTCAGTTAAGTATTCATTCACCACGACTCATTCAAGTTTACAGACTATTTACTGTATTCGTGGCGAAGTTACGGCATATGTATTGATAAAAAGTTACGGTATATTTTGCTTAAGCGTGTGTCTTTCTTGCACTAGACTCAATATTAATTGCGAATACTATCCCGGCCACGAGATGCGTGGAGGACAGTGATGAACCGCGTTGTGTTTGCGTGCTTGGGAATGCTGGGGCTGATCGTCTCGGCGAACGCCGCCGATCTGCCGCGGCGCTACAATCCGGTCCCGCAGCGGACTTTTGTGCCGGTCTACAACTGGACCGGCTTCTATATCGGCATCAACGGCGGCGGCGCCTGGGGCGATTCGAAGTGGGACAGCGTCGGCTCGTTCGACGTGTCCGGCGGAATGATCGGCGGCACCGTCGGCTACAACTGGCAGGTCCAGCAATTCGTGTTCGGTCTCGAGGGCGACGCCGACTGGACCAGCATCAGCGGCAGCACCACGGCCGCCTGCGCCTTCGGCTGCAAGACCAAGAACAACTGGCTGGCCACGGTGCGTGGCCGGATCGGCTATTCGTTCGACCGCTTCCTGCCCTACATCACCGGTGGTCTTGCGCTCGGCAACATCAAGGCGAGCCAGGCGGGATTCGCGGGCGGCGACGACACCAATGCCGGCTGGACGTTCGGCGGCGGCATGGAATTCGTCATCGCCGGCAACTGGACCGCCAAGGCCGAGTATCTCTATGTCGACCTCGGCAAGTTCAACTGCGGGCTCGGCTGCGGCAACGGCTTCAACCCGGACAACGTGTCGTTCAGCACGCACATCGTGCGCGGCGGCGTGAACTACCGGTTCTAAGCAACCATAACCACACGTACAAACTTGCAGCCCCGGGCCTTTGGTCCGGGGTTTTTTCTGTCGGCACGCTGCGGTCGCAATTGTGGGCTAGCCCGCCGGCGGCTGGGTCGCCTCGAACGCCGGCACGCGCGCTGCGAAATCCTTGAGCCAGCCGACCAGGCGCGGGCAGTTCTTCTGCAACATGCCGGGGAAACGGAACTCGCGATAGCCGAGCGCGCAGGCGAGCGTGATCTGGCCGACCGTGGGCGGCGCATCGATCGCCGGCGGCGCCGCTTCGAGCGCGGCGAGCGCGCGGTCGATCTTGCCCTGCTGGAGGTCGAGCCATTTCTGCTCGTGCTTTTCGGCCGGTCGATAACGGCCTTCGTAGACGATCAGGATCAACGCATCCATCAACCCGTCGGCGAGCGCCTGTAGCTTGAGCGCCTCGATGCGCTTCTTGAAATCGGTCGGGATGATCTTGCCGCCGCCGGCAAGATGATCGAGATATTCGAGGATGACCGGCGAGTCGTAGAGCGTGCTGCCGTCGTCGAGAACGAGCACCGGAATCTTGCCGAGCGGATTCTGCTGGCGCAGCGGATCGGAAGGATCCTGCGTCGTCGCCGATTCGACCTTCACCCTGCCGTCGAGCCCGAGCACGCTCACGGCGATGCGGGTCTTGCGTCCGAACGGCGAACCGAAACTCGTACGTATCAACATGGGCGATGTTACCTCTTCTTGCGCGGTCGCCTTTTTCGGATGCAACCGCATTGCTTGCGCGACTTCCATTAAGCCGCGTCACCAACAGTACCGCAGATTTGAGCGGGTGTTCGCGTGCCGGCTGCGTGCGGATGGCGCGCAGCCATGCTGCGAATTCTCAAGCGTGGGTCAAGCTAACCCGTGATGACAAGGTTGACCGCTTTCGGTCCCTTGCCTTTCTTGTCAGGCTCGACATCGAAAGACAACCGCTGTCCCTCATTCAATGCCTTGAGCCCGGCACGCTCGACCGCAGTGATGTGCACGAACACATCACGCCCGCCATCATCGGGCTTGATGAATCCGTAACCGCGTTCGGCGTTAAAGAACTTGACCGTACCTGCCATTGCCATCGGGAAACTCCCTTCCCCGTGGTTGCCCCCCGCCGCTCCCCACGGGCGACGGCGCGGCCGGACATCCGCAAGCGGGGAAGGCATTGGCCATTCACGGCCTCAGTCACTCCGCCAGCCCCCACCGGAGGCGGAACGTCAAAGCCAACGCTTATAAAATATTCTAATCCGTGGCTGTGGAAAAGTGGGGCTGAGTGTCCCGGAGGCTGGAACACGCATTTATTGGCGGCGGTTACCCGCCGCGCCCCAGCCAGTCCATGCGATGGCCGCCGGCGAAAACCCGGGCGAGGAGAGGCAGCACGACCGTCAGTTCGTCGGGGAGTTTCCAGGGTGGATTGATGACGACCAGCCCGCATCCGGCGAGACGTTGCGGTTCTCGCTGCATTGCGAAATCGATTTCGACGCGCAACGTTTTCGGGATCGCCGAGCGGCGCAAACGCTTTGCCAGCCCATCGGAATCCTGCCGACCTTTGGTCGGGTACCAGACCAGGAAGATGCCGGTCGGCCATTTGCGACACGCGGCTTCGACCGCTTGTGCGAGCCGCGAGAACTCGTCCGGGGCCTCGAACGGCGGGTCGATCAGGACGACGCCGCGCCGCTCGGGCGGCGGCAGGTAGGCGTTGAGGGCGGTCCAGCCGTCGATTACGACCGCCTTGGTCCGGCGCTCGCGGCCGAGGTTGTGGGCGAGCGCGGCCGCCGCGGCCGGCTCGATTTCACAGGCAACGAGGCGGTCCTGGCTGCGCAGGAACGACCGCGCCAGCACCGGCGAACCGGGATAGGTGGCAAGTTCGCCGCCGGGATTGAGCGCGGCGACGGCGTCGAGATAGGGCGCCAGCAGGGCGCGGGCATCGCCGTCGATCGATGCCGCCAGCAACCGGCCGATGCCGTCACGCCATTCGGGGCTGCGGGTCGCCTCCGGTCCACGCAGATCGTAGAGGCCGGCGCCGGCATGGGTATCGATCACCCGGAATGCGGCCGGCTTGTCGCGCAGATGGACGAGGATGCGCGTGAGCACCGCATGCTTGACGACGTCGGCGGGACCGCCGGCATGGAAGGCGTGACGATAGTTCATCGCTCACCGCGCTAGCAGATTTCAGCGCAGTGCATCCATCAATTGCCGCCACGCATCGGCGGCATCACCAGCCGGTCGCGGCGACAGGCGCGCCGGTCGACGTCGTCGCATTCGCGGAAACGCAGATCCTTGGTCAGGCAGACGCGAACCTCGTGCAGGCGGCGGCTGTCGCAGGTCACTGCGATACTCTTGCGCGACATCCCCGGATTGGCCTCGACGAACGCTTCCTCGACTTCATCGGGGGTGACCATCAAGGGTTTATCGAGCTCGATATAGGGCTCGGGGATTTTCACCTGGGCACGCGCCTTGCGCACGGCGTCGAAATAGCCCCGCGGGCCGAGACCGGAGCAGACGCCGTGCTTGTCCCATTGATGGAAGATGAGCCGCGGCGCCGGCATCAGGTCGAGCATTGAAGAGACGATGTTGCGGTCGAGCCGCGGCGCCGGGTTCTGGCAGAACTCGGGAAAGCCGCGCTCGTATTGCGGCCACAGCCCATGCACCACGAACGAATACGGCCGCCCGCCGCATTGCTCGCGGGGCGCGCGGCCTTTTTCCGCCGAGGCCTCGCAGAACGACGGCGACCACGACAGCGCCAGCACGTAGAAATCGAACTGGCCGGGCCGGTTCTGGCGGCGATCCTGCGCCGACGCCGCAGCCGTGACGAGCAACAAAGTCGCGGCGATCGCCGCTCCACGAACCATTCGAGACATCGACGCCCTCACTCGTGCGCGTTTCTCAACGCTCTCGCCCGCCCGGAACTATGGCGTCGCGATCGGAACATTTCAAGAACAAAATCGGAGGGCTCTCGGCGCGCCTTTAGGGTCGCGCCATCCTACAGGCCGGGCTGAAGGCCATGTTGCGGTCGAGCCCGACCACGCACCATTCGACGCCCCAGCCCGCGCCGATCATGCCGGTTGTTTCGGCGATCGAATAATGCACCGGGTGTTTCAAGCCATCCGAGACGAGCGCCACCGCCGAGCAGAACCGCCGCGGGATCGTATTCGGGGCCCATGGGCGGAACGCGACCTCGCGCACCCGCTCATAGCCTTGGATCTTGAGGTTGGAATTCCAGTAGCTGGCTTCCTTCTCGGCAAACCGCGCGGCGATCTTGTCGAGCGCGGCTTCGCACGGCGGCAGCACGCCGTCGTAGCGCGGGCCGGAAAGCCAGAAGTTCAGCTCCAGGATGCTCGCCGCCGACGCCGGACCGGCCGGCATCGTCGCCGCCGATACGGCGAGCGCGAGCGCAAACCACGATGCGCGGCCGCACATATCCCCAACCCTCCGCACGTCAGCGCCGAACGGTGCCGCGCCGACCCTCGCAGGTCAAGGCCGGAAGGCGATCGAGCGTCGGATAGGCAAAGGCTGTGGCGGCAGCGCCACGCGCGCCAGACGGCACGGGGAACTTATCCACACCACGCCGTTGATCGTCGGGCAGCCCGCCGCGGCCCAAGGATACCGCAGGCTGTGGATGGATCGCAGCGCGCCAAATCCGGTTTCCCCTCGGCGGACTCATGCTCTAGAGTCGCCGCGTCGGAACCGGGAGGCTTTGATGCGTGCGGGTTTGGTGCCTACGGGTTGGCGTTTGTCCCTGATCGCCTTGGCCGTCGCGCTGTCGGCGGCGAGCGCGCAGGCACAGGTCTACCGCGGCAACGACACCGGCGGCATCATCCCCTGGTCGTGCGAAAACGAAGCCGACGCGCATGCGATCGCCGGAGCCCATTGCGCGAGCTGGAACAAGCATCACCGCATCACCAGCGTGCATCGCCAGTATGGCGACTACATCGGCTTCAATTGCCTGTGGCGGCCGGATATCGCGCGCTTCCAGATCCCGGCGGTGGGCACGCGCTCGGCATGCTACGCGCACGCCCGCCGGCTCCATCCGCGCGTGCAAGTCCGCTATTGAAGACCCGAGGGTCGTTTATGCGCCGATGACGACGGCGGTCGCGCGACGCGGGCCCTGGCAACGGCGTCTTTCAACGTAACCAGAAATGCCGTATTCGAACCATAAGCCGCCTCGGTCGGATCAGGGAGTTCGTTCATGCGCTTTGCCGTCTCGGTTCTGGCTCTCGTTGCTTGCGCGTCGTCCGCCACCGCCCAGGAAATTCCGACGCGGCGGGCGGGGCTGTGGGAGGTCACCATGACCCACGATGGCCGCAACATGCCACCGCAGACCATGCAGCAGTGCACCGATGCCGAGACCGACAAGCTCATGAACGCGTTCGGCGGCGCGCTCACCGCCGACATGTGCGCCAAGCAGGACGTGAAAAAGGTTGGCGCCACGCTGGTGATCAGCGCGACCTGTCAGATCGGCCCGATGAAGTCGACCTCGCAGAGCGTGGTCTCGGGCGACTTCAACAGCAACTACACCGTGAAGGTGACGTCGAAAATCGACGGGCTCCCGTCCGGCGCGCCGCAGGATGCCGCCGGCGGCACCACCACCATCCAGGCGCGCTGGGTCGGCGCCTGCAAGCCCGGCCAGCGCCCCGGCGATATCGTGATGGCCAACGGCCAGACGATGAACATCCGCGATCTTCGAAAGATGATGGATGACGCCAAAGGCGGCGCGCCCAAAGGCGCACCGAAATAGCGAGCGCTGCGAAATCAGAGCACGTTCCGGTGGAACTGAATCGCGTGTCCCGGACGCGGTGCAGCACGAAGTGATGCACCGCAGAGCCGGGACCGTTGCAAAGGCGGCGCTCGGTACGGTCCCGGGTCAGCAGCGCATCATTTCATGCTGCGCTGCGCCCGGGACACAGATCGGCGATGGTTCGCTAAGTAATGAACTGGCCCTAGTCTTTGACTTCGCCGGGTTTGTCCGGCGCGGTTCCAGCAGTCGCATCGCTGCGATCGTCGCGCCCGTCTTCGCGCCCTGATTTTGCGCCGGCCTTGGTTTCGGCCTTGGCAGCCGGTTCACCCGTCGGACGAGTCCGACCGCCATGCCGTTGCATGGCCTGCGGAAACGATGGCTGCCAAGGCCTGATCACGGACGAGTTCCCTGCCGAACGGCGACTCAATGCGCCGCGCGGCGGATTCGTTCCGCGCGATTGCAGCCGCCGTCGAAAAAAGAACCGCTCAGGTCCAGCGGATGTCGTGGCGCGCGAGAACCTTGCGCACGGCGTCGACCAGCTCGGTCTCGGGCACCGCGAACTGCGCTTCCGCCTGCTTCTTGAGGTAGTCGTCGCGCTCCTTCGACAGCCCGGCGATCTCGGCGCCCAGGATCAGGTCCTTGATCTGCACCTCGCCCCTGGCTTTCTCGTCGCCGCCCTGGATGACCACGCAGGGACTGCCGCGCTTGTCGGCGTACTTGAACTGGTTGCCGAAATTCTTCGGGTTGCCGAGATAGAGCTCGGAACGGATGCCGGCATTGCGCAGCGCCGCGACCATCTTCTGGTAGTCGGCGGTGCGGTCGCGATCGAACACCGTCACCACGACCGGGCCGGGCGCGGCCTTGCCGTCGAGCTTGCCGATCATGGTGAGCGCGGCCTGCAAGCGCGAGACGCCAATTGAAAAGCCGGTCGCCGGAACCGGCTCGCCGCGGAACCGCGACACCAGCCCGTCGTAACGGCCGCCGCCGCCGACCGAGCCGAAGCGCACCGGCCGGCCCTTCTCGTCCTTGGTCTCGAGCAGCAGCTCAACCTCGTAGACCGGGCCGGTGTAGTATTCGAGGCCGCGGACGACGGACGAATCAATAACAACTTGGTCTTCGGTATATCCGGAGGCATGGACCAACTCAGCAATCTGCCGCAATTCCTCAATTCCGGCCGCAGCAGTCGCACTACCTCCAAACTTCTTTCGGAGATTCTCGACCGTCACATCATTGTTGATGCGAAAGGTGCCTGCTGGCTTTCCTTCGCTAGTCTCGAACGGCAATGGTGTGCCTCTATCAGCGGCGACCTCTGAAGCGTCCGATCCTACCCGCTCTAGCGGTGTAAAGTGCTGAGCGCGAACATACTCAATGACCCGTTTTGAATGTTCGGCTGATAGACCAGCTCCTTTGGTAAAGTCACCGCTCTCGTCCTTGCGGCCTTCGCCAAGCAAGGCAGCCACACCTTGTTCTCCAAGCCGATCATATTTGTCGATCGCGCGCAGTACGGTGAGTCGCCGCCCCGCATTTTCCTCCCCGCCAAGGCCAATCGACTCCATCACGCCGTCGAGCACCTTTCGATTGTTCACCTTCACCACGTAGCTGCCGCGCGGGATGCCGAGCGCCTCCATCGTATCGGCCGCCATCATGCACATCTCGGCATCAGCGGCCATCGCGCCCGAGCCCACCGTGTCGGCGTCGAACTGCATGAACTGGCGGAAGCGGCCGGGACCGGGCTTCTCGTTGCGGAACACCCAGCCGAACCGATAGCTGCGATAAGGCTTCGGCAGCGCGTCGAAATTTTCGGCGACATAACGCGCCAGCGGCGCGGTCAGGTCGTAGCGCAGCGAGAGCCACTGCTCGTCGTCGTCCTGGAACGAGAACACGCCTTCGTTCGGACGATCGAGGTCGGGCAGGAACTTGCCGAGCGCGTCGGTGTATTCGATCGCCGGCGTCTCGACCGGCTCGAAACCATAGCGCTCGTAGACCTCGCGGATCGCATCGGTCATGCGCCGGGTGGCCGCGATCTCGGCGGGGCCGCGGTCGCCGAGACCGCGCGGCAGACGCGCCTTCAGTCGATTGCTTTTGCCGGCCATGATCGTGCTACATCGTCGTGCTAGATCGACAATAGTCGCGCGGTGGTAGCAGCCGGTTCGATGAGCGGCAAGGGACCGGCCCAAGCAGCGAAACAAAGCCGAGAAAGCGAGCGGCCCATGCCTTCCGGATCGAGCCCGGCAACCGTCATCCCGAACGACCTGGAGTCCTACTGGCTCCCGTTCACGCCCAACCGCGCGTTCAAGGCCGCCCCGCGGCTCATCGCCCGCGCCAAGGACATGCATTATTACACGCCCGACGGCCGCGCCGTGCTCGACGGCACCGCCGGGCTGTGGTGCACCAATGCCGGCCACAATCGCGACCCGATCGTCGCCGCGATCCGCGCGCAGGCGGCCGAGCTCGACTACGCGCCGGCGTTCCAGTTTGCGCATCCGAAGGCGTTCGAGCTGGCGAGCCGCGTCGCGGCGCTGGCGCCGAAGGACCTCGACCATGTGTTCTTCTGCAATTCCGGATCGGAGGCGGTCGACACCGCCCTCAAGATCGCGCTCGCCTATCACAACATCCGCGGCGAAGGCGCGCGCACGCGCCTGATCGGGCGCGAGCGCGGCTATCACGGCGTCGGCTTCGGCGGCATCTCGGTCGGCGGCATCGTCGCCAACCGCAAATTCTTCGGCGCGCTCTTGGCCGGCGTCGATCACCTGCCGGCGACCTATAATCGCGCCGAGCAGGCCTTCAGCAAGGGCGAGCCGGACTGGGGCGCGCACCTGGCGGACGATCTCGAGCGCATCGTCGCGCTGCACGACGCCTCGACCATCGCAGCCGTCATCGTCGAGCCGATGGCCGGCTCGACCGGCGTGCTGCCGCCGCCGAAGGGCTATCTCGAGCGGCTGCGCGCGATCTGCGACAAGCACGGCCTGCTGCTCATCTTCGACGAGGTCATCACCGGCTTCGGACGGCTCGGCTATCCGTTCGCGGCCGAGCGCTACGGCGTCACCCCGGACATGATCACCTTCGCCAAGGGCATCACCTCGGGCACGGTCCCGATGGGCGGCGTGATCGTGCGCAAGCCGATCTACGACGCGTTCATGCGCGGGCCCGAGCACGTGGTCGAGCTGTTCCACGGCTATACCTATTCCGCGCACCCGCTCGCCTGCGCGGCCGGCCTCGCGACCCTCGACCTTTATCGCGAGGAGCAATTGTTCGACCGTTCGAAGAAGCTCGAGCCGACCTGGGCCGACGCCGCGATGGGCCTCAAGGGCCTGCCGAACGTACTCGACATCCGCACCATCGGGCTGACGGCGGCCGTCGACCTCGCCTCGCGGCCGGATGCGGTCGGCCGGCGCGCCTATGACGCCATGGTGCATGCGTTCAACAATGAGAACCTGGTGGTGCGCGTCACCGGCGAGACGATTGCGCTCACGCCGCCGCTGATCGTCAGCGAAAGCCAGATCGGCGAGATCTTCGAGAAGGTGGCGAAGACGATCAAGGCGGTCGCGTAGTCCTCACGATCGCTGGGGCGCAGAGCCGGCCGCTGCCCTCCCCTAACCCTCTGCCGGTTGACGTGAAGAACGCAAGCGGGAGGGGGAAGACTCGCGCGCGATCGCAGGCTGCGCTCATCTGAACACCGGCCGCCCTTGCAGCACCGTGTGGGCACTGAACGCGGGCTCCCTCTCCCCATCGCCGCTTTGCGATGGGGAGAGGGTTGGGGTGAGGGGCAGCCAGGCGCACGGTCTCAGCCCGCTTTCCCCATGACGAAAGCAAGCAGCGCCTCACGCACGCCGTCCAGGTTCTCATAGACATCGATATTCGTGACACGAAAGATTCGATAGCTCTGCGCTCGCAGGAATTCCGCGCGGCGCTTGTCGGACGCCAGCTCGTCATCAGTGCTGTGCGTCGCGCCGTCGATCTCGACGACGATGGCTTGCTCGCGGCACACGAAGTCGACCACATAAGGCCCGATCGGATATTGCCGGACAAACTTCAGGCCGTCGAGGCGACGACCGCGCAGCGCCGACCACATGCGGTCCTCCGCCGAAGTCGCGCGTGAGCGCAGCACGCGAGCACGGTTGGTGCGCCATGGCTGAGGTCCGCGCATTCCCGAGCCGTTCCATGCGGAGAGGCCTGCGCCGGCCGCTGCCCCTCACCCTAACCCTCTCCCCGTTGCGTGAAGAACGCAACGGGGAGAGGGAACCCACCGCGCGCGATCGGGCTCCCTCTCCCCATCGCCGCTTTGCGATGGGGAGAGGGTTGGGGTGAGGGGCAGCCACGCGCACGGTCTCGGCCCGCTTTCCCCGTGACGAAAGCAAGCAGCGCCTCACGAACGCCGTCCAGGTTCGCATGCTGCGAATCTGTCATTGATGGGACCGCGTTCCATGACTTCGCGGGCCGGGATCGCTTCCCGGGCCGCTGCGCCCGGAGGCACCGGGAACCGGTCGGGCGCCCGCCACAATTCCGCGCCCAGGACCCTATAATCCGCAGGTCGAGTAGAGAGGACGAGATTCGAATGACAATGAGCGCCCCGTTCAGGACAGCCTCCGTCGCAGCCCTGGTCGCGCTGGTGTGGACGGCCGGCGAAGCCGGCGCCGCGCAGTGCGGCAACACGGCGGCCGGCTTCGAGGCGTGGAAGAGCCAGTTCGCCGCTCAAGCGCGTGGCAAGGTCAGCGCCTCCGCCATCGCGGCCCTGATGGCGACCAGCTATTCGACGGCCACCATCTCGGCCGATCGCGGCCAGCGGAGCTTCAAGCTGTCGCTCGATCAGTTTCTCGCCAAGCGCGGCGGCCCGGCGATCGTCGCGCGCGGGCGCACGCTCAAGCAGACGCACGCCGCGATGTTCGCGTCGATCGAGCAGCGCTACGGCGTTCCGCCCGGGCCGTTGCTGGCCATCTGGGGCATGGAGACCGGCTTCGGGGCCGACCGCGGCAAGCACAACGTGCTGTCGGCGATCGCGACGCTCGCCTACGACTGCCGCCGCTCGGCGTTCTTCACCGAGCACCTCTACGCGGCGCTGACGCTGGTCGACCGCAAGATCCTGACGGCGGAGACGCGCGGCGCCGCGCACGGCGAGGTCGGCCACACGCAGTTCATGCCCAAGGCGATCCTGAACTACGGCGTCGGGGGGAGCCTCGACAATGTGAACACCGCGCTCACCTCGACGGCGAACTTCCTCAAGGGCCATGGCTGGCGCGCGGGCGCGGGATATCAACCCGGCGAGCCCAACTTCGTCGCGATCCAGGGATGGAACGCCGCCACGGTCTATCAGCAGGCGATCGCGATCATGGGCCGGCAGATCGACAGCGGCGGCGGCACGTCCGCGAAGCGCTGAGGCGGCTGATCACTCGCTGCCCGCCAGCCGCAGCTCGCTCACCGGCGTTCGCTGCTGCCGGTCCGCTTCCGTCTCGGCCACAACATAGCTCGGCCGCCGGCGCGTCTCGCGCAGGATGCGGCCGACATATTCGCCGACGATGCCGAGCACGAACAGCTGCGCGGCGCCGAGCAGCGCGATCGCCGCCATGATCGAGGTCCAGCCCGCGACCGTGTGCTGCACGAACAGGAAGCTCACGACCGAATAGACCACGAACAGCAGGCCGAGCGCGGCGAAGCCGAGCGCCAGCCAGATCGCGGCGCGCAGCGGCCGCACGCTGTGGGCGGCGATGCCGGTGAGCGCAAGCTCGACCATGCGGCCCAGCGAATATTTGCTGGCGCCGTGCCGGCGCTGCCCGGGCCGATAGTCGACCCTGGCGACCGGGAAGCCGAGCCAGCGCACCAGGCCGCGCAGGAACAGTTCCTGGTTGTCGAAGCCGTTGATGGTGTCGACGACGGAACGATCCATCAGCAGGAAGTCGGCGCTGCCGGGCTCCAGCTGCACGTCGCCGAGCGCGCCGAGCACGCGGTAATAGAGCCGCGACGTCGCCCGCTTGAAGGCCGACACCGCGACGTCGTCCTGCCGCTGCGCCGCCACGACCTTGAAGCCGGCCCGCCATCGCTCGACCAGCTGCGGCACCAGCTCCGGCGGATGCTCGAAGTCGGCATCCATCCCGATCACCGCCTGACCGCGGGCGGCGCGCAGGCCGGCGCGCATCGCGGCCTCGTGGCCGAAATTGCGCGTGAACGACACGTAGCGGACCATCGGGTCGGCGGCGGCCGCGGCCCGCAGCGCCTCGAGCGTGCCGTCGTTCGAGCCGTCGTCGACGCCGATGATCTCGGTGCGGCCGACGGGAGCCATCAGCCGGCGCAGTTCCGCAATGATCGGCGCGATGTTGCCGGCCTCGTTGTGAGCCGGCAGCACGATCGAGAATTCAACGGCGGACGTGGCCATGCGGTCGGTGCCTCAGGATAGGCTGACAATAGCATCGCCACGCACAGCATACCAACGCGCCGCCGGGGCTGGACGAAAGCCGCGAAATCCTGCGATGTGCGGCCATCGCCCAGGGGACACACGCTGCATGAGCGCAGCCGACAGCATCCGCGGATTCCTCGATCGTATCGTCGGCGCCGCCCGAGAGCGGCCGGGCACGGTGCTGGCCTGCCTCCTCGGCTTTCAGCTCGTCGTGTGGACGCTCGTCCCGGCGCTGGTCTCCGCCAACCTGCAGCTCGACCTGGTCGAAGGGCTCGCGCTCGGCAAGGAATGGCAGCTCGGCTACTGGAAGCACCCGCCGCTGCCGTGGTGGGTGACCGACCTCGTCTACCGCGTCACCGGCCTGATCGACGCGGTCTACATCCTCGGGCCGCTCGCCGCCGCGGTCTGCTGCTACGCGGTGTGGCTGCTGGCGCGCGACGTCGCCGGCCCGATGAAGGCGCTGATCGCGGTCGCGGCGCTGGCGGCGATCCACTACTACAACATCTCGGTCGTGAAATTCGCGCACGACCAGATGCAATTGCCGTTCTGGGCGCTGACCGGCTTGTTCTTCTGGCGCGCGATCGTGCGCGGACGGATCGCCGACTGGGCGCTCGCCGGCCTGTTACTCGCCGGCGCGTTCTGGTCGAAATACGCGGCCTTCGCACTGGCGGCGACGCTCGGGCTCATTTTGCTGGTCGATCCGTTTGCGCGCCGCGCCTGGCGCACGCCCGGGCCCTATGTGATGGCCGCGGTATTCGCGATCGTTCTTGCGCCGAATATCTGGTGGCTTGTCGACAACGACTTCATGCCGTTCCGCTATGTCGACGAGCGCGCTGCCAGCGCGGCGCGCTGGTATCAGTATCTCCTCTTCCCGCTGCGCTGGACCGGCGGCCAGCTCGGCTACCTGTTGCCGGCGCTGGCGCTGCTGGCGCTGCTCTATCTGCCGCGCGCACCGATCAGGCGCGAGACGACGGGCGACGCCGCCGCCTTCAACCGGCGCTACGTGACGGCGCTCGCGCTCGGCCCGTTCGCGGTGACGACCATCGTGGCGGTGGTGCTCGGGCGCCAGCCGATTGCGATGTGGGGCTATCCGCTGTGGTCGTTCGCGCCGCTCGCCATGCTGATGCATTGGCCGCCCGCCCTTGAACCCGCTCAACTGCGCAGGTTCGCCGCCGCCGTACTCGCGGTGCTGATCGCGTTCCCGATCGGCTTCGCGGCCGCGGAACTGGGCGAGCCGCTGATCCGCGACCGGCCGAAGGCGACCCATTTCGCCGGCCGCACCCTGGCCGACACCATCACCCGACAATGGCGCGAAAAGACCGGCACGCCGCTCACCTATGTCGGCGGCGCCCACGTGCTGACGCCCAGCGGCCGGCAGCGTGAGTCCCTGGGCGGCGGCCAGTTCGCGGCCAACAACATCGCGGTCTACGCGGCGGACCGGCCGCGCGTCGTCGTCCACGGCGAGCGCGCCATCAGCCCCTGGATCGACGCCGCCGACCTCGACCGCCGGGGCGTGGTCCTGATCTGGCAGCCGCCGGACTACAAACAGGAAATCCCCGAGAACATCAGGCGCGCGTTTCCACGCGCCGAACTGCAGCCCCCGCTGTTCCTGCCGCGGCGGACACTGTTCCGGCGCTACCAGGACCTCGTCCATTATGTGTTCGTCCCGCCGCAGCCCCAACCGCCCACCGCCGGTTCCGCCCCCCGATAACCCCGGGCAAGCCGGCGGAGATCGCTTGCGCCGGCCCGATGCCTCGTAGAGATTGAGTGGAATCGGGCGAATCAGTGCCGCCTAGAGCGTTCCCCGGTTAAGTCGACTCGCTCTCTCCCGCTCGTCCCCGCGAAAGCGGGGACCCAGGTTAGCTCAAGACTGGATTCCCGCTTGCGCGGGAATGAGCGGGGAAAGACCTGTTTCAGGTGGGAACCGCTCTAGGGCCCTTTAGAGATATGCGCCTCGGATAGACATGCGCCTCGGAGCCATCTTCATCGTCGCGTGCATGGTGGTGATCGCGGCCTCCGCCGGGGCCACGGTCTATCTGGGCTTTGGCTTCACCGGCACCGAGGCGATCATTGTCGCGCTCTCGGTGCTGACCGCGCTCGGCCTCTACAACACCTTCTCGACCCGCATGGGCGTGCGCTCCATGGTCGGCAGCCAGCTTAGCGAGCTGTCGCGCAGCAATTTCGAGCTCGCGCGGCAGATGAACGATCTCGGCAAGCGGCTGTCGGCCGTCGAGGGCCGCGTTGAAGGCGTGCAGCATCGCGCGCGCGCGGCGATCGATCCGCTCGCGGTCGAGATCAGCGAGCTCGGCACGCTGGTGCGGCAGCTGGCCGAAACCGTCGCGACTTACGAGGCACGCTTCGGCGACGCCGCCAAAGCCCCAACAGCGGCGGCGCATGCACCGGCGGCGCCAACGCCCGTGGCGGCCGAGGCCGTGCAACCGATGCCGCCCCCTCAGCCAGCGCCCGCGCCGCTTGCCCCCGCCCAGCCGGTGGCCGCGGCGCCCGAACCGGCGCCGCCGGTGGTGGAGCCGTTGCCGAGGCCGGTGGAGGATATCGTCCAGGCGGTGTCGCCGACGCCCATGGCCGTGCCGCCGCCTCCCGCCCCCGAACCGGCACCGCAGCCCGTCATGGCCACTGCGCTCGCCAGCAGCAACGCCGAAGACGAAATACGGCTCGCCGCCATCCGCAGCGCCATCGACGCCAACCGCATCGACCTCTATCTCCAGCCGATCGTGACGCTGCCGCAGCGCAAGGTGCGCTACTACGAGGCGATGTCGCGCCTGCGCACCGAAACCGGCGAGGTGATGCCGGCCGCCGATTTCGTCCCCTTGGCGGAGCGCGCGGGATTGATGCCGAGGATCGACAACCTCGTGGTGTTCCGCTGCGTGCAGGTGGTGCGCCGTCTGCTGCTGAAGAACCGCGACATCGGCCTGTTCTGCAATCTGTCGGAATCGACCCTCACCGACGGGATGGTGTTCGCGCAACTGCTCGAATTCCTCGACGCCAACCGCGCGATCGCGCCCTCGGTGGTGCTCGAATTCACCCAGAGCGCGCTGCGCGCCGCCGGCCCGATCGAGAACGAATCGCTTTCGGCGCTCGCCGATCGCGGCTTCCGCTTCTCGCTCGACAATCTGAAGGATCTGCGAATCGAGCCGCGCGACCTCGCGGCGCGCGGCTTCCGCTACGTCAAGATTCCGGGAAACCTGCTGCTCAATCCCAATGAGGCCGCGTCCGACATCCATCCGGCCGATCTCTCCGATCTGCTCGGCCGGTTCGGCATCGACCTGATCGCCGAGAAGATCGAGAGCGAGGCGATGGTGGTCGACCTGCTCGACTACGACGTCCGCTTCGGACAGGGCTTCCTGTTTTCGCCGCCGCGCCCGGTGCGCGCCGAGGCGCTGCAGGGCATCGCCGACCGCGGCGACGTCATCGTGCGGGACACCGGCGCGGCGGACGAGACGCCGCCGGACACGGCCGCGCGCCATGGCGGCGAGGCGCCCACCGCGAATGGCGCGGGCGCCCCCCGCACGACCGGGCTGGGCCAGCTCGTGCCCCGTTTCCGAAGCTCGTGATCCCCGCCGCCTGTGTGTCCCGGGCGCCATCAGCGCGCTTACGCGCGTCTTGGACGCGCTATGGCAGCACGTAGTGGTGCGCTGCAGAACCGGGACCGTTCCAGTTTCGGACGACACCACCCTCAGGGACGGTCCCGGGTCTGCAGCGCACCGTTCCGCTACGCTCCACGCTGCACCGCGCCCGGGACACACTGCCCCCTGTAGATTTGATAGGCGCCCGGGGATCGTCTAAGAGCACCCTTCCCGCTCTCATTCCCGATCCCGTGCCTTCCCCGATCTAATGTCCCCGAACCCATCCACTTTCAGCAGCCATTTCGCGACGGTTGCGCCGGACTACGACGTGCTGCTGTCGGACGTCTGGGGCGTCGTGCACAACGGCGTCGCGGCCACGCCCGATGCCTGCGACGCGCTGCGCCGATTCCGCGCGCGCGGCGGCACCGTCGTGCTGATCACCAATGCGCCGCGGCCGGGCGACTTCGTGCAGAAGTTCATCGACAACCTCAAGGTGCCGCGCGACAGCTACGATGCGATCGTGAGCTCCGGCGACGTGACGCGCGCGCTGATCCGCGAACGCGCCGGCGAGCGCGTGGCGCATATCGGCCCGGACCGGGACTTGCCGATCTTTGAAGGCCTCGGCGCGTCGCTGGTGCCGATCGAGAACGCGGACTACGTCGTCTGCTCCGGTCTCGACGACGACACCCAGGAAGGCCCGGACGACTACGAAGACGTCATCGGCGCGATGCTCAAGCGCAGGCTGCCGATGATCTGCGCCAATCCCGACATCGTGGTCGAGCGCGGCGATCATCTCGTCTATTGCGCGGGCGCGATCGCGGATCGCTATGCCGCCCGGGGCGGCGAGGTGGTCTATGCCGGGAAGCCCTATCGTCCGATCTACGATCAGGCGATGGCCGCGGCGGCGAAGGCGCGCGGCAGCGACACCGGGCACGATCGCGTGCTGGCGATCGGCGACTCGGTGCGCACCGACCTCAAGGGCGCGGCCGCGTTCGGCATCGACTGCCTGTTCGTCACCGCCGGCATCCATGCCGAGGAGCTCGGCGCGCGCGACAATCCCGACGCCACGGCGCTCAGCGCCATGTTCAAGGATGCGCAGGTCTCGCCAAAACTGGTGATGCGCCGGCTGGTGTGGTGACGGCGATTGCTACGCCGCCAGCGGCGGGCCCGGATGGTCGGGAAACACCGAGTGAATCTTGTGCTGCAGCGTCTGCGCGTTGAATGGCTTGACGATGTAGTTGTCGACGCCGGCCTTCTTGGCAGCAATCACGTTGTCGGTTTTCGACTCGGCGGTGACCATGATGAAGCGGGTGGCGCTGAGGGCCGGATCGGCGCGGATTTCGCGCAGCAGGTCGTATCCGGTCATCGGCGTCATGTTCCAGTCGGAGATGACGAGGCCGTAGCTCTTCTCGCGCATCTTGGCGAGCGCGGCGGTCCCGTCGGTGGCTTCGTCGACGTTCTCGAAACCGAGCTGCTTGAGCAGATTCCGAATGATGCGGATCATGGTGTTGTAGTCGTCTACAATCAGGATCGACATCGAGGCGTCGGCTGCCATAGTTCCTCCTCAGGCGTCGGTGACGCGAACAACCCGGCCCGAAGCCGCGCGGAAAACTTCTCCAACCAAAACTACTAGCGAAAGGCGTTGAATATCCGGTTAACTGCCCGCAGAACGCGCGCTTAATGAGCAGGATTCTTCAATGGAATCATGCTGATTGGAGCCGCCACCGGAACCCTGCGGCGCCGGCCGGAGCGTCAATCGAAGACCATGGCAGAGCCCCCCAAATCGTCCGATGCATTCGCCGTGGTGCACGGGGAAATGTCGCCCGGCCATCGGCTGCGCGGGGCGGTGGTCGCCATCGGCAATTTCGACGGCGTGCATCGCGGCCACCGGGCCGTCATCGCGACCGCGCGCGAACGCGCAGCCACCCTGGGCCGGCCGGCGGCGGCGCTGACCTTCGAGCCGCATCCCCGCAGCTTCTTCCGGCCGCAGAATCCGCTGTTCCGACTCACCGATGAACGCAACAAGCTGCGGCTCCTGGCGTCGACCGGCCTCGACGGCACGGTCGTACTGCGATTCGACGCGGCGCTGGCGGCACTCTCCGCCGACGAATTCGTCGAGCGCATCCTGATCGGACAGCTCGCGGTCTCGGGCGTGACGATCGGCTTTGATTTCCATTTCGGCGCCAACCGCGCCGGCTCGCCCGACTTTCTCGCCGCGGCCGGCGCACGCCATGGTTTCGCGGTCGATATCGTTGCGCGCTTCGAGGACAATGGACGCCGCATCTCCTCGGGTCCGATCCGCGCCGCCCTCGGCGAAGGCCACATCGGCGACGCGACCGCGATGCTCGGCTTTCCCTGGTTCGTGTCGGGCGAGGTCGTACACGGCGACAAGCGCGGACGCGAGCTCGGCTATCCGACCGCCAATCTGCGGCTCGACCCGACCTGCGGCCTGCGGCACGGCATCTACGCGGTACGCGTCGACATCGGCGGGCGCCGTCACGACGGCGTAGCGAACTTCGGCCGTCGTCCGATGTTCGACGTCGGCACGGTGCTGCTCGAGGTGTTCCTGTTCGATTTCTCCGGCGACCTCTACGGACAGGTGATCGACGTGGCGTTCATCGATTGGATCAGGCCGGAGCTGAAGTTCGACAGCATCGAGGATCTGGTTCGGCGCATGGACGACGACAGCCGCATCGCCCGCGCGGCATTGGCGAAAGCGCCGGACGCGTTTCCGCCGCTGGCCACCTGGGCAGACTAAGCCGCTTCCTCGTCTCTGGTCTCGGCGTCGTCCGGCCGATCCCGGAACCATTCCTTCGCCAGCGCGGCGGCGAGCACGCCAGCCGCCGCCAGCGGGGCGATCCGCCGCAGGCCGATGCTGCGGCCGAGCTGCAATGCGATCCCGAGCGTCGCGGGATCCAACCATGGCGATTGGCTGCGCACAGCGAGCGCCCGCCTGGCGCGCTCGCTGGTGCGGCGTTGCGCCATCACGGCGCCGATGGCGCAGATAATGGCGACGAGGACGAACGCGACCGCGACGATCAGTGCCGCCGTGAGCGGGCTGTAGCGTTCGGCGAGCCAGATGAAGACGGCGAACACAAAGAACACGAAAGCTGCCGCCATCGCGATCGCCGCAATCAGCGCGAACACGACCACGGCGCCGCTGAGGCCGGTTCGTGCCTCCGCCCTCAGCCGCAGGTTTTGCACCAAGCCCGTGAGCATGTTCGAAGCTCTAGCGAGAGGCAGCGTCGTGATCGGGTTCGTTTATCTGCGCGAATCTATCGCCGGTGAATTTGGCGCCGGCGGATTTTGGCGCCGCCAAATCTAACGTCGCCAAATCTTAGCGCCGCCAAATCTTAGCGCCGCCAAGTGGCGCCGAACAGAAAGCCGATGCCGGCGGCAAGCGCCAGCGTCGTGTACGGCCGCTTCTTCAGCGACTCGTCGATCGCGTCGACGACGTTGTCGCCGACCTCACGCACTGCGCCGACGGCTTCCATGCCCTTGTCCTGCGCGTCGGAAATCACGCCCTCGACGTTCGTGCGCGCGCGCTGCCAAGCCTTGTTACCCTTGGAAGCCAGAACGCTCGCCAGCTGCTGCGTCAGGCGCGTGACGTCGTCGCGCAGCGCTTCCAGATCTTCCTGGATATCGCGGGCACCCGCCGAGGCGACCTTGCTGGTTTCCTTGACCGTATCCCGCGCGTCTTTTGACGCGTCCCGCGCCATATTGGACATGTTCGACATGCTCACCACTCCGGATGCGATGGAAAAAGCGTGCTTGGCCCGGTAACGGGTGGGCTGCGGAAAAGTTCCATTTCATCCGGGAAGCTTCGGCTCGTCCGATGGAAGCAGGTGCTGGGCGGCGACGAGACCGACGATCGAGAGCGGGACCGCCAGAAAGGCGCCGATCGGCCCCCACAGCCAGGCCCAGAACACGATTGCGACGAAAATGACCAGCGGATTGAGCGTCAGGCGATGGCCGAGGATCATCGGCGTCAGGATGTGGCCCTCGATCGTTGTCAGCGCGACGAAGGAGACAGGCGGTAGCAGGGCCTGGCCGAACGACGGGAAAGTCACCAGGCCGACGCCAAACAGGATGATGACCATGCAGGCCGGCCCGATATACGGGATGTAGTTGAGGATCGCGGTCAATAGACCGAGAACCAACGGATTCTCGAACCCGAACGCCCAGGCCCCGGCCGCCACCACCGCGCCGAGAGTGAAGTTGATGGCGGTGACCACGGCGACATAGGAGGCCAGGTTATATTCGATGTCGTTCGCGATCCGGAGAAAGCGCAGCTTCCCCTCGCGGCTGGCGAACATCAATGCGAGATGCCGGCGGACGTCGACCTGTCCGATCAGCGCGAAAAACAAAGTCGCGGCAAAGATCGCGACCTGCGCGACCGCCGGCGTCAGCGCGGCGATGACCGGCGCCACCAGCGTGATCTGCGAGGGTTCGACCTTCACGCTATTCGGCGAAGGCGGCATCAGGGTGTTCTGGAGGTCGCGCAGGGCGGCGAGCGGATAGTCCAGGACGTAAAGCTTCTCTTTGACCCGTGCCGCGATCTCCGGCGCGCGGTCGATCCACGCGATCATCGGCGCTGCCAGCAGCGTGACGAGAGTTGCCGCCGCGGCAACCAGCACCGCAACGATCAACGTGGCGGCCAGCCACGGCGAGATGTGCCGCCGGTCGGCTTCCTTCACGATCGGCGCGAGGGTCATGGCGATCAGCAGCGCGGCGAGGATCGGAAGCAGGATCGGCCGCGCCACATAAAGCATTGCACCCAGGAGCAAAATGAAGATGCCGATCAGCGCAAGCTGCGACGCCGAGCCCCAAATATCGGAAATGCTCGAAACCGGCTGCGGGTCGTTGATTACGAGCGTATGCGGGGTTTCCCTCCGGGCACGCGGCAACTCCACTCATCTCTCCTGGGCTGGCGTGCAGACGCGGCCGTCCGAGCCAGTCGCTTGAGCCGGCCGCGTCTTCGCGATGGGCTACAACGCGGTATTGCGGCTCCCGGTTCCCCGCCACGTTCCGCACCCGACTCCGCCAAGGGCCTCGCTGCCGGTCGAAAACGGCACGGTCATTGTGCTGCCACGCCTGGCCTAGCGTTAAAAAGGCCGATCTGGTACCAAGCGCGCCATGATGGCCTGCGATTCATGCGTTTCCATAGTCGGGTCGGCTGCTCGGTCGATTGGCGGGTCGATTCCCGGCCCGGCTTCCGCCTGACGTGTCGCGTCAGCGGAGGACCGGGAACCGCGCCCTCACCGCCATCATCATCCTGGTAAGGTCATGACCGACGCCGCCCGCGACTACAGCGAGACTCTCTTTCTACCCAAGACCGACTTCCCGATGCGCGCCGGCCTCCCCCAAAAGGAGCCCGAGCTGCTGGCGCGCTGGGCGAAGCTGCGCCTCTATCAGCGCCTGCGCGAGGAAGCGCGCGGCCGCACCAAGTTCGTGCTGCACGACGGCCCGCCCTATGCCAACGGCAACATCCATATCGGCCACGCGCTCAACAAGATCCTCAAGGACGTGGTGACGCGCAGCCAGCAGATGCTCGGCCACGACTCCAACTACGTGCCGGGCTGGGACTGCCACGGCCTGCCGATCGAATGGCGGATCGAGGAGGAGAACTACCGCTCCAAGAACAAGCCGAAGCCGAACCTCTCCGACCCGGCGGCGATGATCGCGTTCCGCAAGGAATGCCGCGCCTATGCCGGGCACTGGCTCGACGTGCAGCGCGAGGAGTTCAAGCGGCTCGGCGTCGAAGGCGACTGGGCGCATCCCTACTCGACCATGGATTTCGCCGCCGAGGCGCAGATCGCGCGCGAGATCATGAAGTTCGCGCAGAACGGCACGCTCTACCGCGGCTCCAAGCCTGTCATGTGGTCGGTGGTGGAGAAGACCGCGCTCGCGGAGGCCGAGGTCGAATACGAGGACTATACGAGCGATCAGGTGTGGGTGAGGTTTCCGGTCGTCTCTAGTCCGGCGCCCGCGCTCAAAGGCGCGTCGGTCGTGATCTGGACGACGACTCCCTGGACCATCCCTGGCAACCGCGCCGTCAGCTTCTCGCCGAAGATCGCGTACGGCCTGTTCGAGGTGACGGACGCGCCGGCGGAAAATTGGACCAAGGTCGGCGACCGGCTGATCCTCGCCAAGAATCTGGCAGTGGAGGCGTTGCGGCAGGGGCGCGTGACAGCATTCAAAGAGGTTGCCGACGTCGACGCCGAGACGCTCGCCGGCATGACCTGCGCGCACCCGCTCAGGAGCTTCAACGCCGGTTACGGCTTCGAGGTGCCGCTGCTCGCCGGCGATCACGTCACCGACGATACCGGCACGGGCTTCGTGCATACCGCGCCCGGGCACGGCCGCGAGGACTTCGAGGTGTGGACCGCCAATGGCGCGAAGCTCGCCGCGCGCGGCATCAACACCGTCATCCCCTACACCGTCGACGAGAACGGCGCGTTCACCGACCAGGCGCCGGGCTTCACCGGCAAGCGCGTCATCAACGACAAGGGCGAGAAGGGCGACGCCAACGAGGCCGTGATCAAGGCGCTGTCGGCAGCGGGCATGCTGATCGCGCGCGCGCGGCTCAAGCATCAATATCCGCACTCCTGGCGCTCGAAGAAGCCGGTGATCTTCCGCAACACGCCGCAATGGTTCATCGCGATGGACAAGCCGATCGCGGACGCCGACGGCCACGCCAAACCCGCCGATACGTTGCGCGCCAGGGCGCTCGAAGCGATCGGGATGACGCGCTGGGTGCCGCCGCAGGGCGAGAACCGCATCAACGGCATGATCACCAGCAAGCCCGACTGGGTGATCTCGCGCCAGCGCGCCTGGGGCGTGCCGATCGCGGTGTTCGTGCGAGAGAAGGGCGACGGCACGGTCGACATCCTCAACGACGCGGGCGTCAACAAACGCGTCGCCGACGCCTTCGAAAAGGAAGGCGCCGACGCCTGGTACGCACCGGGCGCGCGCGAGCGATTCCTCGGCGAGCTCTCGAAGGAAGGCGGCAACAATCCCTGGCAGAAGGTCGACGACATCCTCGACGTCTGGTTCGACTCGGGCTCGACCCACGCCTTCGTGCTGGAGGATGCCGGGAAATTCCCCGGTCTCGCCGGCATCGAGCACAAGCGCGACGGCGGTCCCGACACCGTGATGTATCTCGAAGGCTCCGACCAGCACCGCGGCTGGTTCCAGTCGTCGCTGCTGGAGAGCTGCGGCACCCGCGGCGTGGCGCCGTTCGACGCGGTGCTGACGCACGGCTTCGTGCTCGACGAGCACGGCCACAAGATGTCGAAGTCGCTCGGCAACGTCACCGCGCCGCAGGACGTGATCAAGCAGTCCGGCGCCGACATCCTGCGCATGTGGGTGTGCGCGTCCGACTATGCCGACGACCTGCGCATCGGCCCGGAAATCCTCAAGACCACGGTCGAGACGTACCGCAAGCTCCGCAACACGCTGCGCTGGATGCTGGGCTCGCTCGCGCATTTCCACGAGGACGAGCGGGTCGCACCGGAGAAGATGCCGGAGCTCGAGCGGCTGATGCTGCACCGGCTCGCCGAACTCGACCGGCTGGTCCGACAGGCCTATGCCGAGTTCGACTACAAGCGCATCTTCGCGGCGCTCAACGTGCTGATGACCGTCGACCTCTCGGCGTTCTATTTCGACATCCGCAAGGACACGCTCTACTGCGACCCGATCTCGTCGCTGAAGCGGCGCGCCTGCCTCACGGTGCTCGATCATCTGTTCCGCGCCACCGTGACCTGGCTCGCGCCGATGCTGCCGTTCACCGCCGAGGAAGCCTGGCTGGCGCGCTATCCCTCGGAGGACGGCTCGGTGCATCTGCAATTGTTTCCGGACATCCCGGCGACGTGGCGCAACGACACGCTGGCCGAGAAGTGGCGCAAGATCCGCACCGTGCGCCGCGTCGTCACCGGCGCGCTCGAGATCGAACGCGCCGGCAAGCGCATCGGCTCGTCGCTCGAGGCCGATCCGATCGTGCACGTGTCCGATCCCGACCTGTTCGCCGCGATGGTCGAGGTCGACCTCGCCGAGATCTGCATCACCTCGGCCGCGACGCTCGTTTCGACCGACGGACCTCCGGACGCGTTCCGTCTGCCGGACGTGAGCGGCGTGGCCGTCGTCGCCAAGCTTGCGCAAGGCACCAAATGCGCGCGCTCCTGGAAGGTGTCGCCGGCGGTCGGCAGCGATCCGGACTATCCGGATGTGTCGCCGCGCGATGCGAAGGCGTTGCGCGAATGGGATACGGCGCACAGCCGGGCGGCGGAGTAGCCGATGTTCTGGGGGCCGCTCGCCCGCCTGGGCCTGGTGACGGCGGCGGTGATCGCCCTGCTCGATCAGGCGCTCAAGCTCTGGCTGCTGTTCGCGTTCGATCTGGCGTCGCGCGGGGTCGTGCGATTGACGCCGTTTCTCGACCTTGTGCTGGTTTGGAACAAAGGCATCAGCTACGGGCTGTTCCAGCAGGAAGGCCCGCTTGGGCGGTGGGTGCTGCTGGCGCTGACCGCCGCCGCCGTCGTTCTGCTCTGGATCTGGCTGGCGAAGTCCACGTCGCGGCTGATGGTCGTGTCTTTGGCCCTGATTATCGGCGGCGCCGTGGGCAATGCCATCGACCGCATCGCCTACGGCGCGGTGGCTGATTTCGTGCTTCTCCACCTGACGACCGCCACTTTCAGCTTCAAATGGTACGTTTTCAACCTGGCCGATGCCGCCATCGTTGCCGGGGTGGCCGGACTCTTGTATGATTCAATAGTTGGCCATCGCGCCGCAAAACAGCCCTGATCCGAAAGGATAATTTTGGGCTCAGGGCCGGAGGTGCCCGCCTGATACGCAAGATTGTTGTGCTAGCAAGACTGGATCGCGCCTGAAGGCCATTCGCGCCTGAACGCAAAGTGCCGCGTCGAGGGGACGGACATGATGCAAGCTCGCTGGGTTAAAGAGATCGCCATTGCCGGTGCGTGCGCGCTGGCCGTGCTGGCAACCGCCGCACCCGCGCAAGCGCAACAGGACGACGCCGTCGAAAGCAATTCGATCTGGAACCTCGAACAGCGCGTCTGGGGCGGCATCGTCCGCGGGCTCGGCCTGCGCGACCCCAACACCCCCGTGATCGAATATCGCGAGCGCTCACCGCTGGTGGTGCCGCCGACCCGCGACCTGCCGCCGCCGCAGGCGAAGGCCACGCCGAAAAACCCGGCTTGGCCGAGCGATCCGGATGTGAACAGGGCGCGCAAGGCGGCCGAGGCCAAGAAGCGGCAGAACGTCGGCAGCGACCTCAGCCGTGCGATCGACCGGCAGGGAAATGCCATCACCCCGGATCAATTGAACCGCCCCGGCGCCCCCGCCCAGCAATCGGGCCGCTCCAACGCACCGGCACCCGGCAGCGATATCGATGGCAAGCCGGTCGCCCCCTCCGAGCTCGGCTACTTCGGCGGCCTGTTCTCGGGCCGGGCCTGGGGCTTCGGCTCGGGCTTCGCCGGCTATCAGAACGAAACCGGGACCTTCACGAGCGAGCCGACGCGGGACCAGCTGACCCAGCCCCCGCCCGGTTACCAGACGCCGTCGGGCGACCAGCCCTATGGCGTGACCCGGCGCGTCGAGCGGCAGGCACCCCAGCAGTTCGATCCCGCCCGCCAATAGCGGGGACGGGCCGCAATTGGGCCGTATTCGGCGGGCTCTTGCGGCGCTATTGTCGGATCGCCATTTGCTCCCCGGGTGAGCGACCAAGCCAAGAGGCCTGCCTTGCGCCATGCCATGAAGCGCGCCGCGATTGCGCTCGCTGCCCTGTCGTTTTCCGTTCTTGCTGGATCGAGTGCACACACCACCGGGTGGGGCCCGGAGGTGACCAGCTTCACGCTCGGCAACGGGCTTGAGGTGGTGGTGATTCCCGACCGCCGGACACCCGTGGTGACCCACATGGTGTGGTACCGCGTGGGCGCCGCCGACGAGACGCCCGGCAAGTCCGGGCTCGCGCATTTCCTCGAACACCTGCTGTTCAAGGGTACCAAGAAGAACCCGCAGGGCCTGTTCTCGCAGACCGTCGCGACGATCGGCGGCTCCGAGAACGCCTTCACCTCCTCCGACTACACCGGCTACTTCCAGCGCACGACGCGCGACCGGCTGAAGCTGATGATGGAGTTCGAGTCCGACCGCATGACCGGCCTCGTGCTCACCGACGACGTGGTGAAGCCGGAATTGCAGGTCGTGCTCGAAGAGCGCAACTCGCGGGTCGAGAACAACGTCAATGCGCGGCTCGCCGAGCAGATGGAGGCGGCGCTTTATCTCAACCATCCGTACGGGCGGCCGGTGATCGGCTGGCGCCACGAGATCGAAGGGCTCACCCGCGAGGATGCGCTCGAGTTCTACAAGCGCTTCTACACCCCCAACAACGCCATCCTCATCGTCGCCGGCGACGTGACGCCGGACGAGGTGAAGAAGCTCGCGGAAGAAACCTATGGCCGCGTGCCGCGCGTCGCCGAGGTGAAGCCGCGGCATCGTCCGCAGGAGCCCAAGCAGGACGCGCCGCGCACCGTGACGCTCGCCGATCCGCGCGTCACCCAGCCGAGCCTGAGCCGCTACTACCTCGCGGCTTCCTACACCTCCGGCCGTCCCGGTGAAGCCGAGGCGATCGACGTCCTGACCCACATCCTGGGACGCGGCGCCAACAGCCGGCTGTACCAGAAGCTCGTGGTCGACAGCGGCATCGCGGTCAGCGCCGGCGCCAGCTATTACGGCACCGCGCTCGATACGACCCGGCTCGGCGTCTATGCGACGCCGAAGCCCGGAACCAGCCTGGCGCAGGTCGAGGAAGCGATCGATGCGGTGATTGCCGAGATCGTCGAAAAAGGCATTACGCAGGAAGAGCTCGAGCGCTCCCGCAACCGCCTGATCGCCGACGCCGTCTACGCGCAGGACAGCCAGAGCTCGCTCGCGCGCTGGTACGGCGCATCGCTGTCGACCGGGCTGACCATCGAGCAGATCAGGTCGTGGCCGGCCCGCTTGAACGCGGTCACGGTCGACGACGTCAAGAAGGCCGCCCGTGACGTGCTCGACAAGCGGCGTTCGGTGACGGGATATCTCATCAAGCCATCCGGATCGAGGGACGACCGCTCGTGATCAATCAGCAAGCCACCCACCGGTTCGCGCGATCGACGATGCGCTGGACCAACGTCATCGGCGTCGCCTTTGCCGCGCTGCTCCTGGTGGCGCTGAGCCTTCCGGCCTCGGCCACCAAGATCGAGCGCGTCGTCAGCCCCGGCGGCATCGAATTCTGGTTCGTGCGCGACGGCACCGTGCCGCTGGTCGCGATGGAGTTCGCGTTCCGCGGCGGCTCGGTGCAGGACCCCGAGGACAAGGGCGGCCTCGCCGAGATGACGGTGTCGACCCTCGACGAAGGCGCCGGCGATCTCGACGGCACCGCGTTCCATGGGCGGATGGAGCGCAAGGCCATCGAGCTGCAGATCCGCGCCAGCCGCGAGTACGTGCGCGGCACGCTGCGGACGCTGAAGGAGAACCAGGACGAGGCCTTCGACCTGCTCCGGATGGCACTGAATGAGCCGCGCTTCGATAGCGCGGCGGTCGAGCGCATCCGTTCGCAGAGCCTCGTGTCGCTGCAACGCCAGAGCACCAACCCGAATTCGATCGCCAGCCGCAACTGGTGGGCCAGCGCGTTTCCCAACCACCCCTACGGACGCCCGGTCAGCGGCACGATCGAGTCCGTCACCCGCGTGACGCCCGACGACATGCGCGACTACGCGCGCCGCGTGCTCGCCCGCGACAACCTCAAGATCGGCGTGGTCGGCGATATCGACCCCGAGACCGCCGGCAAGCTGATCGACCGCACCTTCGGCAAGCTGCCTGCCAAGGCGCAGCTCAAGCCCGTCCCCGACATCAAGATTCAGGGTCTGGGCGGGCGCACGCTGGTCGACCTCAACGTCCCGCAGGCGGTGGTGACGTTCGGCGGCCCGGGCATCGCCCGCAACGACCGCGACTTCATGGCGGCCTATATCGTCAACCACATCCTCGGCGGCGGCTCGTTCTCGTCGCGCCTGTACCGCGAGGTGCGCGAGGTGCGCGGTCTCGCCTACGGCGTCAACACCAGCCTGATGTGGCTCGAGCATGCCGCGGTTCTGATCGGCGGCACCGCGACGCGCGCCGATGCCACCGGCGAAAGCATCGATGTGATCGAGGCCGAGTTCCGCCGGATGGCGGCCGACGGCCCGACCCAGGACGAGTTCGAGAAGGCGAAGACCTATCTCAAGGGTTCGTTCGCGCTCAATCTCGATACCTCGACCAAGATCGCCTCGCAGCTGGTGCAGATGCAGATCGACAATCTCGGCATCGACTACATCGATCGTCGCTCCGGGATCATCGATGCCGTGACGCTCGACGACGCCCGCCGCGTCGCCAAGCGCCTGCTGAGCCAGGGCCTGCTGGTCACCGTCGTGGGGCGGCCGAAGGGCGTGACCGCGCGGCCGCCCGGCGGCTAGCGCATCTGTCCCTGTGACGGGTCCCTCCGCTCATTCCCGCGCAAGCGGGAATCCAGTCTTCGAGACGAACTGGGTCCCCGCCTCCGCGGGGACGAGCGGGAAAGAGCGAGTCAAATCAACTGGGAAGCCCCCAGCCTAGATTATCATCAAGGAATGACTGTATGTCCGCTTTTGCGGAACGCCGCGCCTCAATAGATTGTTGGGCGTGAGGAGGTTTATCCGTCATGCCGACAATCCGCCAATCGATCGACAGCGCGCGCCAGGAGCGCGTCGGAGCCCATGGCGTCGACGCCGCGGCGTTGAACGACGCGCTGGCGAGAACCGCGGGAGCGCTCGACTGGATTCGCGCGCGGCACGCCGACGGCGCGCTGCCGCTGCTGCGGCTGCCGGAGCGGCACGACGACATCCACGCCATCCGCACCGCCGGCGCGCGGCTCGCGAGCAATGCGACCGACATCGTCATCCTTGGCGTCGGCGGATCGAGCCTCGGGGGACAGACGCTGGCGCAGCTCGCGGACTATGCCGTCGAGGGCGTGGGGGCGTTCCGCAACGGCCCGCGGCTTCATTTCATGGATAACCTCGATGCGGACACCTACGCGGGCCTGCTCGAGCGCCTGCCGCTCGCGACGTCGCGCTTTGTCGCGATCTCGAAGTCGGGCGGCACCGGCGAGACCCTGATGCAGATCACGGCCGCGCTGGCCGCCGTGAAAGCGGCCGGGCTTGCGGTCCGCATCCCCGATCTCTTCGTCGGCCTCACCGAGCCGGCCAAGGGCGGCAAGCGGTCGGGCCTGCGCGTGCTCTGCGACGACCACAAGATCGCGATGTTGGAGCATGACCCCGGCGTCGGCGGCCGCTTCTCGGTGCTGACCAATGTCGGGCTGCTGCCGGCGGTGACGGCGGGCCTCGACATCGACGCCATCCGCGCCGGCGCCGCAACGGCGCTCAAGCCCATCCTCGACAGGCGCGCGCCTGCCGACGTGCCCGCCGCGGTCGGCGCCGCGCTGTCGATCGCGATCGGGAAGCCGATCGCGGTGATGATGGCCTATGCCGACCGGCTCGAGCGGTTCACGCGCTGGTACGTGCAGCTCTGGGCCGAAAGCCTCGGCAAGGACGGCAAGGGCACGACGCCCATCGCGGCGCGCGGGCCTGTCGACCAGCATAGCCAGCTTCAGCTCTTCATCGCCGGCCCGCGCGACAAGCTCTTCACCGTCATCACGACAGGCGCCGCCGGCAGCGGCCCGCGCATCGAGGCCGATCTCGCGACGCTCGCGGGCGAGCCGGACTTCGCCGGCAAGACCATGGGCGACCTCGTCGCCGCGCAAGGCCGCGCCACCGCCGAGACGCTCGCCAAGAACGGCTGCCCGGTGCGCACCATCCACGTCGAGACGCTCGACGAGACGAGCCTCGGCGAACTGCTCATGCACTTCATGCTGGAGACGATCATCGCCGCGCATCTCCTCGGCGTCGATCCGTTCGACCAGCCGGCGGTCGAAGAAGGCAAGGTGCTGGCGAAGCAGTACCTGAAGGGCTGATCTGCTATCTTGTTGGAATGCGGGTCACCGATTCCATCACCGTCGACGAGAGCGAGCTGACGGAAGATTTCGTCCGCTCGTCCGGGCCGGGCGGGCAGAACGTCAACAAGCTCGCGACCGCCGTGCAGCTTCGCTTCGACGCGCGGCGCTCGCCGTCGCTGCCCAACGACGTCGCCGTCCGGCTGATGCGGCTCGCCGGCAGCCGCCTCACCAAGGACGGCGTCATCGTCATCACCGCGCAGAGCCACCGCACCCAGGAAGCCAACCGCCGGGACGCGCGCGACCGGCTGATCGCGATGATCCGGCAGGCTGCGGTCGCGCCGGTCAAGCGCCGGCCGACCAAGCCGACCAAGGCCTCCCGCGAGAAGCGGCTGGAATCGAAGAAGCGCCGCGGCAGCATCAAGGGCATGCGGCGGACGAAACCGTCGTTTGAATAGCGGGTCTATCCTCCGCTCATTCCCGCGCAAGCGGGAATCCACTCTTGAGCCAACCTGGGTCCCCGCTTTCGCGGGGACGAGCGTCAACCGACTAGACTACAGCCCTCGCCGTTGCCAGCATCGGCCGATAAATTGAGCGTTCGAATCAAGGTTCCACCATGCCCGTCCGCCAGCTCAGCGAGGCCACCGTCAACCGCATCGCCGCCGGCGAGGTGGTGGAGCGGCCTGCGAGCGTGGTGAAGGAGCTCACCGAGAACGCGCTCGACGCCGGCGCCAGGAGGATCGAGATCGTCACCGACGGCGGCGGCCGCCGGCTGATCCGCGTCACCGACGACGGCAGCGGCATGCCGCACGACGATCTCGCGCTCGCGGTCGAGCGCCACGCCACGTCGAAACTCACCGACGACGACCTGCTCGACATCAAGACGCTCGGCTTCCGCGGCGAGGCGCTGCCGTCGATCGGGTCGGTGGCGCGGCTCGCGATCACCACGCGCCACGCCGGCGAGCCGCACGCCTGGGCCATCACCGTCGACGGCGGCATCAAGTCAGAGGTGAAGCCCGCCGCGCTCGGCGAGGGCACCCGCGTCGAGGTGCGCGATCTGTTCTATGCGACGCCGGCGCGGCTGAAATTCCTCAAGACCGACCGGACCGAGGCCGAGAACATCCGCGAGACCGTGCGGCGGCTGGCAATGAGCCGGCCCGACGTCGCCTTCACGCTGGCCGGCGAAGAGCGCATGCCCGTCACCTGGGCGGCGGCGCTGCCGGGCGCGCCCGGGCGTCTGGCCCGTCTCGCCGACGTTCTCGGGCATGAGTTCCGCGCCAATGCGGTCGAGGTGCACGGCGAACGCAACGGCGTGATCGTCGAAGGCTTCGCCGCGCTGCCCACATACACGCGCGGCAATGCGCTCGGGCAATATCTCTTCGTCAACGGCCGGCCGGTGCGCGACAAGCTCCTGATCGGCGTGGTGCGCGGCGCCTATGCCGACTACCTGCCGCGCGACCGCCATCCGATCGTGGCGCTGTTCGTCACGCTCGATCCGCGCGAGGTCGACGTCAACGTGCATCCCGCCAAGGCCGAGGTCCGCTTCCGCGATCCGGCGCTGGTGCGCGCGCTGCTGATCACCTCGCTCCAGCAGGCGCTGACGCGCGAGGGCCGGCGCGCCGCCACGTCAGGCGGCAGCGCGACGATCGCCGCCTTCCGTTCCTCCCTGTCGCCTCCGTCAGGGGCGCGCGGCGGCTGGGACTGGCGGCGCTCGCCGGCGCGGCTGAGCTTTCCGGTGCAGGGCAATGCCGCCGTCGGTTTCGCGGAGGCCGCGCAGGCCGCCTTTGAAGTGGGCGGCCCGTCCGCCCAGGTGGCGGTCGCGGGAGCGGCGCCCGACCTGATCGACCGCCCGCTCGGCGCCGCCCGCGCGCAGGTGCACGAGACCTACATCGTGGCGCAGACCCGCGACGGCCTCGTCATCGTCGACCAGCACGCCGCGCACGAGCGCATCGTCTACGAGCGCATGAAGGCGGCGCTGGATAGGACAGGCGTCGCGCGGCAGATCCTGCTGATCCCGGAAGTCGTCGAGCTCGACGAGGCCGACGTCGAGCGGGTGCTGGCGCGCGCCGACGAACTGGCGCGCTACGGCCTCGCGATCGAGCCGTTCGGCCCGGGCGCCGTGGCGGTGCGCGAGACGCCGTCGCTGCTCGGCGAGATCGATGCGCGGGCGCTCCTTCGCGACCTCGCCGAGCACATCGCCGAGTGGGACGAGGCGCTGCCGCTGGAACGCCGCCTGATGCACGTCGCCGCCACCATGGCCTGCTACGGCTCGGTGCGCGCCGGTCGCCGGCTCAAGCCGGAGGAGATGAACGCGCTGCTGCGCGAGATGGAAGCGACGCCCAATTCCGGCCAGTGCAACCACGGCCGCCCCACTTATGTGGAACTCAAGCTCAGCGACATCGAGACGCTGTTCGGGCGGCGGTAGCATTTTGTCGCGCTGACCTTTCAACGTCATGGCCGGGCTTGTCCCGGCCATCCACGTCTTTGATACTTCGAGCAATCAGAAGACGTGGATGCCCGGCACAAAGCCGGGCATGACGATGGAGAGATCAGTGCTTGTTCGGATAGCTGGCGCAGCGTTCACTGCGTTCATGACGATCGCGTCTGCCACCGCCCAGGACTGGAAGCCCACGCGCCCCGTCACCATGATCGTGCCGTTCGCGGCCGGCGGCCAGGTCGACGTGCTCGGCCGCGTGATCGCGCCGCGGCTTTCCGAAATTCTCGGCCAGCAGGTGGTGGTGGAGAATGTCGGCGGCGGCGCCGGCATGATCGGATCGGGCCGCGTCGCCCGTGGTGCTCCGGACGGGCATTTGTTCGTGCTCGGCTCGATCTCGACCCACACGTTCAATCAGACGCTGTTCAAGCAGCCGCAATACAACGTCCTGACCGACTTCACGCCGGTCGCGCTGATCGCGGAGACGCCGCTCGTCCTGGTGACGCGCAAGGAATTGCCGCCGAAGAACCTCAAGGAGTTCGCCGCCCTCGCCAGGGCGCGCGGCGACAAGCTGACCTATGGGACGGCCGGCGTCGGCTCCGCCAATCACCTGAGCTGTATCCTGCTCGACATGGCGATCGGCACCACGACCACGCACGTGCCCTATCGCAGCGGCGGCCAGGCGATGCAGGACCTGGTCGGCGGCCAGATCGACTTCGCCTGCAACGTGGTCTCGAGCGCGCTGCCGCAGATCAACGGCAAGATGGTCAACACCATTGCGATGCTGTCGCGCGCGCGCGTCGCCGTGCTGCCGGACGTGCCGACCGCGCACGAGGAGGGCTTCACCGATTTCGACGCCAGCACCTGGAACGGGATTTTCCTGCCGCCGCGCCCGCCGCCGGAGATCGTCAAGGCACTCAACGCCGCGATCCTCGAGGCGATGCGCACGCCGCTGGTGCAGACCCGCGCCGGCGAGATCGGCGCTTCGCTGGTCGCCGCCGACCGCCGCTCGCCGGAATACTTCGCCACCTTCGTGCGCGGCGAGATCGAGAAGTGGGGCAAGACCATCCGCGCCGCCGGGATCGCCGGCTCGATGTGACCGGCACCCCCGTAATAGACTAACCATATCAATGATTTACCCAGCCGAGGGCTGCGGCTCCAGCGCGCTTGATTGCGCGGCCTCGGCAGGCGAGGTTGCGGCCCGAACAAGGAGTTGAGAATGCGCAAGTCCATTGTCTTTGCCGCGGCCGCCCTGCTCACCCTCACCGGCACCCTTGCCGCGCAGGATTGGCCATCGTCGCGGGTCATCACGATGATCATCCCGTTCGCGCCGGGCGGCGGCGTCGACGCCTCCGGGCGCATCCAGGCGCAGCGCATGGGCGAGCTGCTCGGGCAGACCATCATCGTCGAGAACGTCGGCGCCGCGGCCGGCACGGTCGGCTCGCTGCGCGTCGCCAAGGCCACGCCCGACGGCTACACGATGCTGATGGGCAACAGCGGCACGCACGCCTACAGTCAGGGCCTGCGCAAGAACCCGCCCTACAACTCCGTGACCGATTTCGCGCCGGTCGGCCTGGTGACGGAATCGCCGCGCATCCTGCTGGCGCGCAAGGACCTGCCGGTGAACAACCTTCAGGAGTTCGTCAAATATGTGAAGGCGAACCAGGACAAGATGCAGTTCGGCTCCGCCGGCGTCGGTTCCGGCACGCATCTGCCCTGCGAGCTGCTCAACGCCACGATCGGCGCCAAGGTCACGCACGTGCCGTTCAAGGGCGCCGCCCCGGTGATGCAGGAGCTGATTGCAGGCCGCATCGACTATTTTTGCGACACCATCCAGACCGGTGCGGCACAGGCGAAAGCCGGCTCCGTGAAGGGCATCGCGGTGATGTCGCCGCGGCGGGTGCCGATCATCGCCGATCTGGCCACCACCGGCGAGCAGGGACTGGCGGGTGTCGAAGCGACGGTGTGGAACGGCTTCTTCTTCCCGAAGGGCACGCCGGACGCGATCGTCCGCCGCATGAACAAGGTGATGAACACCATGATCGAAGAGCCGGCGATGCGTAAACGGCTCGAGGAGCTCGGCCTCGAAATCCTGCCGCCGGAGCAGCGCACGCCCGAATACCTGGCGAAGTACCTTGCCGAAGATGTCGCGCGTTGGAAGAAGGTGATTGTCTCGGCCGGCATCCCGGTCGAATAGAGCAGCGCGGGCGAGAGGCGCGCCAAGCGCCTCCGCTTCGGGGAGAAACGCCATGTTGGGAAAAATGATCGCTGCGGCGATCGTATCGGTTGTCGCCGTCGCGCCGGCGCAGGCGCAAAGCTGGCCGACGCGGCCGGTCACCCTGGTCGTGCCGTTCGCGGCGGGCGGGCCGGTCGACACCATCGCCCGCATCCTCTCCGCGCGCATGAGCGAGACGCTCGGCCAGCAGCTCGTGATCGAGAACGTCGGCGGCGCCGGCGGCATGACCGGCGCGCAGCGCGTCGCCAAGTCGCCGGCCGACGGCTACTCGCTGCTGCTCTCCGGCAGCGCGGTCCTCGCCATCAACCAGTCGCTCTACAAGCGCCCGCTCTACAACGGGGCCACCGATTTCGAAAACGTGGTGATGCACTCGGATTCCGCGCGCATCCTGATCACCCGCCCGGACTTCCCCGCCAAGACGCTCGCCGAGTTCGTCGCCTTCGCCAAGGCCAACCAGGCCAAGATGCAGTACGGCTCGGCCGGCGCCGGCTCCGGCTCGCACGTCTGCGCGGTGCTGCTCGACGTCGCCATGGGCACCAAGATCGCGCACATCCCCTATCGCGGCGCCGGCCCGGCGATGCAGGACCTGATTGCCGGCCGCGTCGACTACATGGCCGAGCAGATCTCCACCGCGCTGCCGCAGATCCAGGGCGGCAAGGTGAAGGCGCTCGCCACGTTCGGGCTCGACCGCGCGCCCGGCCTGGAAGACCTCGCGACCGCCGACGAGCAGGGACTGAAAGGTCTCGACTGCGGCTCCTGGGGCTCGTTCTCGTTCCCGAAGGGCACGCCCGAACCGATCATCCGCCGGCTCGCGGAGGTCTCGAACGAAGCCGTCGAGTCGCAGATGGTGCGCGACCGCTTCAAGGCGATCGGCGTGGTGGTGCCTTCGAAAGAGCGTCGCACGCCGGAATACCTGCGCAAATTCGTCGTCACCGAAACCGCGCGCTGGGCGACGCCGATCAAGAGCAGCGGCGCGGTGATCGATTGATGCATTTAACCCGCCCTCATGCTGAGGAGGCTGCGAAGCAGCCGTCTCGAAGGATGGGCGGCCCCGGTGTTTGTGGCCATGGTTCGAGACGCGCCTTCGGCGCTCCTCACCATGAGGCCGGAGGAAACGAAGGGAGAGACGCATGCGCAGGGCCGTGCTCGCGGCATTGATCGCACTGATGCTGGGCGGTCCTGCCGCCGCGCAGGAGTGGCCGACCCGGCCGATCACCCTGGTGGTGCCTTTCCCCGCCGGCGGCCCGATCGATTTCATCGGCCGGCTGATGGGGCAGAAGCTGTCGGAACGGCTCGGCCAGCAGGTGATCGTCGAGAACATCGGCGGCGCCGGCGGCATGAACGGCGCGGCGCGCGTTTCCAAATCGCCGCCCGACGGCTCGACGTTCCTGTTCGGCAACCAGGGCACGCACACCTTCAGCCAGTTGCTTTACAAGAAGCCGCTCTATAACGCGGTCACCGATTTCGCGCCGGTCGCGGTCGTGGTCGAGAACGTCAAGTTCCTGGCCGTCCGCAAGGACTTCCCGGCCAAGACGCTGCCCGAGTTCATCGCCTATGCGAAGGCGAACGCCAAGACCATGCAATACGGCTCGGCCGGCATCGCCTCGGCGACGCATGTCTCCTGCGTGCTGTTCAACTACGCGATCGGCGTCGACATCACGCATGTGCCCTATCGCGGCACCGGGCCGGCATTGCAGGACATGCTGGCCGGCCGCATCGACTATATGTGCGAAGTGACCTCGACCGGCGCACCGCATGTCAAGGTCGACGCAATCAGGGCGCTGGCGATCCTGTCGCCGGCGCGCAACGCGGCGCTGCCCGGCGTGCCGACCGCGCACGAGCAAGGGCTCGCCAATTTCGATGCCGACGGCTGGAACGCGTTCTTCTTCCCGCGCGGCACGCCGGACGCTATCGTGCGCAAGCTCGCGCAGGCGACCTCGGCGGTCCTCGACCTGCCCGACGTGCGCGAGCGGCTGGAGAAAGCCGGCCTCAACGTCGCGCCGCCGGACCGGCGCAACCCGGAGTATCTCGGCAAGCTGGTGAAGGCTGAGCTCGACAAGTGGGGCCCGCCGGTGCGGGCCTCGGGCCTGACGGTGGACTGAGCTGCTGCTCGCGCCATCACGGCGCGGCGCTGAGAAACACGAATTCCGTATCGTCGTAGCGCCGCCGCTCGCGCTCGGTGAAATTTTCAGGCGCGGCGAAAGCGGCACCGGTGGCCTCTTCCACCACGATCAGCGCGTCGCTTGCGAGCCAGCCGCCCGCGCGCGCCGATAGCAGCGCCGGACCGGCCAGGCCACGGCCATAGGGCGGGTCGAGGAAAACGAGCGAGAACGGCTCGATCGGATGCGCGGCGCCGAGCCTGGTCGCATCGCGGCGGAAGATTTTGGTGGCGCCGCCGAGCCCGAGCGTCGCGACGTTCTCGCGGATCAGCGCGCGCGCCTCCGCGCCCTCGTCGACGAACACCGCGAACGCCGCGCCGCGCGACATCGCCTCGAGCCCGAGCGCGCCGGTGCCGGCGAACAGGTCGAGCACGCGCGCCCCCGTCACCGGATCGCCGTGGCCGTGGGCGAGGATATTGAACAGGCTCTCGCGCAGCCGGTCCGAGGTCGGCCGGATGTCCTGCGTACGCGGCGTTGCCAGCGTGCGGCCGCGAAACTGTCCGCCGACGATGCGCATCAGCGCGGCTTGCCGCGGAACGGCCGCTTGCCGTGGCGGCGCTCGCGCCGCGCCCGTTCCGGCTCGCCGACACTGTCGGGCCCATGGCGGCGCTTTTTCTTGTCGGGCCTTCCAGCCCGCACCACTTTAACTCCGTCACCCTGAGGTGCGAGCGAAGCGAGCCTCGAAGGGCGACGGCCCGATCGTGGCCGCTCATCCTTCGAGGGCCGCTTCGCGGCCACCTCAGGATGACGGGGCGAGATAGGAGGCCGTGGCGTATTGAGGTCCCCGATCGGCCCCGCGAAATCCAATCCGGCCGCGGTCGCGACGCGTTCGCCCAATTGTTCACGCAGGTGCCGCGTGCGCACCTCCTCGACCGCGCCCTCCGGCAGCTCGCCGAGCTGGAACGGACCGAACGACACCCGGATCAGGCGGTTCACCGCCAGCCCGAGATGCCCGAGCACGTTCTTCACCTCGCGGTTCTTGCCCTCGCGCATCGCAAACGTGAGCCACACATTGGCGCCCTGCTCGCGGTCGAGCCGCGCCTCGATCGGCCCGTAGGTGACGCCGTCGATCTCGATGCCGTGGCGCAGCCGGTCGAGGCGGAGCTGCGTGACCTTGCCGTTGGCGCGCACGCGGTAGCGCCGCGTCCAGCCGGTGGCGGGAAGCTCCAGCGTACGCGCGAGGCCGCCATCGTTGGTGAGCAGCAGAAGCCCCTCGGTGTTGGCGTCGAGCCGGCCGACGCTGATCAGCCGCGGCAGGTGCTTGGGCAGCACGCTGAACACCGTCGGCCGCCCCTGCGGATCGGCATGGGTGGTGACCAGCCCGCGCGGCTTGTGGAACAGGAACAGCCGCGTGCGCTCGCGCACCGGCAGCGGCTTGCCGTCGACAACGACACGGTCGTCGGGCGTCACGTTGCGTGCGGGCGAGGCGATCTTCTCGCCGTTGACCGTCACCCGCCCGGCGGCGATCCAGGCCTCGGCCTCGCGCCGCGAGGCCAGCCCGGCCCGCGCGATCGCCTTGGCGATGCGTTCGCCCTCGTGCGGCCGGCGCTCGTCGCTCTTGCGTGTCATGACAGCGGCCTGATAGCAGAAGCGCCGCCACGTGTCGCGGACAAGCACGGTCGCGCACGCCTTGATGACAGGAGTCCGATGCCCTCCTTCATGGACCTCGCCCTCGAGGAAGCCCGCGCCGCGGTGGCGGCCGGGGAAGTGCCGGTCGGCTGCGTGATCGTGCATGACGGGGAGGTCATCGCGCGGGCCCATAATCGCACGCTCGCCGACCGCGACCCGACCGCCCATTGCGAGATGCTGGCGATCCGGCGGGCGGCCGACGTGCTCGCGTCCGAGCGGCTCGGCGACTGCGATCTCTACGTGACGCTCGAACCGTGCGCGATGTGCGCGGGGGCGATCTCGTTCGCCCGCATCCGGCGGCTCTACTACGGCGCCGCCGACCCCAAGGGCGGCGCGGTCGACAACGGCGTGCGCTACTTCGCATCGCCGACCTGTCATCATCGTCCGGAGGTTTATGGCGGGCTAGCTGAGGCCGAAGCGGCGGCGCTGCTCAAGGATTTCTTCCGCGCCAGGCGTTAGAGCTTGTCGCGTTCGAATCGGACTTCTCCGCCGCTCATTCCCGCGCAAGCGGGAAGGTGGATTCACAGTCGAAGTGCAACACTTTAGAGAACGCCTCGATTGG
>JAIESR010000127.1 GCA_019745775.1 Xanthobacteraceae bacterium | reverse complement strand
TGCGCTCCCCGCAAAAGGCCCGATTGTGTAACCCATGTCTCCGGAATGAACTGTCACCCCTCTCTCAGGAAGGGCACAGCGCGTGCCGGCTCACTCGGACGGCTGGATGTTGTTCTCGCGCACCACCTGGCTCCAACGCGCGACCTCGCTCTGCATCAGCGCCTGCGCCGCCTTCGGCGAACGCTGGTCCTTGGCGAACGGTGCCACGCCGGTCTCCGCCCAGGCCTTGATGACCGCCGGATCGTCGAGCACGCCGAGCAGCACGCCGCTCAGCTTGTCGATCACGCCCTGCGGCGTCCCGGCCGGCACGAACAAGGCGTGCCAGTAGAGGATTTCGAGTTTGGGCCCGAGCGCATCGACGAAGCTCGCGACCTTGGGGAATTGCGGCGACGTCGCCTTCGCCGTGATGCCGTAGGCTTTCATCGATCCGTTGGCGACGCTCTGCACCACCGATTGCGGGGTCGCGAAGAACAGATCGACGTGTCCCCCCAGGATGTCCTGCAAGGCCGGCGCCGCGCCGCGATAGGGCACGCCGACAAAGTCGACCTTCGCCTCCTTGGCGAGCAACGAGGTCGCAAGATGGCCGGTCGATCCGGTACCGGGATGCGCGATCCGCAACTGAGACTTCCTCATCAAGGCGAGGAGCTCGGGCAGCGTATTCGCCTCAAGCGACTTGCGACCGACCAGCACCAGCGGGTTCTGGTTGATGAAAGTGACCGGCGTGAGCTCCTTCTCGGTATCGAAGGGAAGCTTCGGATAGAGCGCGACATTCGCCGAGATCTGGAGGTTGTGAAGCAGCAGCGTGTGCCCGTCCCGGGCGCCGCGCGCGACGCGACCCGTCGCGATGGTGGTGCCGCCGCCGCTGATGTTCTCGACGATGAAATTCTGCCCGAGCTTGTCGGAGAATTTCGGCGCCAGCACGCGCGCGAGCTGGTCGGTCGGACCGCCGGCCGGATAAGGAACGATGATCGTGACCGTGCGGCTCGGATAGTCCTGCGCGGCAACGGCGAAGCCGAACGCAACTCCCACGAGGATGAGGAACAGACGCACTAACGAGACCATCGGGCTCCTCCCTTGGGCATTATCGGATCACCGGCAATAGCAGATACGGCATCTTCTCGGCGGCGAAGTGTAGCACGTTGGTGCCGCCGAATATGTCGGGAGGACGGTCGCTCGGATCAGCATGCGTGAACGGTCCGACGCCCTTCATCGGGTACATCGCGTTGGCGAACCCGCCATCGGCGCCATCGACCTCATAGTCCTTGCCGCGCACCGTGAAACCGAGCCGATAGCCCGGCGGCACCACGATCGAGGTCGGCCAGATTTCGATGTCGAGTTCGACCGGCTGGCCCGGTTCGAGCGGCCAGGCTTCGTCATGGGTATGGAACGGCCGGTACGGCAGCGTCTCTTTCGGATCGAGCTTGCGATGCGAGGCGCGCAGCCAGCCGAGGCCGACCGGTGTGCGCGGATCGTTGGAACCGATGAACGTGACTTCCTTGCTTGACGGATCGAACACCCGGAGCGCCAGGAACACGTCGGCATCGGTGGTGTCGGACGACAGCCAGAGTTTCGCCGCGACCGGTCCGGTGACTTCGAGCTCCTGCGTCATCGGCGGCGTCAGGAAGGTGATGCCGTCGCCGGTGGTTTCGTAGGCGAGTGTCATCGCACGTGCCGGCGCTTCGGTGCCGAGGCCCTGCCCGTCCGGCTGCAGGTAGTATTTGGTCCACTGCGTGCGCGCGATCGGCCATTCGGTCTCGCCCCGCAGCGTGAAGTGCTCGCCGGGGCGGCGGATGTTGAGCGCGACCCGCGGCTGCTGGTCCCAGCCGGTGTCTTCGCCCTTGAGGAAGTGGCCGAAGAAGCGCTTCTGCAGCGCCATTCCATAGCTGCTGTAGAAATGCGTGAAATGAGTATCGCCGTGAACTTCGAGCCATTTCTGCCTGGAGCCGGCGCGCAGATAGCCTTCGAAGTTGCCGCGCGGATGCAGGCCGACACCGCCCCAATTGGCGGCCGAGAGAAGCGGCGCTTCGATCTGCTCGAACGCCACCATGCGGTCGCGGTAATAGCCGTCGATGAACGGCCGTTGCAGCATTTCGCCGCCCGCGTCGGCGGCGTTCTTCGCGAGCACTTCAGCGGGCAACGTCTCCGGCCCCGCCACCGGCTCGCCGGTAACGCGGCTCCTCGGACCGTTCTCGCCGACGCCGTGCTGCACGCGCAGCACCTGCCGCTTGTACCAGCTCGCGGTGAAGCCCGAGAGGATGCCGCCGTGCCGGGCGAGCTCCCGGTAATAGTCGGCGAAACCTTCCCAGATGCAGAGCGCGGCAAGATGCGGCGGCTTGAGCGCTCCGACCTGCCACTGGTTGGTGGCGAAATAGGAAATGCCGTTCATGCCGACCTTGCCGCTCGACCACGGCTGCGTGCCGGCCCACTCGATGCAATGGTAGATGTCTTGCGCCTCGCGCGCCGACCAGATGTCGATAAACCCAGGCGAGCGCCCCGCGCCACGTGAGTCAACGCGCACGCAGACGTAGCCGTCCGGCACCCACTTCTCGGGGTCGACCAGCTCCCAGACCTGGTATTTGTTGGTCGAGCCTTCGAGCACTTCCGGCGCGGCCTGGATCAGGCGTTCCCAATTGCCCTTGTAGCCTTCCTGGAACGCGAGGCCTTTGGCATAAGGCCCGTAGCTCAGGATCACCGGATGCTTGCCGCTGCCGATGGGACGGAACACGTCGGCGCGCAGCACCACGCCGTCATCCATTTCGATGGGCGCATCCCAATCGATCTGCATGCCGTCGCGCTGTTCGCTTTTCATCGTCAGCACCCTCAGCCCGGCTCCATGCCCTTGGCTTTGATCACGGCCACAGCTTCGGGCGTCCGAAGAAACTCGATCAATGCTTTGGACGCTGCGGCATCCTTGGCTCCGGTCATAAACGTTGCCGCGAAGACGACATTGAGCTGTAGATCGCCCGGCAGCGGGCCGACCAGTTCGATGCCCGGGAGCGGCATCAACTCCTGGACGAGATTGATGCCGAGGGCGGCCTTCCCATCCGCCACCAGTGCTCCCGCTGCCTTGGCATTGGGATGGAAGATCAACTTCGGTCTCATCTCATCGGCTATACCAAGCCGATCGAGCACCTTGGCGAAATGGACGCCACTGAGCCCGCCGGCGGCCGGATCGAGACAGGTGACCGACGCTGCGGCGAGAAGTGCGCGCCTCAATGCTTCGGGCGTCGAGATATCAGGCTTCGGCGCGCCCTTGCGAACGACCACCCCGATGCCGGAACGTGCAAGCACGGTGATGCTGCCCGGGATGGCGTGGCCGCCTTTCGCTAAACGATCGATGCCCTGTTGAGGCGCCACCACGACATCGGCCGTCTCGCCGCCCTCGACGCGCTGCACGATGACGCCGACCGTCGCGAACGCGATCGTGAGCTTGTGGCCGGTTACAAGTTCGAACTTGGGCCGCAGGTCTTCCATGACTTCGCGCATGCCATTGGCACTCAAGACCTTGAGCTCGGCAGCGCCGGCCGGCGCCAGCCAGGCAAACGCCACCAGGCACAAGGCGACCCTTCGCACGAAATTCTTCATGATACCCCCCGTCATCGGCTACCCGGCTCCAGCACGTCGCACACCCAATCCCACATGGTGTGGACGCCGATGGTGATGTTATCGACCTGGCAGTGGTGGTGGCCGCCCTCCTCCCGGCTGAACACCCGCAGCGTCTTCTGCGCCGAGCCCACCGCATCGAACAAGGTGTGGGCGAGCGACAGCGAAATCTGCTCGTCGCCCTCGCCATGCAGCAGCAGGAACGGGCATTTCATTTTCTGCACGATGCCGTCGAGACGGAAGCCCTCGAGCACCTTGAGGGCGGCCTCCTGGCTGTCGACGCCAAGCACCCATTGCAGGTGCTCGGGCGGCACCGACAGCGACAGCACCTTGCCGCTGGCGAGATCCTCGAGCCGCTTCTTCCAGATCGCATGGTAGTCCCACTGTGCGCCCCAGGCGATGCAGCAGGCGTAGCGCGGTTCGAGCGAGGCCGCGCGCGGCGCATAGTAGCCGCCGAGGCTGAGCGCCATCACGCCGATGCGCTTGGGGTCGAACTCGGGACGGCCGGCGAGATACTCATAGACCGGCGTCGCATAGCGCTCGGTCTCGGCGATCAGCGGCAGATTGCGGAAGCGCACGCTCTCGCCATTGCCGGGACCGTCGACGATCAGGCAGCCGACGCCGCGCGCCGCGAGATCCGGCACCGCGTAGCCGTAGCAAATCTCCTTGGTGACGTCGAAGCCGTCGAAATAGACCATCGCCGGCGCCGGACGCCCGCCGGTCGCTTCGCGATCGGGATGCACCAGCAGCGCCGGCAGACTCTTGCCTACATACGGGATCTCGACGTGCTCGATGCGCGGGCTGCGCACGATCGCCGCGGCGTCGCGGAATGTCTTCACCGACTTGGCGTAGACGTCCATGCCGCGCTGCGACTTCGGCTGCAGGAAGCGCTCGCCGGTCTGGTAGTAGCGCGTCGCCCGCAGAAAACAGGCCGCCGCGGTGTGCTTGTGGCCGTCCTTCTCGGCAGCACGGCCGCGCGCTTCGACCATATCTCCCATGCGCGTCCATTCCGCGAACCAGGCATCGTCGTCACCGACCTTGCCGGCGAGCGCGCGACCGACGCGATGGACTTCGTCGATTTCGGCGCCGCCCCACGGCGCGCCCGAGAGGCAGATCATGAGCCCCATCGACCAGCGGTAATTGTCCGGGAAATAGAGAAACGCCGGATCGTTCCTGCGGTCTACCACTTAACTGACTCCCCGATTCCAAACGGCTGATTGTTATTGTCGGCCGCGACTATCTCACAGTCCTTGCGGGCCCGGAACCCCGGGGGCAAGGCGGAGCAACCGCCATTCTTCCCACCTTCTCAATTCTCCAGGATCGTCTAACGGCAGGATGCGGCGCCCTGAACGCTGCGATGCAGGTTCGAGTCCTGCTCCCGGATCCACCGTTCAATCAGGTGGCGGTGACCGGAACTGGTTACGGCCGCGACTGCAAATCGCGTAGATGCGGGTTCGAGTCCCGTCCGCCACTCCACTTCAACGGGGACAGCACAAGGGTGCAGACGATCCTTGCAAGATCGTCGCGGCCGGAGCGTTACCGGCTGTCTCCACCAGTTCGGGCGGCGTCGCGGCCGCGCCAGCCAGCCTGCGACAGCAATGCCCTCGTAGCTCAACGGACAGAGCGCCGAGCTTCTACCTCGGGACCGTGCGGGTTCGAGTCCTGCCGAGGGCTCCACACATATCAAGTCAAGGAGGGTTAGCTTATGGAGGGTTGGCCGAGCGGAAAGGCACCGCACTGCTAACGCGGCGAGACCTCAAGGGTCGCGCAGGTTCGATCCCTGCACCCTCCGCCATCCACCTTCGCCAGTAACAGATTCAAGACGCGAGCTTGGCCGCCCAATACCGCTGCCGGACAAGCCGAGTGATCGTCGCGAGCGCCGCCAACATCGCGGCGACATCTCCGGCGTCGCGCGCAAGCTTGAGCGCGGTCTCGGCGGCCGTCATCTGGACCGCGTACGTCGTGGGGGCCATCGCACACTCCTGATTCGTTCGAGTGGAAGCGTGCGCTCCGCCGGTTGCGAATTTCTTACCCAAAAGAAAAGCCCGGCACGGCCGGGCTAATCTTACGGGACCAGGTAGCAGTCCCTATCCTGCGAGCCTGCGCTCAACAGCGGAAGTTGCGGGACGAGTACGGGCGGTGACACCAGCGGGGCCCGGGAACCACGACGACCGGCGCGCCCGGCACAACGACCACGCCGGCGCGGCGCATCGGCCGGCAGCGTCCAACGCCATCCGGTCCGCGCCACCACCCGGCGCCGCAGCCATGCGCGACCTGTTCGACGACGCCGGTGTCATTGACCGCCGCGGCAACGCCCGCCGGGCTCATCACCGACGCGGCAATCGCGGGCGCACTCAGCGCCACGGCCGCGGCCACCACCAAACCCGAGAAAAACATTCGCATTGATTGGTCTCCCTTGGAATCGTCATCCACCGGGGAACGTATGTGCATCAATTGTCCGTTGGACGCCAGTGGCATTTTGGCGGCGGGCATACATCACGATGAACTGATGTTCAGACATGAACACCGCCATTGCATCGGCGGTGCGCGGCTCCCTTCGTCTACTGGCTAGGATCGCGGATTTTCACCCCGCAGAAGACGGATCGAAACCGTCAGGGAGCACCAGTTCGCAAACGCATGCACCGCGCACATTCGGAACCGACACGCGTCCACCTTCGTCTAACGGCAGGATGCTGCACTTTGGATGCGGAGATCGTGGTTCGAATACATGAGGGGGAACCGACGCAGGGCCTCGCTGGCGAGGAGCGATCCCTCATAAGGATCGACAGCCGGGATCGTCACCCGGACCTGCGACCTCCCAATTCGCTTGAGCTGCAGTGGGCACCGAGGCGGTTGCCTGTCGAAGCGCTTCAGAAACGTCGACGCGCGACGTCGCGCGATGCCTTCTTATGCCTGGGCAAATCAGCGGGCGCGTGGCCCGCCACCGCGAACCAAAACCGTGAAAGACGGCACTCGATAGAATGCGAAGCATTCCTGAAGTTTGCAGGTAACCAGGCCGGCAGGCTCGGAAACCAGCATTCTCTATCCTAACGACATCGCAAGAATGTTCGTCCATTCGTTCCCCGTTCAGAAATCAGAGGCAGCGCATGACCGCCTATCGCGAGATCTTCTTGGCCGGCAGCATCGTGTTCACCGCACTGGCGGGCGCGGCGCAAGCGCAGGACATCAAGTCTCCACTTCGCGGCCTAATTTCGATGGGCGCCTATCGATTTGTCGGCGCCGGTGGCGATCCAATCAACACGCTGGAGCCGCTCAGCGCAAAGCCCGGGATTTTCGGCGGTCTCGTCGTGGTCGCAACGTGGAAACAATTGCAGCCGACCTCCGCCTCCGACTTCGATCACAGCGCGATCGACCAGGCCATGGCGCAGGTGCGTGCCTACAATGAACGCAATCCGCAGAAGCCGCTCGGCGTCAAGCTGCGGATCTGGGGCGGCTTCGAAGCGCCGGATTGGGCCAAGCAGATCGGCGGCGATCCGATCCAGACCGTCCACAACGGCGTGCCGCGCGTCGTCGGGCGCTTCTGGTTGCCGGCCTACCGGCAGGCATGGGCGCACCTGCAACAGCAGCTTGCAGCGCGCTACGACAAGTGGCCGCTGATCAAGGAAGTGTCGATGACGCAATGCATGTCGTACACGGCGGAGCCGTTCGTCGTTCCGCCCGACGTGGCGGCGCCGCTGCGCGCCGCGGGCTTCAACGACGCGGCCTACAAGAACTGCCTGAGCAACGCGGTCGCCGACTACGCGGCATGGAAGGAGTCGCGGCTGGTGCTCACGGTCAATCCGCTGCGGACCGGCCCTAACCAGGGGAACGGCGACGTCGCCTTCACCAAGCAGGTGATGCTCAACTGTCGCAAAGCCGTCGGCCGCCGCTGCGTGCTCGACAACCACGACCTCGATACCGACCTGCCGAAACCGCTCTATCCGCTCTACGCTTACATGAAGCAGCTTGGTCCCGAGATCGAATTCCAGACCTATGTGAGGACGCCCAAGGATTTCGACGGCACCATCAAGATGGGTATCTCCTACGGCGCGAGTTCGATCGAGCTCTACCAGGACTACCCCGGCTTCCCGATCGTGCCGGATGCCAAGCTCAAACAATGGGCGACGTGGCTCGAGAAGAATACCGGCGTGCCCGGACACTGATCGCCGACACCTGCTTTAGTTCGTCATGAAAGCTGCCCGCTGCGCATAGGCGCGACGGGCAGACGATTCATCGTGCCTGTGTAGCTCAATGGAAGAGCGTCGGGTTGTGGCCCCGGAGAACGCGGATCGTAACCGCGCGCAGGTTCCAATAGTGCTCCCGATAGGGGCGTAGCTTAGCCTGGCCAAAGCATCCGGTTCCAACCCGGAGACCGCGGGTTCGAATCCTGCCGCCCTTGCCACCCACGCTGGACGTTCACCCGCCTTCGCTGAAGCTTCGGCGGGCAGGCGCGCTCGTAGCGGGTGCCCGTCGAAGCGCATAAAGCGCGTCTACGCGCGTCTTCGACGCGCTATGGCGCGAAGACGGGCTGCTATGTCACAGGCATCTATTTTGCATGGCCCTCTTTGGCGTGCAGAATTGCACTGACTGAGGGACATAGGGGCTCGAGATGATTGCTCTTCTGGTGTTGGGTGTCATGACGTTGCTGCTGGCGATGGTGCCAGCGCATGCACAATCCGTTGCCGACTTCTATCGCGGCAAGACGATCCAAATGCTGATCGGCTACACCGCCGGCGGCGGCTACGACCTCAACGCGCGCGTGCTCGCCCGCCACATGGGTAAACATATCCCCGGCAACCCCAACATCGTGGCGCAGAACATGGCGGGCGCCGGCTCGCTGCGGCTCGCGAACTTCCTCTACAACGTCGCGCCGAAGGACGGCACCGCGATCGGCATCGTCGGGCGCGGCATGGCGATGGAGCCGCTGATCGGCGGCAGCCCGACACAATACGACGCACGGCGCTACACCTGGATCGGCAGCGTCAGCGATCAGGTCAGCCTTTGCGCGACCTGGCACACCTCGAAAGTGAAGAGCTGGGACGACATGCTCAAGACCGACTTCACCGTCGGCGGCGAAGGCTCGGGCTCCGACCCGGACATGTTCGCGACCATGATCCGCAGCATCTTCGGCGTGAAGGTCAGGCTCGTCTCCGGCTATCCCGGCGGCAACGAGATCAATCTTGCGATGGAGCGCGGCGAGGTCGACGGCCGCTGCGGCTGGTCGTGGTCGAGCATCAAGATCACCAAGCCCGACTGGCTCAAGAACAAGCGCATCAACCTCGCGCTGCAGATGGCACTGCACAAGAACAGCGAGCTCAGCGACGTGCCACTGATCTTCGATCTCACCCGCAACGACCGCGAGCGGCAAATCCTCAAACTGGTGCTGAGCCGGCAGCAGATGGGCTGGCCGTTCACCGCGCCGCCGGACCTGCCCAAGGAGCGCGCCGACGCACTGCGCACCGCCTTCGACGCCACCATGAAGGACCCGGAGTACCTCGCGGAAGCGCAGCAGCGCCGCCTCGACATCAATCCGATGAGCGGCGCCGAGATCGACAAGCTGATCGCCGAACTCTACGCCACATCACCGGACGTGATCGCGGCGACCAAGGCCGCGATCTCGGAAGGTAGCGGCAAATAGCGCTATCGCGCGAACGGCCAGACCAGCGCGATCAGCGGTACGCCGACGACCAGCACGAAGATCGACAGCGGCAATCCGAGCCGCGCATAGTCACCGAAGCGGTAGCCGCCCGCGCTCATCACCAGCGTGTTACACTGGTGGCCGATCGGCGTGAGGAAATCGCAGGCCGCACCGATCGCAACCGCCATCAGGAACGAGTCGGGATTGTAGCCCAGGTTCTTAGCGAAGCCGGCGGCGATCGGCGCCATCACCAGGACGGTTGCGGCGTTGTTGAGAAATGGCGTCACCGCCATCGCCGCCGCCATCATCAGCGCCAGGGCGCCCATCGGCGGCAGGCCCTGCGAGAATGCCGAAAGCCAGGCCGCGATCAGGTCGGTGCCGCCGGTGGTACGCAGCGCGTCACTCACCGGGATAAGCGCGCCCAGCATCACCAACAGCGGCCACTCGATCACGTCGTAGGCTTCGCGCAGTGTCAGCGCCCGGATCAGCAGGATCACCACCGCCGCGCCAAAAAAGGCAATGGCGACCGGCACCACGCCGAACCCCATCAGCACCATCGCAGCGGCCAGCACGGCCACCGGCAGCCAGCCGCGGCGGCCGCGGCCGAGCTGCACGTTGCGTTGCGCCAACGGCAGGAGGCGCAATTCGCCGAGGGTCTCCGGCAGCGTGTTGAGGTCGCCCTGCAGCACGATCACGTCGCCAGGCTTTAGCTTGGTCGAGCCGATACGCTGCATGATGCGGCGTCCGTTCCGGCTTACCGCCAGGAGATTGACGTTGTGATGGTCGTGCAGCCGGTATTGCGTCACCGATCGGTCGACCAGCGGCGAGTCCGCCGTCACGATCGCTTCCATCACGCCGATGTCGTCGTCCGGCGCGTCGATTTTGCCGGTTTCGTCGTCACGCACGAGCTTGAGCCCGGCGGCATCGGTCAGGCGCTTCAACGCGTCCGGTTGGCCCATCAGAATGAGCTTTTGATTGGCGCGCAGCTTCGTTGCTACCGGCGGCTCATGGAGGCGATCTCGTATGCGCAGCAGCGCCAGCACCTCGACCTCGCCCTCCGACAGCTTTGCGACGTCGCCAACGGTCTTGCCGGCAAGCGGCGAGCCCTCGGGAATCGTGACCTCGGTGGTGTAACCCTCGAGGTTGAAGGCCTCGTCCATCGACGCGGCGCCCTTGCGGTTGCCGGGCAGGAACTGCCAGCCGAAAGCGAGGAAGATCACGCCGCCGAGCGCAAGGCAGGCGCCGACCGGCGTGAAGTCGAACATGGAAAACGGCGTGCCGACAAGCTCCTCGCGCATCCGCGCGACGATCACGTTGGGCGAGGTGCCGACCAGCGTGACGATGCCGCCGAGCAGCGCGGCGAACGCCATCGGCATCAAAAGATAGGCCACCGGCGTCTTGTTCTTGCGAGCGATCTGGAATGCGGCCGGCATCAGCATCGCCAGCGCGCCGATGTTCTTTACGAAGGCAGAGAGCAGCGCCACCACTCCCGCCAGCACGGCGACCTGCTTCGTCGTCGTGGTGAGCCGCGGCGCAATCGGCCGCAGCAGGGTCTCAACGACGCCGGAGCGCTGCACTGCCGCGCTGACCAGCAGCGCGGACGCGACGATAATCACGATATCGTCGGAGAAGCCGGAGAATGCCTTGTCATAGGGCACGACGCCCGCGGCGATCCCCGCGAGTAGCGCCAGCACGGCGACAAGATCGTAGCGCAGCCGCCCCCAAACGAAGAGCGCCATCATCATGCCGATGATGGCGAACGCGAGAATCTGCGGTGTGGTCATGGGATGCGCGTGCTTTCGTCCCGCGCCTTGAACGCGCGCGGCGCGCGCAAGGTTCCACGCCGGGGCTTATCGCCCCGGCCGCTACTCCGCCGCGACGGGCGGCCGTGCAGTCTGAATCGCGCGCCAGACCCGCTCCGGCGTCGCCGGCATCTCGATGTGGCGCACGCCGTAAACCGACAGCGCGTCGACGATAGCGTTCGCGACCGCCGGCATCGCGCCGACGCAGCCGGCCTCGCCGCATCCTTTCACGCCGAGCGGATTGGTCGGCGTCGGCACCGGGTTCGAGTGGATGTTGAGCGCGCTAATATTGTCAGCCCGCGGCATGGCATAGTCCATGAACGAACCGGTGACGAGCTGGCCGGAATCGCGGTCGAAGTGGATATCCTCCATCAGGATCTGCCCAATGCCTTGCGCCACGCCACCGGTGATCTGGCCGTAGACCAGGAGTGGATTGATCACGACGCCGACGTCGTCGACGACGCTGTAGCGCACGATGTCGATCTGGCCGGTCTCCTCGTCGATCTCGACCTCGCAAACATGTGCACCGTTCGGGAAATTCTCGACGTCCGCATAGAAGATCGACGTGGCTGTCAGCCCCACCTCCATACCCTTCGGCAGCTTGGCCGGGTTGTTGGCGGTGCGCGCCACGTCGCCGATGGTCATCGTCTGGTTCGACTTCGGTGACGAGAAGATGCCGTCCTCGAACTTGATATCCTCGATGCCGACCTTGAGCACGTGCGCGGCGATCTGCTTGCCCTTGGCGATAACCTTGTCGGAGGCAGCAGCGACTGCGGAGCCGCCAAGCGTGGCAGAGCGCGAGCCGCCGGTACCCTCGCCATAGAACACCGTGTCGGTATCGCCCGAGATATAGGTGATGTCTTTCGGGTCGACGCCGAGACGGTCGCAGACGATCTGCTTGAACGCGGTCTCGTGACCCTGTCCCTGGTTGTTCGAGCCCGAGAACAGCGTGATCCCGCCGCCGCGGTCGAAACGGATCTCTGCACCTTCGGTGCTGGGCGCCGCCGCACGCTCGATCGTGTTCGACATGCCGAGCCCGCGCAATTTGCCACGCCGGCGCGACTCCGCACGGCGTTTCGCGAAGCCGTCGGCGTCGGCCATGTGCAGGGCCTCGTCCATGTTCTTCGCGAACTCGCCGGAGTCGTAGGTGAAGGTGAGCCCGGTCTTGTAGGGCATCGCGTTCGGCGGGATCGAATTCTTCCGCCGCAGCGCCGCCGGGTCGATGCCAAGCTCGTCGGCCGCGAGGTCGACCATGCGCTCGATCACATAGGCCGCCTCGGGACGGCCGTTGCCGCGATACGGGCGTACCGGGTTGGTGTTGGTCAGCGCCGCCGTCACGTCCACGTACACCGCCGGCGTCCTATAGACGCCCGCCAGCGTGCCGAGATTGCCGACGAACGACTGCCCGCCGACCTGAAGAAAAGCGCCAACATTGGCGATGATGTTGACGCGCAAGCCGAGGAAGTGTCCGTCCTTGTCGAGCGCAAGCTCGGCCTCGGTGACGTTGTCGCGCGCCTGCCCGTCGGAAAGGAACGCCTCCGAGCGCGTGCTGATCCATTTCACCGGCCGGCCGGTGACTTTCGCCGCCCACAACACCAGCGCGACCTCGTTGTAGACCGCGCTCTTCATGCCGAACGAACCGCCGATGTCGCCCGATACGACGCGCACCTTGTGCTCCGGCACCTTGAGCACGAATTTGCACAGCTCCTCGCGGAAGGTGAAGTTGCGCTGGAGCGTGGTGTAGATCGTGTAGTGATCGTCGTAGGGGCGATAGACGCCGATGGAGCCGCGCGGCTCCATGCTCGCCGCCGTCACACGGTTGATGACGAAGCGGTGCTTGACCACGTGGGCGGCGTTGGCGAAGGCGGCGTCGGTCTTGGCCTTGTCGCCTTCGAGATGCACGAAGCAGATGTTGTTCGGGCAGTCGTCCCAAACCAGCGGCGCGCCCGGCTTGATCGCTTCCTCGGCGGAGACGATCGCGGGCAGCGGCTCGTAATCGACCTCGATCAGTTCGGCGGCATCCATCGCCTGGTGCGCGGTCTCTGCCACCACGAAGGCGACGTAGTCGCCGACCCAGCGCACGCGGTCGCGCGCCAGCGCGCGATAGCGCGGCTTATACAGCGGCGAACCGTCGCGGCGCTTGGGCCCCGACGGTACCGGCAGATCGCCGAAGCCGGAATTGTCCCAGTCCTCGCCGGTCAGCACCGCCAGCACGCCGGGCGCGGCCTTGGCCTTGGACACGTCGATCTTCCTGATCTTCGCGTGCGCGTGCGGCGAGCGCAGCACATAGCCGGGGACGGTGCCCGGAAACATCATATCGCCGACGTAGTTGCCTTCGCCCCGGACCAGCCGCGGGTCTTCGAACCGCGGGACCGATTGACCTATTGCCCATTGACCCGCCACTGCGCACCTCTTGCCCTTGATCAGAACGTCGCTCGACTGCGTGTCAGATTGCCTCATGCCACCGCCAAAGGCGAGCGTCTAGAGCATGTTGAATCTGTGCCGCGTTGACGCCCTGGCATGACCATTGCAAGGTCGCGGCCACCTGGAATGGAGGGGGAATATGCGCGGATTGGCGGCATTGGGATTGGGCATCATCGCATTGGCGGGGCCGGCTGGTGCGCAGGCGCAATCCGTCGCGGACTTCTACAAGGGCAAGAACGTGACCGTGATCGTCGGGTATACCGCCGGCGGCGGCTACGACATCTACGCCCGCGCGCTTGCCCGTCACATGGGCAGGCATCTCCCCGGCAACCCGAACTTCATCGTCCAGAACATCACCGGCGCCGGCAGCCTCAACGCCGCAAACAACATCTACAACGTGGCGGCAAAGGACGGCACCGTGTTCGGCACCTTCGGCCGCGGCCTCGCGATCGAGCCGCTGATCGGCACCGCCCGTGTGCAATTCGACGCCGCCAAGTTCACTTGGCTCGGCAGCGGCTCCAACGAGATTTCGCTGTGCGCCACCTGGCACACGTCGCCGGTCAAGACCTGGCAGGATGCCCTGAAGTTCGGTTTCGCGGTCGGCGGCGAGGGCGCCGGCTCCGATCCAGACACCTATGCCGCGTTCGTGCGTAACGTGTTCGGCGTCAAGCTCAAGCTGGTCACCGGCTATCACGGTACCTCGGACATCATCCTTGCCATCGAACGCGGTGAGGTTGACGGCCGCTGCGGCTGGTCGTGGTCGAGCATTAAGTCGACGCGGCCGTCCTGGATACCGGAGAAGAAGCTGAACTACCTGTTCCATATGTCGGACGTGAAGGCGCCGGAGCTGCAGCACGTTCCGACCATCCACGAATTCGCCAACGACCGGCAGAAGCAGATCCTCAAGCTCGTCACCAGCCGCCAGACCATGGGCCGGCCGTTTGCGGCACCGCCCGGGGTGCCGGCCGACCGCGCGGAAGCACTGCGCCGCGCCTTCGACGCGACGCTGAAGGACCCGGCCTTCCTCGCGGAGGCCGACAAGCTCAAGCTCGAGGTCAACCCGGTGTCGGGCGAAGACGTCGCGAAGCTCGTTGCGGAACTCTACGCCACGCCCAAGGACATCGTCGAAGAGGCGCGCGTCGCGATCAAGCCGTAGCGCGCCTGCGCAGCAACTCCCGGATCCGCTGCGGCGTCACCGGCAGGCGCGTGATCGCGCCCGGCATCTGCAGCGCGTCGTCGATCGCGGAGGCGATTACGCCGCCGGCGCCGTTGATGCCGCCCTCGCCGGCACCCTTCAGCCCGAGCGGATGGCGCGGCGACGGCGCGTCCTCGGTGAGCAGCACCTCGACGTCCGGCACCTCATGCAGCGTCGGCATCAGATAATCGGCGAAGGTCGCGGACAATGGCTCGCCCGACTCGTCGTAGACGAACTCCTCCGACAGTGCACCGCCGAGACCCTGCACGCAGCCGCCGACCAGCTGCCCTTCGATCAACAGCGGATTCACCGCGCGGCCGACGTCGTAGGCGACCATGAAGCGCTCGACCGCGACCTTGCCGGTGTCGCGATCGACCCGCACGACGGCGAGGTGCACGCCATAGGGAAACACGGTGTGGTCGGTGTTGTACCAGCCGTGCGCGGCAAGCTGTGGATCGCGTCCGCGCAGGAGCTTTGAGCCCGGCGCGACGCGCTTGGCTATATCGCCGAGCGAGATCGACGGACCGCCGTCCTTGGCGCCGCGGCGCATCACCATGCCGTCGACGATGTCGAGATCGGCCGCGGGCGTCTGTAGCAGCTCGGCGGCAAATTCGATCGCCTTCTCGCGCACCATAGTCGCGGTGACATGCACGGCGCCGCCCGTAAGCACGGTCGCGCGCGCCGCATGCGCGCCGATGCCGTGGTCGATCAGGTCGGTCTGGCCGTGGATCACGCGCACGCGCTGGTAGTCGACGCCCAGCGCCTCGGCGCAGATTTGCGCCATCGAAGTCTCGAACCCCTGCCCCAGCGACGCGCCGCCGGTGATCAGCTCGACGTCGCCATCGGGGTCGACCTTGATCCTGGCATTGTCGCTGGGACCGCGCCCGCTTTCCTCCATGAAGATCGCGACGCCGGCACCGACCAGCTCGCCCGCCGCGCGCCGGCGCTTCATAACGGCCTGGAGCTTGTCCCATCCGAACGCCTTGAGCGCCTTGTCCAGCAGTGCCGGATAGTCTCCGGAATCGAATTCGAGCTCCTCGATGCCGGGCTCGTTGAAGGCGATGACGTAGGGCAGCTCGTCTGCGGTGATGAGATTGCGCCGCCGCACCTCGACGGGATCGAGACCAAGCTTCGCCGCCACCGCATCCATCAGGCGCGAACGCACGAACGTGCTCTCATATCGTCCTGGAGCCCGATACGTGGCCGCCGGCGTCTTGTTGGTGAGGCGCACGCGCGCCTTGGCCCGATAGGCCGGCACTTTGTAGGCGCCGGTCATCATGCACATGGTGCGGTTCGGGACGTTTACGCCGTGGGTGCGGATATAGGCGCCCTGGTCGTGGAAGATCTCATCTTCGATGCCGAGGATGTGGCCGTTTTTGTCGACCGCGATGCGCGCGAGGTGACGCTGCTCGCGGCCCTGGTTGGCGCACATCAGGTGCTCGCGGCGGTCCTCGATCCATTTGACCGGCCGCTTGAACCGCATCGCTGCCACGAGGACCAGAAGGTCCTCGGGATAGAGCTCGCCGCGGATGCCAAAGCCGCCGCCGACGTGGCTCTCGTGCACGTGCAGCGACGACGGGCTGCGCTTGAGCATGCGACAGAGCGTTTCGCGATTGCGATGCGGGATTTTCGCGGCGCCGTGCAGCTCCAGCAGATCCTTCGCCGCGTCGTAGACGCCGATTGCCCCGCGGGTCTCCATGGGCACGCCGGAGTGACGGCCGGTCTGGACGTCGATCTCGACCACGGCGTGCGCATTCTTGAACGCCGCTTCAATATCGCCGAAGCTGTGGTGCAGCACGATCGCTTCGCTAGAGCGGCCGGGCTCGAACTCGCCGGGCGGATCGCTTGCGGACATGACCACCGGCAATTCCTCGATCGCGAGCGCGACGTGCTCGGCGGCGTCTTCCGCCACATACGGGTCGTCGGCGAATACTGCCGCCACCGGGTCGCCGATATAGCGCACATAGGTCTTCGCCAGCGCCGGCTGGCGGAATTCACGGATGCCGGTGGCGTTCTTGTCGGCGCGGAAGTCGATCGGCGAAAGATCGGCGATGTCGTCGTTGGTCCAGACCGCGACCACGCCCGGCATCTTCAGCGCGACCGACGCATCGACCGAGATGATCCTGCCGTGCGCCTTGGGCGAGCGCACCACCCGCATGTGAAGCTGGTGCGGAAAATTGATGTCGCCGGCGTAGCGGCCGCGGCCCGTGACCAGCGGCCTGTCCTCGATACGGGTCACTGCGTGCCCGAGCACGCGCCGTTCCGACGCCGGTGGCGGCGTCGGATAGTCGTGACCGTTGCCGCCGTGAGTCATCGAGCACTCGATGATGATTGTTGTTCTTTGATAGCGAACTCGGTCTCTCCACCCCCCTCCCCCCGCGAAGCGGCGGGGAGGGGTCGGGGGTGGGGGGTGGATATGACAGAAGAGTACCCCCTACCCCTGACCCCTCCCCGCCATTCGCTGCGCGAATGGGTGGAGGGGAACCCAAGCGCCGTACTCACATCACACGACATCATCGAGAATTGTTGTTGCCTCACGTGCTCAAACCTTGGCGCCGCGCATGGTGTCGCGGGCGGCGCGCACCGCCTTGATGATGTTCTGATAGCCGGTGCAGCGGCACAGGTTCGACGCGAGCACGTCGAGCAGTTCGCCGTCGCCGATATCCGGATTGTGCTCCAGCGCGTTCGCCGCCAGCATCAGGAAGCCGGGTGTACAGAAACCGCATTGCAGCCCGTGGTGATCGATGAACGCCTGCTGCAAGGGATGCAGCGTCTCGCCGTCGGCCAGTCCCTCGACGGTGCGGATCTTCCTGCCGTCGGCCTGGACCGCGAACATGAGGCAGGAGCGGATCGCCTCGCCGTCGAGGATGATGGTGCAGGTGCCGCAGACGCCGTGCTCGCAGCCGATGTGGGTGCCGGTCTGGCCGCAGTCGTCGCGGATGGCGTCGACCAAGGTCTTGCGCGGCTCGACGCTGATCGCGTGCGCCGCACCGTTGATATCGAGCGTGATGTCGACTTTGTCACTCATCAGCGCGGCAGGACGTCCTTGAACCGCGTCAGGATGTGCTGATCGAGCTCGGCCGAGTTGCGCGCCACCCTCGGGAAGGTGTCGCGGCGGCTGAACGGCTTGCAGGCATCGATCACCACGCGCGCGTTGCGCGGGTCGGTCTCGCTGTAGCACATCGGATCGAGCACGGTGCTCCAGCAGCCGCGCAGCACCTCGAGGCCCTCGCGCGGATCGAACCGCGTGCACATCGCCCACATCACCTTGTTCATGTCGGAGGGGTCGATATCGTCATCGACCACCACCACGAAACGGTTGGCGTAGGCGCCGGCGTGGCACTGCGACGCAATGAGGCCGGCCTGCTTGGAGTGGCCAGGATACATCTGCTTGATCGACACGTTGAGCCAGAGCCGGCTGCCGCCGGTCTCGTGCGACCACACGCCCTTCACCTCCGGCACGCCGGCGGCTTCAAGCTGGTTCCACACCGCACCGGAGCGGAACGTGCAGCGATAGTAGCTGTCGTCGTCCGGCGGCACGCCGGGCATCGCGCCGAGCAGCACCGGATTGTCGCGATGCATGAAGCTCTCGACCCGAATCGCCGGCTCCTTCTTGTGGCCGCCGGCGTAGTAGCCGGTCCACTCGCCGAGCGGGCCTTCGTCGATCAGATCGTCCAAGGACACGTAGCCCTCGAATGCGATCTCGGCATTGGCCGGAATCGGCAATCCGGTCACCGGCCCCGGAATGGTCTCGACCGGCTCGCCCAGCAGGCCGCCGGCTGCGTCGTACTCGTTCTTGCCGTACGGAATCTCGAGCCCCGCCACCATGAACAGCGCCGGGTGCATGCCGCAGATCACCGCCACCGGACATTTCTGGCCGAGCTCCTTGTAGCGGTTGAGGATCAGGTTGCCGTGCTTGCCCTTGGAGCACATCACCGACGCGAGCTTCTTGCCGTGCACCTGCACCCGGTAGGCGCCGTAGTTGATCCAGCCGGTGTCGGGGTGGCGCATGATCACCATGTCGCCGGTGCCGATGTAGTAGCCGCCGTCGTGCTCGTGCCACTTCGGCGCCGGGATCTTGGTGAGGTCGATGTCGTCGCCGCGATAGACGTTCTGCATCAATAGCCCGGTCGGCACCTCGACCGGCGGGATCATCTTCGCTTCCTTCATGTACTTGCGCCAATGGCCGATCAGGTCCATGTCGGTCGCATCCGCCGGCAGGCCGAGTGTCATCTTGATGCGCTTGGTCGAGGTCAGGATGTTCGCCAGCACCCGATAGCCGGTCGGAAAGCCGGGCACGTCGTCGAACAGCACCGCGCGGTTGCCGGCCTTGCGCTGGTAGAAATCGACGATGCCGCCGATCTCGCGATCGCGGTCGGCGCCGCGCACATGCTGCACCTCGTCGGCGGCTTCGAGCTGCGAGATCCAGGTGCGCAGGTCCTGCTTCGGCGCATTGGTGAGCGACGCGGACTTCAGATCGGATGGCCGATTCATCGGTGTTTTTCCTTCCTGCGCCTAAGCCGCGCTGTCGAGCGCGCGGCGGGTCATGGCGCGGACGAGATCGCGCCGATACTCGGCGCCGGTATGGATATCCTCAAGCGGGTCGATCGCCGCGGCGGCGGCTTCGCCCGCGGCGTTAAACACGTCAGCACCGGGCTGCTTACCCCTGAGCGCGGCTTCGGCCTCGGCGATGCGGCGCGCACGCGGCTCGGCGCCGCCGATGCCGACGCGCGGGTCGGCGATTTTGCCACCTTCGAGGCGATAGATCGTGACCGCCATGCTCAGCGCGAAATCGCCGGCACGCCGCGAAAATTCCTGGAAACCGACGCGCGTGTCCGGCGCCGGCATCGGCAGCCGCACCTCGGTGAGCAGTTCGTCCTCCTGCAGGGTGGTGGTCATGATCCCGGCGAAATAGTCCTTGGCGGGAATGATGCGCTCGCCGCGCTGGCTCTGCGCCACCATCTCGCCGTCGAGCGTCGCCACCACCGCGCACCACTCCGATGCCGGATCGGCATGCGCCACACTGCCGCAGAAGGTGCCACGGGTGCGGATCGGGTGGTGGGCGATGCTGCGCACGACGGTGGCGAGCAAGCGGCCGAGTGGACCGTCGCACACCGGCTCGTAGAATGCCGCATGCCGCACGCAGGCGCCGATGCGGAGCTTGCCGCCATCGACCTTGATCTGCGCCAGTTCCTTGATGCCGTTGATGTCGACCAGATGCGTCGGCTTCGCCAGCCGGAACGCCATGATCGGCACCAGGCTCTGCCCGCCCGCCAGTACCCGGCCGTCATCGGGAGCAACCTCCGCCAGCACCGCGACCGCTTCATCGAGCGTCTTCGGCGCGTGGTAACGGAAAGAGGCGGGTTTCATGGTCTCTTTTTTATCCGTCCAGGCACTCGCCCGTCTGATCTTTTCGGGCGCGGGCGCCGCCCGCGCGCGTTCCATATTTGGGACTTTTACTATTTTTTGGATTCAGGCACGCTTTTCCTGTTATGTAAAGGCTCGACGCCTTAAAGCAGTTTAGCAATGAAGCCACCGCCTTTCAGCTACCACGACCCACGCACCGTCGGCGATGCCGTCGCCCTGCTCGGCAAGCTCGACAACGCCAAGCTCCTCGCGGGCGGGCAGTCGATGATGCCGATGCTCAACATGCGGTTCGTGCAGCCGGACCACATCATCGACCTCAACAGGGTCGATGGCCTCTCCTACATCCGCGAGGCGAACGGGGCGCTGGAGATCGCCGCCATGACGCGCCAGCGCGACATCGAGTTCTCCGACGTGGTGCGCAAGCGCATCCCGCTGATGCACGAGGCGATCCAGCATGTCGGCCACCGCCAGACCCGCAACCGCGGCACCATCGGCGGCTCGCTCTGTCATCTCGATCCGTCGGCCGAGCTCGTGACCGTCGCCGCCGCGATGGACGCCACGGTGACAGTGCAGGGGCCTAACGGCACGCGACAGATCGAATTCGCCGCCTTCCCGGTCGCGTTCATGACGCCCGCGATAGAGCTGAACGAGCTCGTCACCACCGTACATTTCCCGTCCTGGCCGGATGGCCATGCCTACGGCTTTGTCGAGTTCTCGCGGCGGCATGGCGACTTCGCCATCGTCTCGGCGGCAGCGCTGCTCACCGAAGACGCCGCGGGCAACATCACGCGCGCCTCGGTGACGCTAGGCGGCATCGGCGTCGCGCCGGTACGCGCCACCGAAGTCGAGCAGGCGCTTATCGGCCAGTTGCCGAGCGACAAGCTGCTGCGCGAAGCCTGCGAGGCGTGCCGCAAATACGAAGCGCTCGACGACATTCACGCGCCGGCGTCCTACCGGCAGCATCTCGCGACCGTGATGTCGCGCCGCGCGCTCGAAGCGGCGCGCGCACGGCTCAAGAGTCACACCAAGCACCAGGGCGGCCCATGACCGACAAACGCAAGGTTGCCCTCACCGTCAACGGCAAGCGCTACGAGGCGGAAGCCGAAGTGCGGCTGACCCTCGCCGACTTCATCCGCCATACGCTTGGGCTAACGGGCACGCATCTCGGCTGCGAGCATGGTGTCTGCGGCGCCTGCACCATTCTGCTCGACGGCATGACGGCGCGCTCCTGCCTGATGCTGGCGGTGCAGGCCGACGGCCACGACATCGTCACGGTCGAAGGGCTTGCACCTTCCGACAAGGAATTGAGCCCATTGCAGGAAGCCTTCCGCGACAATCACGGCCTGCAATGCGGCTTCTGCACGCCGGGGATGCTGACCACGCTCACCGAATTCCTGCGTGACAATCCGGACCCGACCGAGCAGGACGTGCGCATTGCGATCTCCGGCAATCTCTGCCGCTGCACCGGCTACCAGAACATCGTCGCCGCCGCACTCGATGCGGCGAAGCGGTTGCAGGCGGCGCGGTAGAACGCAACGAAGGACCGACATGCGGACTCGGTCTTTGAAGATGCAAAGGCTCGCGCCACAACGTCCCCTCCCCCCTTGCGGGGGAGGGCATAGGCGGCCTTCGGCCGCCGTTCTTGGCACTAAGGACGCCGACGCCAAGCGTCGGCTGCGGAGGGGGGTGACCGCACGCGCGGAGTTTGCAGTTAACCCCCTCCCCACCCCTCCCCCTCAAGGGGGGAGGGAGCAGATCCGTCGAGTGGCATCTGCAGTGCCCCACACATAGGGCACATCAAGCATGCCCATCCGCTTCGACGATATCGGAAACCGGCTGAAGGCGTTCCGCCTCGGCTCCGGGCTGTCCGCCGACGAGATCGCGAGCCGGCTCGGCATTTCAAGAACAGCGCTCTATCGTTTCGAGAAAGGCGAACTTGCGAAGATCGAGACGCTCGAAAAGCTCTCCGAGTTGCTTGGCGTCTCGGTGCCGACCCTGCTCGGGGTCGGCGTCGAATATGTCGCCTCGTCGCTGGCCTATTTCGAGCGCATGCGCCAGATCGAGGAAACCTCCGAGCACATCATCGTGCTCGCCGGACCGATCTCGTATCTCTTGGCCTCCGACACCTTCGATCGCACGCTCGCCGACGTGCTGCGCGAGAATATTCCCGAGACCTACGAAGGCCGCGCCCGCGCGCTCGCCCAGGTCGACGAGCTGATGGCGGTGCTGCGCCAGCGCAAGGAGAGCTACCGCAAGCGCCAGCCGGGCATCGTCAACCTGATCTCCGCCACCGAGATGGAGCGCTTCCTGCGCAACGGCATGGCCGGGCGCTACGACCTGCCCGAGGCGACGTTGAAGGAGCGCCGCAAGCTCGCCCGCGCCGAGGCCGAGCATTTCGCCGCCATGATGGCGGACGAGCCGATCGGCGTGCAGATCGGCATCGTGCCCGACACGCTGCCGCATGCGAGCTTCCAGATCTTCCGCCAGCCCGACCGCCAGGTGCTGGCGTTGTCCCCATTCCGGCTCGGCGAGCAGCCCAACATCCGCGTCGGTGTTGCGATGATCACGTCAGCACCGGAGGCGCTGGCGCTGCACGAGAAGATGGCCAAGGAACTGTGGCAGCGCGCCATCAAGGGCTCGCAGGCCGTCGCGTTCATGCACGAACAGCTCGCGCGAACGGGATAGACGCCTACACGCCCGCCGAAGCGGCATTGAGCGTGTCCATCTCCATGTCCTGGTCGCGCACGGCGCCGATCAGCTCGGTCACCTTCTTGATGCCGCGCTCGTCGCACCAGGCGGCGAGATCGTCGATGATCGAGATCAGCGCGGTCGGGTTGCGGAAGCCTGCATAGCCGATGCCGACCGCGGTCGCGCCCGCGAGCATGTATTCGACCACATCCTCGGCCTTGGTGACGCCGCCGATGCCGATGATCGGGATTTTGACCGCCTTGGCCACCTGGTAGACCATTCGCAGCACGATCGGCTTCAGCGCCGGCGAAACGAGGCCGCCGAACTTGTTGCCGAGGGCGGGGCGGAAATTGTCGGTGCGGATCTTCAGCGACAGGAACGTGTTGGCGATGACCAGCGCATCGGCGCCGGCGTCTTCCGCCGCCCGCGCGATCGACACGATGTCGCCGGCGTTGGGCGAGAGCTTCACCCACAAAGGCTTCCTGGTCTTGGCGCGGATCGCGGTGATGCAGTCGCGGGTGTAGTCCTCGTGCATCGCGAAATTGCCGCCGGTCGCGTTGCGGGTCGGGCACGAGATGTTGGCCTCGATGACGTCGACGTCCGGCACGCTCAGCTCTTCGGCGAGCGCGGCAAAATCCTCGATCGATTCCGACGAGACGCTGACCACCAGCGGCGGCGTGAACCGGGCGTATTCGGGAACGATGTGCTCGACGAAATATTCGATGCCCTTCCCCGGCAGCCCGATCGACTGGATGATGCCGGCCTCGGTCTCGGCCATGCGCGGCGTCGGATTGCCGAGCCGCGGCTCGCGGCAGATGGTCTTGGCGACCAGCGCGCCGAGCCGGTTGAGATCGATGACGTCGTTGTATTCCCAGGAAAACGCGCCGGACGCCGGCTGCACCGGATTTTGCAGCGTGATGTCGCCGATCTTGACGGTGAGATCTACCATCCGACCGCCTCCTGCATGTTGAAGACCGGGCCGTCCCGGCAGACGCGCTTGAGCACGCGCTTGCCGTCGACCTCGAAGGTGCGCACGCAGACGTAGCAGGCGCCGAAACCGCAGACCATGATCTGCTCCATGGCGACCTGGCCGGGGATGCCGTGCTTCTTCCCGAGCCGCTGCATCAGCTTCAGGAGCCGGTTGGAGCCGCAGGTGAAGAAGGCGTCCGTCTTGCCCTGCGCGATCAGCGTTTCGAGGATCCGCTCGACATTCTCGACGTCGCTGCTGCCGTCGGAGTCGAGCACGGTGATGGTGTGCGCGCCGAGATCATCGAATAGCTCCTTCGACATCACGACGCCTTCATGCCGCGCGCTCAGGATCGCGGTGACGCCGACGCCGTTTTCCGCTGCGAGCTGCGAGAGCGGCGCCAACGTCGCGAGCCCGACGCCACGCCCGAGCACCACGATGTTCTTCCACGAGGGCTGCAACTTGAAGCCGACGCCGAGCGGGCCCGCGATGTTGAACTCGTCGCCCGGCTGCAACGTCGCCATGCCGCGCGTGCCGCGGCCTTCGCTCTTGTAGAGAAATTCGACCTCGCCCGCCGTCTTGTCGACCCGGTAGACGCTCATCGGACGGCGCATCCACACCTCGGCGCCGTCCGGCGAGGGGCACAGCAGGTGAAACATCTGACCGGCATAGGCCTTGGTCGCGTGCTCGTGCACCTTGAGCACCACGTGCTTGTATTCGTCGTTCACCCAATCGTTGCGTGTCACGATGCCGATGAACTCGCCGACGAGGCGCTGCGGATAGGGATCGACGTCGCCAATCCGCAGGGCGGCGTCGGTGTAGTTCTCGTTCGGGTCGGGGGTCGTCATCCTTGGCGTTTATAGGGAGGACGGACCAATGTGTCAATTTTGGAACAGCATGGAACCGCATTCATGTCGGAGTCGCCCAGATGCACCATCTATCCGTACAGAAGCGTCAGATTTATCCTGTGATTCTCATAAGTTGAGACAAATTCCGGCCGGTCCGAGTGGTGGAAAAGGCGCGACCGGAAAAGCACGGCACGGTTCTCGCGATAGGGCACGATAAGGCTATCAATGGCTTTTTGTTCCAAAAATGTTACGATCCGCGCCTGGTCGGCGTCGTAATCCTTGATCTCCCAATCATCCGGCGGCGGCGCGCGACACACGACCAGACCGCCCCGTTCGGGGGCGAGATTGGCCTCCGACGGTGTGACCCAGAAATTGACGCTGATGGTCGCAGCGTCGGCATGCACGTCGACCGCCGACTGCGGCCGTAGTCCTTTAAAGGCCCAGGCCTGGGACAGCGGATGCTTGCCGAGAACCTCGGGAAACGCGCTACGCAACTCGTCCGCGATCTGGAGGAGCAGCGGGCACGCGAGCCCGTCTTCGAGATAGGACGCGACGAAGCCCTCGATATGGGAGAAGTCATGCCAGATCGTGCTCTCCAGCAGAAATTGCCGCAATGCCTGGAGCGCTTGCGGCGTCAACAGATCGTTCACGGCGACCGCGCCGCCTCGCTCAAAAGCGGCGGTCAGCGCGAGGCGATCCGCCCGTTCGTTGACGACGGGCTCCGAAAGCTCGGGCGCAGCGCGCAGATGGATCGGCGTGTTGTAGTCCTCGCCGAGCGCTTCGAGATGCGCACCGGACAGGGCGGTCACCTCGGTCGACATCTGCTTCGCGATTTCGCCATAGCTCCGCGCGAGCAGATCGAAACGCCGACGGTCGCGCAGGCGCTGCGCCAGATAGAGGAATTGTTCGGCATCGTGCTCGAGCTTGTGGCGCGCCGTGGTCGTCAGCGACTTCAGCGCGATGGTGGTTCTGTCGTCGCCGCGCCGGAGCTCATAGGTCCGTGCGAAATGATCGAGCGCCCTGCCCCGCTCACCTTGCGCCAACCAGAGGAAGCCAAGCGCGCGATGCGCCTGGTAATGCTGCGGCTCGCGCGCCGCGGCGCGGCTGAAGGATTTGATCGCGCCCTGCGCCTCGCCAAGTGCCATCAGCGCAACGGCTTTGTTGTAGTGCGCCGAAACGAAGTCGGGATCGGCGAAGAGCGCCGCCTCGAAACAGCCGAGCGCGTCCCGGTGACGGCCCTGCGCGGCGATGGCCGCACCGAGATTGTGGGTGACCGCGGGATCGCCGGGCGCCATCGCCAGCGCAGCCCGATAGGCGCTCTCGGCTTCCGCCGCTCGCCCACCTTGGAACTTGGCCAGGGCATCGGCGACAAGCGCGCGAAATTCGGCTGATGACTTCGCCATGTGACGCTCCGCGGTCCTATGTAGCAGCCGCTCACCTCAGGGAGCCATCCGTACAAAAATTGGAAAAAATTTTGATTTTGGCACACGGCGCGTTAGGTTGAGCCCCATGACCACCCGCCTTACCATCCGCAAACCCGACGACTGGCACCTGCACGTCCGCGACGGCGAGATGCTCAAGGCGGTGCTGCCCTATACCGCCAGGAACTTCGGCCGCGCCATCCTGATGCCGAACCTGATCCCGCCGGTGACCACCACCAAGGATGGGATCGCCTACCGCGAGCGCGCCGTGGCGGCGCTGCCGAAGGGCTCGACCTTCAAGCCGTTGATCACCTGCTACCTCACCGACGACACCGATCCCGACGACGTCGAACGCGGCTTCAAGGAAGGCGTGTTCACCGGGGTGAAGCTCTACCCCGCCAACGCCACCACCAATTCCGCCGCCGGCGTCACCGACTACAAGAAGGTGATGCGCGTGCTCGAGCGCATGGAAAAGATCGACATGCCGTTCCTGATGCACGGCGAGGACGTCGATCCCGCCATCGACATCTTCGACCGCGAGGCGATGTTCATCGAGCGTTATCTGTCGAAGTGGACGCGGCAGTTCCCCGGGCTGCGCATGATCCTCGAGCATCTGTCCTCGAAAGAGGGCGTCGACTACGTGAAGAGCGCGGCGCCGCAGGTCGGCGGCACCATCACGCCGTATCACATGGTCCTGACCCGCACCGACTGGTTCGGCTGGGGCCTGAAGCCCTACATGTATGTAATGCCGGTCATCAAGACCGCCCGGGACCGCGACGCCCTGCGCAAGGCCGCGACCTCCGGCGAGGCCTGCTATTTCCTCGGAACCGACTCCGCGCCGCACCCGGTGGCGAGGAAGCTCGCACTCAACGGCATCCCCGGCATCTTCAACGCGCCGGTCGCGATCGAGTGCTACGCCAAGGTGTTCGAGGAGGAAGGCGCGCTCGACAAGCTCGAAGCCTTCGCCTCGCTCAACGGACCCAAGCACTACAAGCTCCCGCCCAACGAGGAACGGATCACGCTCGAAAAGTCGCCCTGGACCGCCCCCGAGGAGGTCAAGGTCGCCGGTCCCGATGAGAAAGCCCTGGTTTACCGCGGCGGCGAAACGATCGAGTGGCGCGTGGTTGCCAATTGAATTAGGGCGGGCAATAACGCCCTTTCCCCGTCATCTTGAGGTGCGACCCCGGACTTGATCCGGGGGGAGCCTCGAAGGATGGCGGCCTGGACAGTACCCGTGTCCTTCGAGGGCTGCTTCGCAGCCACCTCAGGATGACGGATCAAAAGATGGAGTGGGTGGAAGCAAAATGGCTGAGTACGACGTGATCGTAGTGGGTGGCGGCAATGCGGCGTTCTGCGCGGCGCTGGCGGCACAGGAACAAGGCGCGAAGGTGGTGGTGCTGGAGGCCGCCCCGGAGGACGAAGCCGGCGGCAACAGCCGCTTCACCGCGGGCTCGATCCGCGTGGTCTACAACGGCGTCGACGACATCAAGACGCTGATCCCGGACCTGACACCGAAGGAAATCGAGGAGACCGATTTCGGCACCTACACCGCCGACCAGTTCTTCGACGACATGGCGCGCGTCACGCAGAACCGCGCCAATCCCGACCTGGTCGAGCTGCTGGTCACCCGCAGCTTCGACACGCTCAACTGGATGCGCGAGAAGGGCGTGCGCTTCATCCCGATCTATGGCCGGCAGGCGTTCAAGATCGACGGCAAGTTCAAGTTCTGGGGCGGCCTGACGATCGAATCGGTCGGCGGCGGCCCCGGCCTCGTCCAAATGCTGACCGAGTCCGCCAGGAAGCGCGGTATCGAGATCCGCTACCAGACCCGCGCACTGTCGCTGATCCACACCGGCGACCGCGTCGAGGGCGTGCGTGTCCGCCACGACGGCCGCGAGAGCGAGATCCGTGGCAAGGCGGTGATCCTCGCGTCGGGCGGTTTCCAGGCCAACCCGGAATGGCGCACGCGCTATCTCGGCCCCGGCTGGGACCTCGCCAAGGTGCGCGGCACCCGCTTCAACACCGGCGACGGCATCCGCATGGCGCTGGAGATCGGCGCGAGCCCGTGCGGCAACTGGTCAGGCTGCCACGCGGTGCAGTGGGAGATGAACGCCCCCGAGTTTGGCGACCTCGCGGTCGGCGACCAGTTCCAGAAGCACTCATATCCGTTTGCGATGCTGATCAACGCCACCGGCAAGCGCTTCGTCGACGAAGGCGCCGACTTCCGCAACTACACCTATGCGAAGTACGGCCGCGTTGTGTTGGAGCAGCCGGGTCAATTCGCCTGGCAGGTATTCGACCAGAAGACCAAGCACCTGCAACGCGACGAATACCGCATTCGTCAGATCACCAAGGTGACCGGCAACACCATCGAGGAATTCGCGTCGAAGCTCGAGGGCGTCAACGCGGCCGAGTTCATCAAGACCGTCGCCGAGTGGAACAAGGCGGTGCAGACCGACATACCGTTCAATCCGAACGTCAAGGACGGCCGCTGCACCAAGGGCCTCGCGATCAACAAGTCGAACTGGGCGAACACGCTCGATACGCCGCCCTATGAAGGCTACGCCGTGACCTGCGGGATCACCTTCACCTTCGGCGGGCTGCGCGTGAACACCGACTGCGAAGTGCTGAACACCGACTACCAGCCGATCCGCGGTCTCTACGCCGCGGGCGAGCTCGTCGGCGGCATCTTCTACTTCAACTACCCGGGCGGCTCGGGGCTCTGCTCCGGTTCGGTGTTCGGCAAGATCGCCGGCACCGCGGCCGGCCGCGCAAAGGCGAACTAATTTGGAGTACTGAGCGCGCCGCGAACTCGGTGCGCTCCCTCTCCCCGGAGGAGGGTAGAGGTGAACTCGCGGAGCGACCGCGAGCACGTAAGCGGTCCTGAATTCGTAGAGGCACTTTCAAATGCCCGATCTCAACAAGCTCTCCGCCGCCGACGTCGCCAAAGGCATCGCCGCCAAGAAGTTCACCGCCGAGGCAGTCGTGCGCGACTGCCTCGACCGGATCGCGGCGCGCGAGCCGACGATCCACGCCTTCGCCACCATCGATCCCGACTACGCGCTGATGCAGGCGCGTGCGCTCGACCGCATGCCGTCGTCGAAGGGCCCGCTGCACGGCGTGCCGATCGGCGTGAAGGACATCATCAACACCGAGCACCTGCCCACCGAGATGGGCTCGCCGCTCTACAAGGCCCACCGATCGCACGGCGACGCCGCCTGCGTCGCGCTCGCGCGCATGGCCGGCGCGGTGATCCTCGGGAAGACCGTCACCGCCGAGTTCGCCGGCATGTTTCCGGGACCGACCGCCAACCCGCACAATCCCGCGCACACGCCGGGCGGCTCGTCGTCGGGCTCGGCCGCGGCGGTCGCCGATTTCATGGTGCCGGTCGCCTATGGCACGCAGACCGGCGGCTCGGTGCTGCGGCCGGCGGCGTTCTGCGGCTGCGTCGGCTACAAGCCGACGTTCAATTTGATCAACCGGCAGGGCATCTGCTTCGCGGCCGAGACGCTCGACACCATCGGCCTGCTCACGCGCACGATCGACGATGCCGAGCTCGTCACCGCCGTCCTCATCAATAAGCCGCCGGCTTTCTTCAAACGCGATACCCCGCCCCGGCTCGGGCTCTGCCGCACGCCGCTGTGGGACACCGCCGACGACGCCACCAAGCACGCGGTCGAGGACGCGGCGAAGCGGCTCGCAGCCGCCGGCGCGCCGGTGAAGGAGATCGTGCTGCCTGAGGAATTCGAGAAGCTTTATTACACGGCGCGCGAGACCATCAACAATTACGAGCGCTCGAAGAGTATGGCTGCCGACTGGCAGCATCATCCGGACAAGATCAGCAAGGTGCTCGGCGATCGCGTCAAGAAGGGCTTCGCGATGAAGCACGAAGACTATGTCGCGGCCCTGCAACTTGCCGAGCGTTGCCGCGCACGCATCGACGACGCCTATGGCGGCATCGACGCGATCATTTCACCCTGCGTGAAGGGCGAGGCACCAAAAGGTCTGAACTTCACCGGCGAGCCGGCGTTCCAGCAGTTCTGGACGGTGCTGAACGGGCCCGCGATGTCACTGCCGACCCATGCCGGGCCGCAGGGGCTGCCGGTCGGCATCCAGCTGGTCGCGCCGCGTTACCGCGACGATGCGCTGTTCGCCTGCGCCCGCTGGGTGATGGAGAAGCTCGCTCACTGACGGCTTTTCGTCGGCCTGATGGTGATCAGCTCTCGCAACGCGAGACGTGGCCGTCCGCATAAACTCCTGGGCGCGAGAGAATGGCCAACGACCATTGAGACCGTAAATGGACTTCATTGGAACTATCGAATTGCAAAGCGCGGTTCGGTCCGTCACCTTGATGGCATAGCTGAAGTCCGGGCCCCTCTGGCGAGAGCCGCCGGCGCTCTCGCGATGTCGGACACGAACGCATCCCGCCGGCATCAGGAACGGAACAAATGAGTATGCTTGAGGTGGGCACGGATGCAAGAAGTAGCGATCCGCTGCTTATCGATTGCGAAACCCGCGAAGGGCTGACTGCGCGCCGCAACGTGCTGCTCGGATTATGGGCTGCTGGCCGGCTCGGTCTAACCGGGGCAGATGCCGAGGCCTATGCCTGGAGCGTGCATTTCGCCGATTTTGACGAAGCAGGCCACGACGATGTGGTTGCGAAAGTCGCGGCCGACCTCGCAGCCGCCGGAGTACAAGTGCGCAAACGCAGCATCCGCCGGCAGCTCCGCGAAATGGAGCTGCGTGCTTTCCTCCAGCTATCGGTCGAGCCTGGCTTCGGCCGTGCCCAGTTGGGATGACGGCATTTCGTGTTATGCCGCCCGCCTCGCCACTGGGAGGCCGACCTCTCCTCGCATGCGTGTGCGACGCGGGGAGAGGTGACGAAGCAAGCATGCCCCGCCTTACCTAACGCACCAGCTTCTGGCCGCTCTGGATCAGGATCTTGCGCAGCTGATCCTCGTAGTCGCCGAGGAACGCCGTCGTCGCCTTCGCATCGAGATAGGCATCGTCGAGCTGGTTGCCGGCCAGGAACTTCTGCCAGGTCGGCGAGCGCGACATCTTCGCGAGCATGTCCTGATAGTACGCGACCGCGTCGGCCGGCATGCCGGGCGGGCCGACGATGCCGCGCGCCTGCGGGACGTTCGGTATCTTGAAGCCGGCCTCCGGCAGCGTCGGGACGTCCTCGAAGCCGGGCAATCGCTTCTCGGCGATCTGCACCACGGCGCGCAGCTTGCCGGCGCGGATCAACTCGCCGGCCTCCGGCGGCTCGACCAGCAGGAAGTCGACATGGCCGCCGAGCAGCGCGGCGAGGCGCTCACTGGCGGCGGGGAACGAGACGAACGCCCACTTGCCGCCGCTCTCCACCATCAGCAACTGGCGCACCAGCGCGTCGCGCGCGAGCGGCGAGCCGCCGGCCTGCCGGATCTTCGAGCCTTCCTTGAGCGCCGCATTCATGACGTCGCGCAGTGTCTTGAATGGCGAATCCGCGCGCACGACGATCACCGCCGGTTCAACGACAAGGCGTGCAATGGGCGTCATGTCGACGACCTTGGTCGACGCCGCCTGCTGCACCAGCGGATTGGTCATCCACACGCTGGTGAAGGCGGCGAGCACGTGCGAATCGCCCCTGCGCTCGACCATGTAGTTCGCCGCCGTGACGCCGCCGCCTCCGACTTTGTTCGACACCTGGAAACGCACCGGCGCGAGCTTCTCCTGCTCGATCGACTGCGCGACGGTGCGACCAAAGATGTCGGGGCCGGAGCCCGGGCCGTTGTGCACCACGATCTCGATCGGCTTGGTCGGCTTGAATTGCGCCAGCGCCGGCGCGCTTCCGCCAACGATCAAAGCGACGGCGCTGGCAGCAACGACAGCTCGCATGGCCGATTTCCTTCCCTATGGCGCGTTGACGCGCGTCTGGACGCGCTTGTCGGCCGGCATGCTGGCCGACCACATCGCCCGCTTCAAGCGCAAAGACCGACGAGCGTGCGCACGTCGGGAAGCTTGTCGAGCTTCCACGCCGTCGCGGCGATTTGCCGCGCGCGCTCCTCGCCGACCGCAGGCGTAGCATTGGCGAGAAACTTGTTCTCGATGGCGCGATCCGACATCGGATTGTCGACCGTGCCTGACGCATGGTCGACATGCGCCCCGACGCGCTCGCCCGACGCCGTCACCAGCGTCGCATGCGCCTCGTCCTTGCGAAAACCTTCGTCGGTTGTGACCTCGATCTTGCCGCGCAGCGCGACCACGTCGGGCGCCGACGCGCGCGCGTCGGAGAACTGGGTGATGCCGGCGACCCGATCGAGATAGGCGACCGCACCGGCGTGATAGATGCTGAACTTCGATTGCAGCCCAGTCTTGGGATCACCCAGGCCGGTGATGCGCACCGCGATCGGATGCACCTTCGCCTCGATGCGCGCGATGGCGTCGGGCTTGAGCGCGCGCTGCTCGCCGAGCGCAACCATGGCGTCGAGGATCGGATGCAAAACGACGCCGCAGGCATAGGGCTTATAGCCGTTGCGGGCGATCTCCCAGCGCGTGCCGAGTTGGTCGAGCACGAGTTCCGGCTTCGCGACATTGCTGTAGATGCGCGCGAAGCCGCGCTTGCCCTCGATGATCTCCTCCGACGAGTCGAAGCCTTGTTGCGCCAGCAACGCCGCGAGCAGCCCGTTCGAGGCCGCGCGCCCGGCATGGAACGACTTGCACATGGTGCCGCGGTTCTGCTGCATGCCGGCGGATTGCGTCGCGGCGATGCCGAGCGCATGCGTCATCTGCTGGGCGTCGAGGCCGAGCAGCTTGGCACACGCGGCGCCGGCGGCGATCGTACCGAGCGTACCCGTGAGATGCCAGCCGCCATCGTGGTGGCCGGGCGCGGATTGCCCGGCGCGCACGCCGGCTTCGAACCCGGCTGCGTAGGCGCAGGTCAGCGCGCGGCCGTCATAGGTGCCGCGCTCGGCCAGCGCGAACAGCGCAGCGAGGATCGGCGACGACGCATGCAGCACGACGCCGCCCATGTGGGTGTCGTCGAAATCGAGCATGTGACCCATCTGGCCGTTGGCGAGCGCCGCCTCGGTCATGCCGAGCTTGAGATTGTGCGCGAACACCGTCGCCTGCGGCTGCGCGTTCAGCGCCTTCAGCACCGGCAACAGCTTTCCGACCGTTGGATGATTGCTGCCGGCGAGCGCGCAACCGATCCAGTCGAGCACGCCACGGCGGGCTTCGTGGACGGCCGCCTCCGGCAGGTCCTCGAAGCGGAAGCGCGCGAGGAACGCCGCGAGGTCGCGCGTGACGTTGAGCCCAAGCGGCGCCGCGCCGTAATCGGATTTGGTTGCCGGTTGTGAAGCCATCGCGCGCCCTTACGGCATGAACAGGCCGCCGCTCACGTGAATGGTCTGTCCGGTGATGTAGCCGTTGTCCGGCTGGCACAGGAGCCGCACCAGCGACGACACGTCGTCGAAGGTGCCTTCGCGGCCGACCGGCGGATTGTGGCCGATGCCCTGCCCCGAGGTCGCCGAGCGCTGGCCGCCGATGCGGCCCGGTACGATGCAGTTCACCGTGATGCCGTGCGGCGCGAATTCCGACGCCAGCGCGCGGGTGAAGCCGACGATGCCGGCCTTGCCGGCGCCGACATGGGCGCGGCCGGGCGCGCCGAGATGGCTCGACACCCCGCCCATGCTGATGATGCGGCCGAATTTGTTCTTGACCATGTGCGGCAGCACCGCATGCGAGCACAGGAACGCGCCGTCGAGGATGACGCCGAGGATGTCGCGCCATTGCTTGAAGGTCATCTCCAGGAACGGCGCTTCGGCGCGGTTGGCCGCGTTGTTGATGAGGATGTCGACGCGGCCGAATTTCGCCACGGTGGCATCGACCATCTTGTTGACCGCGGCCTCGTCGGTAACGTCGGCAAGGCAGACCATCGCCTTGCCGCCGGCAGCCTCAACCTCCTGGGCGGCCTTCTCCGCCTCGTCGCGCGAGGAGCGCGCATTGATGACGACCGAGGCGCCATCCCGGGCGAATGCCAGCGCCATGCCCTTGCCGAGACGCCGAACACCGCCGGTGACGATCGCGACCTTGCCTTCCAATGGACGTTCCGTAGCCAACTGATCCCTCCAACTGATCTACCCCGCGTGTGATCACCGATAGCGGCTGCACGCCCCCTGCGCAATGCAGATAGGCATAGCCGGGCATAGCCCGTCGAAGACCGGCGTGAACGCCCTATTGTGCCCGCCATCCGCGTCTTCTAACTAGCGAGCCGCGAGTCGTCACGCTGGCCGGGAGACAACTTCAAATGAGCAGCAAGGCCGACAACCAAGTCACCCCGATGACCCGGGCGCTGTCCGAATATATTTCCGCCGCCGCCACCCGCGAGCTGCCGCCGCAGGTGGCGGAGAAGACCGGCCACCACATCCTGGATTCGCTCGCCGCCATTATCTCGGGCTCGCGGCTGCGCGCCGGCGAGCTTGCCATCAACTACGTCAAGCGGCTGGGCGGCGCGACCGAGGCGACGCTGATCGGCTCGTCGGCGGTGGTGCCCGTCGAGAGCGCGGCGCTCGCCAACGCCATGGGCGGCCACGCCGACGAGACCGATGATTCACATCTGCGCGGCCGCTGGCATCCGGGCTGCGGCGTCGTGCCGGCCGCGCTCGCGGTCGCCGAATTCGCCAACCGCAGCGGCGCCGACCTCCTGCGCGCCGTCGCGCTCGGCTACGACATCGGCACCCGCTTCAACATGGCGCTGGGCTATCCGAACCCGAACGCCGCCACCCACTCGACCCACACGCTCGGCGTCAACTTCGGCGCGGCGGCCGCCGCGGCGGCGCTGCTTCGTTTCGATCCGGTGAAGGTGCGCTACGTGCTCTCCTACGCCGCGCAACAGGCGTCGGGCTGTCCCTACTGGTATCGCGACAGCGACCACGTCGAGAAAGCGTTCGATTTCGGCGGCATGGGCGCACGCAACGGCGTTGCCGGCGCCATGATGGTCCATTCCGGCATGACCGGCGTCGAGGAGCCGTTCACCGGCCAGGGCAATTTCTTCGACGGCTTCGCGCTCAAGGCAAATCCGGACATCATCACCGACGCGCTCGGCCAGCGCTTCGAGGTCCTGGAGGCCTCGATCAAGAAGTGGTGCGTCGGCTCGCCGATCCAGTCGGTGCTCGATGCGACGCAGGCGCTGATCGACGAGCACGGCGTGACGCCGGCCAATGCCAGGCGCGTCGTCATCACCATGCCGGACGATCGCATGCACATCGTCAATAACGGCCACATGCCCGACGTCTGCGTGCAGCATCTGGTCGCGATGTCGATCGTCGACGGCACCGTCACCTTCGCCAGCGTGCACGACCACGAGCGCATGGCCGACCCCGCGGTGCAGGCGGTGCGCAAGAACGTCGAGCTGGTGGGCAGCGGCGAGCTGACGGTGGCGAAGCCGGCGCGCCAGGGCATCGTCGAGGTGGAGCTTACCGACGGGCGCAAGGTGCGCCACCACGCGGTGGCGGTGCGCGGCACGCCCGACAATCCGATGACCACCAAGGAGATCGAGACCAAGGCGATCGATCTGGTCGCGCCCGTCTCCGGCGACGCCAAGGCGCAGGGCCTGGTTCAGGCCATCGCTGGTCTCGGGTCGCTGCGCTCCGTGCGCGAGCTGCGGCCTTTGTTGCAGGCCTAGGTATCCCGCACCGATTTTTCGAACAGGTCGTCGACCGCGAAGTCGCCTTTGATCAGGCCCTGGTCGCGCGAATACATGATGAACTGTTCGAGGTTCTTGCGGTTGGCGGCGAGCCCGCTCGGCCAGATGTCAGCGCCGAATTTCTCCTGCTCACGCTCGAAGTAGCGCCGCCCGAAGGCGAGGCTCGAGAAATTCGGGTCGGAGAAATACTCCTTCGCCAGCGCGCGGGCTTCGCCGTACATCGCCATCACCGCGCGCGGCAGGCCGGGATCGCGCGCCACCGCGTCGTTGCGGATCGCCATGATGTGCATGATTGGCCAATAGCCGTATTTCTTGAAGTAGCGCAGCTCCTCGGCATCGGCATCGGCGAACAGGCGGCGCACCGGCACCTCGCCAAGCATGATCGAATCCGGCGGATGCGGCTGGATTACGGCGTCGGCCTTGCCGTCACGCAGCAGATGGCCGACGTCGGTGCCTTTCGGCAGCGTCTCGATCTCGACGCCCGGCTTCGGCGTGAACGCGATCTTCTCCTCGTCCTCCAGCAGCCAGTGGATGTCCTCCCACGGCACGCCGTATTCGAACTTGAGGTCGCCTTTGGCGAGCAGCGACAGCGTGGTCTGGAACGCGCGGATCGCGACGCGCTTGCCCTTGAGGTCGGCGGGCGTCGTCAAGGCTGAGTCGGCGCGCACGAAGAACAGACCGGCGCTGAACAGCCGGCGCGGAAAGATCGGCACGCCAGTGATCGGGAGCTTCCGATCGATCGCCATCAGGTAGGTCGACATCGAGAACTCGGCGACGTCGAATTCGCCCTTGAGCATGCGGCCGTGCCGGTCGATGCCGTCACGCGCCGCGCTCGACTGCCCGACCTGCATGGTCTTGAGCTCGATGCCCTTGGGCGGCTTCACGGTGCCGTCGAAGAACGGAAAGTGCCGGGTCGTAGCGCTCGAGCGCGATGGTGAGTTGCATGCCCCTGCTCCCTTGTTGCATTTCTTGTCCGCGCCGGTCTCATCCCCGCTTGGCGGTCGGATTGGACTGCCGGTCGATCGACTTCACCGCCTCCCAGGCGCTGATGATGGCACCCTCCTGCCAGCCGCTCCAGAACGTGATCTGGTCGCCGGCCTGATGGAAGCGCCCCTGCGGCGTCGCGAGCAGCTCCGCATTGTCGCCGAACGCCGGATCGGTTTCGTCGGCCCAGGCGAAACCGAAATGCTCCATCCGGTCCCAGCCGATCGCGATGCCGTGCTCGACATATTTGCCGAAGCCCTCGTGCAGCCGCTCGCCTTGCTCGCGCGCAATATGCAGCCGCTCCTCGACCGGCCGCGCGTTGAATGCCTCCGCGGTCTTTCCATACATGTAGGCGCCGGTGAGCATGCCCTTCTGACCGAGGAAGCCCCACGACGGATACCAGATCTGCCGGATGGTATCGGTGGTCCAGGAGATGCCGCCGTAGATCTGGTCGCGCGTCTCCCAGAACCGCTCCGCCTGCCAGCCGACCTTGCCCGACGCTTCGACCGGCAGGTTGCGCGCCGCATTCATGTAGCCGGCGGAAAGATTGGTCTTGAGGTTCTTGAAGACCGGCATCGGGATGGTCGAGATGCAGTAGTCGGCGGCGAGCGTGCGTGTCGCGCCGCCGTCGTCATACGCAACGGTAACGCGATCGTTGCCCACCTCGATCGCCGTCACCTTGGCGTTGAGCCGCACCAGCGCATCGATTGTGCCGTTCCTTCGTGCAAGCGATTGGCGCGCGAACGCCTTAACAAAATGGTCCATGCCGCCGGCAGGCTCCAGCAACGACGCCTGCCACATGATCTCGGTGTCGCGGAAGATGAAATCGTTCCAGAGGTCCGAGCGCAGGATCTCATCGAGCTTGAGCGGGCTGAGCGGAACCAGCGGCTTGTTGCCGACGCCGTGCGAGCGTTCGAAGCCGCCGCGCCCGGTCTGGTTCTCGTAGGAATAGCTCGTCGTGCCCGACTGCACCGACCTGGTGAGCCCGCCGAAATTCATCAGCAGGTCCTGGAATTTCTCGACATCGGTCTTGGTCAGCGGCAGGTCGATTCCTTGCGTGCTCACGCACTTGCTGAGCATCTCGGCGATGTGGCCTTGAAGATCGTGCACCGCCTGGCGCATCTGCCACGTGCGGCCGTTGCCTACATGGCCGGTATGCACGCGGTTGGCCCGGCTGGTGAAAATGTACGGTTGCAGCGTGACGCCGAACTGGCGGCAGTAGTCGATGACGTGGACATGGTGGTGCGCGATGCGCCCCGGCCCTACATTGAGGTAGAGTCCTTCATCGAACTGACACACCTGCGCCGGCGTGTGCATCTCTTTCAGCACGTCGCCGCGGCGGAGCGTGAGGTTGCGACCCCCGGTACGGTTCGAGGCCTCGAGAATCGTGACGTCATAGCCGGCGCGGTCGAGCTCGTAGGCCGCGCACAGCCCCCCGACGCCGGCGCCGAGAATCGCGACCGTGCGCCCCGTGCCGGCGTCGCTCGGCAGCGAAAGCCCCGCAGCCATCGTCGGCGGGGGCTTCAGGAAATCGAACAGCACCAGCGTCTCGTAAGCCGCGCCGGCGCCACCCAGACTGGCCATGGTGCTCAGCAGACCGCGGCGGGTCATGGTCATCGACTGTTCCTCAAATGCGGGAGACGTCTTCGGGAGCAGGCGCTAACGAGTCAAACCAATATCGGCGACCTGCACCGGAATCGTGGTGCGGCTGCCGCCGCGCATGATCTCAAGCTGTACGGTCGCGCCCACGCCTGCCTGCTCCAAGAGCTCGGTGAGCTCGGCGAGACGCTGAACCGGCTTGCCATTGACGCCGACGATGACGTCACCGAGCTGGCCGGTCTGCAGATTCGCGCCGCGCAACCCGGCACGGTCGGCCGGCGAACCGGGCACTGTGCGGATGATCGGCACGCCACTGACGCCGGCCTTGCTCCCCATCGCCTCGCTGCCGGCCTGGATGCCGATGCCCGGGATCGGAACGCGGCCATTGCGGATGAGCTGCGGCACCACGCGATTGACCACATCGACCGGGATGGCGAAGCCGATGCCGGCATAGGCACCCGAGGGCGAGTAGATTGCGGTGTTCACGCCGATCAGTCTCCCCGCTGAATCGAGCAGCGGGCCACCGGAATTGCCGGGGTTGATCGCGGCGTCGGTCTGAATGACGTTCGCGACCTCGCGCCCGCCGCTGGTCGGCAGGCGCCGGCTGAGCGCGCTGATGATTCCGGTCGTCAGCGACTGATCGAGCCCGAACGGATTTCCGATCGCGAACGCCGCCTGACCGACTTTGAGGTCGGCCGACGTGCCGATCGGCAACGGCGGCGGCAGGTTGCGCACGTCGGTCACGCGGATGACGGCAAGGTCGTAGTTGGCGGAGCCGCCGACCAGCTGTGCGCGCGCGATCTCGCCTGTCGAAAAGCGCACTTGAAGGTCGGCGGCGCCTTGCACCACGTGGTTGTTGGTGACGATGTGGCCGGCACGGTCCCAGACGAAGCCGGTGCCGCTCTGTGCGCCACCGCCGCCGTTTTCCTGCTCGGCGAACATCTCCGGGCTTGCGGCCGCGGCCCGCCCCGCCACCTGCACGACCGAAGGCGCCGCGCGCTGGAAGATATCGACCGTCAGCTTCTCGAAGTCCGCCAGATTGCCGCGGACCTCAACCGCGCGCGGCTTCGTCTCCGCAAACAGCAGACGGTCGATGGTCGGCCGCAGCAGATAAATGGCGGCGACGAGGACAATGATGATGATGAGGACTCGCGAACCGCCACGCATGACACCTCCGAAGAACGCGCTCCATCGCCCGGGCGCACGCAGATATAGCGCACCCCGCCCGATGTCTCCAGGAACGAGGGCAGACAATGCCATCATACAGAGCTACTCTGTCGCATTCACGACTTTGCAACCATGGCTCTGGAATCAATGCGCATGTGTTATCGCTACGCCAGCAAAGAATTCCTCTACCGACTGGTGAAGCAATTGGGAGCGCCTGGCTCGCGATGACGGTCCCGGGCGCAACACACGGCCCGACCATGCTCGAGCGCGCAGAGCAATGGGCGCACGCGATCAAGCGCGACGTGCTCGCGCTATTCATCGCGGCGCGCGACCCGCGCGTGCCCTGGTACGCCAAGGCGCTGGCCATGGCGGTCGCGGCCTATGCGCTCAGCCCGATCGACCTGATCCCGGATTTCGTGCCCGTGTTCGGCTATCTGGACGACCTCGTGATTGTCCCGTTGGGCATCCTGCTCGTGGTCGCGCTGATCCCCGGCGCCCTGCTGGCGGAATTCCGCCAGCAGGCTACGACGGTTGCGGCGAAACCGCGCAGCATGACCGCGGCGGCGGTCATTGTCCTGATCTGGATTGCGGCCATGATTTGGGCCAGCTGGTGGTTCTGGCGCTGGTGGACATCCTGATCGTGCAATCGACGCAGCGTACCTCAATCATCATGACTCTTGCCGTCGCGCTGCTGGCCGGTGCGCAGCCGGCCGCGGCCGACGAGGTCGCGGACTTCTACAAGGGCAAGAATCTCAGCCTGTTCGTCGGCTACCCGCCGGGCGGCGGCTACGACGTCTATGCGCGGCTCGTCGCCCGCTTCATGGCGAGGTACATGCCGGGACAGCCGCAGATCACGGTACGGCACAAGCCCGGCGCCGCCAGCCTCAATCTCGTCAGCGAGCTCTACAACGTGCTGCCGCGCGACGGCACCATGTTCGGTCTGTTCTCGCGCTCGGTGGCGATGGACCGCCTGCTCGGCCGTGCCGGCGCCAACTTTAGTCCGGTCGAGCTCAACTGGATCGGCAGCGCCAACAACGAGGTGTCGATCTGCGCGGTATGGCATGGCGTCGGCGTGCGGACCATCGACGCCTTCATGGCGCGTCCTCTCACCTTTGCCGCGAATGCTCCGGGCGCCGAGTCCGATGTATTCCCGCGTATCCTCAACAATCTTCTCGGCACCAAATTCAAGGTCGTCACCGGCTATCCCGGCGTCAACGACCTGAGCCTCGCGATGGAGCGCGGCGAGACCGACGGACGTTGCGGCTGGACCTGGTCGGCGGCCAAGGCCGCGCGCGGCGACTGGATCCGCGACAATAAGATCTACATCGCCGTGCAATTCGCGACCGGGAAGCATCCCGAGTTGCAGCACGTGCCGCTGGTGACCGACCTCGCCCGCAACGACCGCGAACGCGACGCCTTGGAGCTAATCTTGTCGCAGCAGGCGATGGGTCGGCCGTTCGCCGCGCCGCCCGGCGTTCCGGCGGTGCGGGTTGCGGCCCTGCGCGGCGCATTCGCCCGCGCCGTCGCCGATCCCGACTTCCTGGCGGAGGCCGACAAGCAGCAGCTCGAAATCAAGCTGGTCGAGGGCGCGACCTTACAGGACATGGTCGAGCGCATGTTCAAATCGCCGCCCGAGGTGATCGCGGCGGCGAAAGCGGCGATCGGCCAACGTTGAGTTTCTCCATGGCCTGGGCTCGGCTATAGTCCAGGCAAGAAAAAGGTATCGGGAGGACCCTTATGATGCGTCAGAGTGCCGCCTGTGCCGCGGCGGTTGCGATCCTGCTGCCCCTCGGGCTTGGCTCCGCTCCTGCGGACGCGCAGACGATCGCCGTGTTCACCAAGAGCCAGGGCAATCCGGTCGCCCGCTCGATCCGCATTGGCGCCGAGACTGCGGCGCGCGCCGAGAAGATGCTGGTGTTCAATTTCATCCCGACCAGCGCCGACAATGTGGCGCAGCAGACATCGCTGGCCGAGGAGGCGCTACGCTCGAAGCCGGACGCTGTCGTGTTCACGCCGACCGATCCCAAGGCGCTGGTGCCGATCGTATCGAAATTCACCGCCGCCGGGATTCCGGTGGTCAACGTCAACGACCGGCTCGCCGGCGGCAACGCCGCCGCCTATGTCGGCAGCGACGATCGCGCGATCGCGCGCGCGACCGCACAGGCGCTGTTCAAGGCGATGAATGGCAGCGGCACTGTCATCATCCTGGAAGGCCCGCCCAAGGTCGCCTCGAGCATGGCGCGCATTCAAGGCTTCAATGACGCGCTCAAAGAATTTCCAAACGTGAAGGTCCTGACGTCGCAAAGCGCCAACTATGCGCGTAAGCCGGCCGCCGACCTGATGATCACCCTGCTGCGGAAATACCCGCAGATCGACGGCATCCTCGCCGCCAACGATCCGATGGCGCTCGGCGCGCTCGACGCGCTCGGGCCCAACCGGCGCACCGCGCTGGTGGTCGGCATCAACGCCAGCCGCGATGCCGTCGATGTCATCAAATCGGGGCAGATGGTCGCGAGCGGCGACTACAACGGCTTCATCGAGGGCTGCGTCGCGGCGCAACTGGCCATCCGTCTGATCCGCAAGGAGAGCGTGCCCAAGGAGGCGATCCTGCGCACCGTCGTGGTCGACAAGAGCAATCTGGGTGCCTACGAACTGCCGGTCGAAAAGCGTGCCTGCCCCGCCATCGACGCGGCGGTGGCGAATTGAGCGAATCGGTGCCATCTATGGCTTGATGTCCGGGCGCAAGCCCTGGAACCGACACGGATGGACGAACCGCGCCTCAATCTCATCGAGCTGACGGTCTCGGAACTGTCGGCTTCGCTCAAGCGCACCATCGAGGACGCGTTCGATCGCGTGCGCGTGCGCGGCGAGCTCGGCAATGTCAAGTATCACTCCTCGGGCCACGTCTATCTCGACCTCAAGGACGACAAGGCTTGCCTCGCGGGCGTGATCTGGCGCACCACCGCGAGCCGCATCAAGCTCAAGCTCGAGGCCGGCCTCGAGGTCGTCGTCACCGGCCGCGTCACCACCTATCCTGGCCAGTCGAAGTACCAGATCGTGATCGACACGCTCGAGCCTGCCGGGCTCGGCGCTTTGATGGCGCTGGTCGAGGAGAGAAAACGCAAGCTCGCCGCCGAAGGCCTGTTCGATCCGTCACGCAAGCAGCTCCTGCCGTTCCTGCCGTCGACGATCGGGGTGATCACCTCGCCGACCGGTGCGGTAATCCGCGACATCCTTCATCGCCTGCACGACCGCTTCCCGCGGCACGTGCTGGTGTGGCCGGTGAAGGTGCAGGGCGAAGGCTCGGCCGAGCAGGTCGCGGCGGCGATCCGCGGTTTCAACGCGCTCGGCGGGCGCATCCCGCGTCCCGATCTGCTGATCGTCGCGCGCGGCGGCGGCTCGCTCGAGGACCTCTGGTCGTTCAACGAAGAGATCGTCGTGCGCGCCGCGGCCGAGAGCATGATCCCGCTCATTTCCGCCGTCGGCCACGAGACCGACGTGACGCTGATCGACTTCGCCGCCGACGTGCGCGCGCCGACGCCGACCGCCGCGGCCGAGATGGCGGTGCCGGTGCGCGCCGAGCTGCTGGTTCGTATCGACAGTCTGGTGCGCCGATCGATTTCCGGCTGGCAGCGTAGTCAGGACGCTCGCCGCACCGAGCTGCGCGCGGCCGCGCGTGCGCTGCCAAGCGCCGATGAGCTGCTCGCACTGGCGCGCCAGCGGCTCGACCATGCGGCCGCGCGCTTGCCGCGCGCGCTGATCGCCAACACCCAGATCGACCGGGTGAAGTTCTCGCAGATCGCAGGCCGCGCTACACCGCGGCTGCTCGGCGCGCTGGTGGAGCGCCGCCGGGAGCGCCTCGACACGTTGCAGCGCCGGCTCGCGACGGCGCTCAAGACGTATCGGGATACCCGCATGGTCGGGATCGCGCGCCACCGCGACCGGCTCCACGTCTTCGCCGAGCGCGCCCAGCGCGCCATCGAGAACCTGCTCGACAACCGCGACCTGAGGCTGGAGCGGGCTGGCCAACTCCTGACCGCGTTCTCCTATCGCGGCGTGCTGGAACGCGGCTTTGCGCTGGTTCGCGGGCTCGACGGCACTCCGCTGCGCCGCGCGGCGGCGGTCGAAGCCGGTCGGCGCCTCGATATCGAATTCGCCGACGGACGGGTGCGGGCCGCGGCCGAAGGCGCGCCCGCGCTGTCGCCGGTGGTGCCACCAAGGCCGCGGCGGCGACGACGCCCAGGGCCCGACGAGGGCCAGGGAAGCCTGTTCTAGGCCCGTCCTGTTCCGACGAAAAACCGCCCTACAAGGGGCCGCTTACCGCTTGTGCACCTTGCGACCATGGTTCCACACCGGAATCGGGTGACAATCGGTGGTACCCATGACTATTTATAGGATCGCGCCTGGTTGCCTCCGTCGCCGGAGCACCCCTGGCCGGTACCGCGGCGGAGATTTTGACGTGTTGAACCGTTTCGATCGCTCCTCACCGATGGCCGGCGAGGCCGAGGTCAAATACCTCGATGGGGACTTCCGCGTGCTGCGGCCGGGCGCTTTCGTGCGCTGCGCCGTCACCGGCACGCCGATTCCGCTCGAGGAACTGAAATATTGGAGCGTCGACCTGCAGGAAGCTTATGTCTCGCCCGAGGTCGTGCTGCAGCGGCACTTCCCCAATCAGGCCAAGCGCTGACGGATCTGCTCCCTTAGCAAACGCGAAAACCCTGCCTCGTCGTCGAACGTCAGCGTCACCGGCAGCGCACGTGCGCGCGCAGCGAGTTCAGCAACATCTTCGTCGCGCTGCATGCGCGCGACGTCCTTCTCTGTCGTCACCAGCCCAAGGCCGGCGCGTTCGGCTTCGTCGCACAGCGCCTGCACATCGGTGCGCGTGTAGCGATGGTGATCGTCGAAACGCCGGGTCGCGGCCAGCGTGACGCCAATGTTGCGCAACGTCACAAAGAATTTTTCCGGATCGCCGATACCGGCAAAAGCGAGCACGCGCTTGCCGGCCAGCGACGCGACAAAGCTTGGATCAGGCGTGAGCCGCGCACGGAACACCGGCAGCGTGCGCTGGCGGGCTTTGCTCAAGACATCTGCCAGCTCGCCTTCCCCGACTACCACCAGTGCCTGCGCGCGGTCGAGTTGGACCAGGAGCGGCGCGCGTAACGGTCCGGCCGGAATGACCCGGCCGTTGCCGATGCCGCGTTTGCCGTCGACAATCAGCACGGAGACATCCTTGGCCAGCGACGGGTTCTGAAAGCCATCATCCATCACGATGACGCTCGCGCCAACCGCGGCCGCCGCCTGCGCGCCCGCGAAGCGGTCATGCGCGACGATGGTGGGCGCCGTGCGCGCCAACAGCAGCGGCTCGTCGCCGACGTCGGACGCGCCGTGCTGCGAGGGATCGACCCGCACCGGCCCGACGAGCTGCCCGCCATAACCGCGGCTCAGGAACACCGGCATCTCGCCGCCCGCCTTGAGCATCTGCGCCACTGCCAGCGCCGTCGGCGTCTTGCCGGCGCCGCCGACGGTCGGATTGCCGATGCAGATGACCGGCACGCTCGCCTTGGCACCCGCGCGCGCCATGCGCCGCGCCGCCATCGCGCCATAGACCGCCGCGAATGGTGCCAGCAGGGCCGCCGCAACGCCGCCCTGCCGCCACCAGAAAGGTGGCTCACGCATGGCTGCGGCGCTCGAGCCGGATCTGCATGAAATAGGGATCGAGCGCGGTGAGCGTACGATCGAGCGCACCACCGAGCCGGGCGACGGTCTCGCGCGCCGCGCTTGAGATTTCGGCCCGCTCCTTGGCATCGGTGAGCAGCGCGCCGACGCGCACCGTCAGCTTGCCGACGTCGCCGATCAATTCCGCTCCCCGCGCGGTGTCGAGCGCCTCGTAGAGCTCGGCAAAGTTCCACACATGCGGGCCGTGCAGCACGGCAGCACCGAGCTTGATCGGCTCGACCGGATTCTGCCCGCCATGGCTCGCCAGCGATCCGCCCATGAACACGATCGGTGCCAGCCGATAGACGAGGCCGAGCTCGCCCAGCGTATCGACCACGTAGATGTCGTCGTTCGGCTCCGGCAACCGGCCGCGCGAACGCAGCGACGCGGAGAGGCCCGCGTCGCGCGCGATCTCGACGATCCCGGGCCCGCGATCCGGATGCCGCGGTGCGATGATCGTGAGCAGTCGCGGGAAGGTATGGCGCAGGCGCCGGTGCGTTTCGATCAGCGGCATCTCTTCGCCGGCATGTGTCGAGGCTGCGGCGATGGTGGTGCGGCTGCCGATCGCCGCCTGCAGCTTGCGCAGGCTGTCCTGATCGGCCGCCGGCTCCGGCACGTCGAGCTTGAGGTTGCCGGTGGTCGAGATGCGCGGCGCACCGAGATCGCGGTAGCGCGCGGCATAGGCAGCGGTCTGCGCGAGGCAGAGATCGAAGCGCTTCAGCAGCGCCGCTATCATGCCGGGCGCGTAGCGCCAGCGGTTGTAGGAGCGCTCCGAGACGCGGCCGTTCACCAGAATCAGCGGGATGTGCCGCTCCGCGCTCATCAGGATCAGGTTCGGCCACAAGTCGGATTCGGTGAACAGGCCGAGGTCGGGCTTCCAGTGATTGAGGAAGCGCGCGGCGAAGCGCGGCGCATCGAGCGGCACGTATTGATGGATGACGCCCGGCGGCAGCCACTGACCGGCGAGCTTGGCCGACGTCACCGTGCCCGACGTGAGCAGGACGTTGAATTCCTTCGCCGCGATCCGCTCGATCAGCGGAATGATCGCGGCGACCTCGCCGACACTGGCGCCATGGATCCAGACCAGCGGACCGTCCGGTCGCGGGAGGCTGGCTTCGCCACGACGTTCGCCAAGACGCGCAGCATCTTCCTTGCCGCGCTTGAGGCGGTTCGACAGCAGGAATCCGGCCAATGGCGAGCCCGCCGACGTTGCCAGCCGATAGGCACGCAACGCGAGCGGCAATCGCTCCGCCGCTATTGGCCTTTCGACGACCCCCTGGGACAACGCAACTCTCCGACGACTCAGGCCTTGCTCACAGTAGCGGCAATGGCCTCACCCTGCCAGACTTGACATGGAAGACGTTCATTGTCGGTTCCTGCCAACTGAGCGGGTGCAGCCCGTCGCGTTGCATAAAACCGCGCAACCAATCAAGCCTTGCCGCGCGTTGTATCCGTCTCGGGATCGAGCAGACGGTGCATGTGGACGATGAAATAACGCATGTGAGCGTTATCAACCGTTTGCTGCGCCTTCGCTTTCCAAGCTGCATAAGCAGTCGCATAGTTCGGATAAATCCCAACAATCTCGAGCTTGTTGAGGTCCCTGAACTCGGTGCGGTCGAGGTCGGACAACTCGCCGCCAAAGACCAGATGCAACAATTGTTGCGGTTGTTCAGCCATCGAAATCCTCGAGTGTTCTCCGTCGCCACGGCAACCGGCGTCAGACGAACTGCGCCCGGCGTTCCTGGATGAGAGCAAGCGCCGTGCCATGGCGTGACCGGCTCGCGGCGACCAGCAGCGCGTGCACCGGCTGCGGGCAATTATAGACTAAGCGCTCGCCATCGATATCAGTCAGCGCGCCGCCGGCTTCGTGCACCAACAGGTCGGCGGCCGCAAGGTCCCAGTCGTGGCTGTTGCCGCTGACGATGGTGATATCGACCGCGCCCTGCGCGACCCGGGCAAGCCGCAGCGCCAGCGAGCCGACCCGGGGAAGCGGCACCACCGACGGATGCAGTTCCGCGAGCGAGCCGAGAAACCGCTTGGGGCCGAGGAGCTTGGTGCCTTCCAGCCCGGTTCCCGGCCGGACCTCGATCGGCACCCCATTGCAGGTCGCGCCCTCGCCTGCCACCGCGAAAAAGAACTCATCAGTCACCGGCGCATAGAGCGCCGCAAGCCGGGGCCGGCCGCTGGCGGCAAGCGCGACACAGACGACCCAATCCTCGCGGCCGTCGAGGTAGGCGCGCGTGCCGTCGATCGGATCGACGATCCAGACCGCGTCCGCATGGAGCCGCTGCGGATCGTCCTCGGTCTCCTCCGAGAGCCAGCCATAAGTCGGGAACGCACCCCCGAGTTTTTCACGCAGCAGCGCGTCGACGGCGATGTCGGCCTCGCTCACCGGCGAAGACTTGCCTTTGGTCCATTGCCGCATCGGGCCCCGGAAGGTCTTGAGCGCAAGCGCGCCGGCCTCCCGCACGGCCGCGGCCAGGACGTCGCGTTCGGTGGCACGGTCACCGGCCGGCAACGGTAAGGCCCTCCACGCGGACGGTCGGCGCATCGACGGCGTGCTTGAACTCGAGGTCGCTCGCCGGGGTAAGGCTAGCGAACATGTCGATGAGGTTGCCCGCGATCGTGACCTCGCTCACCGGATAGGTCGGCTTGCCCTTCTCGATCCAGAAGCCCGACGCACCGCGGCTGTAGTCGCCGGTAACCTGGTTGACGCCCATGCCGATCAAACCGGTGACGAAGAATCCCTCGCCGATATCGGCCATCAGCTCCTCGGGACTCATCGTACCGGCCTCGAGATAGAGATTGCTCGCGCCCGGCGACGGCGCCGATGAGACGCCGCGCGACGCGTGGCCGGTGGTGGCGAGCGAAAGCTCGCGCGCGGTCGCACTGTCGAGCAGCCACGACATCAGCACGCCGTCCTCGATCAGCGCCAGCCGTTTGCCGGCGACGCCCTCGCCGTCGAACGGCCGCGAGCGCTGCCCGCGCTTGCGCAGCGGATCGTCGATGATGTTGATGCCGGCGCGGAACAGCCGCTCGCCGCGCTTGTCCTTGAGGAAGCTTGTCTTGCGCGCGACCGAAGCCCCGTTGACGGCGCTGGCGAGATGCCCGACCAGCGAGCTGGCGACCCGCTTGTCGTAGATGATCGGCACCTTGGTGGTCGCGACCTTGCGCGGATTGAGCCGCGCCACCGCACGTTCACCGGCGGTGCGGCCGACCTTCTCCGGCGCTTCCAGATCGGCCGAGTGCAGCGCGCTCGAATAGTCGTAGTCGGTTTCCATCGCGGTGCCTTCGCCGGCGATTGCCGACATCGAGACGCCGTACCGGGAGACGAGATAGGCGCCGCGGAAGCCGCCACTGGTCGCCAGCACCATGCCGCCGATGCTGGCCTGCGCGGCGGCGCCCTCCGATTTGGTGACGCCTTTGACCGCAAGGCCCGCCGCCTCGGTGCGCAAGGCGCGTTCTTCGAGCACGGCGACCGGTGGCAGTTCGGGGTCGAGCAGATCGAGATCGGGAAATGTCGTCGCGAGCATCGCGGGATCGGCGAGGCCGGCGAATTTGTCCTCGGGCGCGACCTTCGCCATCGCCACCGCGCGCTTGGCGAGCGGCGCCACGTCGCCGGCGATGTCGTTGGTCGAGACCACGGCGGTGCGGCGGCCGACGAAGACGCGCAGCCCGACGTCGTCGCTCTCGGAGCGCTCGGACTGATCGACGGCGCCTTCGCGCACGCCAACATGCAGCGACATCGAGCGCACCGCGACCGCGTCGGCGGCATCGGCGCCGGCACGGCGCGCCGCGGAAACGAGGCGGTCGGCAAGATCGGAAAGCGCGGACTGGTCGAGCAACGAAGATGAGGACATGCGGGGAATCTGACTGCCTTTGGCGTGATTGGTAGGCGTTGACGGCAAATTGACGAAACGCGGCAACGCCCCGTCAAGCATGAGTCCATGGGACACAACTGATACCGCAGATTAACCAGGAACATTAAGCGGATTCCGAAGGCTTTGCGGCATGTTTGCGGCAACGATCGGGGGCGAAACTCCGACGGGGGCCAACGACTGGGGAAAACCCGGCGGGGAGCATGTTCGTGAGGCGTCAAGCACTAGTCGGCAGGGTCACGCCTGCTGGGTCGAGCCGTGTCGAGCGGCTCGACCCATTTTCTCTTCCCGTGCAGTTCACGGCTACCGACAAGGCGGCCGACGGGCGCTTGCGCACCGTCGAACTGACTCGGGAGCGGGTCGTGGTGCGCCGCTCGGTCGGCGGCATCAAGATGGCGGTCAACCTGCCGGTTTCCGCCTATCTCGGCGTGGCACTCCGGATGACCCCGCCCGAAGGCGATGCGCCGGGCGCGGTGTCGATCGTGCTCGAGCATCGCGATCAAGGTCTCTCGCTTCCTCTTTTCAGCGCCGACGACAGCACGGACATCGTGGCCGAATGGCAGTCGTGGGCGCAGGTGCTAGGCATGCCGCTCCTGGTCGCCGAAGCGGACGGACGCTTGCGCGAAGCGTTCGACCGCATGGGTGCCGTCCGCGTCGCCTCCCCCACCGGGCGGCGCCGCCGGCGTTCGGCGATCAGGAGCCGGCGGCCTTCTATCCTGATGCGGCGCAAGCCCGGGCGATCGATTGACGGTGCGACCGTGCACCGCGACGCGCGCGAGATCATCGCGCGGAGCTGATCTGAAAGCCTACTGCGCCTTGATGCCGGCGGCCTTCACCACCTCCGGCCAGCGCTTGAGCTCGCTCTTGATGAAGGCGTCGAACTCCTGCGGCGTGCCGCCGATGATGTCGGCGGCCTGCGCGCCGGTGATGGCCGCGCGCACGGTCGGAAGCTTGAGCACATCGTTGAACACGCCGTTGATGCGCGCGACCAGCGCCGGGTCCATGCCGGCCGGCCCGGCGATGCCATGCCAGACGCTGAGATCGAAGCCCGGGATCGCCTGCGCCGCTGGCGGGGTATCCGGCAACTGCGGCATCGGCCGCGCCGAAGCGCCGGCGAGCGCGCGTACCTTGCCCTCCTTGATCTGACCGAGCGCGGTCGAGACCGTGATGATCGCGGTGTCGGCATCGTCGCGCAGCAGCGCGGTGAGCATCTCAGCGCCCGAGCGATAGACCACATTGACCTGGTCGATGCCGGCGCGGCTGTTGAGATAGGCCATGAACAGGTGCGTCCAGTTGCCCATGCCGGCCGACGAGTAGTTGAACTTGCCCGGCTGCTTCTTCGCCGCGGCGATGAATTCGGCGAGCGTCTTATAGGGCAGGCCCGGGCGGATCAGTATCACCGCCGGGAAGTTGGCGGCGTGGACGATCGGCGTGAAGGCAGTGTGCGGATCGTAGCCGACGTTCGGCGACAGCACATGCGACACCGCATTGGGCCCGACTTCGGCGAGGAACAGCGTGTAGCCGTCGGGCTTTTCGCGCGCGACCGCCGCGCCGGCGATCGTGCCGCCGGCGCCGGGGCGGTTCTCCACGACCAGCGTCTGGCCGGTCAACTGCTGGAAGCCGTTCGCCATGTTGCGCGACAGCGTGTCGGCGGCGCCACCGGCGCCGACCGTCACCAGGAGCCGCACCGGCCGCTGCGGCCACTGTGCGGCCGACTGGGCGAAGGCCGGCGCGGCGGCAAGCGTTGCGGCAATGGCAGCCACCACCAACGGCAAGGCGCGACGGCTGACTAGATCGGCAAACGACATGGCCATTCCTCCCAGGCAAGACGCAACTTTTCTTCAAGCGTAGCGAGGCGCAGAATCAGGCGCAACCGGAGGATATCGCGGCTCACGCGACCGCGCGCCGCAGCACCACGTCGAGCACCATCGCCGCGAACAGGATCAGCCCGGCGTCGCGGTTCGATTTGAACAGCTTCAGGCAGAGCTCCGGATCGCCGGTGCGGAAACGGCCGATCTGCCACGACAGCTGCGCGGCGAAGGCCAAGAGCCCGAGCGAGAACACCATGCCAGCGCCGGCGCCCCAGCCAGCGACCGCCATCAGCGCGACTGCGAGCGTGTAGAACACGGCGAGCAACGGCCTGGTGTTCTCGCCGAACAGGATCGCCGTCGACTTGATGCCGATCAGCGCGTCGTCTTCGCGGTCCTGATGCGCATAGATGGTGTCGTAGCCGATCACCCAGGCGATCGACGCCGCGTAGAGCACCAGCGCCGGCCAATCCAGCCGCGCGAAGGTTGCCGGCCATCCCATCAGCGCGCCCCAGGAGAAGGCGAGGCCGAGCACGATCTGCGGCCAGTAGGTGACGCGCTTCATGAACGGATAGACCGCGACGATGGCGAGCGAGGCGATGCCGGTCCAGATCGTGAAGCTGTTGAACTGCAAGAGCACCGCCAGCCCGATCAGCGCCTGCGCGACCAGAAAGACGGCGGCGGCCTGCACGCTCACTTGTCCGGACGGGATCGGCCGCGAGCGCGTGCGCTCGACCATGGCATCGAGATCGCGGTCGACGATGTCGTTCCAGGTGCAGCCGGCGCCGCGCATGGCGAAGGCGCCGATGAAGAACAGCGTCACATGCCAGACGCTGACAATCTGACCCGAATGGATCGACGCGAGGCCGAGCGACCACCAGCACGGGATCAGGAGCAGCCAGGAACCAATAGGACGATCAAGTCTTGCGAGCCGCAGATACGGCCGCAGCCAGGCCGGCGCGAGGTGATCGACCCAGTTTCCTGTTGAATCGGCGACGCGGCCGGCCGCGTCGCTCATCGCTGCTGGAATGGATTACCGGTCAGGGTCTCGAAAGTGCCGGCGCCCTTCCTGTCGCGCGTATCGGGCAACGCCGGCGTGGTGCCGAGCGCGTCGCTCAGCGTCGGCCCGGACGGCGCCGGGCCGCGTGCGGCGGCATCGCAAACCTGCTTGCCGATCTTCTGGGCCTGGGCGTGGCTGCCCCGGACCTGCTGCACGACCTGCGGGCCGGCGCCACAGCTCGGACCATCCACTTCCAGCATCTTGATCATCTTGGCTTCGGTCGCGATGTACTTGCGGAACAGGCCGCAGGCGACTTTCACGTCGGCCTTCTTGTCGTTGGCGGCCGAGATCGCCTGACCATGCTTCTGTAGTTCATCGCGGATCGCCAGCAGCGCCGCGCACTTGGGCGGCGGGCCTTGCGGCGGACCGCCAAATCCGGCGCCCGGCATGCCGCTCCCCGGCATCCCCGGCATGCCGCCAAATTGCGCCCCAGCATAGGGGATCGTCGAAACCACGATCCCGACCGCCAGCAGGGCCCGGCAGATGATCATCCCTAGTTCCTCCACGCCGGACAGAATCACCGGCGAACCATCTCGCCCCAAGCCATATTAACAGGCTTTTCAATAGGGCAATAACACGGCGTTTTTGCCGAATTAATGTTTGGGGCCACAGGCCCGGCCGGTCATGACGGCGCTATCCGCCGGTCTTGTACAAAAATTCGCCCGTCCAAGACACCCCGTCCAAGACACCATGCCGCGTGGCCGATTGGGCGTCAGCCGGGCCTTTTCATTGGGGCGATAACGCGGCATTCCAAGGCCATGCCGCGCTACGATTTCCGCTCGCCGCGCCTGTTCATCGACGCCCCGCTCGCCGCCGGCGCGCGGCTGACGCTCGACGGCGCACAGGCGAACTACCTCAAGAACGTCCTGCGGCTGAAGGCCGGCGACGGCGTGCTGGTGTTCAACGGCCGCGACGGCGAGTGGCGCGCGGCGCTCGCCGACAGCGGCAAGCGCTCCGCCGTGCTCGTCGTCGGCGAACAGACACGGCCGCAGACAAAGCCGCGCGACCTGCACTACCTGTTCGCGCCGCTCAAGCACGCCCGCCTCGACTACATGGTGCAGAAGGCGGTCGAGATGGGCGCGTCGCGGTTGCAGCCGATCACGATGCAGCACGGCCAGGTCGGCCGCATCAATCTCGAACGCATGCGTGCGAACGCGATCGAGGCCGCCGAGCAATGCGGCATCCTCAACATCCCGGAGGTCGCCGAGCCCGTTGCGTTTGATCGCATGATCGCCACGCGCGAGCCATCGCGGGTGCTGGTTTTCTGCGACGAAGCCGCCGACGTGCGCGATCCGGTGGCGGCGCTGGCGTCGGCGCGCAGGGGCACCGAGAGCCCACCGCTCGCCGTACTGATCGGGCCCGAGGGCGGCTTCGCGGAGCACGAACGCGCGGCGCTGACCGCCCTGCCCAATGTGGTCCGGCTCGCGCTCGGGCCCCGCATTCTCCGCGCCGACACCGCCGCGGTGGCGGCGCTGGCGCTGGTCGGCGCGGTGCTGGGGGACTGGCGGGAGGCGGCGGAGGGTTAACGGTCTCCCTACTGGTGCGGAGAAAAACCCATTCCGTTAAGTCCATCACGCGATTTGCGCCGGGATGACCGTCACAATTCATCGAAAATTGCGCATGAACCATGTTACATCGCGGTGCAACCAAACCGTGCCATGAGCGACGCCGCGACCATATCCGAGACGATCGAGCCCGATGCGCGGGCGCAGGCGCTTGTCGCCGCCTATGCGCGCGCCGGCTATCGGCGGGTCTTGCCGGCGCTGATCCAGCCGGCGGAGCCATTTCTCGACCTGTCGGGCGAGGACATCCGCCAGCGCATGTTCCTGACCACGGACCGGCGCGGCAAGGAACTCTGCCTGCGGCCGGATTTCACCATCGCGGTGTCGCGCGACTATCTGGCCTCGGCCCAGGCCGGCCAGGCGGCCGGCTTCTGTTATCTCGGCCCAGTGTTCCGCCAGGGCGACGACGGGCCCGGCGAATTCCTGCAGGCCGGCGTCGAATCATTCGGCCGCACCGACACCGCCGCCGCCGATGCCGAGATGCTCTCGCTCGGGCTCGACGCGATCGCCGAGTTCGGCGTCGCCGCGCCCGAGATCCGCATGGGCGACGTCGGCCTGTTCACCGCGCTGATCGAAGGCCTCGACCTCGCGCCGGCGTGGAAGCGGCGCCTGGTGAAGGCTTTCAACCGCGCCGGCCGTCTCGAGCGCGATCTTGACGTGCTCGCCATCAAGCCCGCGGGCGCGCGCTCTGAATACGAAGGCATGCTCGCCGCGATGGCGCGCTCCGAACCGAAGGCGGCGCACGCACTGGTGATCGATCTCCTCTCGATTGCCGGCATCAATGCCGTCGGCGGCCGCTCGGTCGAAGAGATCGCCGACCGCTTTCTCGAACAGGCAGCGCTCGGCTCGCATACCTCGCTGCCGCATGAGATGGCGCAGCTGATCGAGCGCTTCCTCTGGATCACCGGCGATCCCGACAAGGTCGCCGCCGAACTGCGTACGCTCGCGCGCGATGCCGATGTCAACATGAACGCCGCGCTCGATCTGTTCGAGAGCCGCACCGGATTCCTCGCGGCGCGCGGCGTCGATGTCACGCGCATCCGCGTCTCGACGCGTTTCTTCATCGGGCTCGACTACTACACCGGTTTCGAATTCCGCCTGCACGATCCGTCCGGGCGCATCGAGGCGCCGCTGGTCGCCGGCGGCCGCTACGACAAGCTCATGAGCCGGCTGGGGTCGACGACGCCGATCCCGGCGGTGGGGCTCGGCGTGTGGATCGAACGGCTGATCGCCTGCGGGAGCGCGTCATGAACGGCGCCTTCGTCATCGCGGTGCCCGCCAAGGGCCGCCTGCAGGAGCACACCGACGCCTTCTTCGCGCGCGCGGGCCTCGAACTGGTGAAGCCCCGCGGCGAGCGCGACTACCGCGGCGCCATCAAGGGCCTGCCTGGAGTCGAAGTCGCCTATCTCTCGGCCTCCGAGATCACGCTCCTCCTGGCGCAGGGCACCGTGCACTTCGGCGTCACCGGCGAAGACCTGGTGCGCGAGGAGATGCCCGATCCCGACGCCAAGGTCGTGCTGCTCGAAGCGCTCGGCTTCGGCGACGCGAATGTGATCGTTGCGGTGCCGCAGGCCTGGATCGACGTCAACAGCATGGCCGATCTCGACGACGTGGCGACCGCGTTCCGCATCAAGCATGACCGCAAGATGCGGGTCGCGACCAAGTATCTCAATCTCACCCGCGGCTTCTTCGGCAGGCACGGCATCACCGACTATCGCATCGTCGAAAGCTCGGGCGCGACCGAAGCGGCGCCGGCGACCGGCACCGCCGAGCTGATCGTCGACATCACCTCGACCGGATCGACCCTCGCCGCCAACGGCCTCAAGATCGTCGAAGATGGCGTGATCCTGCGCTCGCAGGCGAACCTCGTCGCCTCCAAGGGCGCCGACTGGAGCGAGGAGCACCGCGACATCGCGCGCGACATCCTCGACCGCATCGCCTCGGAGGCGCGCGCGCGGGCGTTCCGCGAGGTACGCACGCGCTTCACCGACTGCAACGACGCCATGCTGGCGGAGGCGCGCGAGCGCTTCGGTGTGGTCGCCCCGCTCGGCGGCCCGACCTCGTCCGGCATGCTGACGCTGCACTGCCCGCCGTCGAAGGTGCATGGGCTGGCGAGCTTCCTGCGCGCCAAGGGCGCAGGCGGCGTGACCGTCACCGGCCTCGACTACGTGTTCGCACGCGACAATCCGCTCTTCGAGAAGCTCGAGGCGGGCCTGAAGCGCTGACGTTGTCGCGAAACAGCGTCGTGCATTGCTCCATTGCCCGTGCTGCAATGGACTTGAGACCTCTCTCCCGCTAAAGCCGACCTGCTGCGGCCCCGCCGTGGCGGTCATCGCCGGGACCTGACGTGAGCACGCCAAGCATCGAGACGCGAACCTCCTGGGTGGTCGCGAGCATGTCGCTCGTGTGCTGCGCCGTTGCGTTTGGCGCGCTTTGGATCGTGGCGGTCGGCCTGAAGACGATCGCTGCCGACCTCGGCGGCGCCCGCTCGGGGCCGTCGCTGGCAAGCTCGCTGGCCTGGTTCGGCAGTTCCTTCGGCGGCCTGATGATGGGGCCGCTCGCCCACCGCTACGGTGTCCGCAAGACGGTGATCTTCGGCGCTGTGTCGATCTGCATCGGGCTCTGGATCTCGACCTTCGGCGAACTCTGGCAGCTTTATCTTGGTCACGGCATCTTTGTCGGGTTGCTCGGCACCGCCGGCCTCAACGCGCCGCTCTATGTCTATGTCAGTCAGTGGTTCGACCGCCGCCGCGGCTCGGCGCTCGCGCTGCTCTCGAGCGGGCTCTATCTCGCCGGCACGGTGTGGCCGCCGATCTTCGAACGCGCGATCGCCATTTTCGGCTGGCGCACGACGATGGTGGCCTACGGCCTGTTCGCGGCGGCCACGATCATTCCGCTGGCCCTGATCTTCCTGAGGGAACCGCCGGAAACACATACCCCGGCCGGCGCCGCCGGAACCACGGGCGAAACG
>JAIESR010000057.1 GCA_019745775.1 Xanthobacteraceae bacterium | reverse complement strand
GCTCTGCGTCCTCCCCCCCCCCCCCCCCCCCCCCCCCCCCCCCCCTCTCGATAGGGCGCGTTCGCGGTGAGGCCCCTCACCCCGACCCTCTCCCCGCAAGCGGGGAGAGGGAGCGCGCTGCCGTCGCGGCAACCGCTGCGGTTTATCCCCGTCCGAGCTCGGCGTGGCAGCGCGCGGGCACGTCCTTGGTGTTGTTCCAGTAGAACACGCCGCACGGCGCGTAGAGATAGAGCCAGATCAGCATACCGACGAGCACGACCGCGGCGATGATCGTCGGGACGTACTTCATCCGTGCAGCAGCGTAGCGCCGCTCACTTCGATCGGAACAGCTTCTGGAACTCGGTCTGGTAGCGCTTGTTTTCGGCTGCCGAGAGCACGGCGGTGATGATCTTCTGCTTGAGCAGCGTCTCGTTCACCTCGGGTGGATTGCTTGACGTGTCGGGCCGGGTGGGGATGCGACCGCGCTTGGTGAGCTGGGTCTGCGCTTCCTTGCTCAGCACATAGTTGGCCATCAGCCGCGCCGCGTTCGGGTTGGGCGCATGCTGCGCCACGCCGACCGAGCCGAAGATCAGCGCCACCGGGTCCATCGCCCAGTAGTCGGTCGCGCCGCCGGCGAGTTTCACGTTGACGGTGAGGTTCGTATAGTTGTTGAGCGCGATCCAATATTCGCCGGAGCCGACTGCACGCGCGAGCGCGAGGTGTCCGTCGGTCACCACCGGTTGCAAGGTCGTGACGATGTCCTGCACCAGCTTGCGGCCCTTCTCCTCGCCGTAATGCGTGTACATCGCCATCAGCCATTCGCTATCGGCATTGTCGATTGCGATCTTGCCGCGCCACTCCTCCTTCTTCAGGAAATCCTCGTAGGTCTTCGGCAGCTCCTCGCGCTTGACGTATTTGGTGTTGTAGGCGGGCGAGTTGTAGTTGGCGTAGACGCCGTACCAGCGGCGGTTCGGATCGCGCGCCTGCGGAATGAGGCCCTTCGCCTCCGGCGGATCGATCTGCGCCAGCGCCGCGTCCGGCAGCCGGTTCACCGGCGTGGTCATCACCACGTCCCACACGTTCTGCTTGGCGCGAAATTCAACCGCGATACGGCCCATCACGCCGGTGTCGGAGGTGCGCACGTAGTTGACCTTGATGCCGGTCGCTTCGGTGAAGATCTTGTAGTAGGGCAGCGCCTCTTCCTCGTTCATCGAGCCGTAGACCACGAGCGCGCCTTCCTTCTTTGCGGCATCGAGCAGCTTCTGGTCTATCCACGACTGCGCGGCGGCGGGCGTCGCCAGCGCCAGTCCGAGCAAGGCCAACAGCACCGGGCGCGTCGCGTTGAATGCGGACAAGGCTTCCTCCCTTGATTGTTGGGACGAAGGATAGTCCAGCACGGCAGCCGGCGCGAGCGGGGCTGATGTCGCAGCTGAGAAGGTCAGAGCTTCGGCCGGGCGCTCGATTTCGGCCAGCGCTTGCGGCTGTGCTTAAGGCCCAAGCCCGCCAGCATCGCCGCCATCCGGATCGGCGCGCCGATCCCCTCGACCACCGGCACGCCCCATTCCTTCGTCAGCTCGGCCGGCTTCATGTGCACCGGACATTGCGTGATGCCGTGCACGATGATGACGTCGGCGCCATCCTCTTCAATCAGCGAGCGTCCGGCGGCGATGAAATTCGCCTTCATCGTCGCCTTGTTGGCGCCGATGTCCTTGAGCTTGAAGCCCGATGCGCGCCGCCCGGCGATCCAGTTCTCCATGCCGTACATACGCGTCTGCGTGATCTGCCGCGGGATCACGCTGTCGTGGTAGCAGATGATGCCGAAGCGGTCGCCGAGCTGCGCCGCGATGTGGAACATTGCCTCGCACGGGCCGATCACGGGAATGTCGACCAGCGAGCGGCCGCCGTCGACGCCGAGGTCGAGCGTGCCGAGCGGCACCACCGCGTCGTAGCCTTCCTGCTCGGCGCGGATGAAGGCGTCGTGGAAGTACGGCGCGACCAGCTGGATTTCGGCCGGCCCGAGCCCACCGAACGGCGAGGGCGCCACCGAGATGATGCCGACCTCGACCTCGGGCGACGAAAAGCTCCTGGCGGTGTCCTCGCGGAGCTTGCGCTCCGCCGGGGGATAGTCGCCGATGACGAAGGCCACGCGGATCATGTCTTTGACGTTTCTCTCTTGCAGCTTGATTACAGCTTGCGCGCCGGCTGGATGCCCATCAGCGATTGCCCGAGCGCTTCGAAATTCTCGGTGTGCGCCTGGCTCTGCTGGGTCACCGTGTGGAGGTCGCGGAAGCGCCGTTCGAAGGGATTGTTGTCGAAGATCGCGCCGGCGCCGGCGGCGTGATAGGCGAAGTCGACGACCTCGCGCGCCTGCTGGATCGCGAAGCAGGTCATGCCACGGCTGGCGTAGCGTTGTGCGGCGCTGACCTTCTCGCCGCGTAACGCCTGCTCGTAGAGCTGCGCGTAGCCGTCGAGCACGTAGGCGCGTGCCGCGCCGAGCTTGGCCTCGGCGCGTCCGACCTCGGTCTGCACAAAATTGTTCTCGGCGAGGAGCTTGCCGGACGAATGCGCCTTCTTGCCCCTGGCGACGGCGATGAAGTCGGTGAGCACGGTGCGCGCGATGCCGAGCGCGACCGCGCAGAAGCCGATGCCGAACAAGTTGAAGATCGAGAACTTGTAGAGCGGTCCGGCCTCGCGCCGATCGGCGTCGGATTCGCGCGTGAAGCTGTAGGCCTCCGGCACGAACAGGTCGGTGACCGCGTAATCGTCGCTGCCGGTGCCGCGCAGCCCGATCACCTGCCAGGTGTCGGTTATCTTGGCGCGGGCCTTCGGAAAGAACATCGTCCTTTGTTCGAGAGGCTTGCCGTTCGGTCCAAGCCGCGGCGAGCCGTCCGGTTCGCAGATCGTCGAGTGGCCGCCGATCCATTGCGAATGCCGGCTGCCGCTCGCGAAATGCCAGTGGCCGGTAACGCGATAGCCGCCTTCGGTGACGACCGCCTTGGCCTGCGTCGAGGGCGCGCCGGTCGCGACTGCCGCATCGGCCGCGCCGAACAGCTCCCGCGCCACCTTCGGATCGAGATAGGCGGCCGCCATCGAGACCCCGGAGTTTTGGCACAGGCACCACGCCACGCTGGCGTCCGCCATCGCCACCGCCTCGACGACCTGGAAGAACGTGGCGGGCTCGACCTCCTCGCCGTCGATGCTGGCGGGGATCAGCGTGCGGAACAGCCGCGCGTCGTGCATGGCCTTGAGCACATCGGCGGGGATCACCCGCTCGCGCTCGACCTGGCCGGTCGCCGCCGCGATCATAGGGATGAGGCCGCGCGCCCGCTCGACCAGCTCGGCACCGCGCCGCGCATGGTCTGTGGCGTTCTCTGCGCTCGATACGCTGTTCAACATTTTGCGTTTCCGATCCGTACGGCCGCAGCATAGCCGATGCCGCGGCCGCTTGTCTCCGGGGCGGAATTCGGCACATTCTATTCCCCATAAAAACCGGAGCTAGCAATGGCCGAACTCGTTGCCGCCGTGGGCGTCCCCCATTCGCCCCATTATCCCTCGCAGTATCCGAAAGACGGGCCGCAGGACACGCCGCGGCTGTTTCGCGAAGTAAAGGCGGAGCTCGACGCCGCCAAGGCCGAGGCGATCATCGTGATCGCCAACGACCATTTCAACACGTTCTTCATGAACAATTTCCCGACCTTCGCGATCGGCCTCACCGACGCGGCCTATGGTCCGAACGACCAGACCAAAATGCCGCACTACGACTTCGCGGTGCAGGAGACGCTCGCCTCGCACATGCTCAAGACCGCGATGGAAGAGGGCTTCGACTTCGCGGTGACGCAGGAATTCGGCGTCGACCACGCCATGCTGGTGCCGCTGCACTACCTCACCGACGGCGTGAAGGCGCCGGTGGTGCCGGTCTGGATCAACACCTTCTCCGCGCCGCTGCCGACTGCCAGGCGCTGTTATGCGCTCGGCAAGATGATGGAGCGCGCGGTGAAAAGCCTGCCGCAGAAGCTGCGCGTCGCCGTGATCGCGACCGGCAGCTTCTCGCTCGAGATCGGCGGGCCGAAGATCGATCCCGGCAAGCGCAATTCCGTGCCCGACCTCGAATGGTCGAGGCATCTGCACCGCCGCATCGGCAAAGGCGAGTTCGACGCGATCGTCACGGAAGCGACGCCGCAGCAGATGTGGAAGGCCGGCAATATCGGTGGCGAGCTGCTCAACTGGGTGGTGCTGCTCGGCATGGTCGGCAAGGACAAGCCGGTCTACCTCGCCGACCACGACGACAAGGACGGTCACGCCTATGCGGTGTGGCGGTGGAATTGAATGATGACGGGGAGAGAGTGCGCCTGTAGAAACAGATAGAACACTGGACCAACGAGATGAGCGCGTATCAAATCAACAAGATCTGCCACCGTGCCTATCACGACCGCGCGTTTCGCGAGGCCGTCCTCGCCGATCCGGCGAAGGCGATCAAGGACTGGCCGCTGACCGACGAACAGCGCAAGGCGCTGCTCGAAGGCGACGTCAAGAAACTCTACGAATGGGGCACGCACCCATTCCTGCTGGCGCACACCACGCGCTGGGGGCTGTTCGGCCTGACGCCCGCGCTCTATGCCGAGCGCATCAAGGGCGCCAAAGATCCGCAATAGAGATACCGGCAGGCAGGGGGGCGTCTAGCAATGGCTTCGATCAATCAGTTGGGTGTTGCCGCCGATCACGTCTGCCGCCATCCGGTCATGCGGCAGGAGGTGATCAAGGCTTATCCGAACGCGAAATTCAACGAAGCCGGCTATCGCATCGGCGAGGACGAGACGATCGCGCTCTTGAAGGACTGCGACGCCGCGATCATCGGCTTCGAGCCGATCAACGACCGCACGCTTTCGGCGCTGCCGAACCTCAAGGTCATCGGCAAATACGGCAATGGCTGCGAGACCATCGACTTCGCCGCGCTGAAGCGCCACGGCGTGAAATTCGGCTACACCTGGGGCGTCAACAAGCTAGCGGTCGCGGAGCTCACGCTGGGCTTCATGATCATGGGGCTGCGCCACGTGATGCCGCTCAACCTCGCGATGCGCGCCGGCGAGCGGCCGCGCATCCGCAACGGGCTGTTCCTCACCGGCCGCACCGTCGGCATCCACGGCTGCGGCAATATTGGCAAGGAGGTCGTGCGGCTGCTCCAGCCGTTCGACTGCAAGATCATCGCCTGCGACATCAAGGACTACGCCGATTTCTACAAGCAGTGGGACGTGACGCCGGTCTCGTTCGACGAATTGCTCGCGCGCTCGGAGGTGCTGACGCTGCATCTGCCGAAGACCAGGCAGACGATCGGGCTCTATTCCGACGCCGTGCTCAAGAAGATGCGGCCGGGCGCGGTGCTGGTGAACGCCTGCCGCGGCGGCATCGTCGACGAAGACGCGCTGTTGGCGCGCTTGGAAAACAATGCGCTGATGGCGGCGTGCTTCGACGTGTTTGGCGTCGAGCCGGCGGAATGCGACAGGCTGCTCAACCATCCGAACATGCTGGCGGCGCCGCATATCGGTGCCTCGACCGAGGAGACGCGGCTGATCATGGTGCAGGCCGCGATCAAGGGGCTCGATATCGCCCGGGTGGTCGAGCCGGAGGAGTTCTACGGGGTGTGAGCTTGAAGCGAAGGCATCGCCCGCACAAAGAGAGGAAACCGCCATGGCGCTGAAACCCGTCGTCATCTCCCGCAAGGGCGAAGCGTCCGCAATGAGCGCGGAAGAGCGCGCGATGCGCGTCGACCTCGCGGCGTGCTATCGCCTCGTCGCCCACTACGACATGGACGATCTGTTTGCGACCCACATCTCGGCGCGGGTGCCGGGGCCGGAGGAGCACTTCCTGCTCAATCCCTACGGGCTCCTCTACACCCAGATCACCGCGTCGAACCTGGTGAAGGTCGATCTCGACGGCAACATCGTCGGCGACACCGAATACTCGGTCAATCCGGCGGGCTTCGTGATCCATTCGGCCGTGCATCTGGCGCGCCCCGACGCCAAATGCGTGCTGCACACCCACACCGTGGCGGGCATGGCGATCGCAAGCCTGGAGGAGGGGCTCCTCCCGCTCACGCAGAAGTCGATGCGCTTCTACAACCGCATCGGCTATCACGACTATGAAGGCGTTGCGGACGATCTTGACGAGCGCACCCGCATCGTCGCCTCGCTCGGCAAGCACAACGCGCTGATCCTGCGCAACCACGGCCTGCTCACCTGCGGCAAGACGGTGGCGCAGGCGTTCCTCTTGATGCGCAACCTCGAAAAGAGCTGCAAGGCGCAGATCGCGGCGATGTCGACCGGCGGCACGCTGATCAGGCTCTCGCCCAACCTGATGGAGCACGCCGCCAACCAGTTCGAGGGCGGCGTCGACGGCCGCGCCAATGGCTGGCCGTCGCTGCTCGCGATGCTCGACGGCATCGATCCGAGCTATCGGAATTGAGGAGAGCTCCCGCACACTCCGCCCTCATGGTGAGGAGCGTCGCGCCAGCGACGCGTCTCGAACCATGGCTACGAGTATGGGCCGCCCCATCCTTCGAGACGCTGTGCTGCGCACGGCCCTCAGGATGAGGCCGGAAAGTGGCGCTACTTCTTCTGCGCCGGCGGGGTGAGCAACTCGGCCGCCTCCGCCACGATCTGCTTCGGCGTGGCGAAGGCGTCCGCCAGCATTTTCTGGATCTCTGGCCCGGTCATCGGCTCGATCTCGAGCTGCAGCTTCTCGGCCTCGGCGATGAAGGCGGGGTCTTTCATCGTTGCATCGAAGGCCCGGCGGAGCGCCGCGACCCGATCCTCCGGCACGCCGGGCGGCGCCGCCATCGGGCGGCCGGTCTCCTGCCGCAGCAGGATCAAGGTCAGCACGCGCTTCTTGTGCGGGTCCTTCACGATGTCGAGCCCGGCCGGCACGTCCGGCAGCTCGGGCAGCTTCTGCAAGGCGAGCTGCACGATCACGTTGAGCAGCTTGTCCTTGATCCAGTGCGGCCGCGATGCCTTCATCGTCGACCACGACAGCCCGCAGATGCCTTCGACTTCGCGTCGCTCGATCGACAGCGTCAAGCCGGCGGCGGGATCGTAGCCGGCGATCACGCGGAATTTGGTGTCGAGCAGCGCGTTGAGCACCTTCGGCATCAGCGCGGTGTTCGAGGTCGCGCCGGCGGCGCCGACGATCACCTCGCGCTCTTGCGCCTGTTCGATCCGTTTGATCGGGCTCTCGTGCCAGGTCGCGCAGACGCTCTGCTGCTTGCCGATCGAGCCCAGCCAGTTGAGCTTGAGCGGGTCGTAGCGCGCGCCGACCGCGCCGAACAGCGGATCCATGGTGACGTTGTTGGCGAAGGCGCCGATGGTGCCGCCGTCCTTCTCGGCCGTGGTGTAGATCGCCGACGCGGCGGCGAGCCCGCCGGCCGCCGGCTGGTTCTTGGCGATGAAGGTCGGATTGCCGGGAATGTGCCGGCCCATGTGGCGAGCAAGGGTGCGGTAGTAGACGTCGTAGCCGCCCCCGGCGCCACCGCCGATGATCAGGTTGATCTGCCGGCCCTTGTAGAAGTCCTCGACGGATTGCGCGGACGCAAATGACGGCAGCGACAGCGTCAGCGCGACGGCGCAGAGACCTGACCAGTGTTTCTTGATTGTGCGGCTCGGCATGCGGTGAGGCTAACGCTTGCCGTATTTCTTTTCGAGTGCGGCAAATAGGCCCTCCTTGCGCAAGGCTTCCAGCACCGAGAGGTCGATGTAGTCGTCGAGTTTGCGGCTTACCGTCGGCGGGAAATGCGCCAGGATATTCTCGGCGCCGGAGCGCGGCACCGCGAGGTCGAGCGGCGTCATCTGGGTGAAGTCCACGTAAGTGAGCTCGACGACCTTCGGATCGGTCACGCGCGTGCCCTTGGCGAGCACGGCTTTGGCGCGCGCCGGCTCGGCGATCGCGAGATAGTTTCCCTCGGCGGTGGCGCGCAGGAAGCGCGCCATCACCTCGCGGTTCTCGTGGAGATACTTCTGACTCACTACCAGGGTCGAGAACAGCCAGGGGATGCGCTCGGCCGCGAGGTCGACGATCGGCGTCAGCCCCATGTCGCGCGCTGCGGTGGCGAACGGCTCGTTCAGCATCGTCGCCTTCACCGCGCCGGCCTTCAGCGCCTCCAGCCGCTTGAGGCTGTCGCCGAACTCCCTGATCTCGACGTCCTGGCGCGTGAGCTTCAGCCGCTCCAGCGCGATGGTCGCGACCGCGTCGCTCTCCGAGCCGGCGGCGCTGATCGCGACCGCGCCGCCTTTCAGGTCGGCGGCGGACTTCACGCCCGGCGCGGTGAAGAAGCCGAAGCGGATCAGGTTGGCGAGCGACGCGATGGTGCGAAGGTCCGCGCCCTTCTGGTTGAGCTGCACCACCGACGAGAGGCCGACATGCATCACCTCGAGCTTGCCGGCGCGCACTTCCGCGGCGCCGCGGCTGCCGCCGCCCATGTTGCTCATCGTGACCTTGAGACCGTGCTTGGCGTAGAGCCCGGCGTCTTCCGCCATCCAGAGCGCCAGCACGGTGTTGGCGGTGCCGGAGGTTCCGACGCGCACCTCGGCGGGAGCTTGCGCGAGGGCGGGTGCGCTACACAGCAACACGAGCGCAATGACAAACCACTTTGGTGCTGAAGTCATCGTTTCCTCTCGTCCTGTTTTTGGTCGTGCCGCTTGCGCCGACGGATTCCTCCTCCCCAACGGGGAAAGGGAGCCGACCACCATTGCATGGCATCCGTCTCCACAACTACAGCTTCCCGTATTTCTTCTGCATGGCCGCGAAGAAGCCGCTCCTGCGCAATTCCTCGAGCACGCTGCCGTCGACATAGTCGGCGGGATTGCGGCTGCCCGTGCCGGCGCTGATCTTGAGCACGTTCTCGACCCCGGTCATGGAGATATTCATGTCAGGCGGCGACTGCGCGCGGAAATCCTCGTAGCTGATCTCGATGATCTTCGGGTTCTTGATGTTGAGCTCGCGCGTCAGCACCGCCTTGGCGCGCGCGGCGTCGGTCAGCGCTAGATAGTTGCCTTCGATCACCGCGCGCATGAAGCGCACGACAAGCTCGCGCCGCTCCTTCAGGTCGCCGCGCCGCACCACTACGCCGCTGAACAGCCACGGAATCTTCTCGGCGGCGAGGTCGATCAGGATATTGACGCCCTGCTCGCGCGCCTGGCTCGTGGTCGGCTCGTTGATCGCGGTCGCCTTGATCTCGCCGGTGCGCACCGCTGCGAGCCGCTTGGCGCCGCCGCCATACTCCTTCACCGTCACGTCGGCGCGCGTCATGCCGAAGCGCTCGAGCGCCAGCGTCACGGTGGAATCGCTTTCTGAGCCGGTCGTGCTCACGCCGATCACGCCGCCCTTGAGATCGGCCGCGCTCTTCACGCCGGGCGCGGTCGCGATCACGAAGCGGATCACGTTGCTCATCGAGCCGATCAGCCGCAGGTCGCCGCCCGACGTGTTGGCCTGCACCACCGACGACATGCCCACCCGCATCAGGTCGATGTTGCCGGCCTGCAATTCCTTGGCGCCGCGGGTGCCCCCGCCCATGTTGACGATCTCGACCTTGAGGCCGTTCGCTTCATAGAAGCCGCCTTCCTGCGCCATCCACACCGGCAGCACGGTGTTGACCGCGTCGGTGATGCCGACGCGGAACGGCACGAGCTGTTGCGCGGCGGCGGGGAGGAGAGAAACGGCGACTACAAGCGCGGCGAGGGCGATGCGTATTGAGACTTTCATGGCAATTCCTCCCGGCGCTTCTTGTTGTGTCTAGACTTCGCAACTTGCCGCAGCGTGTCCCCTCTCCCCGGAGGGGAGAGGGGTAGGGTGAGGGGGTTCGAACCTATCGAGGGACCTATTCCCCCTCACTCCACCTCTCTCCCCAGTCGACGTCGGATGGTTCCGACTTCGACCGCTCCTTTTATGCCGAACTCGGGTAAACCCGAGTTCGGGTGGGGAGAGGGAGCAGACCGAGTTCGCGGCACCGTCCGTATCCAAACTAGAATTCCCTAAAGAGTCTCCCGAATCCATCGATCTTGTCGTTGACGCCGCAACGGCGCAGGGCGTCCCACACGATCGCTTGGTGCGCAGTCATCACGTTGACCCCGAATTCCTTCTCCAGCACGTCGATCGCGCCGGCGGTCGGCCAGTGCGGCGAGGGCAGGAGGATCGAGTCGGCGTCGGGATGCTCCTTCATCAGCTTGCGCCCCATCTCGACCGCGGCGTGCTGCGGGATCGCGCCGATTCGATTGAACGCGCTGCCCCAGCCGGTGGCGCCCAGGAGCTCGCAGCCGAAATGCTCGGAATAGCCGGCGATGCGGGCGGTGTCGGAATGGGAATAGGGCTGCGCCACCACGACCTTCTTGCAGCCGAGCGCCTTCGCCGCCTTGGCCTGCGCCGCCGCGCTCGACGACACCTTGATGCCGAGTTCGGCTTCGAGATCGGCGATCATCTGCTCGGCGTTCTTCGTGCCGCGCGAGAGATTGATCGGCACGCCGCCGAGCACGACGATGTCGCAGCCGGCCGCCGCCATCTCGCGCGTCGCGCGCATCGAGATGTCGTAGGACTGGTCGACCTCGTCCTTCGAGCGCACCACGATCGCAAGCGACGTGACGACGAGTGACACGCCGTCCGGCACGATCTTGTAGAACTCGTAGGGGAAGACCTCGGTGGTCAGTGGCGGCGAAGTGTAGCCGATCCTGGCGCGGTAGCCGTACATCTTGCCATCTTCGATTTTCACGGGCGTCGTCATTGTTTCTCGCGTTTCTTGGTGGGACCGGGCAAAAGGCTACTGACGCATCAAGGCCTTGTCCACCTGTCGCCAAACCGTCATGCGGCTGTCATCGATGCGTTGTTTGCGCGCGTCTATCGTCCCTCGACGGCTCATTTTCACGAGGTTTCGATGCTGACCCTGCGCACCGGCGGCCTGGCCGCTCTCGTCCTTGGAACGGCGACAATCGCTGCCGCCACGGTCCAACCGACCGCCCAGGAGAACTTCAAACAGATCCAGGCCAGGTTCTACACCAGCGACGACACGCTGCTGCGCATCGGTCCTTTCACGTTCGAAGGCGGCAAGACGCTCAATCTCACCGTCGGCATCGGCTCCGGCGCGTGGCGCGGCCCGAAGGACCCGGCGAACGTGATCTGGACGGTCGGCGACCGCGGTCCCAACATCGCCTGTAGCGAGATGAAGGAGATCGGCGGCCTCGACTTCGCGCCCTGCAAGGGCGTGCAGAACGGCCGCGTCTATCCGACACCGTCCTACGCGCCGTCGATCTATCGCGTGATGCTGCTCGACGACGGCACGTTCCGCGTGACCGACGTCATCACGCTGAAGGACCGCGAGGGCACGCCGCTCTCGGGCATGCTCAATCCGCTCAAGACCGCCGCCACCGAGAACGCGATGGACGGCGCCGGCAAGCCCTTGCCGCGCGAGCTCAACGGCTTCGACGCCGAAGGCATCGTGCGGCTGGCCGATGGCACGTTCTGGATCGGCGACGAGAACGGCCCGTCGATCGCGCATTTCTCCGCTGACGGCCGCATGATCGTCCGGCACGTGCCGCAGGGCACCGAAGGCGAATTCGCCGGCGCGAAATACGACGTGAAGGGCACGCTGCCGGCAATCCTCGCCAGACGCCCGATCAACCGCGGCATCGAGTCGATGGCGGCCTCGCCGGATGAGAACTTCCTCTATTTCATCACGCAGAACGCGCTCGCCAATCCCGATGTGAAGGCCTACCAGCAGGCGAAGAACATCCGGCTGTTCAAGATCGAGCGTGCGTCGATGAAGGTCGTCGGCGAATACGTCTACACGCTCGACGACCCCTCGACCTTCCGACGCGATCCCTCGAAGCGGCAGAACGATCCGCGCATCAGCGAGTTGATGGCGATCGGCCTCGACCGGCTGGTGGTGCTGGAGCGCACCGAGCAGACCACCAAGCTCTACGAGGTCGATCTCGGCAACGCGACCAATATCGCCGGCACGCGCTGGGACGACGCTGCGACCGCGCCGTCGCTCGAGCAGACCGCCGTCGCCGACGCGAAGATCACGCCGGTGCCGAAGACGCTGCGGCTCGACACCGCGGACTTCCCCGACATCGTCGGCAAAACCGAAGGCATGGCGCTGCTCGGCAACGGGTCGCTCGCCATCATCAATGACGACGATTTCGGGATCGCCGGCGGCCGCACGCAGATCGTGGTGCTGCGGGGGACCGGCATCGCCGCCCGCTGACAGCATCGCTCGTCTAAGACTTTGGTTACTGGCGCTGCGGACAAGCTGTGTTCGCGGCGCGCAGCGCGTGCAGTGCAGTACGCCGGATTCCGCTTGAGTTGCCGTCCATAATGGCAATCGCGGCGGATCTTGTTGATGCGCCGCAACATCGCATGTCTGCGTCACAACGCGCATCGCGGGTGCTTCCCAACGAAAATCCCTCTGGCATTATGGATTACCGTTTGTGTAAATGCGGACCTAACCGGGGGCGCTGTCCGAATAAGCCCAAACGTCGATGAAAACGGCCGGGACACTTCGCGGCTCTGCCGACGATGCTATCGCAGCCATAAAGCAAAGAAACCGGTGGGGGACAAAGGAGCACGCTTAATGATGTCACAGACAACCCGCATTGCATTCGGCGCCCTGGCCGCGGTTGGGGTCGCTGGTGTGCTGACACCACAGCCAGCCCAGGCCCAATGGCAACCGTCGCGGCCGATCGAGTTCATCGTTCCGGCCGGCACCGGCGGCGGCGCCGACCAGATGGCGCGCACGATCCAGGGGATCGTGACCAAGTACAATCTCACCAAGACACCGATGGTGGTGATCAACAAGGCAGGCGGCGCCGGCGGCGAGGGCTTCCTCGACGTCAAGGCTTCGCGCAACAACCCGCATAAGATCATCATCACGCTGTCGAACCTGTTCACCACGCCGCTCGCAACCGGCATTCCCTTCAATTGGAAGGACCTGACCCCGGTCGCGATGCTGGCGCTCGACGAGTTCGTGCTCTGGGTGAATGCGGAGACGCCCTATAAGTCGGTGAAGGACTACGTCGCCGCGATCAAAAACGCGCCGCCCGGCCAGTTCAAGATGGGTGGCACCGGCTCGCGCCAGGAAGACCAGATCATCACGGTCGCGATCGAGAAGTCGACGGGCGTGAAGTTCACCTACATCCCGTTCCGTGGCGGCGGCGAAGTGGCCGTCCAGCTCGTCGGCAACCACGTCAACTCCACCGTCAACAATCCGATCGAAGCCGTGGCGCAGTGGCGCGGTGGCAAGGTACGGCCGCTATGCGTGTTCGACGACGCGGTGCTGCCCTACAAGGAGACCATCGTCGACAATCTGTCGTGGGCGTCGATTCCCACCTGTATCTCGCAAGGCCTCAACCTCGACTACCTGATGCTGCGCGGCATCTTCATGTCGCCCGGCGCAACACCCGAGCAGGTCAACTACTACGTCGAATTGTTCAAGAAGGTGCGCGAAACGCCCGAGTGGAAGAAGCTGATGGCCGATGGCGCGTTCAACCAGAGCTTCATGGTCGGCGACGAATACGCCAAGTGGGTGGCCAAGGAAGAGCAGCGCCACCGCGACCTCATGAAGGAAGCCGGCTTCCTCGCCAAGTAACGCCATCGCCAGTATCCGCCGGCGGAGCGCTCCGCCGGCGGCCGTGACCGCAACGTCTGAGAGTTCGAGGAATGTCCGATCAATCGCATTCGGCCGGCGAAACAGGGCCGTCGCAACGTGGCGTCGAGATCGCCGTCGCGCTCGCCACGCTCGCCTTCGGCATCATCATCCTCATCGGCAGCCTGCAAGTCGGCATCGACTGGGGTTTCGAAGGTCCGAAGTCCGGATTCTTCCCGTTCTATGTCTCGCTCTTCATCATCGTGGCGAGCCTCTACAACCTCTTGCAGGCGACGACCCTCGGCGGCATCAAGCCGGGGCTGTTCGCGAGCGTTGATCAGCTCAAGCGCGTGCTGTCGGTGGTGGTGCCGGCCACGATCTACGTGGCGCTGGTGCCGTTCATCGGCATGTACGTTTCGTCGATCCTTCTGATCGCCGTCTTTATGATGTGGCTCGGCAAGTACAGCCTCTTGCACACGCTGCCGATCGCGCTCGGCGTGCCCGCCGTCGTCTATGTCGTGTTCGAACGTTACTTCCAGATCGCGCTTCCCAAGGGCCCGATCGAATACTGGCTTGGCTTGTAGATCAACAAGCCCAAGCACAGGAGCGTATCCGCGCGAAGCAGCGGCACGTCGCCAGACAAACAAGACTTGAGACGCGTTCAGGGGCGGGAGTGAGATGGAAGAAATTGCCAACTTGATGCAGGGCTTCGCGACGGTCCTGGAGCCGTTCAATATCGGCGTCATGATCATCGGCATTCTGCTCGGCGTGATCATCGGCGTCCTGCCCGGCCTCGGTGGCGCCAACGGCGTCGCGATCCTGCTGCCGCTCACCTTCTCGATGTCGCCGACTTCGGCGATCATCATGCTCTCGTGCATCTACTGGGGCGCGTTGTTCGGCGGCGCCATCACCTCGGTGCTGTTCAATATCCCGGGCGAGCCATGGTCGGTGGCGACCACCTTCGACGGCCACCCGATGGCGCAGAACGGCCGCGCCGGCGAGGCGCTCACCGCCGCGTTCACGTCGTCCTTCGTCGGCGCGCTGTTCGCGGTTGTCATGATCACGCTGGTGGCGCCGCTGGTTGCTCGCTTCGCCCTGCAGTTCGGAGCGGCGGAGAAATTCGGCGTCTACTTCCTGGCGTTCTGCAGTTTCGTCGGCCTCAGTAAAGAACCCCCGGCCAAGACCGTCGTCGCCATGATGATCGGCTTCGCGCTCGCGGCGGTCGGGCTCGACCAGATGACTGGCCAGCTGCGCCTGACCTTCGGCTCCACCGAGCTCTTGGCCGGCTTCGACTTCCTGATCGCGGTGATCGGCCTGTTCGGCATCGGCGAGATCCTGCTCACCATGGAAGAGGGTCTCCAGTTCAAGGGCAAGTCGGCCACCATCAATCCGCGCGTCGTGCTGCAGACCTGGATGGAGCTGCCGCGCTACTGGGCGACCTCGATCCGCTCCTGCATCATCGGCTGCTGGATGGGCATCACGCCGGCCGGCGCGACGCCCGCTTCGTTCATGAGCTACGGCATTGCCAAGCGCATGTCGCCGCGCGGCAAGAACTTCGGCAAGGGCGAGATCGAAGGCGTGGTGGCGCCGGAGACCGCGGCGCACGCCGCCGGCACCTCGGCGCTCTTGCCGATGCTGTCGCTCGGCGTGCCCGGCTCGCCGACCGCGGCGGTGCTGCTTGGCGGCCTGCTGATCTGGGGCCTGCAGCCCGGTCCGCTGCTGTTCGTCGAGCAGAAGGAATTCGTCTGGGGCCTGATCGCCTCAATGTATCTCGGCAACATCGTCGGCCTGCTGATCGTGCTTACCTGCGTGCCGCTGCTTGCAGCCATGCTGCGCATCCCGTTCCCGGTGATCGCGCCGATCATCCTCGTGCTGTGCGCGATCGGCGCCTACACCGTGCACAACAATCCGTTCGACGTCGTCATGATGATGGTGTTCGGCGTGCTCGGCTATGTGCTGAAGAAATGCGACTACCCTCTTGCTCCACTCGTCTTGGCCTTGGTGCTCGGCGACAAGGCCGAGGAAGCTTTCCGGCAGGCGCTGCTGGGATCGCAAGGCAGCCTGACGGTCTTCTGGTCGAACGGCCTGGTCGGCTCGATCATGCTGCTTGGCCTGATTGCGCTGTTCTGGCCGATCATTCAGAACGGCATGGCGCGGCTCCGCCCGCGCCCGGCGGTCTGATCCAAGAACGCCGGCCTCGGCTTTGATCGCTGGTCGGCAAACACACGAGGAGGATTGGCCTCGCTTTTGTTATTGCGTGCCAATGCGCTAGCTGGAATACTGTATACCATAAATTCGATGGTGGCGACATGAATGGAAGTGATAGTGCCCGGCGCCGTGAACGCGACGAAGCGACCGACGGCGCTCTTCGGGTCGCGGTAGCACCGATCGATACGCCCGCAAGCTTCAAGAATAAGGCCTACGCGGCGCTCAAAGACGTCATCGTCTCCATGGACGTCTACCACAGCCGCGTCGACATCCGCCTCGACGAGCGCCGGCTCGCGCGCGACTTCGGCATCAGCCGCACACCGGTGCGCGAGGCAATGGCGCAGCTCGAGCGCGAGGGGTTCGTGCGCGCGGTGCCGCGCCGCGGCATCTACGTGGTGCGTAAGACCAAGGCCGAGGTGATCGAGATGATCACCGCCTGGGCCGCGCTCGAAAGCATGGCCGCCCGCCTGATCACTGAGAACGCCAGCGACGACGACATCGCCTCGTTGCGGCGCATGTTCACGATCTTCGAGAACGGCCAGCTACGCGCCCATCTCGACGAGTACTCGGAAGCCAACATCGAATTCCACCAGGCCATCATCCGCATGAGCGGCAACGGCGTGCTGATCGATCTGGCGGAGAACCTGTTCACCCACATGCGCATGATCCGCCGCAAGACCATCGGCGAGAAGGATCGCGCCGACCGCTCGATCCGCGATCACATGCACATCATCGAGGCGCTGGAGGCGCGCGACACCACGCGCGCCGAGACGCTGGTGCGCGATCATGCGCTCGGCCTGGCCGACCACGTCGCCAAGTACGCCGATTATCTCGACTGAAGAAGAAACGGGAGGTTCCCATGGCTGACGCAGCAGTAAAGAGCAAGGCGCCCGACGCGGCAGCCGAAGCCGAGCGAGAGCTGACCGACGGCTTTCACCTCATCATCGACGCGCTCAAGCTCAACGGCCTCAACACCATCTACGGCGTGCCCGGCATCCCGATCACGGATTTCGGCCGCATGGCGCAGGCCGCCGGCATCCGCGTGCTGTCGTTCCGCCACGAGCAGAACGCCGGCTACGCCGCCGCGATCGCCGGCTTCCTCACCAAGAAGCCCGGCGTCTGCCTCACGGTGTCGGCGCCCGGCTTCCTCAACGGCCTCACCGCGCTCGCCCACGCCACCACTAACTGCTTCCCGATGATCCTGATCTCCGGCTCGTCCGAGCGCGAGATCGTCGACCTCCAGCAGGGCGACTACGAGGAGATGGACCAGCTCGCGATCGCCAAGCCGCTCTGCAAGGCCGCGTACCGCGTGCTGCACGCCGCCGACATCGGCATCGGCGTCGCGCGCGCGATCCGCGCGGCGGTGTCGGGCCGCCCGGGCGGCGTGTATCTCGACCTGCCGGCGAAGCTGTTCGGCCAGGTGATGGACGCCGCGGCGGGCCAGAAGTCGCTGGTCAAGGTCATCGACGCGGCGCCGGCGCAGATCCCGGCGCCGAACGCGATCAAGCGCGCGCTCGACGTGCTCAAGGGTGCCAAGCGGCCATTGATCATTCTCGGCAAGGGCGCCGCCTATGCGCAGGCCGACGACGCGATCCGCGCTTTCGTCGAAAAGAGTGGCGCGCCGTTCCTGCCGATGAGCATGGCCAAGGGCCTGCTGCCCGACCTGCATCCGCAGTGCGCGGGCGCGGCGCGCTCGACGGTGCTCAAGGATTCCGACGTCGTGATGCTGATCGGCGCGCGGCTCAACTGGCTCCTGTCGCACGGCAAGGGCAAGGCCTGGGGCGAGCCGCATACGAAGAAATTCATCCAGGTCGACATCGAGCCGAAGGAGATGGACTCGAACGTGGAGATCGTCGCGCCGGTCGTCGGCGATATCGGCTCCTGCGTCGGCGCGCTGCTCGAAGCCATGGGCGGCAACTGGCCGGCGCCGCCGGCCGACTGGGTCAACGCGGTGAAGTCGAAGAAAGAAGAAAACATCGCCAAGATGGCGCCGCGGCTGATGAACAACAACGTGCCGATGGACTACCATGGCGCCCTCGGCGTGCTTCGCACGATCATCAAGGAGCGGCCCGACGCCATCCTGGTCAATGAGGGCGCCAACACGCTCGACCTCGCGCGCGGCATCATCGACATGTACAAGCCGCGCAAGCGCCTCGACGTCGGCACTTGGGGCATCATGGGCATCGGCATGGGCCAGGCGATCGCCGCCGCAGTCGAGACCGGCAAGCCGGTGCTCGCGATCGAAGGCGACTCGGCGTTCGGCTTCTCCGGCATGGAGGTGGAGACGATCTGCCGCTACAAGCTGCCGGTCTGTATCGTCATCTTCAACAATGACGGGATCTACCGCGGCACCGACGTCAACAAGGTGAGCGACGACCCAGCGCCGACGGTGTTCGTGAAGGGCGCGCGCTACGACAAGATGATGGAGGCGTTCGGCGGCATCGGCGTCAACGCGACCTCGCCGGACGAACTCAAGCGCGCCGTCAACGAGGCGATGGACTCCGGCAAGCCGACATTGATCAACGCCGTGATCGACCCGGGCGCCGGCAGCGAGAGCGGCCGCATCGGCAATCTCAATCCGCAAAGCGCGCTGCGCAAGAAGTAGCTGGGAGCTTGGTAGCTTCGTAGGGTGGGCAAAAGGTGCTTAACGCCGTTGCCCGCCGGGGAATGCAAAAGGCGAGACTTGTTCGTGGGCACGGCGCCTTCGGCGCCTTTGCCCACCCTACGATACTGAGGATGAGCGACAGAGGGGACGACAATGGCCACCCGTAAAGCCAAGAAGACGAAATCCAAGAAGACGAAACCAAAGACCAAGGCGGCGGCGAAGAAAACCGCCCGGAAGGTCGTGAAATTGAAGACCAAGGCGCCGGCGAAGAAGACCGTGGCCGCCAACGGTCTGCCGAAGCCTTCGAGCAAGCCGTGGGGCCAGGCCGGCAAGGCGCTCGACGGCGTCAAGGTGCTCGATTTCACCCACGTGCAGTCAGGCCCGACCTGCACGCAGCTCCTCGGCTACATGGGCGCCGACTGCATCAAGGTCGAGCGTCCCGGCGTCGGCGACATCACCCGCGGGCAGCTCCGCGACGTGAAGGGCCAGGACAGCCTCTACTTTACGATGCTCAACGGCAACAAGCGCTCGATCACGATCGATTCCAAGCACGCCAAGGGCAAGGAGATCCTCGAGCGGCTGATCAAGCATTGCGACGTGCTGGTCGAGAATTTCGCGCCCGGCGCGCTCGACCGCATGGGCCTGACCTGGGAGTACATCCACAAGACCAACCCGCGCATGATCGTCGCGTCGGTGAAGGGCTTCGGCCCCGGTCCGTACGAGGACTGCAAGGTGTACGAGAACGTCGCCCAATGCGCGGGCGGCTCGGCGTCGACCACCGGCTTCCGCGACGGCCCGCCGCTGGTCACCGGCGCGCAGATCGGCGACTCGGGCACCGGGCTGCATCTCGCCTTCGGTATCATGTGCGCGCTCTACCAGCGCCAGCGCACCGGCCGCGGCCAGAAGGTTCTCTGCGCCATGCAGGACGGTGTTCTGAACCTCGCGCGTGTAAAACTGCGCGACCAGCAGCGCCTCAAGCACGGCCCGCTCACCGAGTACAGCCAGTACGGCGAGGGCATCGCGTTCGGCAAGGCGGTGCCGCGCGCCGGAAACGACTCCGGCGGCGGCCAGCCCGGCTGGATTCTCAAGTGCAAGGGCTGGGAGGACGATCCCGACGCTTATATCTACTTCATCACCCAGGCGCCGGTATGGGGGCCGATCTGCGACCTCATCGGCAAGCCGGAGTGGAAGACCGACCCGGACTACGCCACGCCGCCGGCGCGGCTGCCGCGGCTGCGGCACATCTTCGACACCATCGAGGAGTGGACCAAGACCAAGACCAAGTTCGAGGTCATGAACATCTGCAACGAGCACGACATCCCGGTCGGCCCGATCCTGTCGATGAAGGAGATCGCCGAGGAGCAGTCGCTGCGCGACACCGGCACCGTGGTCGAGGTCGATCACCCCGGCCGCGGCAAGTATCTCACCGTCGGCAATCCGGTGAAGATGTCGGACTCGATCACCGAGGTGAAGCGTTCGCCGCTGCTCGGCGAGCACACCGAGGAGATCCTCACGACGGTACTCGGCTATTCCGCCCAGGAACTCGCGGAGATCAAGGCATCCGGCGCGATCACGCCGCCGGAGAAGCCGGCGAAGGCGGAAGCGGCGTAGGAGGCATAGGCGGTGCCAACCCTCCCCCTTGTGGGGAGGGTCGCTCGCCGAAGGCGAGCGGGGTGGGGGTCGTTGTTGGTAAGTGCCATGCACAGCCACCCCCTCCCTAACCCTCCCCCACAAGGGGGGAGGGAACACCGTCGGAGTTGGGGAGGGAGTTGCGAATGCGTATCGTCGTTCACGGCCAGCAGGCGTTTGGAAAGGCCGTGCTGGAGGCGCTGATCAAGCGCGGCGAGAATGTCGTCGCCGTCTATGTCGCGCCGGAGAAGCCCGGCCAGAAAACCGACCCGCTGAAGGAGGCGGCGCTTGCCGCGAACCTCCCGGTCTATCAGCCGGAGTCCTACCGCAAGCCGGAGGTGTGGGCCGAGTTCAAGGCGCTCAAGCCCGACCTCCAGGTGATGGCGTTCGTCACGCTGTTCGTGCCGGAAGACTTCCTCAACATCCCGACCCATGGCTCGATCCAGTATCACCCGTCGCTCTTGCCGGCCTATCGCGGCGCCAGCGCCATCAACTGGCCGATCATCCTCGGCGAGAAGGAGACCGGGCTCTCGATCTTCTGGCCCGACAACGGCCTCGACACCGGCGACGTGCTCTTGCAGAAGAAGACGCCGATCGGTCCCAAGGACACGCTCGGCACCGTCTATTTCGACCGCCTGTTCCCGATGGGCGTCGAGGCGATGCTGGAGTCGGTCGACCTGGTGAAGGCCGGCAAGGCGCCGCGCATCAAGCAGGACGAAAGCCTCGCCACCTATGAAGGCCGCGCCACCGCCGACATCGCCAAGATCGACTGGGGCAAGTCCTGGCGCCAGATCGACCCGCTGGTCCGCGGCTGCAATCCCGCGCCCGGCGCTTGGACCACGCTCGACGGCAAGACCGTGAAGATCTTCGACGCCACCCCGATCCCGGCGAAGGACCCCAAGGGCATCGGCGGCAAATACGGCGAGGTGGTCGCGGTCGAGGCCGACGGCGTCACCGTGGTTTGCCCCGACGGCCGCATCAAGATCACCCGCGTGCAGGCCGACGGCCCGAAGGTCGGCGCCGGCGAATGGGCCAAGGCCATCAATCTCTCCACCGGCGCGCGCTTTTCGTGATTTGTCTGTCGATATCGCCGCGCATTCGGTGCGCTCCCTCTCCCCGCTTGCGGGGAGAGGGTCGGGGTGAGGGGGCCCTCCATATGCAATGACTCATGGAAGCTCCCCCTCACCCGGCGCACTTCGTGCGCCGACCTCTCCCCCGCGAAAGGGCGTTCACGCCCGTCTTCGACGGGCTATGCGGGGAGAGGTGCAACCCGCGGCGCGCTTGCCTCGACTCATCCCCGCCATCACTCGTTGCCCTCTTTGATTGGATCAATCGCCATGCCTGCCTCTCAGCACCAGAATCCCAAATCCGACATCGAAATCGCCCAGGCCGCCAAGATGCGGCCGATCATGGACATTGCCCGCGAAAAGCTCGGCATCGCGCCGGAGAACCTCAACCCCTACGGCCACTACAAGGCCAAGGTGTCGATGGACTACATCAAGTCGCTGAAGTCGAAGCCGAACGGCAGGCTGATCCTGGTCACCGCGATCACGCCGACGCCGGCGGGCGAGGGCAAGACCACCACCACGGTCGGCCTCACCGACGCGCTCAACGTCATCGGCAAGAAGGCGATGATGTGCCTGCGCGAGCCGTCGCTCGGGCCGTGCTTCGGCGTCAAGGGCGGCGCCGCCGGCGGCGGCTACGCCCAGGTGGTGCCGATGGAGGACATCAACCTCCATTTCACCGGCGACTTCCACGCCATCGGCACCGCGCACAATCTCCTGAGCGCGCTGATCGACAACCACATCTACTGGGGCAATTCGCTCGGGCTCGACGGCCGCCGCGTGGCGTGGCGGCGCGCGCTCGACATGAACGATCGGTCGCTTCGCTCGATCGTCTCCTCGCTCGGCGGCGTCGCCAACGGCTTCCCGCGCGAGGACGGCTTCGACATCACCGTCGCTTCCGAGGTGATGGCGATCTTCTGCCTCGCCTCCGACCTCGACGACCTCAAGAAGCGGCTCGGCAACATCATCATCGGCTACACCCGCGATCGGAAGCCGGTGCGCGCCTCCGACATCAAGGCGCAGGGCCCGACGACGGCGCTCCTGAAGGACGCGCTGTCGCCGAACCTGGTGCAGACGCTCGAGGGCACGCCCGCCTTCATCCATGGCGGCCCGTTCGCCAACATCGCGCATGGCTGCAACTCGGTGCTGGCGACGACGACGGCGCTGAAGCTTTGCGACTACGTGGTGACCGAAGCCGGCTTCGGCGCCGACCTCGGCGGCGAGAAATTCCTCGACATCAAGATGCGCAAGACCGGCCTGCAGCCGGACTGCGCGGTCATCGTCGCGACCATCCGCGCGCTCAAGATGCACGGCGGCGTCAAGAAGGACGACCTCAAGAAAGAGGACCTCAAGGCGCTGGCGGCCGGCATGGCCAACCTCGAGCGCCATGTGCAGAACATCCAGAAGTTCGGCATCCCGGCGGTGGTCTCGATCAACCGCTTCTCCGCCGACACCGACGCCGAGATCGCGCTGGTGAAGGAGAAATGCAAGGCGCTCGGCGTCGAGGCGCTGATGGCCGACCACTGGGCGATGGGCGGCGAGGGCGCCGCCGACGTCGCGCGCGCCGTGGTGAAGACCATCGATGCCGGCAAGGCCAAGCTGAAGCTGCTTTATCCCGACGACATGCCGCTGTTCGAGAAGATCCGCACCATCGCCAAGGAAATCTATCGCGCCAAGGACGCGACCGCCGACAAGGCGGTGCGCGACCAGCTCGCGAATTTCGAGGCCATGGGCTACGGCAAGGCGCCGGTCTGCATCGCCAAGACGCAGTACTCGTTCTCGACCAATGGCGACCTGAAGGGCGCGCCGACCGATCACACCATCAACGTGCGCGAGGTGCGGCTCTCGGCCGGCGCCGAGTTCGTGGTGGCGATCTGCGGTGAGATCATGACCATGCCGGGCCTGCCGCGCGTGCCCGCCGCCGACTCGATCGACGTCGGGCCGGATGGACGGATCGTGGGGCTGTTCTAGGACGTGGACTCATTAACGCGCAGCCACAGCCGGATGGAAGCAAGCTGGGCGAATGCAAGATAGTTGGCCGCGAGCTTGTCGTAGCGGGTTGCTACACGCCGACAGCGCTTAATCTTATTGAAGAACCGCTCGACCAAGTTGCGAGCCCGGTAAAGATGCGGACTGAAGCGTACGCCTCTGTCCGATTTCTTTTTGGTGGAATATTCGCCCATGCGCCATGTTGGCGAACAAGGCATACGCCCGAAAGCGGACCCATTATGCTTACTGCGGGTTGTGTCGGTCGGTACCCGCTACGGACACCAGGCATCGTCGCCGATTGCGGGTTTGCGTACCTAAGGCTAGTGTGGCGCCATGGTCGATTTGCGCGACCTCAATCGGCTGTCAAGAGCGGACGGCGAGGCTCGGATCAGGAACCTTTGTCAGTCCCAATACCTCGGTAAGCGTCGGATCCTGGCCCGGTGCCTCGGGCGCTACAAGATTTTTCTCGACGGTGACGATGTCGTATTTGCTCCGCACATCCTGCTGGATGGCTATTGGGAGTACTGGATCACCCAATTCATGATCGCGACCGTCAAGCCTGGCATGGCGGTGATCGATGTGGGCGCAAATTTCGGATATTTCAGCGTGTTGCTGGCCGACCTTGTTGGACCCTACGGTCACGTGGTGGCGGTCGAGCCAAATCCTCACGTCACCCCTTTCCTTCGCGACACCCTGTTCGTCAACGGTTTCGCTCGCCACGCTCGGGTCGAGGAAGCCGCCCTCGGTCGCGAACCCCGGGGTGAACTGCCATTTCATCTTCCCGAGAACAACCCCCTGGAATCGCATGTCGTTCGGCCCGACGAGGCAACCCATGGGCCCGGACGCACCATCTCGGTTCGTGCCACGTGTATCGACGAGCTTGCTTCGGAACTTGACCGACTGGATTTCGTCAAGGTCGACGCAGAAGGCGCCGAAGCAGACATCTTGGAGGGCATGGTTCAAACCGTGAAACGCTTGCGGCCTGAGGTTCTCCTCGAGTTCAACGTTCGACGCAGTTATGACGCGGCGAGGTTTCTTGCCAAGCTCCAGAGCATGTTTTCGCATGTCGCGTATATCGACTTCGACGGCAGACGCAAAGAGGTTACAATGGATGAAGTCCTTTCGCGGAATGACGGCCAAGATTGGATGCTCTATTGCTCGCACGAGCCGCGGCGTTTTCCGGATTACAGCCGGTTCCTCATCAATCAGCGCGAATGCTGATCGGCGCGCTCCGTTTCGCAGAGACGGCGGCACCAAGTCCCTCGACTCTCATCTGCGGCTTCGTCGATCCTGAATGACCATCTGGATATCGCCCGTTTTCGAAAGTGAGTGTTCGGTACACCACATGTTCGGACCTGATTTCAACGCGGGGGATGGCGTTCTCGGCCGATTCATAGACGTACCGCCGTATACCTTGGGCGAAGGGTGGCACTCCAAGACTCGATGGCCCAATGGCCATCCCAAGCTCGCGGTGGATGGCTTTGCTTGCACTTGCTTCGGATTGGTGATCCGCAAGATGTCGTCCGGAGAGATTGAGCGTCGCCAATGAAGATTGCAATCGATGGCTTTGCGCTAGGCATCCCGCGGGGCACCGGCATAACCCGGTATGCCGTCGAACTATCGAGGGTATTGGCAGAACGGCATCAAGTGTTTCCAGTGTATGGCTTGAACGGTATTGGCGGCATTCCCGATCTCAAATGGCCGAGATTCATACAGTCGCTCATAGTGCGCGGCGAGGCGAAACCGTCCGAAGTCGCGCGTTGGGCTGGGTATTGTGCGCTCTATTTCCCGAGCTATCTGATTGGCCGGCCGATCCGAGCAAAGGAGATTATTTGTGACAAGAGGATCGATATCTCGTCGATCTCCGACCACCTACCGAGCTACGCCAAAGTCTACAATGTGCCTTCGGTATACCGTTCGGTACAGGCATATTCATTGGTTTTCAGCCATCCGTTGCGGCTTCACTTGGACGACAAAGTCGACATATGGCATGGAACGTTGCCGATGCCGATCAAGGTTGCCGGCGCAAAATGGGTCGTCACAGCACACGATGTTGTTCCACTCGTGCTTCCGCATAGCACGACGATAAATCTCAGACATTACCGGCGCATGGTCTGGCAATCATACAAGTCCGCCGACATGATATTTGCAATCTCGGAGCACACGAAACGAGACCTGATATCCTATTTCGGAATACCCGAGCACAGAGTTTTCATTACGCACCAGTCGGCTGATATTCCCGCAAACCTCATGGCTCCGTCACGTGAAGCGGTCTCCACATTTTTGCAAGCGGCGTTCGGGCTGGATTATGGGAACTATTTTTTGTTTTACGGTGCAATCGAGCCAAAGAAAAATATAGGTCGCCTCATTGAGGCGATATGCGCAGCGCAGACGGATCTGCCCATCGTGATTGCCGGGAAACGTGGATGGCTTGACGATGGCGTTGCGGCCCTCATCGAGCAACATGAGAGTGGCGCGCAAGGAAGGAGGAAGATCGTTCGCATTGATTACCTGCCATTCGATCACCTCATGTTTCTGCTCAAGGGTGCGCGAGGATTGGTGTTTCCTTCCCTCTATGAAGGTTTCGGCATCCCGCTGTTGGAAGCGATGCTGATGGGCTGCCCGATCATCACCTCAAATTCGACTTCGCCCCGAGAGATATGCGGCGACGCGGCGATGTACGTCGATCCGCTCAATGTCAGACAGATCGCCGATGCAATCGATGTATTGGCAACGGACCGCGATCTCGGTGCGGAGTTGGTCCGGCGCGGCAAAGTCCAGGCTGACCGGTTCTCGCGGGAGCGATACTTGGCAAAATTGGAGGAGGGCTATCGCTTCGCGCTCGAGGCTTGACGAACAGGCGCGTGTGTCTTGAAAACACGCACGGCACTTTAATAAATGACGAGTCGCCCAGCTGCCCAACTCGGACCTGCCGGGATGTCCGCTTTCACGCTGCTTTTGGGTACAAGCGGACATCCAAGCGTGCTTGCTCCGAATGTCCCCAGTTTATGGGTACACGACCTAGTCTAGGGCGGCGCTACTTCTTCGAGAACGCCCCGCTGATGGCTTCCATCCGGCGGATCGTCCCTTGCGGCGGCTGCACGTTTGGCATTTCGACGGGACCGCTGCTGGCCTTCTTTTCGGGAGCCGGGGCGTAGCGAATTGTCTCCACCGGCCTGACGGTGCTTGCAGTCAACGCGTCCGGATGATGTCCTGCGCTGTGGTTGAGGAACCAGAAAATTCCAGTGCCCAGCAAGAGGCATGCGGCAACACCGCTCGCGATGACGAGCTTGCCGTTTTCGGCCAGGGACGAATGCTTCGTGGAGTGTCCGGTATTGGACGCCTTGCTCATTGCGTTGCCCCCGAGCGCAAGGCCAAGCATACGTACGAGCAATGAACCATAAGTAAACCCGGGGGATTATGTTGCCAGCGCGTCGCCGCGGCGCTCTGCGCCATCGTCACGGCGCCCGCGGGCGGTCCGGATCCGATCGCCGCCGCTGTGATCCAGGCGGAAATTGTTTTCGTTGAAGATTGTGTTAGTGTGCCGTGAGACGCGGGGGATAAATGATTCCGGTGCCTGAGTATGCAAAGCATGCGCGCAAACGCTTCGCGGTGCCACTTCTGGTCGCTTCACTTCTGGTCCTAACCCCGCTGGTGCCGGCCGCCGCGGCCGATCGCGCCGATCATCCCAGGTACGAGCCCCCGCGGCCCTATGACATCGAGCTCGAGGTGGGAGCCGGCGCGGCCATGCGGCCGGCCTATGAAGGCGCCAAGGATTATCGGTTCTCGCCGACCGGCTTCTTCACCCTGCATTATCTCTGGGTTCCCGGTCTCGGCGAGGTGAAGAGCGGCCGCCCGACCGAAGGGTTCTCGTTCGGTCCGTCGTTTCGCTATGTCCGCGAGCGCGACAGCAGCGACTACGCCGCCTTGCGTGGCCTCAACGACGTCGATGCGGCGTTCGAGCTGGGCGGGCGCTTCGCCTACACCTTCGGGATGTTCCGGCCCTGGGTGGCGGTGCGCTACGGGTTTGGCGGACACAGCGGCATTGTCGGCGAGGCCGGGCTGGACATGATCCTTCGTCCGACGGCCGTCACGGAACTGACGTTCGGTCCACGCACCAGCTTCGCCAATCGCGAATACATGCAGACTTATCTCGGCGTCACGCCGCTCGAGTCGGTAACCTCGGGGTTGGCGGCCTACGCGCCCGGCGCCGGGTTCAAAGGCGTCGGCGCCGAAGCCACCGGCCGCTATCAGTTCACGCCGCAATGGGCGGTCATAGGCTCGGTCGCTTACGAAAAATTGATCGGCGCCGCCGCCGACTCGCCGATCGTGCAGGCCGGCGACGACGATCAGTTCACCGTCAAGCTCGGCTTGAGCTATCGCTTCGGGCTGAGGCTGTTCAACTGACGTCGTTGCGCGGCCCCGCGCGCGACGGATCGCTTCGCCGGAGCACGATGAGCTTGGATCGCGCCATGCGGCACGCGTTCAATCGAGATTGATCTGATTATAGATCGCCGGATCGAGCGTGATGCCGCCCGGCGCGAATGGGCGGTCATACGTCATCAGCATCGTCAGGCAGATCCCGGTCGCGGTGGCGAAGATGACGAGCGTCGTCGCCATCGCCCGCGGTCGGCCGATGTGGATCAGGCCCGTGGTCAGGATGATCAGCGCGGCCAGCACGAAGACCGCCATCCACTGAATTTCGCCGATCTCGACATAGCTGATCCTGATGCGGTTGACGCGCGCATCGTAGGCGTTGGCAAGCGCATCGAGCGCGCGCTGCTGCGCCAGTTGCTGCTGCGGCTGCGCCGGCGTGAACGAGAGCAGCGCCGTCACGGCATTGGTCAGGCCGACGGGGTCGATCTTCATGCTGGCCTCGAACCGGCCCATCGCCGGCCAATCCTGGGTCTCGATGAATGCGATGTGCTGCTTGAGGCCGTCGCGCAACTTGCCGGCGATATCGGGCGGCATCGTCCTCGCGAGCAGGGCAGCCTCGCTCAACTTGCTGATCTCGCGGCCCACCTGCTCGTGCGCCTGGTTGACATTGTCCCAGACGCGGGCGGCGAGAAAGGCAATCAGCAGGCCTAAGATCACCGCGAGCGGCGTGAGCGTCACCGGCGAGATCGTCTTGAGCTCTTCGGCGACGGGACGTCGTGACAGGATCGTCACGATCCAGAACACGATGGCTGCAAACGTGTAGGTGACCAGCAGGACGATGATGGCGATGCCGAGCGTCGCCTGCGCTTCGATCCAATAGATGACGGTATGCATGGGTGCGGCAATCCTTTTCAGCCTGCTTCTTCTATCGGCGGCGCGTTGACAAAGAATCACCCCGATGAGTGTACCCGGCAAAAAGGCTTATGGTAGCAAAATGGCCGTCGGCGCCCCGCTTCCCTCTTCTTGACGAGGGAAAGACTGCAAACTTCGGGGGAGATAAGCCTCGCGCGAAGGATGATGCGTATCTGGACGCTTGTGCGCTCCATCCCCGTCATCCCGAGGTGCCCGCCCACAAGCGCGTTTACGGGAGTCTTCGACGCGCTATGGGCGGGCCTCGAAGGACAACGGCCCGCCTGTTGCGGCATCGGGGCCGTGCATACTTCCAGGCCATCGCCGAGTTTATCATCGGGCCGCGCCTCGCGCGGACCCGTTGGCTCGGGCGCCTCAGGATGACGGGGATGGAGCGGAGCGCGTCCGCCCGGAAGGCTCGTTCCACTTCCGCTTCGCGCTCGCTACACTGGCGCTGACAATGGTGCCGGGGGTGTCCCATGCGCATGAGACTCGTGGTTCTGCTTGCTGCCCTTCTTTGTCCGCTGCTTGCTGCCTTTGCGCTCGCGCAATCCGCCTATCCTACCAAGCCCGTCCGTATCGTCGTCCCGTACGCGCCGGGCGGCTCGGTCGATCCCATTGCACGTTTGGTCGCAGACAGACTGTCGCGCACCTTGGGGCAGAGCGTGTTTGTCGAGAACCGGCCCGGCGCCGGCGGCAATATCGGCATCGAAGCGGTGGTGCGCGGCGCGCATGACGGCTACACGCTGCTTGCGACGCCGTCGGGCATCGCGGTCAATCCGTCGGTCTACAGCAAGGTGCCCTACAATCTTGACAAGGACCTCACCCCGATCGCGCTGGTCAATCGCAATGCCATGATCGTGCTGGTGAACCCGAAGTCCGGCATCAACAGCCTCGCCGATCTGGTCGCGCGCGCCAAGGAGAAGCCGGGCGCGCTCAATTATGCGATCTCGGCGAACGGCACGCTCGACCACCTGGCCTGCGAGCATCTGCGCGTCTCGACCGGCGTCGACATGGTGCGCATCAACTACGGCGGCGTGCCGAAGGCGATCACCGCGCTGCTGGCGGGCGAAGTGCAGATGATGATCGCATCGGTCGTCTCGGCCGCATCCTATGTGAGGTCGGGCCAGCTCAAGCCGATCGCGGTGACCTCGGCGCAGCGGCTACCCCTTGCACCCGACGCGCCGACAATGACGGAACTCGGCTACAAGAATTTCGTGATGTATGGCTGGGCCATGCTGTTCGCGCCGAGCGGCGTGCCGGCCGATATCGTCGCCAGGCTGCATGAAGAGACCAGGAAGGTGGTAGCGGCGCCCGACGTGGTGAAGATCATCACCGATGCCGGCAGCGAGGTGCAGTCGCTCACCCTCGACGAGTTGCGGGCCTATCTGCGGCAGGAGGCGGCGCTGTTCGCCGGCATCGCCAAGGCCAGCGGCACCCGTATTGATTGAACGGGAGAGGTGCCGCCTAGCGCTGTGGAGCGGCTGTGAATAGCGAAGCGTCTGCCATAGATTTGCAATGGCATTGTCGCATAGTAAGGCTGCTCCTCGGCGGGTCGGTGCAATGGCGCGCGCGGGGTCGCCAACAAGAACGTCTCCCTTCCAACATCATGGTGCTGCCCATGTTGACTGTTTTCGGTCGGCTCGCGCTGGCCTTGTGGCTTGCTGCAATGCTGGCCTCGACTGCGCTCGCTGAGCAAAAGGTTCAGCCCGAGCCACGCGACATCGCCGTCGCCACGCGCATCCTGCCGCCGCTGGTGGTGGAGCAGAAGGACAATCTGTCGGGCTTCAGCATCGAGCTCTGGAACGCGATCGCTGCGCGGCTGAAGCTGAAGACGAACTATGCGCCCGCGCCCGACGTTCGCGCGCTGCTGGAGGAGGTACGCTCCGGCAAGGCCGAGATCGGCGTCGCTGCGATCTCGATCACGGCGGCGCGCGAGGTCGAGTTCGAGTTCTCGCAACCGATCCTCAACGCCGGCCTGCAGATCATGATCCGCGGCGGCGGCCGCGATGGCGACGCCAGTCCGCTCTGGGACCTGCTTGGGCTGTTGTTCTCCAAGACCAGTCTCGTCTGGCTTGGGGTCGCACTGCTGCTGCTGCTGATCCCGTCGCATATCGTGTGGCTGCTGGAGCGCCGCCATCCTTCGGGCATCGTCCCGACCTCCAGTTACATTCCGGGCATCTTCTACGCGATGTTCTGGTCGGCGGCGACGCTCGCCACCCAGGCGGAAAACCAGCCGCGGCAATGGCTGGCACGCGTGGTCGCCGTGTTCTGGATGTTCACCGGCATCGTGTTCGTCGCGCTCTATACCGCGCAACTCGCGGCGACGCTGACGGTTCAGCAGATCCAGGGGGGCATCAACGGGCCGGACGACCTCGCCGGCCGCAAGGTAGCGACCACGCGCGGCAGCACCGCCGCCAACATCGTGCGCGAGCTGCGCGCAACCGTGGTCGAGGTCTCGCGTATCGATGAAGCCTATCAGGCGCTGCAGAATCGCGAGGTCGATGCCGTGGTGTTCGATTCGCCGGTGCTGCTCTACTACGCCGCCAACGAAGGCAAGGGGCGGGTGCACATGGTCGGCACGCCGTTCCGCAAGGAGGACTACGGCATCATCTTCCGGCCCGGCAATCCGCTGCGCCGTCAGGTCAATGCGACGCTGTTGCAGCTCCGCGAGGACGGCACGTACCAGCAGATCTACGATAAGTGGTTCACCAGCCGATAGCGCGTCGCGCCATCCTTTCGTACAATCCAACGACCAAGGATGGAACCTGACGATGGATGTGACAGTCAGCGAAGTCGGGCCGCGCGACGGGCTTCAAAGCATCAAGCGCACGCTGCCGACCGAGGCCAAGCACCGCTGGATCGCGGCGCTGGCGCAGGCGGGCCTGCGCGAGATCGAGGTCGGCTCGTTCGTGTCGCCGAAGGTGCTGCCGCAGATGGCGGACTGCGCCGAGGTGGTCGGGCGGGCGCGCAGCATTCCCGGGCTGCGCGTCATCGCGCTGGTGCCGAACCTGCGCTACGCCACCATGGCGTTCGAGGCCGGCACGCACGTGATCACGATACCGGTGTCGGTGAGCGAACCGCATTCGATCGCCAATATCCGCAAGAACCACGCCGAGATCATCGCCGAGGTCGCGGCGATCGTCGAGCTGCGCAACGAGCGTTTCCCCGGTATCAAGGTCGAGACCTCGCTCTCGACCGCGTTCGGTTGCACCATCCAGGGCGTGGTGCCGGAGGCCGACGTGCTGCGCATGGCTTCGGCCATGGCGAAGGCGGGCTCCGACGCGATCAATCTCGCCGACACCGTCGGCTACGCCAATCCGGCGCAGGTGCGGCGATTGTTCAAGCGCGTGCGCGACGAGGTCGGCGAGCGGACCGGTGGCGCGCATCTCCACAACACGCGCGGGCAGGGCCTCGCCAATGTGGTGGCGGCGCTCGACGCCGGCGTCACGACGTTCGACTCCTCGCAAGGCGGCATCGGCGGCTGTCCCTATGCACCCGGCGCCACCGGCAACATCGTCACCGAGGATCTGGTATTCCTGCTTGAGTCGATGGGGCTCGATACCGGCATCGATATCGACAAGCTGATCGCGGCGCGCGCGATCCTCGCCGAAGCGCTGCCGGGCGAAGCGCTCTACGGCCACGTGCCCGCGGCTGGTCTGCCCAAAGGCTTCACGCCGGCGGCGGCAGCGGGGAGGGCGGCATGAGGCTTCCGCTCACGGGCGTTCGCGTCATCGAGTTCTCGCACATGATCATGGGCCCGAGCTGTGGCCTCATCCTTGGCGATCTCGGCGCCGACGTCATCAAGGTCGAGCCGTTGGGCGAGGGCGACAACACGCGGCGGTTGCCTGGCGCCGGCGCCGGCTTCTTTGCCGCGTTCAACCGCAACAAGCAGAGCCTCCAGCTCAATATCAAGGCGGCGAAAGGGCTCGCCTTCGCGCGGAAACTGATCGCGCGTTCCGACGTGCTGATCGAGAACTTTCGCCCCGGCGGGCTCGATGCCGCCGGCCTCGGCTATGACGTGCTGAGCGCGGGCAATCCCCGTCTCATCTATTGCTCGCTCAAGGGTTTTCTCGCCGGGCCTTACGAGCATCGGCCCGCGCTCGACGAGACCGTGCAGATGATGGGCGGGCTCGCCTACATGACCGGCCCGCCGGGGCGGCCGCTGCGCGCCGGTGCCTCCGTCAACGACATCATGGGCGGCATGTTCGCGGTGATCGGCATCATGGGCGCGCTGATGGAGCGCGCGCACACCGGCCGCGGCCAGCGAATCCGCAGCGCGCTGTTCGAGAACAACGCTTTCCTGGTGTCGCAGCACATGGCGCAGTTCGCCGTCACCGGAGCGGCGGCGGCGCCGATGCCGGCCCGCATCTCCTCGTGGGGCGTCTACGATGTGTTCGACACCGCCGATCCGAGTCAGATCTTCATCGCGTGTGTGACCGATACGCAATGGCGCTCGTTCTGCGAGACGTTCAAGCTCGCCGATCTCGCCGCCGACGCGTCGCTTGCCACCAATCCGCAGCGCGTCGCCGCGCGGGATTGGCTGTTGCCTCGACTGCGCGAGGTCTTCGGCAAGCTCATGCGCGATGAGATCGCCGACATCTGCGAGCGGTCGGGTGTCGGTTACGCGCCGATCACGCGGCCGGAAGAGTTGTTCGGCGATCCGCAGCTCCAGCAGCCCGGCGCGATGGTCGAGGTGACGCTGGCGGACGGCCGCATCATGCCGATCCCGGCGTTGCCGCTCGAGGTCGACGGCGAGCGTTTCGGCAAACGTCTCGATATTCCGCGTGCCGGCGAGCATTCGGCGTCGATCGCCGCGGCGCTCGGATGCAGCGAAGACGAGATCCGCGCGCTGGTCGCGGAAGGCGTGCTCGGCGTGAGCGAGACCCGACCCATCGCAGGCAATCCCGCCAAAACGGCCTCGGCGTAAGCGCAAGTAGGAAGTTAAGCGATAATTAAGACCGGTATCCTATTCTTGGCGGAATTTCGGAGAGCGCCATGCGGATCGTACTGGTCGATCCAAGTCGTGCCGTGCAACGTGCCATGACGCTGCTCATCGAGCAGGGCGCCCACGATGTCATTGCCTTCGCCGACGGCCTGGAGGCGCTGGCGTGCATCACGCAGGACCGCGCCGTCCGCACGCTGATCACCAGCACGCAACCGCTGAACATTTCCGGGATCGAGCTGTGCGCCGCCGCGCGCAAGCTGAGCGGCTCGCGCCGCGCGCTGCATGTGATCCTGATGTCGTCGACCGACGACTACTATCTCGCCGTCACCGCGCTCGACAACGGCGCGGACGACTTCATCCACAAGCCGCCGAATCCCGACGAATTGCGCGCGCGCCTGCGGCTCGCGGATCGCGTGACCGCGATGAAGCAGCAGCTCATTCAGTATGCGACCACGGATTCGCTGACCGGACTCAACAATCGCCGCGCCTTCTTCGACAGCGCGGCCGAGCTGCACCGCGCGACCCGAGGCGGCAAGCCGCTGTCCGCGATCATGTTCGACATCGATCACTTCAAGCGCGTCAACGATACCTACGGCCACGACATGGGCGACAAGGTCGTCGCCGCGGTCGGCGCCCAGGCCAAGCTTGCCGACGGCGTCTCCGGGCGCCTCGGTGGCGAGGAATTCTGCCTGCTGACGGAAGGCGGCGTCACCGACGCGTTCGAGGCTGCCGTCGAATTACAGCGCTCGATCCGCGCCTTGCGCTTCCATCAGGGCGAGCGGGCGTTCGGCGTGACCTGCAGCTTCGGCATCGCCGAATGGGAAGAGCGGGACACGATCGATACGATGCTGCGCCGCGCCGATATGGCGATGTACGAGGCCAAGAAGACCGGCCGTGACCGCATCGTCGCGTCGGATACCTTCCTGCTCACCAGGAGCCATGATGAATGGTCGGGCGCGGCGCGCGTCGTCCGGCGGCCGGCTTGACGCGGCGGCGTCGCTACTTCTTCAGCCCGATCACGTCCATCAGCTTGGCGAGCATCGCGTCCTCTTTGGCGATCAACGCGCCGAACTGACCGGACGGCAGGAACGCCGGCCGCGCGCCGAGGCGCTCGCAGGCCAGGATGAATTCCCGGCTCGCCACCGTGTTGCGGATCGCGAGCTCGAGCGCCGAGACCGTTGCCGCCGGCGTGCCAACGGGCACAGCAATGCCGCGCCATGCTTCAAGCGACACGTCAAATCCCTCTTCGCGGGCGGTCGGCACGTCCGGGAAGGCCGGATCGCGGCTCGCGACCATCGCGGTCAGGAAGCGCACCTGCCCGCTCTTGTGATACTGCGCGAGCGCAGCCGGCAGCTGCACCACGGCGTCGACCTGTCCGCCGAGCAGGCTCGGAACCACCTGCGCCGCCGCGAACGGCACGTCGACCGCCTGCACGCCGGCGGGACGGAACAGCGCGACCGACGAGATATGCGTATGGCTGCCCACGCCCGAATTGCCGACGGTGATGGCCTTCGGCCGCGCCTTGCCGTCGGCGATCAGGTCCTTCAGCGTCTTCCACTTCGCGTCGCTCTTGACCGCGACGACCGGCGACTCGGTCAGCACCTGCGCCACCGCGACGAACGATTTATAGTCGAAGGCGAGCGTGCCGGAATGGTAGGTGGTCGAGATCGAGTTCGAATTCCACACCAGCGAGGTGCCGTCGGGCTTCTGCCCCGCGACGTGACGGTAGCCGATCGCGCCGCCGGCGCCGGGACGGTTCACCACGATGACATTGGTGCCGAGCTCCCTGCTGATGCCGTCCGCCAGGAGCCGCGCGGTGATGTCGGCCGAAGAGCCGGCCGGGAACAGCACCGTGATCTCGATCGTGGGCTTGTTCGCGAATGGATTTTGCCGGGCCGGCTCGGCAGCGGCGCTGCCGGCCAGCGCAAGAATTCCCAACAACAGTCCCACAATTCGGTACATGGCGATGTCCCGTTTCAATCGGTCTTGAGGATCTCCTCGACCTCGACCTTGCGGCCCTCGCGCGCGGACTTGATGCCGGCACGCACCACCGCAAGCGAGCGCGTCGCAAAATCGCCGCTCACCTCCGGCGCGCCCTTGCCACGACAAGCATCGGCGAACTCCTCAAGTTCCTCCACGAATGTGTCGTTCTTGCGGGTCGCGATCGGAACCGTCTTGTCCTCGCCGCGCTTGATCAGGCGCAGGCCGTTGTGCATGTCGTAATAGGCGCTGGCGTCCTTGCCGTAGATGTTCATCAGATAGTATTCCGACGCCGAGGCGTAGCTTGCATTCAGCGTGGAGAGCGCGCCGTTCTCGTGCTCGAGGATCAGGCTCGCCACGTCGGGATTGTCGCCGGGCAAAACCAGCTGCGCAAACTGCCCGCGCACCGCCACGACCGGTCCCATCAGGAATTCGAGCACGTCCGTATAGTGGATGCCGATCTGCAGCATCACGCCGCCCGGCATGCCGGCGGCCTGATAGCGCCAGGACGAAAGATCGATCTTGCCGAGACGGTCGCGGCTGATGTTGGCTTCGGCGTTGACCAGCTTGCCGAACACGCCGGCGTCGATCTGCTGCTTGATCCAGCGGAAGTGACTCTCGCGGCGGCGCTGGTAGCCGAGCGCCAGCACGACGCCGGCCTTGCGGCACACCTCGCTGATCGCGCGGCCGTCGGTCACGGTGTTGGCGATCGGCTTGTCGAGGAACACGTGCTTGCCGGCGGCGGCCGCCGCGCGCGTGGTCTCGAGATGCACGTCGTTCGGCGTGGTGTTGATGACGGCCTTGATGGCGGGGTCGGCCAGCACCTCCTCGTAGCTCGAGACCGGGCGGCACTGGTATTTGGCCGCAAATGCGTCGCGCTTGTCGGCCGAGCGGGTGTAGCACGCGGCGATCTCGATCTCCTTCGAACGTTTCATGGCGTCGGCAAGAACGTCCGACCACCAACCCATGCCGATACAGGCGACGCGCAACGGTTCCATTGCCACTCCCGATGAATCTGAAGCTTGTGACGTACTATTTCCAGCTTGCGCCGATGGTCTCGACGGCCTCGCGCGCGATCCGTTCGTCGGTTGCCCAGTCGCCGCCGCTGACACCGATGCCGCCGATGCACTCGCCGCCGACCAGGATCGGCGCGCCGCCTTCCATCGCGGTCCAGCGCTCCGGCCCGGCCGCAAGCGCGAGCCCGAGTGCGTGATTGGTGTCGAGGTCTTGTCCGACCGCGCCCTTCGCGGAGGTGACGCGCTTGTTCGATGCCGCGGACACCGCCTTCGTGGTGCACGAATGCTGGGTGTGGAAGCGGCCGCCGTCCATGCGCTCGAACGCGACCAGATGCCCGCCGGCGTCGACCACCGCGACGGAAATCGCGATGCCGGCGGAGCGCGCCTTGGTGACGGCGGCGTCCACCATCATCTTCGCGCCTTGATGGGTGAGGCGCTTTGAGTCCGCGACATACATGGCCGGATACCTTGATTGAGCGGGCGGGATAGTGCGTCAGGCGGCAGGAGGCAGCAAGAGGCGGCGGGCGGGTGGGCGCGGCGATAAGGCCGCATCGTCAATCAAAGGTGGACGGCGTGCCCCATCACGGTCGGCCCCCTTTTCGCGTACAGTCCGGGAAAACAAGAACATGCCAATTGGGGAGAAAACAAGATGCGTACGCTGCTTCGTGGGGCCGTGCTGGTGCTGGCGACTTCCGTGGCGCCAGCCCAGACCGCCTTGGCTCAAACCTGGCCCGAGCGGCCGGTCCGGTTCATCACCTCGCAGGCGGCCGGCAACGCCACCGACATCATCGCGCGCATCGTCGCGGATCAACTCGCGACGCGGATCGGGCAGCCGGTCGTGGTCGAGAACCGGCCGGGCGGCGGCAATGTCATCGGCACCCAGGCGGCGGCACGCGCGGCGCCCGACGGCCATACCTTCTTTTTCGCGACCGCAGCGGCGCTGGTGACCGATCCCTATACGTTCAAGACGCTGCCCTACGATCCGATGAAGGACTTCGTGCCGGTGGCGAAGGTCGCCGAAGTCTCATTCATGATCATGGCGAACCCGAAGGTGCCGGCGAAGAACCTTCAGGAGCTGATTGCATATGCGAAGTCGCAGCCGGGCAAGCTCACCATCGCGACCGACGGTACGCGCCGCTTCTCCGGCATGGTGGTCGCGTGGCTCAACAAGCTCGCCGGCATCGAGACCTTGCAGGTGCCGTACACGGCGCAGCGCCAGGGCGTGCAGGATGCGGTGGCCGGGACCGTCGACCTCATCATCCTCGCCGTTCCGGTGGCGCGCGGCCTCGCCGCCAACGGCCAGCTCCGCCCGATTGCGACCACGTCTCTAAAACGGCTTGCGGACCATCCCGACGTCCCGGCGATTGCCGAGACGTTCCCCGATTTCGACTTCACCGGCTGGATGCTGCTCGCGGCGCCCACCGGCACCCCTGACGCCGTGCTTGCCCGCGTCAACCGCGAGACCGAAGCGATCTTCCGGAATCCCGAGACCCTGAAGAAGCTCAACGAAATGGGCTTCTCGACCAGCGGCGCCGGCACGCTGAAGGATGCGCAGGATTACGTGAACGCGCAGCACAAGGCGTGGGGCCGCGTGGTGAAGGAGATCGGCGTGCAGCCGGAGTAGCGCGGAAACCTGGAGCAGCGGGCGCCCCTTTTGTAGCCGGCGGGATTTGATCCATCGCAATGTCGGCTGTCGCTCGGCATGGCCGAATACCTTCGTGCTATGAACGAGGAGAGTTCCATGACAAGCAACGTCGGCATGATCGATCGCGTCGCGCGCATTGTCGTTGGACTGCTGTTGATCGCCTACGCGATCCCCATCTGGTTTGCGCCGTCCGGTTGGAACTGGGTCGGTTGGATTGGCATCGTGCCGCTCCTCACCGGCATTGTCGGCGTCTGCCCGCTCTACGGCTTGTTGGGACTGTCGACCTGCCCGGCGAGGCGCGCCAGCGGATGAACAGCTATGCCAAGATCGCCATCGGAGCGACCGTTGCTGCCGCGGTAATCGGTGGCGGCTACTACGTGAGCCTGGTGCGCGAAATCCCGGTGCGCGTCGCCGTAGTGGAGCGGGACGTCGAGGTTCGAGTCTTCGGCATCGGCACGGTCGAAGCGCAGGTCCTGTCGCGGGTCGGGTTCCAGATCAGCGGCAAGATTGCGGCGCTCCACGCGGACCATGGCGACGTCGTGAAGGCCGGCGCGTTGCTCGCGAAACTGGACGATGCCGCCCAGCGCGCCAGGCTGAGGAAAAGCGAGGCCGCCACGCGCCAGGCAGCGGCCAACCTCTCGAAGGTCAAGGCGCAACTGAGACGCGTCGAAGCATCCTACCAGCAAAAAAAGACGATCAATCTCAGGCGGCAGACGCTTGCCGTCCGTGGCACGGTCTCTCAGGAAGCGGCCGACGATGCGCAGACCTCCGAGGAAACGGCGCACAGCGACCTCAAGGTCATAGAAGCGGAAGCCGAGATCGCTGCGGTGCTGCAGGACGATGCCGCTGCGCAACATCGGCTGGAAGGCGTGGTCCAATCCCAGCATGGGCTTCATGCGCCGTTCGATGCCAGAATGATCGCACGCCACAAGGAACTCGGCAGCATCGCCATCGCAGGTGAAACGGCGTTTACGTTGATCGCGCCCGAATCGATCTGGGTGCGGGCCCATGTCGACCAGGCGCTCGCGGGAGGCCTGGCGGTCGGCCAGACCGCGTTCGTGCGCTTGCGTTCGGAAGCAGACCGTCTGGTGGAGACCGAGGTCGTCCGCATCGATCAGGAAAACGACCGCGTGACGGAGGAGCGCCGGGTGTACGTGCGGTGCCGGGACTGCAGCCCCCAGCACCAATTGCGCTTCCTCGGAGAACAGGCGGAAGTCGAAATCGTCAAGCGAACGATACCGGCCGGCCTGTTCGTGCCGCTCCGCCTGGTGGCGGGCTACGATGGTCGATCCGGCCTGGTGTGGAGCGTGGAAAACGGTCGGCTCGCTCAACGGCGCGTCCAGCTCGGGGATCGGCTGCTCGACGGGCGTGTCCACGTCCTGTCTGACCTACCTGCCGGCGTTTCCCTTGTGGTCGAGGAGCAGCAGGGAATGCGGCCGGGCCGTGCGGCGCGGCTGACGCCTGAAGGAGCGCGGTGAGGTGAATCTCGCCCTGAAGGACATCAGGCACAGTCTCGGGCGCTTCCTGCTGACCTGCGTCGGCCTCAGCCTGTTGCTCGGTATCGTGCTGGCGATGGTCGGCATCTACCGCGGGCTCGTGCTGGAATCGCTCGGGCTCGCGCGCGCCGCCGGCGCGCATGTCTGGGTTGTCGAGGGCGGCACGCGCGGCCCGTTCGCAGAATCGTCGCGCCTCCCCGGTGACACCCGCGACATCGTCGCCGCACAGTGGGGTGTCGCTGCCGCAGGCGCGGTCGCCTATCAGAACGTCGAAGCGACGCACCGGGGCGCCACCAAGCGCCTGCTGGTCGTGGGAGCGGAGATCGGGCGCCCAGGCGAGGCCACCGGGCTCGTGGCTGGCCGCCCCATCATCCGCAGCCGATACGAGGCGGTGGCCGATCGCCGCGCCGGGCTCGATCTGGGCGAGCGCATCGAACTCGGTCGTGATACCTTCACCATCGTTGGATTGACCGAAAACATGGTGGCCTCCGGCGGCGATCCGGTCGTATTCATCACGCTCCGCGATGCGCAGAAGCTGCAATTCGATCTCACGCCCTCCGCGGCGCGGCGGGAAGCGGCGCGTACGCCGGGCGCGATCGTCTCGACCAACACCGTGAACGCGGTGCTCGTGCGTCTGCTGCCGGACGTCGACGGCGCTCAATTCGCGCAGACGATCGAGCGCTGGAAGCAGCTTTCCGCCCTGACCCAGGAGCAGCAGGAGAACGTGCTCGCGCGGCCGGTGATCGAGCGGGCGCGCCGGCAGATCGGGCTTTTCACCAGCCTGCTGCTGCTGGTGTCGACGGTGATCATCGGGCTGATCATCTACACGATGACCCTCGACAAGAAGAAATCGATTGCGACGCTCAAGCTCATCGGCGCGCCGGACCGGACGATCGTCGGTCTTATCGTGCAGCAGGCCCTCGGGCTGGGATTGATCAGCTTTGCGGTTGGCGCGGTCCTGATCAACTCGGCTCAAGGATACTTCCCGCGACGGCTCGTTCTCGAGCCTGCCGACGCCGGAACGCTGTTCGCAGCGGTGCTGGTGGTATGCCTGCTGGCGAGCAGCCTCGGCGTTCGCACGGCGCTCAAGATCGACCCGGCATCGGCGCTGGCAGGATGATCATGAACGAACCAGCCGTGGTCCAAATCCGAAACATCAACAAGTATTTTGGTGAAGGTGCGACGCGCGTCGACGCCTTGCGCGATGTGTCGCTCGACATCTTCCCGGGCACGGTGATCGGTCTGCGTGGGCCAAGCGGATCGGGCAAGAGCACCCTGCTCAACGTGATCGGCTGCATTCTCGAGCCCAATTCCGGCAACATGCGCCTCAACGGAGAGTTGGTCTATGACGGGCGCTGGTTGCGATCCGATCTCCGCAAGTTGCGGCTTGAGAAGATCGGTTTCATTTTCCAAGCCCACAATCTGCTGCCGTTCCTGAATGCCTGGGAGAATGTGGCGATCGCACAAGTCCTGGCCGGTGTCGCCCCCGCACAGGCGAGCAGGCGTGCGTTGGAACTCCTCGACTATCTCGGCGTCGGGCGCCGCAAGGATGCGATGCCCGGCCAGCTCTCGGGCGGGGAGGCGCAGCGCATCGCCATCGCACGCGCGCTCTCCAACGATCCGCGCATTATTCTGGCCGACGAGCCGACCGCGGCGCTCGATTCCCAGCGCGCCGGCATCGTGATGGATTTGTTGAGAAAGGTCGCGGCCGAGCGCCGGACGGCGGTGATCGTGGTGACACACGACGAGAAGATATTCGACCGCTTCGATCACATCTACTCGCTGCGTGACGGAGCTCTTGAGTTACCCGATCGCATGGCGGCATGACGGAAGCCGGGCTCGCGAACACGATTACGTATCCAATGTCGCCGCCAGTCGCTTGGCTTCCGCGACCAGCGCGGCGGCGAGCGGCGTCAGCGGCTCGCGCGGCGGAACGACGAGGCCGATGGTGTGGACGGCTTCCGGCTCGACGATCGGGATCGCGCGGATGGTGGCGGTAAGCCCGAGCGTCTCGGCGAGCCGCGCCGGCATCACGCTCGCCCAGCGGCCGGTGCGCACATGCGCGAACAAGAGGATCATCGAGTCGGATTCGAGTGTCGGCTGCACGTCGCCGCCGGCCGCGCGCAGCAAGCCGTCGATGATCCGGCGGTTCTGCATGTCGGGCGTGAGCAGGCAGAGCGGCACATGCCCGACCTCCTTCCAGGTGACGCGCTCGCGGTTGCCGAGCGGTGCGTCGGCGGCGGTGAGGAGCTGATAGCGCTCCTGATAGAGCGGCACCGCGTTGACGCGGCCGAGCGGTTCGTTGTCGAGATAGGTGAGGCCGGCGTCGATCTCGAGATTCTCCATCAGCGTGAGGATCTCGATCGAGGTGCGCGACCAGATCGTGAAGCGCACGTCGGGATGGCGCGCGCGATAGGGCGTGGTGAGCTGCGCGACCATCGCCAGCGCGGTCGGGATCGCGGCGATGCGCAGTTGCCCGGTGAGGCCGTGGCGCAGCGCGTTGATCTCCTCGCGCATGGCGCGCGAGTCGCCGACGATGCGTCGCGCCCAGTCGAGCGTGCGCTCGCCCTCGGCGGTGAAGCCGATGAAGCGCGAGCCGCGTTGCACCAGCAGGACGCCGAGCGTTTCCTCGAGCTGCTTGATGCCGGCCGACAGCGTCGGCTGGGTCACCCCGCAGGTTTCGGCGGCGCGGCCGAAATGCTGTTCGCGCGACAGCGCGATGAGATATTCGAGCTTATCAAGCACCGTTTCGTCGTCCTAAGCACAGGATAAACCTAAGCTATTCGCCACGATAGAAAATTTCAATCGTGGTATCGGGACGAGGGGATTGAGGCCGGGGGGCCGGAATCGGCATCTAGGGGACCGATGGAAACGCTCGCATGAGCACGACAACCCTTTCTAATCCCAACACAAACGGCGCCGCACCGAACGGCGATGGCCGGCGGCCGCGGCGCACGCCCAAGGGCCGGCAGGTCGATCCGGCGGCGCTCGACGAGGTGCGCGCGCTGCTTGGCGCCCGCTCGCGTCAGCGGGATCTGCTGATCGAGCATCTGCATCTGATCCAGGATCGCCACGGGCATCTGTCGGCCGCGCATCTCGCGGCGCTCGCCGCCGAGATGAAGCTTGCGCTCGCCGAGGTCTACGAGGTCGCGACCTTCTACGCGCATTTCGATGTGGTGAAGGAAGGCGAGACGCCGCCGGCGCCTGTGACCGTTCGTGTCTGCGACTCGCTCTCGTGTGCCATGCGGGGCGCCGAACATCTCATCCGCGATCTTCCCGCCAAGCTCGGTCGCGACGTGCGGGTCGTGCGCGCGCCCTGCATGGGCGCCTGCGATCGCGCGCCGGTCGTCGCGGTCGGGCACATGCAGGTGTTCAAGGCGACGCCGGACAAGGTTGCCTCGACCGCGAAGGCGCCGCCGCATCCGCATGCGTTCGCGACGCCGAACGATCTCGCGGCCTACCGCAACAACGGCGGTTACGCGCTGCTGAGCGATTGCCTCGCCGGCAAGCGCACGCGCGACGACCTGATCAAGATCGTCAGCGACGCCGGCCTGCGCGGCCTCGGCGGCGCGGGGTTCCCGACCGGCCGCAAGTGGTCGCTGGTGCGCGCCGAGCCCGCGCCGCGCCTGTTCGCCGTCAACTGCGATGAAGGCGAGCCGGGCACGTTCAAGGACCGCCACTACCTCGAGCAGGACCCGCATCGCTTCATCGAAGGCATGCTGATCGCGGCCTGGGTGATCGAAGCGCCGGATACGTACATCTATGTGCGCGACGAATATCCCGAGGTGCGGCTGCTGCTCGAACAGGAATTCGAGAAGGTGAGGGCGGCCGGGCTCGCCTCGCACACGCGGCTGCATCTGCGCCGCGGCGCCGGCGCCTATATCTGCGGCGAAGAGTCCGCGATGATCGAGTCGATCGAGGGCAAGCGCGGGCTGCCCCGCCATCGCCCGCCTTACGTCGCGCAGGTCGGCCTGTTCGGCCGCCCGACGCTCGAGCAGAACGTCGAGACGCTCTACTGGGTGCGCGACATCGTCGAGCAGGGCGCGGCGTGGTTCGCGTCGCACGGCCGCCGCGAGCGCAAGGGCTTCCGCAGCTTCTCGGTGTCGGGCCGCGTGAAGAAGCCCGGCGTCGTGCTGGCGCCGGCCGGCGTCACCGCGCGCGAGCTGATCGAGGAGTATTGCGGCGGCATGGAGGACGGGCAGACCTTCAAGGGCTATCTGCCCGGCGGCGCCTCCGGCGGCATCTTGCCGGCGTCGATGGCGGACGAGCCGCTCGATTTCGGCACGCTCGAAAAATACGGCTGCTTCGTCGGATCGCACGCGGTGGTGATCCTGTCCGGGGAGGACGACATGAAGGCGGTCGCGCTCAACCTGGTGAAGTTCTTCGAGGACGAAAGCTGCGGCCAATGCACGCCGTGCCGCGTCGGCGCCGAGAAGGCGGTGAAGCTGATGGCGCAGGGTCCGTGGAACCCCGCGCTGCTGACGGGGCTCTCGACGCTGATGCGCGATGCGTCGATCTGCGGCCTGGGTCAGGCCGCGCCCAATCCGCTCTTGTGCGTGCTGAAATATTTCCCGGACGAATTGTCGAAGCCGCTCGGGCGCTGGTGATGAAGGATGAAGGTGAGGCCGCGGGTTAGCCCCTCCCCCTTGTGGGGAGGGGTGGCGAGCGAAGCTCGCCGGGGTGGGGTGGCGGCGTACGAGGACTTAGGAGACGGCGACGGACATGCCTCAAAGTGCGATCAGCAAGCGGACGAGAGGGCAGGCGCAGCAATTGCGCCGCGCGCCGGCCGACGCTGAGCGCAAGCTGTGGTACCTGCTGCGCTCGCTGAAGCCACTCGGGATGCATTTCCGACGACAGGCGCCGATTGGCATCTACATCGCCGATTTCGCGTGGCACGCCGGGAAGATTGTTGTCGAACTCGACGGTTCGCAACATGCGGAAGTGCGCGCCCCATACGACGCAAAGCGGACCGCGTGGCTGGAGTCGCAGGGCTATCGCGTGCTTCGCTTCAGGAACAACGACGTTCTCAAGTCGCCGCGAAGTGTGGGCGAGGCGGTTCTGGCGGCGGCACACGAGAGAGTGCCGACGCGGAAAGACCCCACCCCCGACCTCTCCCCACAAGGGGGAGGGGAGCGCGCTGCGGCGAGCGGCGAGGGAATCGGCCCATGACCCAAGCAGCCAAATCCGCCACCTTCTTCATCGACGATCGTGAGGTCGACATCCGCCCCGGCGAGACGATCTTCCGCGCCGCGCGCCGGCTCGACATCAAGCTGCCGCACCTGTGCTATTCGCCGAAGCCCGGCTATCGCCCCGACGGCAATTGCCGCGTCTGCATGGTCGAGGTCGAAGGCGAGCGCGTGCTGGCGGCGAGCTGCATCCGCACGCCGACGCCCGGCATGAAGGTGAAGACGCAGACCGAGCGCGCCTTAACCGCACGCCGCATGGTCGCCGAGCTCTTGATGACCGACCAGCCGGATCAGGCGCACGCGCACGACCCGGACTCGGAGCTCTGGAAAACCGCCAGGCGCCTGAAAGCCGACGCTGGCCGCTTCCCCAAGCGCGCGCCGATCGAGGTGCCGGCGCCGGACCGCAGCCACGTCGCGATGGCGGTCAATCTCGACGCGTGCATCCACTGCAATCTCTGCGTCCGCGCCTGCCGCGAGGTGCAGGTCAACGACGTGATCGGCATGGCCGGCCGCGGCCATCTCGAAAAGATCGTGTTCGACTTCGACGACCCGATGGGCGCCTCGACCTGCGTCGCCTGCGGCGAGTGCGTGCAGGCCTGTCCGACCGGCGCGCTGATGCCGGCGACCATGGTCGACGCGGACAACGTCTACACCGGCAAGCCCGATCGCACTGTCGACAGCGTGTGCCCGTATTGCGGCGTCGGCTGCCAGCTCACCTATGAGATCAAGAACGACAAGATCGTCGCGGTCAGCGGCCGCGATGGCCCGGCCAATCAGAACCGCCTGTGCGTCAAGGGCCGCTTCGGCTTCGACTACGTGCACAACGCGCACCGCCTGCTGAAGCCGATGATCCGCAAGGACGGCGTGCCGAAGGTGCCGCACGAGTTCATCGACCCGGCGAACCCGTGGACGCATTTCCGCGCGGCGACCTGGGAGGAGGCGCTCGACCGCGCCGCCGGCGGCTTGAAGAAAATCCGCGACCGCGACGGGCCGCAGGCGCTCGCCGGCTTCGGCTCCGCCAAGGGCTCGAACGAGGAGGCCTACCTGTTCCAGAAGCTGGTGCGCACCGGCTTCGGCACCAACAACGTCGACCACTGCACGCGGCTCTGCCACGCCTCGTCGGTGGCGGCGCTGCTCGAGGGCGTCGGCTCAGCGGCGGTGACCGCGACCTTCAACGAGTGCAAGAATTCCGACTTCATCATCGTGATCGGCGCCAACCCGACCGAGAACCATCCGGTGGCGGCGACGTTCTTCAAGCAGGCGGCCAAGCGCGGCGCCAAGCTCGTGGTGATGGACCCGCGCGGGCAGGCGCTCAAGCGCCATGCCTGGAAGATGCTCCAGTTCAAGAACGGCGCCGACGTGGCGATGCTCAACGCCATGCTCAACGTCATCGTCACCGAGAAGCTCTACGACCAGCAGTACATCCAGACCTATGTCGAAGGCTTCGACGCCTGGAAGCAGAACATCAGGGACTTCACGCCGGAGGAGATGGCGCCGATCTGCGGCATCGACGCCGACACGTTGCGCGAGGTCGCGCGCGCCTATGCCCGCGCCGAGAGCGCGATCATCTTCTGGGGCATGGGCGTGTCGCAGCACACCCACGGCACCGACAATGCACGCTGCCTGATCGCGCTGTCGCTCATCACCGGGCAGATCGGCCGTCCCGGCACCGGCCTGCATCCGCTGCGGGGCCAGAACAACGTGCAGGGCGCGTCCGACGCGGGCCTGATCCCGATGTTCTTCCCCGACTACAAGTCGGTCGAGAATCCGGAGATCCGTGCGCAGTATGAAAAAGCCTGGGGCGTGAAGCTCGATCCCAAGCGCGGCAAGACCGTGGTCGAAATCATGCAGGCGGTGCACGCCGGCGAGATCAAGGGTATGTATATCGAGGGCGAGAACCCGGCGATGTCGGACCCCGACCTCAACCACGCGCGGCAGGCGCTCGCGCATCTCGAGCATCTCGTGGTGCAGGACCTGTTCCTCACCGAGACCGCCGTCTATGCCGACGTGGTGCTGCCGGCGTCGGGCTGGCCGGAGAAGGACGGCACCGTCACCAACACCAACCGCCAGGTGCAGATCGGCCGCCAGGCGCTGCCGCTGCCGGGGGAGGCGCGCCACGATCTCTGGATCATCCAGGACATCGCCAACCGCCTCGGCTGCGGCTGGAACTACCGGCATGTCAGCGAGGTCTACACCGAGATGGCGTCGATGATGCCGGCGCTTGCCAACATCTCCTGGGAGCGCATCGCGCGCGAGGACGCCGTCACCTATCCCTCCGACGCGCCCGACCAGCCCGGCCGCGACGTGGTGTTCGACAAGGGCTTCCCGCGTCCGGGCGGCTTTGCGAAGCTCGTCGCCACGAAATTACAGCCGCCGGACGAGGTGCCTGACGCCGAGTATCCGTTCATCCTCTCGACCGGGCGCCAGCTCGAGCATTGGCACACCGGATCGATGACGCGGCGCGCGCAGGTGCTCGACGCGATCGAGCCGTCGGCGAGCGCGCAGCTCTCGCCCGGCACGATCGCGAAGCTCGGCATCGCACCCGGCGACAGGGTGCGCGTCTCGACCCGCCGCGGCACGGTGGAGCTCGCCGCGCGCCAGGACGACGCGGTGCCGGACGGCGTGGTGTTCATCCCGTTCGCCTATGCCGAGGCGGCGGCGAACCTGCTCACCAATCCGAAGCTCGATCCGTTCGGGAAAATTCCCGAGTTCAAGTTCTGCGCGGCCAAGGTCGAGGCGGTTCGCTCACCGACGATGGTGGCGGCGGAGTAGCGCGAGCGGCAACGAAATCGCTTGCCGCTGAGGCGCATCCTATCTGCGCGGCAATGCCGCCGATTCACCGTCGCCGATCGGGAGCTTGTCCAGGTGGGGCACCGGCGGCTTCGCCGGCAATGCCGGTGCTGCGGCCTGCGCTGGCACCGCGAAGCTGAGCACGATCGCGCCGGGAGCTTGCTTGAAATTAGCTCGCACCGCCGAGCGTACGATCTCGGCAAGCTCGCTCAACGGCTTGGATTCATAGAGTGCAGGGAACATCACCGTTACCGATGTCAGCTTGCCGTTGTGCGAATTGAACCCGACCCGCGGCTTGGCCCCGATCGACTGCTCCAACTCGGCTTCAACAGCTTTGGCCTGATTCAAGCCGTCCGTAAACGTGCTGACGAAGTCACCGCAGCCAGCGACACTGACTGCAAGCGCAAGGATCGCGGCCATTCTCAACATTGCGTTCCTCCGGTGTTTGTATCAACGAAGAATTCGCGCCCATTGAGCTTACTCCGCGTCACCCCGCCTTGTCCTTGAAATAAGGCTCCACCGCGCCCCTGAGCTTGATCGTCAGCGGATTGCCGTGGCGGTCCTTGGCGGTGCCGGCGGCCACGCGGATCCAGCCCTCGCTCACGCAATACTCCTCGACATTGGTCTTCTCGGCGCCCTTGAAGCGGATGCCGATGCCGCGCTCCAGCAGCGCCGCGTCGTGGTAGGGACTGTTCGGGTCGTTCGACAGGCGGTCGGGCGGGGTATCGCTCATGGTATCGCTCATGGCATCGTCCAGGTTCATGCGGCAGCGGCCCCTATATGGCGCGGCTGGAGGCGCGCTGCTAGACTGAAATCGATCCAACAAAAAACCGCCACGCAAACAAGGCCAGCAGCCGGGGAGGAATTCACATGGCTGAACGCAGGACGCTCAACGTCAATGGGCGGTCGCGCACGATCACCGTCGACGATCCCGACATGCCGCTGCTGCTCGCGCTGCGCGAGAATCTCGGCCTCAACGGCCCGCTGTTCGGCTGCGGGCTCGCCCAGTGCGGCGCCTGTACCGTCCATGTCGACGGCAAGCCGGTGCGCTCCTGCGTGCTGCCGCTGTCGAAGGTCGCACCGGCGCAGAAGGTCGTGACCATCGAAGGGCTCTCGCAGGGCAGCCGGCTGCACCCGGTGCAGCGCGCCTTCGTCGAGGAGCAGGCGGTGCAGTGCGGCTACTGCATCAACGGCATGATCATGCAGTCGGCCGCGTTCCTCGCTGGCAACAAGAATCCGTCCGAGGCGGATATCAGGAAGGCGCTCGCCGGCAACATCTGCCGCTGCGGCACCCACACCCGCATCGTACGCGCGGTCAAGCGCGCGGCCGGACAGGCGTGAGGGAGGGCGAGCCATGACCAGGCATTTCAATCCGTCGCGGCGCGATCTCCTCACGGGCGGCGGCGCGCTGATCGTCAGCTTCTCCCTTGCCGGCGAAGCAGCCGCCCAGCAGGCGGCGCAGCGTCCGCTGTCGATCGCCGAAGTCGATGCGTACCTCGCGATCGACGTGCGCGGACGCGTGACGCTCTATTCCGGCAAGGTCGATCTCGGGACCGGCGTGCGCACCGCGCTCGCGCAGATCGCCGCCGAAGAGCTCGACGTTCCGTTCAACATGGTGCGGGTCGTCGAGGGCGACACCGCGCTCACCCCCGACCAGGGCACGACCTGGGGCAGCCTCTCGATCCAGGCCGGCGGGATGCAGATCCGCAACGCGGCGGCGACGGCGCGCGCCGAGCTGATCGAGCGGGCGGCGCGGCGGCTGCGCGTCCAGGCCGATACCCTCACCGTGTCGGGCGGCGTCATCCGCGCCGGCGATCGCCGTGTCAGCTACGGCGAATTGGTCGGCGGCCGGATGTTCTCGCTCAAGCTCGACCCGGCCAAGCCGGCGAAGTTCAAGGATCCGAAGGACTACAAGATCGTCGGCAAGCCGATCGCGCGCGTCGACATCCCGGACAAGGTCAGGGGGCGCTTTCCCTACATCAACAATCTGCGCCTGCGCGGCATGCTGCATGGCCGCGTGATCCGGCCGCCGTCGGTCGGCGCCAGGCTCGAAAGCGTCGACGAAGGCTCGATCAAGGATGTCGCCGGCATCGTGCAGGTGGTGCGCGAGGGCAATTTCCTCGGCGTGGTGGCGCAGACCGAGTGGGGCGCGATCAAGGGCGCGCGCCAGCTCAAGGCGAGCTGGTCCAAGTGGGAAGGACTGCCCGAGCAGGCCAAGCTCTTCGAGCATGTGCGCGCCACCAAGGTTTTCCGCGACGAGACCACCGGCAATGTCGGCAACACCGCCGAGGCGATGGCCAAGGACGGCGTCAGGAAGCTCGCCGCCACCTACGAGTTCCCGATCCATACCCACGGATCGACCGGGCCGTCGTGTGCGGTCGCGGAATTCCGCGACGGCAAGCTGACCTCGTGGTCGGCCTCGCAGGCGACCCACAGTCTGCGCAGGCAGCTTGCCGAGATGTTCAAGATGCCGGTCGACGACGTGCGCTGCATCTATCTCGAAGGCTCCGGCTGCTACGGCCGCAACGGCCATGAGGATGCGGCGGCGGACGCCGCCATGCTCGCCAAGGCGGTCGGCCGCCCGGTGCGGGTGCAGTGGTCGCGCGCCGACGAGCACGGCTGGGATCCGAAGGGACCGCCCACGCTGATCGATCTGCGCGCGGCGATCGACGGCTCCGGCACGGTGACGGCCTGGGAGTCGGAATTCTTCATTCCGCAGCAGACCGACAAGAGCTTCTTCGTGCCGCTGATCCCGGCGACGCTCGCGGGCCTGCCGGCAAAGCCCGACATTGCGCCCGGCAACATCTTCCATAACTCGAACATCCCCTACAGGTTCGCCAATGTGAAAGCGGTCTGCCACCGCCTGGAGAGCACGCCGTTCCGGCCGTCCTGGATCAGGACGCCGGGCCGCATGCAGAACACCTACGCCAACGAATGCTTCCTCGACGAGCTCGCGGCGGCGGCGAATGCCGACCCGATCGAGTTCCGGCTGAAATATCTCGACCCCGCCGACAAGCGCGGCATCGAGGCCCTCAACCGCGTCGCGGCGCTGGCGAAATGGGAAAAGCGGCCGTCGCCGCAACGCGGCGCCGGCGGCAATGTCGCGAAGGGCCGCGGCGTCTCGTATGTCAAATACGAGCTGGCGCGTACCTATGTGGCGGTGGTTGCGGAGGTCGAAGTCGACCGCGCGGCCGGCGCCATCAAGGTGTCGAAGGTCTACATGGCGCACGACTGCGGGCAGATCGTCAATCCGGACGGGCTGCGCAACCAGCTCGACGGCAACGTCATCCAGATGGTGAGCCGCACGCTGATCGAGGAGCTGAAGTTCGACCGCTCGCACGTCACCAGTCTCGACTGGGAGAGCTATCCGGTCATCCGCTTCCCGGACGTGCCGGAGATCGTGATCGACCTCATCGACCGGCCCAACGCGCCGCCGTGGGGCGCCGGCGAGCCGGCTGCGGCGGTGGTGCCGTCGGCGATCTCGAACGCGGTGTTCGACGCCATCGGCGTGCGGCTGCGCTCGGTGCCCTATACGCCGGAGAAGGTGAAGGCCGCGATGCGCTCAGGCGCCTGACGCCTATTCCGCCGCGGCGGCCGGGATGGCGTGGGTGTGGCCGCGGATCGCGTCGTCGCGGTGCTTGCGCGCGACCGCGTCCTCGCCGCCGCGGGTCGCATGATACATGTCGAGCGCGTCGAACTCGTCGTCCTTCGGCGGCGAGATCGCGAGATCGGTGTAGGTCATGCGGTCGGGCGCCGTCAGCGTCTCGTCGAGGATCTTCTTGCAGGTCCGGTAGACCTTGTAATAGCGCCACAGCTTGATCACGGTTTCGCCGGCGAAGCGCGGATAGAACAGCAGCGGGTTCTCGCGCGGCAGCCCGTGGCGGCGGTCGCGGCGGAATTTCAGCCGCACCGCGCCGCCTTCGAGCGGGTGCACGCCCTCGAACAGCACCATCAAATAGAACCACAGGATGGTCGACAGCGTGGTCTTCGGGCGGCCGATCGGGCAGGCGGCCGAGCGCCGCAGGATCGTACGGATATGGTCGGGCGTATAGAACGTGAGCCACGCCGCGCGATAGGCCTCTTCCCACTCCTGGTCCGACATCTTCGGGTGATGCGAGACGCGGTGGTTGAGGTCGTATTTGTTCATGTCGGGGTCCATCCAGACCCCTTTCGCCGACAGCTTCTGGTGGTCTTCCGAGCCGGGCAGCGGCGTCAGGAAGAAGAACTCGAGGATATCGATCGGCAGCTCGCGCTTGATGATCTCGATGTCGCGCAGGATCGACTCTTTGGTGTCGGCCGGGAAGCCGAGGATGTAGCCGGCATAGGTGATGGCGCCGTGGTTGCGCCACTTCTGGAGCATCTCGCGGTATTCGGTGATCTTGTTCTGCCGCTTCTTCGCGGTGATCAGGTTGTCGGGATTGATGTTCTCGAGCCCGATGAAGACGCGCCGCACGCCGGCCTGCGCCGCCTTCTCGATGAAGTTCGGGATCTTGTGGCAGAGCGTGTCGACCTGGATGGTGAAGCCGAGCCCGGGGAATTCGCTCTTGCGCAGCGCGATCAGGCGATCGAACAGGATCTCCCAATCCTTGTTGCGCGCGAAATTGTCGTCGGTGATGAAGAAGCGCTTGATGTTCTGCGCGTGGTTGTCGCGGATGATCTTTTCGAGATCGTCGGGCGAGCGGAAGCGGCTCTTGCGCCCCTGCACGTTGATGATGGTGCAGAACGAGCACTGGTAGGGACAGCCGCGGCCGAGGTCGACGCTCGACAGCGAGCCCGCGGTGCGGCGCACGTGCTGGCGCGGCAGGAACGGCGGCGCCTCGCCTTGCAGCGAAGGCAGCTTGTCCATGTAGTTGTAGAGCGGCTTGAGCTTGCCGTTCCAGGCGTCGCGCAAGACCTCGTCGAGCCGCCCTTCCTCGGCCTCGCCGGCGAAGATCGAGACGCCGAGCGCCTGCGCCTCGCGGATGTCGGCGGGAAGCTCCGGCAGCATGGACAGGCAGCCGGAGACGTGGAAGCCGCCGATGCCGACCGGCAGCCCGGCGGCCAGGAACGGCCGCGCGAGATCGACCGCGCGCGGGAATTGGTTCGATTGCACGCCGACGAGCGAGATCAGCGCTTTGCCGCCGGCCTTCCGGATCATGCGGATGATGCGGCCGGGGTGAACCCGCCGGTTGGTCTCGTCATAGGTGTGCAGGCGGATCTCGACGCCGTCACCCAGCACGCCGCGCCGCTGCGCGTCCTCGGCGAGGCCGTTGAGGCAGGCGAGCGTGTTCGATGGGATCGCCGAGCGGACCCACTGGATCGGGTAGCCGTCGTCGTCATAGTGCGTCGGCTTGATCATCACGAGATGAAACAAGCCCGATTTGGGAGAGTTCTGAACCATCAAAAACGTTTCCCGCCGCCAAAACGCAATCCCGGGCGCGACCATATCCCAGCGAGGCCGCCAAATGAACCGAATTCTCCCCATGGGGCCGGTGTGAAGTTCCCACAGATCGCTTGATTTAGGGCCTTTCTGTCCGCATCTTGCGCCGAAGCCACTGTTTTCGATCAAGCTGAGGTCGATGAGCACGGGACACGCGAACGGTATGATCCGCCACGACTGGACGCGCGACGAGGTCGGCGCGCTGTTCAAGCTGCCGTTCCCGGAGCTGATGTTCCGCGCGCAGGCGGTCCACCGATCCCACTTCGATCCCGCGGCGGTGCAGATCTCGACGCTGCTGTCGATCAAGACCGGCGGTTGCCCCGAGGACTGCGCCTATTGCCCGCAGAGCGCGGCCTACGCGACCGGCGTCAAGGCCGAGAAGCTGATGAGCGTCGATGCCGTGCTCGCCGAGGCGCGCGCCGCCCGGAGCGCGGGCGCGAGCCGCTTCTGCATGGGCGCGGCCTGGCGCGAGCCGAAGGACCGCGATCTCGAACAGGTCTGCGCCATGGTGGAGGGCGTGCGCGCGCTCGGGCTGGAAAGCTGCGCCACCCTCGGCATGCTCACCGAGGCGCAGGCGAAGCGGCTCAAGGCTTCGGGCCTCGACTACTACAACCACAACCTCGATACCTCGCCGGAGTTCTACGGCGAGATCATCACCACGCGCGTCTATCAGGACCGTCTCGATACGCTGAGCGCGGTGCGCAGCGCCGGCATTCATGTGTGCTGCGGCGGCATTGTCGGGATGGGCGAGAGCGACGACGACCGCGCCGGGCTGATCGCGGCGCTGGCGAGCCTGCCGCAGCATCCGGAGTCGGTGCCGATCAACATGCTGGTGCAGGTCGAAGGCACGCCGTTGTCCGGCAGCAATGGCCTCGACGCGCTCGACTTCGTGCGCACCATCGCCGTCGCGCGCATCACCATGCCGCGATCGGTGGTTCGGCTCTCCGCCGGGCGCGAGGACATGAGCGACGAGACCCAGGCGCTGTGTTTCCTGGCCGGCGCCAACTCGATCTTCTACGGACCGAAGCTGCTCACGACGCCGAACCCCGGTCGCGATCGCGACATGCGCCTGCTCGACCGGCTCGGCCTCAAGCCGATGCGGTAGGGTGGGCAAAGGCGCGGGCCGCGTCCGCACACCCTCTCCACGCACACGTTGCAGCGCCGTGCCCACCAAGCC
>JAIESR010000051.1 GCA_019745775.1 Xanthobacteraceae bacterium | reverse complement strand
TGGATTCACAATCAAAATCAGCCGGGAATCCCCAGCCCGATCACAATCGATTCATCGCAACCGGGGAATGCTCTAGGCCCGCTCTCTCCTCCGCTCATTCCCGCGCAAGCGGGAATCCAGTCTTGAGCTAACCTGGGTTCCCGCTTTCGCGGGGACGAGCGGAAAAATTTGGGCTCAGTGAAAATTCCGCCCCTTCGGCAGCACCTTGGCGACCTGCCGGACTTCGGCCTGCTGAATGGCGGCGGGCTTTTCCTTCTGCTTCGTCATCTGCACGAATGAATCGCCCGCGCGCGGATGGCGGGGGCGGTTGTGATTCTCGGCGAGCGCCGCGTCGATCGGCATGAGCGTCTTGCGCGGATGCCGCCACGAGCCTTGCACCGGCCGCTTGGTCTCGTCGCTCGGCGCCGACGGATCGATGAGATAGTTGTCGTCCGACAGGCGCCGCAGCAGCGGGCTCAGATCCTCGAAACTGCGCGCGACGATGTGGATGACGCCCTTCTCGTTCTGCAATTCGCCGGTCACGCCGATCAGCCGCGCGCCCATGACGATCGGCCGCCAGCGCTCGAACACCCGCGGCCACAGGATCGCGTTGGCGATGCCGGTCTCGTCCTCGAGCGTCATGAAGATGGCGTTGCCGGTGCCGGGACGCTGGCGCACCAGCACCAGCCCGGCGACCGTGACGATGCGGCCCGGGCGCGTCTCGGACAGCAGCTCATGCCGCACGACGCCGCGTCGATCGAGATCGGCGCGCAGGAACGAGACCGGATGCGCTTTCAGCGAGAGGTGCAGGTGGCGGTAGTCCTCGATCGCCTGCTGGCCCGGCAGCATCGGCGGCAGCGCGGCGTCGGGCTCGAGCTCCGGCATGGCGACGCGCTTGAACAGCGGCAGGTCGTCCTTGTCGCCCGCGCGCTGCAGCGCGCGGATCGCCCAGAGCGCATCGCGGCGGTCGAGGCCGAGCGAGCGGAAGGCGTCGGCTTCGGCGAGCTTTTCGAGCGCCGAGGGCCTGAGCCGCGTGCGCAGCCAGAGGTCGCGCACGGAATCGAAACCCTCGCCGCGGACGCTTTCGATCGTCCTGGCGTCGTGCTCGGAAAAACCGCTGATCTCCCGGAAGCCGAGCCGCATCGCGTACCGGCTGCGGATATCCGCGCGCATGCCGGCATGGCGCGGGTGAACGCGTTCGGCGGCGCGCGGGCCGTCTTCCAGCGAGCAGTCCCAGTCCGAGCGGTTGATGTCGACCGGCCGCACGTCGACGCCGTGCTCCTGCGCGTCGCGCACGATCTGCGCCGGTGCATAGAAGCCCATCGGCTGGCTGTTGAGCAGCGCGGCCGCGAACACCTCCGGGTAGTAGCATTTGATCCAGGCCGAGACGTAGACCAGGATCGCGAAGCTCGCGGCATGGCTCTCGGGAAAGCCGTATTCGCCGAAGCCCTTGATCTGCTCGAAGCAGCGCGCGGCGAATTCGCGCGCGTAGCCGCGGCCGGTCATGCCGTCGATGAACTTCTGCTCGAACCGCTTGATGGTGCCGACGCGCTTGAACGTCGCCATGGCGCGGCGCAGCCGGTCGGCCTCCTCGGGCTTGAACTTCGCCGCCACGATGGCGAGCCGCATCGCCTGTTCCTGGAACAGCGGGATGCCGAGGGTTTTCTCGAGCACCTCCTTCAATTCGTCCTTCCGTCCATGCTCCGGCGCCGGCGACGGATAGTCCGGCGCGATGCCCCGATCGCGCAGCGCTTCGCGCCGGCGCAGATAAGGATGCACCATCTTTCCCTGGATCGGTCCCGGCCGCACGATCGCGACCTCGATCACGAGATCGTAGAATTCCTGCGGGCGCAGCCGCGGTAGCATCGACATCTGCGCGCGGCTCTCGATCTGGAACACGCCGACGGTGTCGGCGCGCGAGATCATCCGGTAGACCGGCGCTTCCGGCGCCTGGAACGACGACAGCGCATAGCGCTCGCCGTATTCGGAGCGCAGGAGATCGAAGGCGCGCCGCAGGCACGACAGCATGCCGAGGCCGAGGATGTCGACCTTGAGGATGCCGAGATCGTTGAGGTCGTCCTTGTCCCATTCGATAACGGTGCGCTCGTCCATCGCCGCGTTCTCGACCGGCACGACTTCGTCGAGACGCGAGCGCGTGATGGCGAAGCCGCCGACATGCTGTGAAAGATGCCGCGGAAAACCCATCAGGTCCTGGGCCAGCGCCATCACCTGCCCGAGCCGCGGGTCCGAAGGATCGAGTCCGGCGCGGCGCGCTTCCTTCTCCGTGACGCCGGCCATCGACCAGCCCCACAGCGTGCCCGCCATTGCGCCGATGGTGTCGTCGGACAGGCCGAAGACCTTGCCGACCTCGCGGATCGCGCTGCGGCCGCGATAGCAGATCACGGTGGCGGCAAGGCCGGCACGCTCGCGGCCGTAGCGGTTGTAGATGTACTGGATCACCTCCTCGCGCCGCTCGTGCTCGAAGTCGACATCGATGTCGGGTGGTTCTCGGCGTTCCGCGGACACGAACCGCTCGAACAAGAGATCGACCTTCTCGGGATCGACCTCGGTGATGCCGAGGCAATAGCAGATGACGGAATTCGCCGCCGAGCCGCGGCCCTGGCACAGGATGCCCTTCGAGCGTGCGAAGCGCACGATGTCGTGCACGGTGAGGAAGTACGGCGCGTATTTGAGCTCGGCGGTGATCGCGAGCTCCTTGCGCAGCGCGTCGCGGACGTTTTCCTTCCGGATTCCGTTCTGGTAGCGCCGCGCGACGCCCTCGTTCACCAGCGCGACCAGCGCATCCTGCGGCGTGGCGAAGCCTTGCCGGGTCTCTTCCGGGTATTCGGTCTTGCGCAGCACCTCGAGCGAGAAGTTGCAGCGGCTCAGGAAATTCTGCGTTTCCGCAATCGCCGCCGGCGCTTTGCGGAACAGCCGCGCCATCTCCTGCGGCGGCTTCAGGTGGCGCTCCGCATTCGCTTCCAGCCGGCGGCCGGCGGTCTCGATGGTGACGTGCTCGCGGATGCAGGTGACGACGTCCTGAAGCGCCCGCCGTTGCGGCGCGTGGTAGAGCGCGTCGTTCACGGCGATCAGCGGAATGCTTGCGTCTTCGGCGATCGCCGTCAGCCGCGCCAGGCGGCGCTGGTCGTCGCCGCGGTAGATCATGCTGGCAGCCAGCCAGACGGTGTCGGAAGCGGCCTTCGACTGCGCCAGCAGCGTCAGCAATGCATCGGCATCGATCCGTTCCGGCGGGAGGACGATAAGATTGAGACCCTCGATGTGCTCCAGGAGATCGTCGCCATAGAGAATGCATTCGGCCTTGTCGCCACGGCTTTTGCCGACCGTGAGCAGCCGCGTCAGCCGTCCCCAGGCGGTGCGATCCTGCGGATAGGCGAGGATATCGGGCGTGCCGTCGGCAAAGCCGAGCCGCGCGCCGACCGCGAGCTTGAGCATTCGCTCGTCGACCGCGTCGGTATCGTTCTTGTGCACGGCGGTGTGGGCGCGCACCACGCCGGCGACCGTATTGCGGTCGGCGATGCCGAGCCCGCTCAGGCCGAGCGCCTTGGCCTGCTCGAAGAACTCCTCGGGATGCGAGCCGCTGCGCAGGAAGGAGAAGTTGGTGGTGACGGCAAGCTCGGCATAGGCCGGCGCGGCCGCATCAGGGGCCTCGGTGCGCCGTGGCCTCGCCGCCGCCGGAAAGGCGTGGACGTTGCTCATGCGAATACGCCGTGCAGGAACCAGGACGTCGGCGCGCCGTCGGTGAACAGGCCCTGACGGAACAGCCAGACCCGCACGCCTTCGCGGCTCTCGACCCGGAAATAATCGCGGGTGAGCGCGTTGCCCTGGTCGTCGCGCCACCATTCCATGGCGATGCGCTCGGGCCCTTCGGCGTGCGCCACGACGTAGCGCACGCGCCGCCAGGTGAACTGCACCGGCGGCCCGTCCGGTACCGCGGCGGTCGCCTCGACCGGCTCCGGCCGGTCGAACAGGCGGATCGGGCGGGTGGGGGAGAGAGAATCTTGCTCGATGAATGAGTCGCGTTCTCGCAGCACGGGTGGCCTGCCCCCTCCCCCTGAAAGGGGGAGGGTTGGGGAGGGGGTCACTGTCAGTGGGGAGGGGGTCACTGTCGGCGGTTGACGAGGTGACCCCCACCCTGTCCCTCCCCCTTGCAGGGGGAGGGGACCGTGTGGCGCAAGTCTTCGTAACGCCAGAGAAGTATTCGTGGTGATGTTCCGACAGGTCGCCGCCGCCACCTCCGCCACCGCATATTCCGGAATATGCGTGTCCTGCGGGACGAGCCGCGTCACGCGGCGCAATCCGAAACGCGCGCCGAGCCGGTCGATCAGATGCGCCAGCTCCTCCGCGTGATCGCCGCCGGCGAGGCCGGTCTGCGCGGGGTCGCAGCGTTGCGTCGCCAGCGCGCCGAGCCGGATGACGTCGTAGCCGAAGCCCGGATCGCATTCGTCGCCGACCGCCGCGAGCCGCTCGACGAACAGCGCGCGGATGCGCGCGGCGTCGCGCAGCGGCGCACCGGTGCCTGCGGCGATGCGATGCACCTTGCCGTCGGTGCGGAACAGCGCGGTCTCGATCAGGCGCGCGCCTTCGCCGCGCCGCTCCATCAGCTTCACCAGCGCGCGGGCGAGATGCTCGATGGTGCCGAGCACGTCGGCTTCGCGCGCGATCGGTTCGGCGAATCGTCGCTCGGTGACATAAGCCGGCACCGGCAGGCGCGGCGTGATCGGCTCGTCCTCCAGCCCGAGCGCCTGGTCGAGCCGGCGCACGAACGCCTCGCCGAAGCGCGCGGCGAGCGGCGCGCGCGGGCGGTCGATCGCATCGGCGATGCGCTTGAGGCCGACCTGCGCGAGCTCGGTGACGGTCTCCGGCGCGATCCGCAGCGCGGCGAGCGGCAGCGGCAGCAGCGCGTCTACGGTTTGATCAGAAGGTACACAAAACAAGCCGCGAACTCGGTCTGCTCCCTCCCCCCTTGCGGGGGAGGGGTGGGGAGGGGGGTAATCGTGAATTCCGAATTTGCCGCCACCCCCCACCCTGTCCTTCCCCCGGTCGAAGTCGGATGTTTCCGACTTCGACCACTCAATATGCCGAACTCGGGTAAACCCGAGTTCGGGTGGGGGAGGGGACCGTGTGGCACGACCGCGAACAACATTGTCGTCCCCATATCTCGCCACCGCCCACGCGCAGCCCACCGTATCCGCCACCGCCGCGCGCGCCTGAAAACCCTGCCGAACGAGCCGCGCCACCAGATCGCGCCGCAAACTCTCCTCGCCGCCGAAGAGATGCGCGCATCCGGCGATGTCGAGGATCAGCCCGTCCGGCGGATCGAGGCCGACCAGCGGCGTGTAGCGGTCGCACCCGTCGGCGATCGCGAGCAGCAGGCGCCGGTCGGCTTCGGGATCGGCGTCGGCGACGGCAATGCGCGGATACATCGCGCGCGCATCGGCGAGCGCCATGCCGGGTTTGAGCCCAAGCCCGTCCGCCGCGTCGTTGACGGCGGCAAGCCGCAGCGCGCCTTTCACCGGCGCGACGACGACAAGCGGCGTGTCGCTCGGCGCAAATCCGCTGCCGCCGGCGTGCGCGTCAGCCGGCGCGGGCGAGCCGGCGCGGAGCAATCGGTCCGTCGTCAGCCGCCGCAGCCACACCGAGAGATAGCGTTTGCGGGAGGAAGGCGCATGCATGGTGATCCCAGCTCACAATGAAGCGGCCGCTGTGGCCGCGCCGGTTCCGGTTCAGCGAAAGATCGAAGGTGGTGCGGCCGAGCCCGCCGAAACGGTCGGGCGTGCTCGGCGCGGCCGCGACCTGCCAGCGGGTGGTGGCGGCGGTCGCGATCGGCAGCGGACGGTGCCGCAGCAGCAAAGCGAGCCCGCCGCCCGCGCGCGCCGCCAGCGTCAGCCGCCGCGTCGCGGTGAAGTCGGCGGCTGCGCCGGCCTGCGGCAGTTCGGCGATCACGACGGCGACGCCGCGGGATTTCAACGCCTCCTCGCAGGCCCACAACGCATCGACCGGACGCGGCACCCGCAACAGGATGAGCCGTTCCATCGGCAGGCCGAAGCCGTCGAGCCCGAGGCCGTAAGGCGTGCCGGCTTCGAGCGCCGCGAAGTCGGTCTGGATGAACAGCGCAGCGCGGCCGGTCGCCGTGCGGAGCGCCGCGATGGCGAGCGCGAAACCGGCGGCGGTGCCGAATTGCGCGGGGGCGGCGGGGGCGAGCTCATGCAGCGCCGCGCAGGCGAGGCCGCCGCCCAGGGCGGCGTCGACCGCCGGCAGGCCGAGCGGCAGGATGTCCTCCTCGACCAGGGAAAATCCCTTGTCTTTATCGAGGGTTGCGAGCGCCTGCCGAAGATGGCGAAGCGCGCCGCGGGATGCAGCTGAAGCCATGGCTCCATTCCTGTTCCTGATTTGTTCTATTGATTCCGGAGCCTCTGAGGCGAGTCAAGGCCGACGCCTACACGCTTAGAGGGAGAGGCATGGCCGCACTCCCAATTTCCTGAGGTTGAAAATTTTCCTGAAGCCTCTTGAAAAAGCCTGATTTTAGGAATAAATACGCAAAAGCCTTTTCAAGAATTTATGCGGATCATTGACGCTGCCTGATGAGCAAAAGCCCCAAAGGCGCAACAGTGGTAAGTGCTGTAAGAATGTAAGTTTCGAGACAAGCCTTTGAGATGAATATGAAATCAGCCACATCAATTCTTACACCCCATTCTTACAGCTTACACCTTACGGCGCGGTTGCCCCGCCGCGGCGAGGGGTGACGGCCGCCCGGCGGGGCGCTACATCACAGGCCCGCCCGCGTTTGCCGTCGCAACGAAAGCAACAACAATGAACAAGCCCGACTACCGCTTCATCGGAAAGCCGATCCGGCGCGCGGAGGACGAGCGGCTGATCACCGGGCGCGGCCGGTTCAGCGACGATTTCCTGCTCGAAGGACAGACCTACGCGGCGATCGTGCGCTCGCCCTATCCGCATGCGCGCATCGTCAACATCGACGCAACGCGTGCGAAAAAAATGAAGGGCGTGCTCGGCGTGTTCACCGGCGCCGATTGCCTCGCCGACAAGCTCGGCCCGATTCCGCACGATCCGCTGCCGAAGACCCGCGACGACATGAAGCTTCACGGCCCCGGCGGCAGCACCGTCTTCATCGGCCCGCACACGTTGCTGCCGGCCGACAAGGCGCGCCATGTCGGCGAGGCGGTGGCGATGGTGGTCGCCGAAACCAAAAACCAGGCGATGGACGCCGCCGAGGCGGTCGCGGTCGACTACGAAGAGCTGCCGTTCGTCATCCACTCCGAAGACGCGATCAAGCCGGGCGCGCCGGCGGTGTGGGACGAGCTGCCGGGCAACATGCCGGTCGAGACATGGTTCGGCGACCGCGCCGCCACCGACAAGGCGTTCGCCGAGGCCGACCACGTGGTGAAGCTCGACATGCATATCGGCCGCGTCACCGGCGTGCCGATCGAATTGCGCGCCGCGGTCGCGCATTACGACAAGCAGACCGGCCGCTACACGCTCTATGCCGGCTCCGGCGGCGCGGTGCGCCAGAAGAACGAGCTGACGCAGGTGCTCGGCCTCAAGGGCGACGAGCTGCGCGTCCTCTCCTATGACGTCGGCGGCAATTTCGGCACCCGCAACCGCGTGTTCGTGGAATTCGGGCTGGTGCTGTGGGCGTCGAAGAAGATCGGCCGGCCGGTGAAGTACACCGCCACGCGCTCGGAAGCCTTCCTCACCGACTACCAGGGCCGCGACCTCGTCTCCAAGGTCGAGCTGGCGCTGCGCAAGGACGGGAAATTCTTGGGCATGCGCGCGACCAACATCAGCAACATTGGCGCGCGCGCGGTGTCGTTCTCGCCGCTGTCGAAGGGATCGGGGCTGATCCCGGGCTCCTACGACATTCCGGCGGTGACGCTGCGTGCCGTCGCGGCCTTCACCAACACCATGCCGACGCAGGCCTATCGCTCGTCGGGCCGTCCGGAGGTGACCTATGCCGTCGAGCGGCTGATCGACAACGCCGCGGCCGAGCTCGGCTTCGACCGCGTGTCACTGCGGCGCAAGAACCTGATCAAGCCGAAGGCGATGCCGTACCGCAACGGCGTCGGCATGCTCTACGACTCCGGCACCTACGAGAAGAACATGGACTGGGCGATGGACATCGCCGACTGGAAGGGCTTCGCCAAGCGCCGCCGCGAGGCGAAGAAGCGCGGCCGACTGCTCGGCCTCGGCCTCGCCAACTATGTCGAGTCCTCGATCGGCGCTCCGAAGGAGCAGGCGCAGATCCATGTGCGGCCGGAGGGCCGCGTCGACGTCGTGATCGGCACCCAGCCGAGCGGGCAGGGGCACGAGACGAGCTTCGCGCAGGTCGTGTCCGACCTCCTCTTCGTGCCGGTCGAGACGGTGAAGATCATCCTCGGCGACACCGACGTGGTGAAGGTCGGCGGCGGCTCGCATTCCGGCCGCTCCATGCGCCATGCCGCGACGGTGTTCTCGAAGGCGGCGGTCGACCTGATCGACAAGGGCAGGAAGATCGCCGCGCTGGTGATGAACGTGCCGCCGGACAGCATCGATTTCACCGACGACGGCCGCTTCACATCACGCGATACCAACAGAAGTTTCGATTTCCTCGAGCTCGCCAAGGAGGCGGCGAACGTCACGCTGCCGGAGGACCTCAAGGGCGGCGTCTCGATCGTCACCGACAACGAGATGCACGATCCAGTGTTCCCGAACGGCACCGCGATCTGCGAGGTCGAGGTCGACCCCGACACCGGCATGGTCGACATCACGCGCTATGCGTCGATCGACGACGTCGGCCGCTGCATCAATCCGCTGATCGTGCACGGCCAGACCCACGGCGCCATCGCCCAAGGCGTCGGCCAGGCGATGTGGGAGCAGTGCTACACCGATCCGGATTCGGGCCAGCCGCTCTGCGGCTCGCTGATGGACTACGGCATGCCGCGCGCCGACAACATGCCGTCGTTCACCTGCGAGATCGCCGAGGTGCTGTCGCCGACCAATCCGCTCGGCATCAAGGCCGGCGGCGAGGGCGGCACGACCGGCGCGCCGGCGGCGGTGGTGTCGGCGATCGTCGACGCGCTCGCGGTCTACGGCATCCGCAACATCACGATGCCGGCGACGCCGTACACCATCTGGAAGGCGATCCAGGAGGCGAAGGGAAAGAATTGATCGCGTTGGCGGCTTGCGGAACAAAGTGTTATAGTGTCAACATGACCAAAGATCAGGTGAAGGAAATTCTGGATCGCGTCTTGACCTGGGCGCCGGAACGGCAGTCCGACGCTGCCGAAGTTCTTGCGCTCATGGAAGCGCAGGACCAGAGCGACTATCGGCTCACCGACGCGCAGGCTGCCGAGGTCCGTCGCCGCCTTGCAAAGAAAAATCCGGCCTACGTAACGCTCGACGAGGCGCGCGAGCGCTTTCAACGTTCCAGGACATGAGAGTTGTCTTCGACGATGAGGCGCTGGAGGACCTCCGGCGCATATGCGAAAGGATATCGAACGACAATCCAAGGGCAGCCGACAATCTTGTTGCTCGCATCTTCTATAGGGCCGAGCAACTGGCGGCGCCGGAACTATCTCACATGGGACGTCCAGGTCTTGTAAAAGGCACTCGTGAACTGATCGAAGGACCGTATATCATTGTCTACAAGGTTTTCGACGACGGCAAAATCGTCATACTAACGGTTGTCCACGGAGCACGCGATCGGCTTGAAGATTGACTCGGCGGACTGACGGTTCTCATCGTCCCCGCTGCGCCTTGATCTCGTTGAACCTCGCCTGCGCGCGCTCGAACTTCTCGTTGAACAGCCACATCGCGGCGAGGATCTCGCGGTAGTTGGCCGACGTCCTGGCCCGGTCGGCGCGGCCGAAGGTGAACATGCTGTTGTTGCGCAGGTACCCCATGATCTTCGGATCGGAGACGCGATAGCTCGCGAGGTCGCCCGACCGCAGCGCCGCGCGCGTCGGGCTCGGCACGATCTGGATCAGCTCGAAGATCTTCATCTGGTCGATCGGGTCGGGGAACGCCTTCAGGATCGACGGAATGTTGAGGAAGACCTCGGCGTGCGCGTTCATCAGGCCGTTGCGCACCGCGGTCCAGTGATTGTAGCGCTGGTCGTTGTTGCCGACCCGCGCCTGCTCCTTGTCGTCGCGGGCGCCGACGGCGGGATCGAGCGCGCGCACCGACGCCTTGATCGCCGCCCATTTCTTCTGGCCGTTGCGGTCCTCGGATTCGCCGGTCTGGAAGCTGCCCTTGTAGCGGTTCGAGCGCGCGTTCCCGATGTTCTGGTTGCCGTTGGTCTCGGCGAAGAACATGCCGAGGCTGATGCGGCCCGCCGCCTCGGCGGATGCCGAATCGAGCCCCTTTGCGCGAGCGATCACGGTGCCGAGCACGACGACGTCCTCGAACGGCGTCGCCGAGTTCTGCGCATGGGCCGGCGGCGCCTGCATGATGCTGAACAGCTTCACGTACTCGTCCAGCAGCGGCTCATTGTCGGCGTCGAAATAGGCCGGCGGAATGCCGAACTTGTTGGGCCTTCCGATCCTCCCGGGGGCCGCGTCGGTGAGGTCCTTGTACGTGCTGATCATCTTATTGCGGGCCAGATAGACCGCCTGTCCCGGGAGGTTCGGCAGGCTCCGGCCCGAGTCGATCTGTGCGCGCCGCTGGCTCAGGATGGATTTGAATTCGCTCAGCGCCTTCACGTAGTCGTCGCGCTCATTCGCGTGCGCGGACAAGGTAAACACGAGCGCGACGGCCAAGGCCGTCGCGCGGATTCCGCATGAGCGCCAACGTGGTGTGAGACGGCTCGTCCGCATTCGGTATCGCGTGTGCCGCTACACCGTCTGACGCGCCTTGAGGAAGGTGCGCACGCGGTTGATGGTGCGGGCCTTCAGCTCCGGCGGTTCTTCCACGGAAACACCGTGATCTCGGCATTCGGCGCCAGCGAGGCGATGTCGATGGAGGTCTGCAATGGGTGCGCGACCACATCGTCGGGCAGCACCAGCATCGGCGTCTGGCACGAGCGCGCAAAGTCGCGGCTCACGCTGTAAACGAAATCGGGCTGCGCGCGGTAAAGGTTGTGCAGGTATTTCTCGATCGTCTCCATCGAGACGTCGGGGCGCCGCTGGAGGAACTCCTTGGCCCAGGCGTTCTTGCCGGAATTGTACATGTAGTCGGGGTTGTCCGGCCGGTGCCCGACCGGCTGGCTCAGCACCGCCGCGACCACGCGCTGCGGTGCGCGCTGCATCAGCTTCATCGCGAACGGTCCGCCGATGCAGTTGCCGAAGAAAAAGAACTGGCGGATGCCGAGGTGGTCCATCAGCCCGAGCTGGTCGTCGGCGAAGGCGCCCCAGGGGTCCTCGACCGGGACCGGGCCGGTGGACTCGCCGCCCACGGCATTACGCTGGTCCATGGTGATGACCCGGAAGTCGCTCCTGAACTCCTCCGGGATGTTGATCACCGCGCGCGCCCAGTTCCCGAAGTTCGAGTTGAGCCCGCCGCCGGGCGTGGCCAGCAGCGGGAATCCCGTGCCGATCTCGGCGTATCGGATGCGGACGCCGCCTTTTTCATAGAAGCCGATCTTGGCGCCCGCCGGCATGCCCTGCGGCGCGCCGCCTTGCTGGGCTTGCGCAAACACCTGCGGTGCTGCGGCCGACGCCGCGGCAGCGGCGCCTGTCGTCAACATGGTGCGTCGGTTCGTGTCCATTCGGCACCTCCCTTGTTGTGCTTATGGGAAAATTTAGCACAGCAAAAGGGCCGGGTGGAGTGTCGTGTAGGCGGCGCTCCACCGATCGTGTCAGCTCAGCCACTCGACCTGAATGGTGACGAGGCTCGTGGCCAGGAAGTTGTTCGCCGTGTGCAGGACCATCGGCAGCAGCGTGCTGCCGCTGCGCTGGCGCATCCAGCCGAAGATCAGGCCCATCACGAAGATGAAAAGGATGCCGAGCACGTTGTATTGCTGGTGGAGCAGGGCCCACAGCGCCGCCGTCACGACGATCGTGCCGGACACGCCGAGCCACGACGGCGCCCAGCCGCGATGCAAGAAGCCGCGGAAGAACAATTCCTCGGTCACCGGCGCAACGACGACCACAGAGAACCACAGCAGCGGCACCATGCCGGCGGCCTTGGCCGCGCGATAGGTCGCTTCCATATACTTGGAACCGCCCTCGATTCCGAGAAGAAGTTGGACGGCGATGAAGGCGCCGATCAATGCGGTCAGGCAAAGGAGCCCGAGCGCGAGGTTGCGGCCTGAGAACCCTTCGAGCGCGAAGTAACTGCGCAGCGAAACTTTTCGGATCTTCGCCGCGATGACGAGCACGACGATCGGTGCGGAGAGGACCAGGATGCCGGTCGCCGTGGCGTACACCGTATCCTGAGCATTGGCGAGCTGGAGCCCGTGCGTGAGCATCCAGATGATCGTGTAGACAAAGACGGCGAACATCCCGGCGGCGCCGGCCAGCAGGCCCCAGCCCAGCGATCCCCAAAAGCCCCAGGGTCTAAGCCTGGTGCGAGGGTCGCGCACGATGACGTGCGTCGGCAGCGCGCCTGTCTGCGGCAGGCCGTAGGCAGTGTCGATCGTGGTCATGGCAAAGATCCCGTCTGTGCCGAGATCCGCATCGCGCCGTCCGGCATCGAGGCCGGACGGCACGCGGGATGGATCAGGCAGGGCGCATCGACAGTCCGACGATCAGGAGCGCCGTGAACAGCGCCACGACCAGGACGTTGAAGACGAGACCAAGCACCGGATAGACCTTCTTCGACGAGCGGTCCGCGACGCCGAAGATGCCGAGCACGATGCCGATGAGGTCGATGAAGACGGTCGAGATCATGCCCAAGCCGATGATGGTGTTGAACGCGGGCGTCGCTCGGCCGGCATTGGTCACCACGCCGGCGACCACCACCAATCCCATCACGGTGATGAGGCAGATGACGCCGATGATGAACGATGCGATTCCGAGGCCCTTGTGGCCGCGGATGACGGACGGATTTTCCAAAGCCATAGTCATTGTGTTGCTCCCAGAGGCCACGGGGTTGCGATGAGGGTTCGGGCCTGCGTGGGTTTGTAGGGGGAGCCGTTCACGCGCGAAGTGACCGGCGTCACAGTTTGTCGCTTTGGCGCGAGACGCCGCGACACGCGCGCGTGATCACACAGCGGCTGTGCGCTGTGCGCCAATGATGATCATTGGAAAAACAGACGCGCGGTGCGCGGCGCGAACGCTAGGGCCGCCGGCAGGCGCGGCCGTTGACGATGCATTCGCCGTTGCGGCAGGTCATCGTGTGTCGGACCGAAGTGCCGGTGAGATAGTCGGCGCCGTATTTCGACCGGACGGCGTCCCGCCAGCGCGCCTGGGCCTCGGCGCTCGTGCCGGCCGACACCGATACGCTGGGGGCGCACAAGGCCGTCGCGTAGCGATCGATCAGCAGCGACGAAGCCGTGATTCCAGCGGTGACCAGGAGCGCGAGGAAGGCAAGGAATCCCCATACACGGCCACGCGGCGGCGGTGGTCCATACGCGTTGGCTTCGGCCATCCCGCGCCTGATCAGTCTCCACAACCACAGACCGGACCAGGAGCTCAGTCCGACGTCGTGGACGCGCTGGATCGCCATGAACTTGATGCTTCCCAACGCGACCAGCAGGAAGCCGACATAGGCCTCGGGCGCCCATCGATATCCCAAGGTCTTGGCCAGCACGGCGGTGTAGAGGCCGACGAGGATGCCGATGATCCAGGCGAGGGTCCCGAACAGGAACTCGCCGCGCGTCACGCGGCCGCGATACGAAAACAGGACACACAGCAAGCTGAACAAGCTGCTCAGCACAGACGACAAGATACGCATCGCATCGGCTCCCAGACCTCACGGCAGCCACGAGTCGCGATAGTGGGGTGGGCCGCGTGCCCTGAGTAGCGGTTATCGGGTACCCACGATGTGATCGTCGTCACGGTTTGTTGTTTTAGGGCTTTGGTGTGCCAAGCCGCTGAAGCAGCTCCCGCGCGAACAGCGACAGCGAATCGTCGCGCGCGCCCATCACCACGATGCGATCGCCCGGCCGCGCGAGCTTGACCAGCATGTCGCCGCAGCCGGCGCGGTCGGCAAAGGCGTGTGCCTTGCGGCCGCGCCGCTCGATGTCGGCGACGATGTCGCGGCTGCCGACGCTGCGGTCGACGGTGCCGCCGAAATAGACCGGCTCCGGCATCGCGAGGACGTCGTCGTCGCGCATGCCGTGGACGAAGCAGTCGACCAGCGCGTCGCGCATCAGCCGGATCGGGCCGTAGCCATGCGGCTGGAACATCAGCAGCAGGCGGCCGGGAAAGGCTTGCAGGGTGTCGAGCGTGGCTGCGATCTTGTCGGGGTTGTGGGCGAAGTCGTCGATCACGGTGATGTCCTTGGCGGAACCCGCGACCTCCAGCCTCCGGCGGATGCCGCTGAACGTGGCGAGATGCGCCGCCGCTTCCGCCAGGCCGACGCCGCAGGCTTTTGCGACGCCGAGCGCGGCGAGCGCGTTGGCCGCGTTGTGCAGGCCGGGGACCTTGAGCGCCACCTGGACGGTCTCGCCGGTGTCGCGCGCGGTCACTTGGAACGCGATGCCAGTCGGCGAGAGAACCGGCGTCGAGGCGCGCAGATCCGCCTGCGCGGAATTGAGGCTGTAGGTCACCGCCTGCCCGGGCTTCACGTTCGCCACGAGCGCCGCGGTCTCCGCGTTGTCGAGATTGAGCACCACGGTGCGCGCCTTGGCGATGAAGTCGCGGAACAGCGCGCGGAGTTCCTCCATCGATTTATGATCGAGCGAGATGTTGTTCACCACCGCGATGCGGGGCGCGAAATTGGCGATCGAACCGTCGCTCTCGTCCACCTCGCTGACGAAGATGCCGCCGTCGCCGACCCGGGCGCTGGCGATCGGCAGGCCGCCGTCCATGAAGTTCTTCATGTCGGCGCCGTTCATGATGGTCGGGCGCTTGCCGGCGCGATCGAGAATCCAGCCGATCATGCCGACGGTCGTCGACTTGCCGCTGGTGCCGGCGACGCCGACGCTCACCGGGGCGCGGTTGAACAGCTCCGCGAGCAGCTTCGCGCGGGTGATGATGGTGGCGCCGATGCGGCGCGCGGCCTGCACGTCGGGGACCGTCTCCTCGACCGCGGTCGAGGTCACCAGGATCTGGTCGCTGCGGCGGACGCCGCTGCCATCCTGCGGGTGGAGCACGATGCCGCGATTGCGCAGGAAATCGAATCGTTCGGTATTGCGTCCCTGGTCGAGCGCACGGTCGGAGCCTTCGACGCGCCCGCCGCCCGCCAGAATGATCAGCGCAAGCGGAGTCATGCCGCTACCACCGATGCCGCAGAAAAAGTAGTCTTCGCCTTGGGACATCGGCGTTATCTACTAGCGTTGCGGACGACGCACAACTCGGGCGGTTGCATGAGCGGGGAAAGAGTCAAGATCGGCGTGGTCGCGCCGGCGTCGCGCATGTCGCCGGAGGTGGTCGACGAGGTGCTGGCGGTGGCCGAGCGCCGCTACGGCGAGCGCGCACCCGAGATCGTGTTCCATCCGCAGTGCTTCGCCTCGCACGGGCATTTTGCGGGCGACGACGACACCCGCGCTCAAGCGTTTCTCGACGTCGCCAACGACGAGAGCTATGACGCGCTGTGGTTCGCCCGCGGCGGCTACGGCTCGTGCCGTGTGGCCGAGGCGGTCGTGGGCCGATTGACCGCGGCGGCGCGGCGCAAGAGCTATGTGGGCTACAGCGATGCCGGCGCGATGCTCGCCGCATTGTATAGGGCCGGCTTCGGCGCTGTGGCGCATGGGCCGGTCGCGCAGGACGTGCTTCGGGAGGGTGGAGACGCGGCGGTCGGACGCTCGCTCGCCTGGATGGTCGAGCGCGCGCCGGAGGCGCTGGAGCCGACCGTCAACGGCACGCGCAAGACGGCTGCGTTCAACATCACGATCCTCAGTCAGTTGCTCGGCACTCCGTTGCAGCCGGACCTTTCCGGCCACGTGCTGATGCTGGAGGAGGTGAGCGAGGCAATGTACCGGATCGACCGTGCGCTGTTTCACATCACCAGCAACGCCGAGGTCCGGCGCGTGGCGGGAATCATGCTCGGCCGCTGCAGCGACATCACGCCGAACGATCCTGATTTCGGGATGGACGAAGAGGAAGTTGCGCGCCACTGGTGCCGGAAATCCGGCATCCCGTGGCTGGGTCGCGCCGACATCGGCCACGACGCCGACAACAAGATCGTGCCGTTCGGAGTTTCGATTCCGCGACGCTAGTCTAACCCAAAGAACCGCTCATCTGAGCCGTCATTGCGAGCGAAGCGAAGCAATCCAGAATCGCGGCACCACATAGATTGCTTCGTCGTTTCGCTCCTCGCAAAGATGGGGTGGACGGCCCCCGACGGCATCGGTGTGCCAGACTGGTGTTGTTAATTCGACCAGACGAGGGAGCCGTCCATCACGAAGATTAGCACGATTGGTTTGGATAAGGCGTTCTGCGACCCGCAACTCACCGCGGGTGTCGAAGCGGGCCGAGCCTATGGTCGGGATCAGGGTTGCCATGCCATCGTACGTCGCTGGCCAGCCGTGAAGCTTCGGTTACTTCCGTCCTACCAAATCGATGACCGCCGATAGACCGACGTGACGTTCGCCCTCGTTTAGCACGGCGTCGTATTCGCGGATGTCGAGTGAGGCGAAATCCCCGAATGTCTTTTCCAGCAGCTCGCGCGTGTAGAGCTGCGCGGTCTCCTTGGGACCGCCGGTGCCGTATTTCAGCTGTTCCGGGCGATAGCCTTCGATCAGCAGCAGGCCGCCGCGCTTGAGCGCCTTCCTGAGTCCGGCAAAGACCTTGTCGCGCTCCGGCACCGGCGAGAACTGGATGAAGATCGCGACCACGACGTCGTAGTCCGCGTCCGGCCATTGCCACGTGTGGATGTCGCCCTCATCGATCCGCAAGCTGACGCCGCGCTCGGCCGCCAGCGCGCGCGCCTTGGCGATGGCGTTGGGAGAGAAGTCGAAGGTGTGGACGTCGAGGCCCTGCTCGGCCAGCCAGACGCCGTTGCGGCCTTCGCCGTCGCAGACGGACAGCACCTTCAGTCCCGGCTTGAGCAGGTCCTGCTGGCTTCTCAGAAAGGCGTTCGGCGCCTTGCCGAAGTGATAGTCGGGTGTCGAATAGCGCTCATTCCACCGTTGCAGCTCGGACATCAATTCTTCCTATTTCTTATTTCTCCGCCGACGTCAGCACACCGGACAACAGCGCCGCGCCATAGGCCGCCGCGCCGCGCGGCTCCATCATCGGCGCCGAGCGGAGATAGTCTTTGACCGCGATCAATGCCGCCGACGAACGCGCGGCCAATGCCTCGAGCGTCTCGTTCATCGCGGCGTCGAGCTTCGCCCTCGGCACGACCGAGCTGACGATGCCGAGCGACAACGCGGTCTTGGCGTCGATCTCCGCCAGCGTGTAGACCAGCCACGCGATCGCCTTGCGCGGCACCTTCGTCATCAGCGCCGAGATCGCCAGCGTCGGCGGCAGATTGTGCGTCATCTCCGGCAGCTTGAAGGTCGCGCCCTCCGCGGCGATGGTGATGTCGGCGGCGGTCGCCATCGCGCAGCCGAAGCCGAACGCCGCGCCCTGCACCGCGCACACCACCGGCTGCGGCACATTGTTCAGCGCGTCATACACATCGAGGATCGGTTGCAGGATCTGGTCACGCATCACCAGCGCCGTGGGATTCTGCGGCCCGCCCTTGCCGTCGCGGCCCTTGCAGAAATCGGCGCCGGCCGAGCGCAGCGCGATTACCTTGGCGTTGCTCAGGCCGGCGTCCTTGAGGCGCGCGGTCAGCGCGCGCAGCATTTCTAGGGTGAGGACGTTCCCCTCGGCCGGGCGGTCGATGGTGATGGTTACGACCATACCGTCGCGGCTCGATCTGATCAGGTCGCTCAATGGATCCTCCCCGTCGCTGCGCCGGTATAATGCATTGCATTGGCAGCGCCACAAGGCGTAGTTTGCCGCGAAATTACGCAAGGAATGTGCATGCTCGACGCACCCAAGAAGGCCGGCGCCACCGGCGCCATGGCCGGCCCGCCGTCCGATTTCCAGCAGCATCTCGCGACGCTCGAAGCGCAGGGCCTGGTCGTGCGCGTCGACCGCCCGATCAACAAGGACACCGAGCTGCATCCGCTGGTGCGCTGGCAGTTCGCGGGCGGGTTGCCGGAGGATCAGCGCCGCGCCTTCCTGTTCACCCATGTGGTCGGCGCCGACGGGCGCAAATTCGGCATGCCGGTGGTGGTCGGCGCGCTCGCGGCGTCGGCGCGCATCTATTCGCTGGGGATGGGCAAGCCGGTCGAGGAGATCGAGGCGGCGTGGTCGAACGCGATCGCCCATCCGATCCCGCCGGTGCGTGTTGCCTCGCCGCCGTGCCAGGAGGTGGTAATCAAGGGCGACGCGCTGCGCGGCGCCGGCAAAGGTCTTGCCGCATTGCCGGTGCCGATCTCGACCCCGGGCTACGACGCCGCGCCCTATCTCACCGCGACGCTGGCGGTGACGCGCGATCCCGAGACCCGCATCCAGAACATGGGGACCTATCGCGCGCAGCTCAAAGCGCCCGACCGGCTCGGCGTGCGCATGGCCGCGCGCATCGGCGGCGCCGGCGGCTACCAGCACTGGCGCAAGCACAACAAGGCGAAGACGCCGATGCCCTGCGCCTTCGTGATCGGCGCGGCGCCGACGGTCATGTTCACCGGCCCGATGAAGCTGCCGATCGATCTCGACGAGATGGCGGTGGCGGGCGGGCTCGCCGGCGCGCCGGTGCGCATTGCGAAGTGCGTCAGCGTCGATCTCGACGTGCCGGCCGACGCCGAGCTCGTGATCGAGGGCCTGATCGACCCCGAGCTCTTGGAGCCGGAAGGTCCGTTCGGGGAGAGCCACGGCCACATCGCGCTCGAAGACTTCAACATGTCGATGCAGGTCACCGCGATCACCCACAAGAAGAAGCCGGTGTTCGTGTCGATCATCAGCGAGGTCACGCCGTCGGAATCGAGCGTGGTCAAGCGCGTCGCCTACGAGCCGATGTTCCTCGCGCATCTGCGCGACCGGCTCTCGATCAAGGGCGTGCGGCGCGTGGTGATGCACGAGCCGCTCTCGAACCTGCGCAAGATCATCTTCGTGCAGTGCGCGCACGGCATGCCGCGCAGCGAGGTCTGGCGCGCGCTGTCGGGGGCGTCGACGCTCCTGGCCGACTGCGGGAAAATCTGCGTCGCCGTCAGCGAGGACATCGACCCGACCAATGCCGACGCGGTGTTCTGGTCGATGGCCTATCGGATGAACCCGACCGACGACCTGCATGTGCTGCCGTATCGCTCGCTCGGCCATGGCCCGAAGACCGGCACGCGCAACGACGACTCGACGCTCTTGATCGATGCGACGCTCAAGTCCACCGCGCCGCCGCTCGCGCTGCCGACGCGCGAGTTCATGGAGAACGCCAGAAAGATCTGGGACGAGCTCAAGCTCCCCGCGATCACGCCGCAGCCGCCGTGGCACGGCTACTCGCTCGGCGAGTGGGCCGACGACTGGGAAACCTTCGCCCGCCGCGCTGTGAAAGGTGAGTGGGAGGTGAGCGGCAAGGAGACCTTGGCCCGCCGCCGCGGCGGCGTCACGCCGGAGACGCCGGTGCGGGATGTCGAGGGGAAGAAGAAGTGATGCGCTCGCTCCGCACGCTGATCGCGTTTTGCATTGTCGCGCTCTTTGCGCTCACGGCCGTCGGCCCGATGGCGGCGCCGCGCGCGCAGGCGGAGCAGGCGACTGCCGACGAGCCCTCGGCGTCGGAGGTTTCGCAGCGCGTCAAGCTCCGGGTGTCGATCCCGGGCAAGGCCTATTCGCGCGAACGGGTGATCGAGGAGCTGCGTGACGAAAAGCGCAAGATCCGCGAAGCCGGCCAGGCCGGCGTGGAAATCCTGGACGCCGAGGTCGATGCGGAATACGCGCGCATGGCGCGCCGGATGGATTTGAGCGTCTCCGAGCTGACGGAGACCCTGGCTCAGGAAGGGGTCGGCCCGGACACGATCAAGCATCTGCTGCGCGCCAACCTGGCCTGGCAGCGCTACCAGAAGGAGCGCCAGCAGGCGCGGTAGTCGCGCTGGTGGTCGGGCGCCGCAAGCCAGCCTCAATTTGCAGGGAGCATAGCCGACCGATTAGTTTTGGGACGGTATGGCGATGCAGAGCAATTGGGCTGTGCGCCGTGCCTTCATGGTCGCAGCGACCATTGCCATGGCTCAGATGCCGACGCTTCCTGGGCTCGCCCAAGCCGCCGAGATTGACGCGATTCCCAGATCGGCCGTCGACCAGCGCATCCGGCTCAAACAACTGGATTCGCCAGGTAGTGCTCCTTCGCGCGACGAGGTATTTGATGAGCTTCTCAAAGAGTGGGAGACAATCGATAGGACCAGAAAATTGGGGATCAGGGTCTCCGTCGCTGAGGTCGAGGAAGCCTATGCTCAGATTGCGGCTCGGATGCAGTTAACGGCCGAACAATTAACGCAGAGACTCGCCCGGTCGGGGATCAGAGCGTACAATCTCAAGAATCGTATCCGGGCCGATATTGCCCGACATAGGTACCAACAGCAGCCGCGGCTCTGGCAGGATCCCGATCTGCTACCTCCTTGATCGCTGTATGATTGGCGCAGCAGTCCGTTGCAGCGACATCCGGGGCGGGCAGCCCCGCATTGCGCTTCGCTTATGCGGGCTACAAGAAAGAGCTACACCACCACCGTCAGCCGCTTCGCCGCCCGCGTTACGCCGGTGTAGAGCCAGCGGTCGCGGCTGTCCGGAAACGCGAAGCTTTCGTCGAACAGCACGACGTCGTCCCATTGCGAGCCCTGCGCCTTGTGCACGGTGAGCACATAGCCGAAATCGAACTCGTCGTACTTCTTGCGCTGCTCCCACGGCAGCTCCTCGATCGCGCCGGTGAAGCATTCCGGCCGCACCGACACCTTCACCACGCGGCCGTTGCCGTCGTCGTCGGGCTTGAGATGCATGGTGAGGATCTGGCGCCGCGGGCGCGGCCGTTCCTTGATCTCCCAGAGGCTGCCGTTGAACAGGCCCTTGCGCCGGTTGTTGCGCAGGCAGACCAGCTTGTCGCCGGCGATCGGCAGCTCGCCCTCGAAGCCGCGGCGCGCGCGCATGCGGGCGTTGTAGGCGCGCCGCGTCGCGTTGCGCCCGACCAGCACCTGATCGGCGTCGAGCACGCGCTGCGGATCGAGGTCGTCGCGGGTCACCACCTGGGTCTCGCCGTAGACGCCGGGGAGGAGACGATTGCCGGCGCGGATGTCCATCGACAGCCGCACGATCGGATTGTCGTGCGCCTGCCGGTGCACCTCGGTGAGCATGGCGTCGGGATCGGCGTCGGTGAAGAAGCCGCCGCCCTGGATCGGCGGCAGCTGCGCGGGATCGCCCAGCACCAGCAGCGGCACGCCGAAGGATTTCAAGTCACGCCCGAGATCGGCGTCGACCATCGAGCACTCGTCGACGACGATCAGCTTCGCCTTCGACGCCGGCGCGTCGTCGAACAATTCGAAGCTCGGCGTCTGGTTGCCGGACTCGATCGGCCGGTAGATCAGGCTGTGGATGGTGGTGGCGCCGGCGCAGCCCTTCGAGCGCATCACCATCGCCGCCTTGCCGGTGAACGCCGCGAACTGGACCTTGCCGTCGACGCCCTCGGCGATGTGCTTGGCGAGCGTGGTCTTGCCGGTGCCGGCATAGCCGAACAGCCGGAAGATGAGCGGTGCGCGCCCGCGGCCGGGCTTGGCCTTCAGCCAGTCCGCGACCGCTGTCAGCGCGGCGTCCTGCTCGGGCGAAAACGAGGGCATGCGGGTCTCAGCGGGTTTATATGAGATAAGAACAAAAAGTGAACAAGGTCAAGCCGCCACCCAGCCGCATGCTCCGTCACCTCTCCCCGCTTGCAGGGAGAGGTCGGACCGCGCAGCGGTCCGGGTGAGGGGGGCTATCGACAGAACGCGCTCGCGGTGAGTCCCCCTCACCCCGACCCTCTCCCCGCAAGCGGGGAGAGGGAGCGCACCGAGCCCCTGGCGCGAGCCTACGCCGCCACCTGCTTCGCACCCGCCGGGAAGTACCGCGTCAGCCAGTTCTGCACCACGTGATGCACGCGGGTGTTGCCCTCCGCGAACATGAAGTGGTCGGTGTCGGCGAACAGATGCATCTCCGCCGGCTGGCTAGCGTGCGCGAACAGCTCGATCGACTGCTCGACCGGCGTGACGTGATCGTCGGACGAGTGCAAGAGCAGCACCGGCCGCGGCGCGATGTTGCCGATCACGCTATTGGCCTGGAAATCGAACATGCTCTGCGCGGTGTCGGCCTCGAACATCTGGATCGAGCCCGGCAGCACGTGGCCGCGCAGATGCTCCGGGATCGGCACGATGTCGTAGCGCGGCACCATCAGCGGCTCGCCGGTGCGCGCGCGGTGCGCCTTGCCTTCCGCCAGCATGGCGGTGAACTTGGCGTAGCCTTCCGGCGTCGGATGCTGCTTCTGGAATTTGCGCTCGCCGTGGCCCCAGCCGGACGCCGACACCACCGCCGCCACGCGCTTGTCGACGCCGCCGCAATAGACCGCGACCGCGGCGCCGAAGCTCGAGCCGAGCACGGCGATGCGCGCGCCGTCGACATTCGGATGCTGGGACAGCGTCGTGAGCGCGTCCGAGGTCGCCTGCACCTGGTCGAGGCAGATCAGCCGGCCGCGCGGGCCTTCGCTGTCGCCGCAGCCCGGCATGTCGAAGCGCATGGTGGCGTAGCCGAGCTTGTCGAGCAGCGCGCAGGGCTGCTTGACGTTGCCGGCATGCCGGGTCGAGCCGAAGCCGTGCAGCACGATGAACGCGGGCCGCTTCTCGCCGCGTTCCATGCCCGCAGGTAACTGGATGTTGCCGACGAGCTTGAGGCCCTTGGAGGTGAAGGTGATCGACTCGTCGGACATTGGTTTCCTCAACAACTCTGTGACGCCGTAGGGTGGGCAAAGCTTAGCTCCGCGCCAGCGGAGCAAAGCGTGCCCACCATGATCGAGCCTAACGTCGCGATGTTTTGGTGGGCACGGCGCGCCACGTCCTGCCACAAATAAAAGGCCCTTCTCTGCGCCTTTGCCCACCCTACGAAGTCGTCGACGTTACGCCATCGCCGCGACTTCGGCGTGCCACTTCGCCGGCTTGTGCACGGTTTCCTTGGTCTCGAACGTCGACTCGGTGAGGTGCATCGCCGGCGAGACCAGCACGTTCAGCCGCTGCTTCGAGTAGATCACCAGGCGGCGGAAATCCTTCGAGCAGTTCTCGATGCAGTGGCCGATGCCGATCGGCACCAGCATCACGTCGCCGGGTCTGGTCGGTGTCTTGTGCTCGTATTCCGACATGTTGTCGCCGGTGCCCTGGAACTGCAGCGCGAACTCCTCGGAACGCAGCGCGCGGTGGAACGCCCACTGGTCGCCGACGGTGTTGTAGCTGTCGATCAGGCAGTGCGGCGACTCCACGATCTTCGGCCCCGCGGCCTTGCCGGTGATCTCGTTGAAGATGTCGAAGGCGCGCACCTTCTTGACGATGTTCTCCTTCGACTTGATGCTGGAGACGCCGACGAGATCGCTGTAGTCGCGTTCGATGATGGTCGCGTCCTCGGGGTCTTCGTCCCAGATGTAGAGCTTCTCGATCACCTTGGCGTTCGAGGGCGGCGCCGGCGGCGCCGACCAGTTCGGGCCGTTCAAGCGCTTCATCGTGTAGGTCGTTTCGCTGGTGTAGTCCTTCTCGTCGAATACCTTGAACACCGGCTCGTGCAGGTTGAGCACCATGCGCAGGCAATCGCCGGCGCCGGTCGAGCGGTAGGAGACGCCGCCCGGGATCACCAGCACGTCGCCCATCGTGAGATCGAACTTGCCGAACTCGCTCTCGACGTGGCTGGTGCCGCAGAACTGGATCAGCACCTCGTCGAAATCGCTGTTGCGGCGGAAATGCTGCGTGCCGTTGACGCTCTCGACGATCACGCGCACGTCCGCGCTCTCGAACATCTTCAGCCGCTGGTTCGGCTCGCTCAGCATGTCGAACGGGCGCAGCTTCGGGGTGAAGCGCTTGCCCTTGGCGACGCCGCGCAGGCCCTCCTTGTTCCGGTCGCTCCAGACCAGCGGGATCATCTGGTGGGTGTCCGGGCTTTCCCAGCCGGTCATGAACTCGCGGACTTTGGTCATTTTTTCTGCTCCCTCGGCGGCTTTCGGCAGCCTTTGTAGCGTGCCCGGGATCGTGCGCAAGCGCAGTTCAGCGCGACCTTTCCGTCGTCATGCCCGGCCTTGTGCCGGGCATCCACGTCTAATAACAAACGCCGACAAAGACGTGGATGGCCGGGACCATAAGGGCGTTGACGCCCGTCTTCGACGGGCTATGGCCCGGCCATGACGGAGGGTTGGGCATGGCGTTGCGTTTGGCATCTTTCACAGTGAACGGCCGCGACAGTTATGGCGCGGTGACCGACCAGGGTATCGTCGACCTCGGCAGGAAGCTCACGAAATACCCGACGCTGCGCGACCTCTTGCGCGCGCAGGCGGTAGGCGAGGCGAGGGCGGCCGCCACCGGCGCCGCCGACTATCAGCTCGGGGACGTCACCATGCTGCCGCCGATCCCGCAGCCGGAGAAGAACATCTGCGTCGGGATCAACTACCCGGACCGCGGCGCCGAATATAAGGACGGCCCGGTGCGTCCGCCGCAGAAATATCCGAACCTGTTCATGCGCGTCCCGACCTCGCTGGTCGGCACCGATCAGCCGATCGTGCGCCCGAAGGTCTCCGAGCAGTTCGACTACGAAGGCGAGATTGTCCTGGTGATCGGCAAGGAAGGCCGCCATATCCCGCAGGACAAGGCGCTGTCGTTCATCGGCGGGCTGACGCTCGGCAACGAAGGCAGCGTGCGCGACTGGCTGCGCCACGGCACGCTCAACGTCACCCAGGGCAAGAACTTCGACAATTCCGGCAGCCTCGGTCCCTGGATCGTGCCGGCGGACGAGCTCGATCCGGCCAAGCCGCTGCGCGTCACCACCAAGGTGAACGGCGCGCTGCGGCAGGACGACACCACCGACCGCCTGACCTGGGGCTTCGCCTGGCTGATCAACTACATTTCGACCTTCGCGACGCTCAAGCCCGGGGACCTGATCTGGACCGGCACGCCGACCGGCGCTGGCGGTCACCAGAAGCCGCCGGCCTGGCTGAAGCCCGGCGACGTGGTCGAGGTCGCGGTGCCGGAGATCGGCGTGCTGAGGAACACCGTGGCGGACGAGGCGTAACGTCGCGCCGCCACGGCAAGCAAAGACGCGCGTAACCACGCTTTTGGCATTCCAGCGGCGGCGCCCGCTATTTCCTTCCCCCGCGCGGGCGTGCTAACCCACGCGCAACGTTCCAGTGCGACCCGGGGGTTTCAGCGTCCAATGGCCAATCTGCAGCTTACGTTTGCGTCCGCTTTGTACGACCGCATGCAGCCGATCTACACCGGGGAGGTGAAGCCGGACGGCATCGATCTCAACTTCATCCGCATCGAGCAGCCGCGTCCGATCTTCGACCGCATGTCGGGCGGCGAGGAGTTCGACGTCGCCGAGTATTCGAGCTCCGAATACGTCCAGCGCTACGCCAACAAGCAGTGCAATTTCGTCGCCATCCCGGTGTTCCCCTCGCGCACCTTCCGCCACTCCCACATCGGCATCAACAAGAAGATCATCAGCAAGCCGAAAGACCTCGAGGGCAAGCGCATCGGCGTTGCGCTCTACACCATGACCGCCGCGATCTTCATCCGCGGCATCCTCCAGCACGATCACGGCGTCGATTTCTCGAAATGCACCTGGGTGCAGGGCGCGATCAACACCAAGGGCGCGCATGGCTCGCCGGTCGTGCTGCCGCTGCTCAAGCCGGTGAAGATCGAGCAGGGGCCGCCGAACAAGTCGCTCGACGAGCTGCTTCAGGAGGGCGTGGTCGACGCCACCATCGGCACCAGCATGCCGGAGTCGTTCCGCACCAATCCCAATATCGGGCGGCTGTTCCCCGACTTCGTCGAACGCGAGCGCGACCACTACAAGCGCACCAAGATCTTTCCGATCATGCATCTCGTCGCGATCAAGAAGTCGGTCTACGAGAAGTATCCGTTCGTCGCGACGAGCCTCTACAACGCGTTCCAGCGCGCCAAGGAGATCGCGCTCGAGCGCATGTATAACGAGCGGGCGCTGCGTTACATGCTGCCATGGCTGCCGCGCGACATCGACGAGATCCACCAATATTTCGGCGGCGATCCCTGGCCCTACGGCGTCGAGGCGAATCGCCCGACGCTCGAGGCGCTGGTGCAGTACCTCCAGGACCAGCACCTCACCGACTGGAAGCCGACGCTCGAAGAGCTGTTCGTGCCGCACTGGGGCGCGACCCACTACTGAGCGCGCAACAACAGGCTGAAACTGGAAACGCCAAGACTCACGCCAGGATTTTCCGACCATGAGCAATCTCGACGCCCTGATCAAAGACCTCGTCATCGCCAACCGCATCCTGGCCAAGGAGGACGTGGTCGACGCCTATGGCCATGTCGCCGTCCGCAACCCGAACAATCCGAAGACGTTCTTCCTCTCGCGCTCGCTCGCGCCCGAGCTGATCGAGAAGGACGACATCATGGAATTCGGCATGGACGGCCAGCCGGTGGACAAGAACGAGAAACGCTCGCCGTATCTGGAGCGATTCATCCACGCGGCGATCATGGAGAAGTACCCGGACGTGAACGCGACCGTGCACGCCCACGCCGAGGACATCCTGCCGTTCGGCATCGCGACGGGCACGCCGCTCAAGCCGGTGATCCATTCCGGCAGCTTCATCGGCCCGAACGTGCCGGTGTGGGACATCGCCGACAAGTTCGGCGACACCAACCTGCTCGTGACCAACGTGGATCAGGGTCGCGATCTCGCCAAGGCGATGGACGGCAACCCGGTCGCGCTGATGCGCGGCCACGGCTTCGCCTCGGCAGCGAAATCGCTGATCGAAGTGGTGCGCGTGTCGGTCTACCTGCCGCGCAACGCCCGCGCGCTGATGCGCGCCCGGCAGCTCGGCGGCGACATCAAGTATCTGCGGCAAGGCGAGATCGACGCCCGCAACCGCGGCTACAGCCCCTATTCGACCGAGACCTGGCGCGCCTGGGAATACTGGGCGAACAAGGCCGGCTGCGGCCACATGCTGTCGCGGCCGGACGGCGGCCCGGTGCACGTGCACGACCACAAGCACGACCATAAGAAGTAGAAACGCATCTCTCTCGGCCTCATGGTGAGGAGGCGCGAAGCGCCGTCTCGAACCATGGGGCCGCCCGGGCCGCCTGCATCCTTCGAGACGCGCCTTCGGCGCTCCTCAGGATGAGGCGGGGCGAGGCTGAAAGAAGGATCGACAGATGAAACTCGCAAGCTACATCGCGGACGGCAAGGCGTGTTACGGCGTCGTCGCCGGCGACGGCGTCATCACCATGAACGAGCGCTTCGGCGGGCATGCCGCCTCGCTGCGCGAGGCGCTCGCCGGCGGGCTCCTGCCGCGCATCCAAGAGGCGGCTTCGCAGGCGCAGCCGGATCGCAAGCTCTCCGACATCAAGTTCCTGCCGGTGATCCCCAATCCGGAAAAAATCCTCTGCGTCGGCATCAACTACAAGTCCCACGCCGCCGAGCACGGCACCGAGGCGCCGAAGCTGCCGAACATCTTCACCAAGTTCGTCAACACGCTGGAGGCGCATGAAGGCGAGATGCTGCGGCCGAAAGCGTCGACGAGCTTCGACTTCGAGGGCGAGCTCGCGCTGGTGATCGGCAAGGGCGGCCGCCACATCGACGCCACCGACGCGCTCAAGCACGTCGCCGGCTACACCTGCTACTGCGACGGCTCGGTGCGCGACTTCACCAAGTACTCGCTGGTCGCAGCCAAGAACTTCCTGCGCTCGAGCCCGCTCGGCCCCTGGATGGTGACGGCGGACGAGATCCCCGACCCGACCAGGCTCACGCTGGTGACGCGCCTTAACGGCAGGGAGATGCAGCGCTCCGGCACCGACATGCTGATCCACTCGATCCCGGCGATCATCGCGTTCTGCTCGGTGTTCACGCCGCTCGCGCCCGGCGACATCATCGCCACCGGCACGCCCGACGGGATCGGCGCCAAGCAGAACCCGCCGGTGTGGATGAAGGCCGGCGACGTGCTGGAGATCGAGATCTCGGGGATCGGCACGCTGCGAAACAAGATCGTGGACGAGACGTAATTTCCGCGGCCGCTTTTCTTCCGGTCCTCATGCTGAGGAGGCGCGAAGCGCCGTCTCGAAGCATGGCGCCGCGCTCCGGCCGCGCGCCAATTCTGCTTGCGCAATCGCATTCGTTGTATTAGGGAAATATTCCTTGCATCGGTAGCCAAAAGAGCCTAGGGTGCAAATCCTACTCCACCTTAGAAAGCTCATATTGATGCGTGATCCATTTGTTGGACGAAGAACTCTCACCCCGGAGCAGTGGAAGGCCAGAGGCGACGCGATCCGGGCGAGCCTGCAAGGGCTCACAATCGAAGAACTGATGCGCGGGACCCACGGTGCGGAAGCTCCGCACGGGGGCGTGCATGGCCGACGCCGCGGCGGTTACGACCCAAACCAGCCGCGCGTGCCGGCCGGTCACTCAGACGGCGGTCAGTGGACCGAGGATGATCGGTGGGCCGGTGATCCTCGCGAACGTCTACGACGTGCTCTTCAACTCGCAGCCGGCGAGCCACCGCCGCTTGATCCACGCAGGTTGGCGCTTTTCCTCGCGCGAAAGCTGATCGAAGCCGTGCTTCGCGAACTGGCAAAGTGGGACCTGTTCGGCCATCACGACCCGGACAAGGTAACGGTGGCGGTTACAACAATCGATGGGCGGGAGTTTCATGGTACAAGCTCCGACCATGGCGACTGGACGGCCATCGACAATGCGGAGGCATATCGACTGCGCGCTATTGTCGTGCGGAGATTTCCCCACCAAACGACAGGGCGCGCCCTCGGACAATGGCCTCTCGACGCTCTATTCCACGCCGAAACCAATCTGCTGTTGCGGGCCGCGCGGGAAAACGGTGGAACTCTCGCGGGGCGCACTCTTGACGTCTTTGTGGACGGGAGGACCTGCTCTGGCTGTAGAAGGGTGCTAGGCCATGTTGCTCGAGAGTTGGGGAATCCTACAGTCACATTCATTGATGCGCGCACTGGCCACGTAGTTGGTGTTGTGCGCCAGGGTCGATGGAGGCCGCGATGATAAAGACCATCTATTTTATGGATCATCCGGGATACGGATGGCCGGACAAGAAGTGGCTGGCGCCCTATTTCTTAACACCCGCAGGGCGGCAAACCGCCTTTGGTAAAGACAATGACAGTTGGAGTGTAAGTGCGGAGTGCGTAGATGGCACTGAGAGCTTGCCTCGTGAGCAGCAGATTGACATCGACCTCCAAATCGTTGGCAGGCCCGATCTGGGCATTCTGCTGTTTTACGATCGATGGAGCGCAACGGACGGAGTGTCCTACTGTTCTAAAGGCAATCTAAGAATGTTGCGGCAGTGGGTCGTGACCAAGCACCGCAGCCGGTTGCCGGTCGGCCTCTTCATCCCGTTCGAGCAAGCTTTGAAAGCTGTCGTGGAGTTCACTGAAACAAATGGCGCGCTCCCGAAGTGCATCGAATGGGTCGCTTCCTCCGATTTGCCAGAAGGGACCTTTCCCGAGCCCGTGGTGACAATTAGGGACGCACAATTGAAGCTTGGGGATTTATAGCGTTCCACGGAGGCAGCACTGCGACTGCGAAGTTTCCCACCTACTAACTGGCAATAGCCAAAACAAAAGCGCCGCCCCTTCGGGCGGCGCCTCCATATTCGCGATGCGTGCTGCCGCTCACTGCACCAGCTGAATCACCTTGCCGGCCTTGTCCTTGCCCTGGGCGCGGTACTGGCCGATCGAGCGCAAGAGCGTCGAGTCCGACACCGTGTAGATGATGGCGTCGCTCGTGCCGGTGTTGATGTGCTTGCGCCAGACGAAGTTCGGCACGACGAAGATGTCGTTCGGCTCCCAGTCGTAGGTCTGGCCGCCGATCTCGGTCTTGCCTTTGCCCTCGATCACCACATGGAAGGTGCCGCAGGTCTCGCGCTTGAGCTGCGTCTCTTCGCCGGGGCGCAGGAGCTGGGCCTGATAGTTCAGCGTCAGGAACACCGGCTTGCCGGTCACCGGGTTCACGAGCTGCATCTGGATGCCCTCGTGCGGATCGCCGGCCTCCTTGCGCAGCCGCTCCAGCGCCGAGCGGATCTGATCGCCGCGGAAGTGGATGTAAGGCGCGGGTTCATGGCCCCAGCCGCGCTGATGCGAGACGAAGGTCGGAACCAGTCCGCCGTTGCCGTAGAGCGCCTCCGAATAGCCGTTGGTCTGGATCGTGGCCTGGCTCTTCTGGTTCGAGCCGATGCCCGGCTTGAACTCCTGGTCGACCCAGGCGCAATCCAGGAACTCCATCAGCGGCCAGTCCAGCATGTCGATCCAGATCACCGGCTCTTTGTCTTCGTTGCCGTGGTCGTGCCAGGTGCCGTTCGGGGTGAGGATGATGTCGCCGCGGGTCGCCTCGCAGCGCTCGCCTTCCACGTTGGTGTAGCCGCCCTTGGCCGACAGGATGGTGCGGCTGGCGTTCGGCGAATGCACGTGGGCGGGGGCGATGTCGCCGGGATTGTAGATCGAGATCGCGCAGCGGATGGTGTTGGTCACCTGCAGGCGGCCGCCGAGGCCGGGATTCGTGAGCAGGATCGACTGCCGGTCGGCGAACTCGATCGGCGGCACGTCGGCTTCCGCCGCGATGCGGGAGAGGCGGTCGAGATAGCCTTTGTATTCCTTCCAGCGCCAGCGGCAGGGAGCGCTTTTCAGCTGGCCGATCGCGACGCGACCCGTTCCCTTGGTGCCGGTCCCGCTGGGGTCGGCGAACCAGGCGCGCTGAGACGGCGCATTCATCTGGGTGCGGACCCAGATGTTGTCCTTGCCGGCATCGGTGTTGATGCCTTCCATCAACTCGCGCGCCTTGTTCGAGATGCCGGGGCGGGTGGGTTCCTGCAGGGTCATGTTCTTGTCCTCCTGGGCAGCCGGCTCGCGGCCGCTGAATAAATGGGCCGTTACGCCCTCCAAACGGGTCGAGCCATTCCGTCAATGACCTATAACGACGCCGGTTTGTTTGCAACGGCGCGCGGAGTCGCCTTCGGTCCGAAAGCATAACAGGCAGGTATTGATGCAGGTCAATTACAAGCTGCCAGCGTTATGCCGTCCGCGGAAACCAGATGCGCGGACCGCAATGCTTAACCGCCCCTGATGAAATCCCGGATCGCCTTGGTGAAATTGTCGGGTTGCTCGACATTGCAGATGTGCCCGGCGCCTTCGATGTTGACGAGCTTCGAGCCGGGGATCGCCGCGTGGATCGCCTGGATGCCGGGATAGGCTTGGTCCTTGGTGCCGCAGATGCACATGATCGGGTTCTTGATGCCGGCGAGCCCCGGCCGGGTGTCGTAGTCCGACAGCGCCCAGGCGCAGCCGGCGAAGCCGTCGTATTTCGTCGTGCGGATCATGGTGCGCACCTTGTCGACCTTTGCCACCTGCGCGGCTTGGAATTCCGGCGGGAACCAGCGGTTGATGGTCTGGTCGACCAGCGCGTCCATGCCCTTGGCGGCGCCGAGATCGATGCGCTCCTTCCATTGCTGCGCGGATTGCGGCGTCGAGGCCGGGCCGCAGTCGCAGGGGAAGATGCGGTCGAAGCGGTCGCCGTAGCGCTCCGCCAGGAACAGCGCGGTCATGCCACCCATCGAGATGCCGGCGAAGTTGGCGCGCTTGATCGACAGCGCATCCATGATCGCGATCACGTCGTCGGTCAGCGTCGCGAACGTGTATTTGCCGGATGGCGCGTCGGTGCCGCCATGGCCGCGCTGGTCGTAGCGCAGCACGCGGAACTCTCCTCTGAGCGCCGCGGCCTGATCGTCCCACATCGACAGATTGGTGATCAGCGAATTCGAGAAGATGATGACAGGCGCGCCCTCGGGCCCCTCGAGCTCGCAATTGAAATTGATGCCGTTGGCTTTGACTTTCATGACTCACCCGTTCGTTGAAAACACTACTTTGGCAGGAAATCTCTGAGCAGCTTCACCAGCGTCTTCGGCCCGGTGGTGGGCAGGAAGTGGCCGGCCTCCTCGATCAGCGCGAATTTCGCGCCGGGGATTTTCTTCGACAGCTCCTCGGTGCCGGCGGGCGGGCGCACGGTGTCGTGCTTGCCGGCGACCACCAGGGTCGGCACCGTCACCTTCGGCAGCATGTGCAGCATGTTGGTCATCGCCAGCATGCGGTGCGCGAGCCCGAAGCCGACCGGATCGTTGGCGAGATAGCGCCCGCGATAGGCCTCGTAGGCGGCGGGCTCGCCGAGCGTCGGCGGATAGGACTTGTCGAGCGTGATGCCCATGACGCCGGCCATGCCCTCTTTTTCCGCGAGGTCCGCGCGCTCGTTCAGCGCGCCGGCGCGGCTCGGGTCGACGCCGGGGGCGGGGTTGCAGAGCACGATCGACTTGACCTGCTCGGGGTGCTTCTCGAGGAAGCGCAGCACCTGCGTACTCGCGGCCGCCACGCAGACGAAGTGATAGGGCGGCTTGAGGCCGAGGTTCTTGAGCACGCCTTCGAGGTCGCCGACGGCGTCGTCGTTGGTGAACGGCTTGCGCACCTTTTCGGTGAGGCCCGCCCCGCGCTGGTCGTAGCGCACGACCCGGTAGTCCCTGGCGAGTTCCGGCGCGACCGCGTCCCAGCTGTCGAGCGTGCCGCCCATCTCGTGCAAGAGCACGACGACGGGGCCATCCTTGCCTTCGAGTTCATAGTGGATGCTGATGCCGTTCGCGCTCGTCCAGGGCAAGGCGGTCTCCTCGTGCTTACAGCCTACGGTTACGGCACGCTCGGCTCCCTGTCCCCGGAGGGGAGAGGGAGCCGACCGTGTGTGACGCTCTGCTAGCGAATCCCAACTGCTGGCGCAATGGAGCGGCGGTACTTCAGCGCCGCACGTAGCCAGGCACGCGCGACAGCATCACCTTGAGCGGGTCGGCGGACCAGGCCTGCGTCACGAAGTCGTTGTGCTTCACCTCCTCGCCGACGTCGAGGAAGGCGTTGATCCCCGGCACCAGGTGTGGCGGAAAGTTGGATGTAAAGCCAATCCCGCGCTCGGTGAGCTGCTTCTGGAATTCCAGATTTTGCGGCTTCACCAGCGGCCCGTAGGTGCTCACGAAAAACGCCTCCGGCCGGCGGGCGAGCCAGTCGAGATATTTGTCGTGGTCGCCGTAAAGCGCGTCGAGCAGGAGTGCGCCGCGGACGCGCTCGGTGGCGCCGCCGACCGCGAGCACGAAGGCGAGCGGATGGTAGCCGCCGCTATAGGCCGCGATCACGATCGGCGCGCGCTCGAACATCGCTTTCGCCCGCGCATCGCCATGCAGGCGGGCAAGCTGGCCCGCCGCCTCGCGCATGAACTGCGCGAACACGCCCGGCTCCCAAAACCGGCCGGCGCTGGAATCGGCGGCGTCGACGGCGAATTGTGGTGCAACCAGCACGGCGTTGAGCCCGGACTCGACGATCTGCCGCGGCACCTGCTGCCGGTTGCGCACGTCGCGGGCCAGCGTCGCGCCGTTGCCGTGGAAGAACACCACGATCAGCGACGGCCTGCGCAGATCGAAGCCGCGCGGGATCGACAGCAGCACCCGGCGGTCGCTGTAGGTCGTCTCCTCCCACAGCACGCCGGCGCGCGCCGTGCGTCCGCGCCGCTCGCCCTCGGTGACATCGAGAAACGGCTTCCCGGTGCGCGGCGAGATGCCGGTGAACGGAAACGGCGACACGTCGAACGGCACCATCGTGCTGCGCGTCACCGGCAGCGGCGCTTGCGCCGACGCCAGGGTCGGCAGCATCGATACGGCACCGGCCAGTGCGAGCAGGAATCTCATGGGAGCGGATGATGGCCGCATTCGCATACGTAATCGTTACCGGAACAATGTCGCGACGGTCTTGTCCCAATGGTCGAGGTGCTTCGCCTGCAATTCGGGCGTAATGACGTTCGGCGCAAACCCGCCGCGTTCCGGGACGAGCTCCGGGATCGTCGGCGGCACGTCCGGGCGCGCCGGCAGGTAGTCCGCCTTCTGGAAGATCGCCTGGCCTTCCGGCGATGTCAGAAACTCGATGAAGAGCTGCCCGGCGTTCGGATGCGGCGCGTTGCTGGTCAGCGCGACCATGCTGGGGTTGACCGTTGAAGGGTTGAGCCGCACCCAGTCGACCGGCGCGCCTTTCTTGGCGCTGATGGCGGCGTGGTGATTGAAGATCTGCAGGCTCATCGCGTATTCGCCGCCGATCACCTGGTCGAGGACCGCCCGCGCGCTGGCGTTGACCATCTTGATGTTCTGCTTGGAGAGGCGGCGCAGATAATCCATGCCGCGCTCCTCGCCCATGCTCAGCAGCACGTTGCCGACAAAGCCGGTGGCGCCGGACATGTCGTTCGGCTTCCAGACCATCTTGTCCTTCCAATAGGGCAGTAGCAGGTCGTCATAGCTCTTTGGCCGTTGCGCGGCCGGCACCAGGCTGGTGTTCAATCCCGGCGTCATCACATAGACATGGGTCGAGACCCAGTAGCGGTCCCGGTCGCGGTACTGCGGCGGCAGCTCGTCGCCGTTGGCGGTGGTGAACGGCCGCACGGCGCCGGCGTCGCGCAGGACATGGAAGCCTGAGGTCAGCCCGAACACGTCGGACTGCACCCGTCCGGCGCGATATTCGTTCAGCACCTTGACCGAGTTGACCTGGCTGTCGCCGCGCGTGAACGTGACCTTGATGCCGTATTTCTTCTCGAACGCGGCGACCAGTGGCCGCACCACCTGCTCGATGATGAGGTCGGTGTAGTAGACGACCTGGCCTTCCTTCTTGGCGCGCGCGATCAGCTGCGGGTCGACCTCGGCTGCGGGGGTGGGGAGGGTGCCGAGCGCAAGTGCGCAGGCGGCAGCCAGGAGACGTGCAGAAAAATTCCTCGCCATGGGAGACCTCTTCTAGCTCCGTAGCACCACCAGCGCATCGAGGGCGACCGCGCCCTGGCCGTCCGGCAGCGCGACCACCGGATTGATGTCGATGCTCTCGACCTGGTCGCCGAGATCATGCGCGAGGCGCCCAAGCGCGATCAATGCGGCAAGGACGCTGCCTTCGTCGCCTGCGGGCATGCCGCGATAGCCTTTCAGGAGCTTGCCGGCGGTCGTGCGCTCGATCATCGCCTTGGCCTGCCAGAGCGGCAGCGGCACCGCGCCGAAGGCGACGTCCTTGTGCAGCTCGAGATTGATGCCGCCGGAGCCGAACATCACCACCGGGCCGACTTCGGGATCGCGCTGCACCCCGAGCGCCAGCTCGACGAAGCCGGAGACCTGCTCTGCCACGATCGCCTGTTCGAGCTTCGCGCCCGGGCGCGCCTTGGCAAGATTCTGCCCGAGCCGGGCATAGGCGGCGCGCATCTCGTTGTCGCTGCGGATGTGGAGGATCACGCCGCCGATATCCGACTTGTGCTGCACCTCGGCGGCGAGGAGCTTCAGCACCACCGGATAGCCGATGTCCTGCCCGGCCATGACGGCGGTGTCGACGCTGCCCGCAATCACCTCGCGCGGCGTGCGGATGCCGTAGGCGCGCAGCAGTTCCTTCGAGTCCGCCTCGTTGAGCACGGAGAGGCCGTCGGCGGCCTTGCTGCGGCGCTTCAGGATGCCAGCGATGTTGGGCTTTGCGTTGCGTGCACTCTCTGGCGCGGCTGACGGCGCCTGCGCGCGCAAGGCGCCATAGCGTCCGGCGGCGCCGGCGGCCTTCAACGCCTTGTCGATTTCCTGCAGCACCGGGAGATGCCCGAGCCTGGCGCGGAATTCGCGCGTGTGCTCGCTGAACATGTAGGAGATCATCGACACGATCGCGACCGGCGGCTGCGGATTCTCCGCCACCATCCGGTCGACCTGGATGAGGTTGTCGACCTTGTTGTTGGTGCGCGGCTGCGGCGGCAGCTCCTCCTGGAGCAGCAGCACGTCGACGTTCGGGTCGGCGCGCAGGATCTCGATACATTTGAAATAGGCCTCGGCGCTGCTCAGCGCGGCGAAGCCGGCATCGAGCGGATTGCCGAGCGAGGTGCCGACGCCGAGCACCTCCCCGACCTTGGTGAGGGTTTCAGGCGCAAGGGCCGGGAACGAAAGGCCGTGGCGTTCGGCGGCTTCGAGCATCATGCCCTTCATGCCGCCGGAGAAGGTCATGCCGCCGAGTCGCGGGCCTTTGGGAATCGGCGCGTGCGAGAAGTATTCGGCGGCCTCGACCGCCTCGTCGAGGGTGTCGACGCGGATCACGCCGACGGTCTCGGCGACGGCGTCGAAACATTGCAGCGATCCCGCGAGCGCGCCGGTATGCGCCAGCGCGGCGCGGCGGCTTTCCTCGGAGCCGCCGATCTTGATCGCAACGACAGGCTTCCCGGCATCGCGCGCATGCCCGCAGGCGCGGCGGAATTCGGCCGCATGCCGTATCGACTCGATGAAGCAGACGATCACCTTCACATGCGGATCGTCGGCGAGATAGCGGATGTAGTCGGAGGTATAGAGACCGATCTCGTTGCCCGAGGTGATGGCGTAGCTGGTCTTGACGCCGCGCGCGGCCAGCGCGCGTTGGATCGCCATCACGATGCCGCCGCTCTGTCCGACGATCGCGACCGGGCCGAGTTCGAGCTCGACGATACGATCGTCCGGGATCGTCATGAAGCGGTGCGGTGCCGCGAGATTGCCGAGGCAATTGGGGCCCGACACCGCCAGCGATCCGCCGTCGATCGCCTGGCGCAGGCGAACGGCGAGCTCGCGTCCCTTCGGGTCGCCGCCCTCGCCGAAACCGCCGCTGAAGACGGTGGCGCTGCGCGCCTTCACCTTGCCGGCCTCCGCGACGGCGTCGATCGCCGCCGCGCCCGGCACGATCACCACCACATGGTCGGGCGCTGCCGGCAGGTCGGACAGCGACGCGTAACACGTCTCGCCGTCCCACACCGTCTTGTTGCGCGGATTGACCGGATAGATCGGGCCCGCGAAGGCGAAGCGGCGCAGCGTCTGGAACACGCGCATCGACCAGTTGCCGGGGCGGTCGCTCGCGCCCACGATGGCGACGCTCTTCGGATTGAGCAGCGCCCGGATTCCTTCGACCTTCTGGTCCTGGGTCAGTGTCGGCATCGGATTAAGCTACTCTGACCGCATCGTGCGCGACAATGCCACCCGGCTCCACGAATCCTCGCTTCGCGATTCTACTTCATTGATGATTGATGCCTGGCTCGGCCTTTCCGTTCCCCTCCCCCCGCGAAGCGGCGGGGAGGGGTCAGGGGTGGGGGGTGGAACTGTATTGAAAAAAGGCCCCCCACCCCCGACCCCTCCCCGCCATTCGCTGCGCGAATGTGGGGAGGGGAGCGGAGAGGCCGCGTCGTATGGTGACAAGACCTGCACGATTGAAGCAGCTATGATCTTCTGAAGAAACGCGAGCGGGTGAACCGCGGACCGCCAGGGGAGGATACATGTCGATGTTGTTGCGGATCGCCGCTGTTGTTGCGTTCGTCATCCACGCGCTACCCGCCTCCGCGCAGCAATATCCAAGCCGGACCGTGCGCCTGGTGGTGCCGTTCGCCGCCGGCGGCACCGGCGACATCGTGGCGCGCGTGCTATCGGACCGCCTGGCGCAATCGCTCGGGCAGTCGGTGGTGGTCGAGAACCGCCCCGGCGCCACCGGCGCGCTCGGCTCGAAGGCGGTTCTCTCGGCGGCGCCGGACGGGCACACCATCCTGGTCGGCCAGACCGGCGAGATGGCGATCAACCAGCATTGGGCGAAGGGGCTCGGCTACGACCCGGTCGCCGACTTCCAGCCGATCGCACTCGCGACCGTGGTGCCTTTGGCCTTGGTCGTGCCGGGCAAGGCGTCGTATTCCTCGGTGCAGGAGATGCTCGCCGTCGCCAAGGCGCGCGGGCTCGCTTTCGCCTCGTCGGGCGCCGCGACGCCCGGCCATTTCGCCGGCGAGGTCCTCAAGTACCGCACCAAGAGCAATATGAACCACGTGCCCTACAACGGCGCGGGGCCGGCGCTCAACGACATCCTGGGCGGGCACGTGGACCTGTTCTTTTCCGGCCTGCCGGCGGCGGTGCCGCACGTGAAGGCCGGGACGATCAAGCTGCTCGCGGTGTCGACGGCCAGGCGTTCGGGCTTTGCGCCCGACGTGCCGACGGTTGCCGAAGCGAGTGGCGTGAAGGATTTCGATATCGCGCTCTGGCAGGGATTTTTCGCGCCGCGCGGCACGCCGCGGGAGATCGTCGTCCGGCTGCACGCGGAGATCAACAAGGCGCTGCAACAGCCGGAGGTGAAGTCGAGGCTCCTGGAAGCCGGCGCCGAGGTGAACGCAATCTCGATCGACGAATTCGCGGCGTTCGCGAAATCCGAGAGCGCGAAGTTTTTGCGGATCATCAAGGATGCCAATCTGAAGCCGGAGTAAGCCGCAAATCTGAACAACAAGAGAGGCCGGGAGGGAGATCGTGACGTCGTTGCGCCGCCAGTTCCTGCGTCTGTCGGCCGGCGCCCTGGCGATGCCGGTGCTGCCGCGCATGGCGCGCGCGCAAAGCTATCCGTCGCGGCCGGTGCGCATCCTCGTCGGCTTCGCGCCCGGCGGTCCGACCGACATCCTCGCGCGCCTCGTCGGGCAATGGCTGTCCGAGCGGCTCGGCCAGCAGTTCGTGGTCGAGAACCGCGCCGGCGGCAGCGGCAATCTGGCGACCGAGCAAGTCATCAACGCGCCGGCCGACGGCTACACGCTGCTGCAAACCGCGCCCGCCAACACCATCAACGCCACGCTGTTCGACAAGCTCAACTTCAATTTCATCCGCGATACCGCGCCGATCGCCGGCACGATGCGCACGTTCTATGTGATGGTGGTCAACCCATCGCTGCCGGTGAAATCGGTGGCCGAATTCATTGCCCATGCCAAAGCCAACCCCGGCAAGATCAGCTACGGTTCGGCCGGCAGCGGCACGCCACAGCACGTCTCGGCCGAGCTGTTCAAGATGATGACCGGCATCGAGATGCAGCACGTGCCCTATCGCGGCTCGATCCCGGCGATGACCGACCTGATGGGCGGGCAGGTGCACGTCATGTTCGACAACATGGCGACCGCGCTCGAGCCGGTTCGCGCCGGCAAGCTGCGCGCGCTCGCGGTGACGACGGCGGCGCGCGTGCCGGCCGTGCCGGAGCTTCCGACCATCGGCGAAACGGTGCCGGGCTTCGAGGTGAGCGCGCAGTTCGGGGTGGTTGCGCCGCGCAAGACGCCGCCGGAGATCATCGCGCTGCTCAACCGCGAGATCAATGCCGGCCTCGCCGATCCCAAGATCAAGGCGCGGCTCGATCAGTTGAACGGGCAGATCACGGTCGGCTCGCCCGCCGATTTCGGCAAGCTCCTCGCCGAGGAGACCGAGAAATGGGGCAAGGTCGTCAAATTCGCCGGCGCCAAACCTGACTGAACGATCGGACTGAGCAACAATCTGCGCAACAAGGACTACGCCATGACATTTCCGCGCCGAACATTTCTCCGTCTTGCCGCCGGCGCTGCCGCATTGCCGGCGATGCCGCATCCCACCCGCGCGCAAGCGTTCCCGTCGCGCCCCATCACCATCATCGTGCCTTATCTCGCCGGCGGTCCGGCGGACGGCCTTGCGCGGCCGCTCGCCGGGCGCATGAGCCAGGCGCTTGGCCAGCAAGTCGTGATCGAGAACGTTCCCGGGCAATCGGGCGTGCCCGGCGTCGAACGCGCGGTGAAGGCGGCGCCGGATGGCTACACGCTGAGCTACGGCCACAACGGCTCCCATGTGGTGAATGGCGCGGTCTATTCGCTGTCCTATGATCTGCGCAGCGATCTCGAGCCGATCGCGCTCTTGCCGAGCAACCCGCTGATGATCTCCGCCCGCAAGGATTTCCCGGCCGCCAACCTCAAAGAGCTGATCGCCTGGCTGAAAGCCAATCCCGAGAAGGCACGCACCGGCAATGTCGGTCCCGCCAGCGGCACCAACGTCAACGCCATCTATTTCCAGAACGCCACCGGCACCCGCCTTGCGTTCGTGACGGAGAAGAGCGTGCAGACCGCGATCAAGGCGCTGGCCGCGGGCGAGCTCGATCTCCTGTTCGATCAGGCCTCGAACTCGCTGCCCGCTCTGCGCGCGGGATCGATCAAGGCCTATGCCGTGACGTCGAAAGCGCGCACGGTGTCGGCGCCCGACGTGCCGACCACCGACGAGGGCGGTCTCGCGGGCTTCTACAGCGCCAACTGGTACGGCCTGTGGGCGCCCAGGGGCACGCCGAAGGACGCGATCGTGCGCATCAATCGCGCGGTCGGCGAAGCGCTTGCCGACAAGGCGGTGGCCGACAAGTTGTCAGCCCAGGGCATCGACATGCCGCCGGCCGACCAGCGCACGCCCGAGGCGCTCGGCGCGTTCCACAAGTCCGAGATCGAGAAGTGGTGGCCGATTCTCAAGGCTGCCGGTATCAAGGGATGAGTACACGGGAGTTGTGTTCATGAAACGCCGAAGCTTCCTCCGCCTGGCGGCCGGCGCCGCCGCACTGCCGGCGCTGCCGCGCGCCGCGCGGGCGCAGGCCTGGCCGTCGCGCAACATCACGCTGATCGTTCCTTTTGCACCGGGTGGAGCCACGGACGTGTCGGCGCGGCTGGTCGCGGAGCACATGACGCGCACGCTGGGCCAGCAGGTGGTCGTCCAGAACATCGCGGGGGCCGGCGGCACCACCGGCTCGACGCGCGCGATGCGTTCCGATCCCGACGGCTACACCATCCTGATGGGGCACGTCGGCACGCACGCCGTCGCGCCCTCGCTTTATACCAACCTCGCCTACAAGCCCGACGTCGATTTCGAGCCGATCGGCCTGGTCAGCGAGTTCCCGATGCTGATCGTGGCGCGGCCGGATTTCCCGCCGAAGGACCTCAAGGAATTCGTCGCCTATGTGCGCGAGAATCACGCCAAGCTCAACGTCGGCCATGCCGGCATCGGCTCGGTGTTCTTCATCACGAATATCCTGCTCGACTCGATCCTGAAGGTGAAGCCGACGATGGTGCCGTTCAACGGCGGCCTGCCGGCCATGAACGCGCTGGTGTCGGGCCAGGTCGACTATCTCTGCGCCGACGCCACCACCGCGGCGCCGCAGCTTGCGGGCGGCAAGATCAAGGCCTACGCGATCGCGTCGCCACGGCGCAGTCCGGTTCTGCCCAATGTGCCCACCACGGCGGAAGCCGGGTTGCCCGAGTTCCAGACCTCGGCCTGGTTCGCGCTGTTCGCGCCCAAGGGCACGCCGAAGCCGGTGCTCGATCGGTTGTCGGATGCGCTCGACAAGGCGCTCGACGACGACGTCACCGGCAAGCGCATGGCCGCCCTCGCCAGCGACATACCTGCCAAGCCGCGGCGCGGGCAGCAGCCGTTGCAAGCCCTGGTCCGGAGCGAAATCGCGCGCTGGACGCCGGTGATTCAAGCGGCGCGGGTGAAAGTGGAGTAGGGCAGTAGGATGGGTTGAGCCCTTGCGAAACCCATCATCTTTGCTTCAACGCGATGGATATCGCTGCGCTCAACCCATCCTACCAACCTCACGGATTATGTGGTTAGGTGGCGCCCAAACTTCGCGCAGGCACCGCATAATGAGCAACATCAATCCCAATCCCTTCACCACGCGGCCCGAGATCGACGGCACCTTCGGCGTCTGCACGTCGACGCACTGGATCGCGACCGCGGTCGGCATGAGCATCCTGGAGCGCGGCGGCAACGCCTTCGACGCGGCGGTCGCGACCGCGTTCACCCTGCAGGTGGTCGAGCCGCATCTCAACGGTCCCGGTGGCGACGTGCCGGTCATCGTGCACGATACGCGCAAGGGCAAGGACAGAATCGAGGTGATCTGCGGGCAGGGTCCGGCGCCGATGGGCGCGACCATCGCGCACTACAAGAGCCTCGGCCTCGACCTTGTGCCCGGCACCGGGCTGCTCGCCTGCTGCGTGCCCGGCACGTTCGAGACCTGGATGCTGCTGCTGCGCGACTATGGCACCATGTCGCTCGCCGACGTGCTCAAGCCCGCGATCTACTACGCCGGCGAGGGCCAGCCGCTGGTCGAGCGCGCGAGCTTCACCATCGGCACGGTCGAGCAGCTGTTCCGCGAGCACTGGCCGACCTCGGCGGCGGTCTATCTGCCCGGCGGCAAGGTGCCGGCGCCCGGCACGCTGTTCGTCAACGCGAAGCTCGCTGAGACCTATTCGCGCATCCTGCGGGAGGCCGAGAGCGTCGGCGGCAATCGCGACAAGCAGATCGAGCATGCCCGCAAGATGTGGTCGAAGGGCTTTGTCGCCGAGGCGATCGACCGCTTCTGCCGAACCCAGGAGCTGATGGATTCGAGCGGCGAGCGCCATCGCGGCGTGCTCACCGCCGACGACATGGCGCGCTTCGAGCCGCGCATCGAAGCGCCGGCCACGGTTCAGTACGGCCGCTACACCGTCTGCAAGGGCGGCTTCTGGAGCCAGGGCCCGGCGGTGCTGCAGCAGCTTGCGATGCTCAAGGGTTTCGATCTCGACGGCGCCGATCCGGTGAGCGCGGACTTCATCCATCTGATCGTCGAGTGCTCGAAGCTCGCCTATGCCGACCGCGAGACGTTCTACGGCGATCCCGACTTCGTGAAGGTGCCGGGCGATGTGCTCCTGTCGGATGAGTATGCCGCCGCGCGCCGCAAGCTGATCGGCAAGGACGCTTCGATGGAGCAGCGGCCTGGCAATATCCCGGGCTTTGGCTTGCGGCTCGACATCCGGGTGCCGGGCGGCCAGCGGATCGCCGCGCCCGGCGCCGGCGAACCGACGGTCGGGCGGCTCGCCAATTGGACGCACGACGACGTCAACCATCCCGACCTCGCCGCCGTCGGCGACGGCGGCAAGCTCGAGCGCTCGGGCGTCATGCGCGGCGACACCGTGCATCTCGACGTCATCGACCGCCACGGCAACATGGTGTCGTCGACGCCGTCCGGCGGCTGGCTGCAATCCTCGCCGACGATTCCCGAGCTCGGCTTCTGCCTCGGCAGCCGCGCGCAACAGTTCTGGCTCGACGAGGGCCATCCGAACGCGATCGGTCCCGGGAAGCGCCCGCGCATCACGCTGTCGCCGACCATGGCGCTGCGCGACGGCGATCCGTACCTCGCCTGGGGCTCGCCCGGCGGCGACCAGCAGGACCAGTGGGTGCTGCAGATGTTCCTGCGCCACGTCCACTGCGGCATGAACCTGCAGGAATCGATCGATGCGCCGGCCTGGCACTCCGAGCATTTCCCGTCGTCGTTCTGGCCGCGCGAGGCACGCCCGGGCGTACTGGTGGTGGAGAGCCGCCTGCCGCAGGAGACGATCGAGGAGCTCGGCCGCCGCGGCCATGTCGTCGAGGTCGGGCCGCCATGGTCGGAAGGCCGCCTCACCGCCGCATCGCGTGAGGGCAAGCGCCGCAGGGCCGCCGCCAATCCCCGGGGTATGCAAGGCTATGCCGCGGGGCGATGAGCGGAATTAAGGATGCGGGAACGCGCCGAATGCGGCTCAATCGCGAATATTCCGGCCAAAACGATGCATGCCGCAGTTAACCTAGGCGCCGAATAGCTGGCGATTCAGGGGGCGGCGCGTAGCATAATGCTCGTGGGCCTGCGGCCGCCTCCACGCCAGTTGGCCGGAAATGTACACCCTTACCGACCCCCTGGTCAGTGGTCGCAGGCCCACCCGCCGACTGTCACACGACCGTCCGCCACAGGCCAATACAGCGCCGCGATTTGTCCAGAGGTATTGACTTCCGCGGACTCAGTGGCCCGACGATTTGTCGAGGGTTGGCCAGCGTAGGAACGCGAACAGCCACAAGCCGAGCAAGTTCAGCAGCGGCACAAAGGCGAGAATGACCCACCATCGGCTGCGTCCGGCCCGACGCAGGATGCGCGCAATTGGCACGCCCACGATCAACACGAACAGCAGGAACATCAGGGGCGGCATCACCCGGTGCCAAGCGCTGGGGACCAGATCGCACACGCCGAGATCCGCGCACACGGCGAGGAAATCCATGCCGCACCTCCAATCATGCCGGCGTGGCTACCACACCATCGCGACCGCCATGATCGCGACCATCAGTGCGATCATGACAGCGACGTGCATCGGATTGCTGAAGATGTGTCGTAGCAGTCCGAAGCGCGCGCCTTTCGGTTGCAACGCCATGCCACAATCGGGACAGTAGCCCGGACCATCGCTGCGAATCGAACGATGCATGGGGCAGTAGTAGACAGTCGAGCCAACAGTCGTGTGAGTCATGTCACACCTCCTGGCTGATAGCTGGCCATTAGTATAGGCGCCACTACGCGTGCCTGTTGATATAGGTCAACTGCCGGAATTGTCGCGTTCTCAATGAGTTACTCCGCCTTCCACGGGATCACCTTGCGCTCCAATTCCTGAAACAGCGCCGAGGTGACAAGGCCGAGCAGGCCGATGGTCACGATCCCGCAGAACATCGTGGTGACTTCCAGAAGCTCCCACGAATTCCAGATGAGGTAGCCGATGCCGCTCTTGGTGGCGACGAACTCGGCCGCCACCAGGACGATGAACGACACCGCAAGCGCGATGCGCAGCCCCGCGAAGATCGTCGGCAGCGCGCCGAAGAACACGATGCGGGTGAACATCATGGTCTGGCTCGCGCCGTAGTTCTTGGCGACGTCCCAGTAGATCTTCTCGATATTCGCGGCGCCCACATAGGTGTTCACGATGACCGGGAAGAATACTGCGATCGCCACCAGCGCGATCTTCGAGGCATCGCCGAAGCCGAACGCGAGGAGAAGCAGCGGCATCAGCGCGATCTTGGGGATCGGGAACAGCGACGCGATCAGCGGGTCGATGAAGATGCGCACCGGCCGGTACATCGCCATCAAGAGCCCGAGCGCGATGGCCGGGATGACGCCGACGAAGAAGCCCGCGAACACCCGCAGCAGCGTTGCGCCGGTGTGGTAGGCAAGCTCGCCGTTCATGAGGAGCTGCCAGTAGCGGGCCGCGATGTCGCTCGGCGCCGGAATGAAGCGGCGGTCGCCGAAGCCGGCGAGCAGCAGCAGTTCCCACACCAGCAACAGCCCGATCGGCGAGATCAGGTAGAGCAGGCGGTCGCGGGTCTTAGCCGACATTTTGGCGGAAAGGCCTCTCATGCGTCCATCTCCGCGCGGGCGCGCATCACTTCGTCTTCGAGAACGCGCCAGATGTCGAGCTTGAGCTTGCCGAAATCGGGGGCCGCCGACAGTGCAATGAGATCGCGCGGGTGCGCAAACGGCACGCTGATGATCTCCTTGATGCGGCCCGGCTGCGCGGTCATCACCACGCAGCGGTCGCCGAGCAGCAGCGCCTCCTCGATCGAGTGCGTGATGTAGATCACGGTCTTGCCGGTCTGCTCCCAGATCCGCACCAGCTCGGCTTGCAGGATCACCCGGTTCTGCGCGTCGAGTGCGGCGAACGGCTCGTCCATCAGGAGCATCGCCGGATCGGTCACGAAGGCGCGCGCGATCGCGCTGCGCTGGCGCATGCCGCCGGAAAGCTGATGCGGGAAGTGGCGGCGGAACTTGGTGAGGCCGACGAGCTTGAGTGCGGCGTCGATACGTTCCGCAGCCTCCGCGGATGGAACGCCCCGCGTCATCAGCCCGAAGCCGACATTGGCCTCGACGCTCATCCAGGGGAACAGCCCACTCTCCTGGAACACCATCGCGTTCTCCACCGCCCAGCCTTCGGCATCGACGGTGATGGTGCCGGCGGTCTGGTGGTCGAGGCCGGCGAGAATGCGCAGCAGCGTCGACTTCCCGCAGCCGGACGGTCCGACGATGCAGAGGAACTCGCCGGCGGCGATCTTCAGGTCGATATTCTCGATTGCGAGCACGCGTCCGGCCGCGCTGACATATTCCTTGCGCAGGCCCGCGATCTCGATCGCCGCGCCGCGCCGTGGGTTCGCGCAAGAAGTCACCGGCATCCCGGGAGCTTTGAGTCCTTGTTCTCCAGCACGAACGGTGGCAGCTTCGCCACCGCCTCGCGGCCGTAGCTGGTGTCGATGATGCGCTCGAGCGGCAGGTTGGCGGTGGTCATCTTGCTCTCGCCGTACCACTTCTGCATGTCCATGACGCTTGCGGTGTTGATCGCGCCGTTCGGGCTGCGCGCCGGCCACGGATATTTGTGCAACAGTGGCTCGCGCGTCTCGGTCTTGGTCCTGACCAGGAGGTCGATCATCGCGGCGCGGTTTGCGCCGCCGTGATAGGCTTGGCAGTAGTCGCGCACCGCCCGCAGATAGGCGCTGTAATAGTTGCGCGCGGCGCGGTCGCTCGCCTTCGCCCATTCGGTGTTGATCATGCTGACTGCGATCGACATCGGATGCGGCTTGACGAGGTCATCGGGATCCTTGAACGGCACCGCGAAGCCGCCTTCGATCAGCTGCGCGGTGAACGGCGGAATCACGATCGCGGCGTCGATCGCCTTGTTGCGGAAAGCGACCGACATCTGCGGGAACGGCAGCACCTTGATCTCGACGTCGGCAATGGTGATGCCGTCGGTCTCGAGCATGCGGCCGACCTCGTAGGTCGACACCGCGCCGTGACCGTTGGTGGCGATGACCTTGCCCTTGAGCTGGCCGAGCCGCGTGATCTGATCCTTGAGATCCGGGCGCAGCATCAGGTTGTGCCCGAGCGGGCTCGACACCCGATCCATCACCATGGTGATCGGCAGGTTCTTCTGGAGCCCGTTGAAGTAGCCCGCCGACACGCCGCCTTCGATGATCTGCAGCCGGTTCTGCGCCAGCATTGCGAGCACATTGGCGGAGGTGTCGAGTTCCTCGATCTTGAGGTTGATGCCGACCTCTTTGAAGTAGCCCTTCTCGACGCCCCAGAGATTGGCGCCGTTCGAGATCGAGCGCACCAGGCCGATATTGATGGTCGTCTCCTGCGCCGGTGCAGCGCCAAGGCTGGCGAGCAGGACGAGTGAGGCCGCGGCGGTTCGCAGGGCAGCGGTCATTACGGTGTTCCTCCAGCGATGTGTGCCGTTTAGCCCGGGTTGGGTGCAGCGAAGCCCGGGGGCTTTCCTGGGCGGTCGATTGCCCCGGATGTCGCTCACTTTCCATCCGGGCCACGAAGAAAATAGCGGCCTTCGCTGTCGCGCTCGATGGCGGTCTTCGCCTTCAGGTCTTCGAGCGCGCGCACGATCTCGCGCCCGTCGCGACTGCCGACGGCGCTCATCAGGTCTTCGAAGAATTTCGGCCCGTCGGCGAGCGCGGCCTCGATCGAGGGGAAGCGCTTGCCGTTGAATGTTGGCGGCGCCGGCACCTTGAATTCGAGCTTCGTCGCGACGCCGGGCGGCCAGGTCAGATCGAAGCCGGCCTTGGCGCCGGTACGGCTCCCCATCAGCGACGGATCGATCGGAACCGCGCGCATGTCGCTCATCACCATGAGATCGCGGTCGGCCTGGAAGCGGGTCGCGAACGCCCAGTCCATCTCCTCGTCGGAGAAAATGTCGATGTCGGGATCGACCACGAACACGTGCTTCACGTTGGTCAGCGCCCCGAAGCAGGCGGCGATAGCGTTGCGCGCCTCGCCGGGCACGCGCGCCCGGATCGCGACGCGCAGCGTGTACATGCCGCCGCTCGAGGTGGTGGCATAGACGCCGACCGGTTCGCGCACCGCGGTCTCGAGCGCGCGCCACACCATGACTTCGGTGCGCACGCCGTTGAGCTGCGCAGTGTCTGTCCGTGACAAAGACTTCCCGCCGATGGTCGAGGTCTGGAACAGCGCGTCGCGGCGCCGCGTGATCGCAGTCAGGTGGAATACCGGATTGCGCTTCACCGCGCCGTAGTAGCCGAGGAATTCGCCGTAGGGGCCTTCCGGCTCCACGTGGCCGCGCTCGTCGACATAGCCCTCCAGCACCCATTCGGCGTCGGCGGGCACCCGCACGTCGTTGGTGACGCACTTAACCACCGGCAGCGGCGCGCCGCGCAGCGCCGAGATCAGCGCGAGGTCGTCGCTCGGCAGCCGCATGACGGCCGCGAGATGGTCGATCGGATGCGAGCCGATGACGAAGGCGACCGGCACCGGCTTGCCGGCGGCGGCGCTCGCTTCATAGATCGCGCGGAGATCGCTTGGCGAATTGAGGTCGACGCCGGCCTCGGTGCGGCCGCGCAGCATCAGCCGGCGGATGCCGACATTGGTGAAGCCGGTCGTCGGGTCGACCACGAAGTCGGTGGACGACGAAATGTAGGGCGCACCGTCCGCGCCGTGCTGGAGATGTACCGGCAGCGCGGTGAGATCGGCGTCGGCGCCGGTCAGCACCACTTGCTGCGCCGGCGCCTCGGTGCGTGGGACCTCGACGATCTCGCCCTTGTTGCGCATGCGCTTCTGGACTTCGCGCAGCAGCTCGCCCGGCGCGACGCCGAAGGCGCGGGCGATACGCGAACGGCTGCCGGTGACGCTGCCGACCAGTTGCTGCCGGTCCGGACCGGCCGCCACGAACAGCACCGCGCGCGGATTTCCTTCCAGCGCCTGCGCCACGTCGACAAGCTCGGTCCTGTCGCTGCGCACCTCGAGCTCTTCGGCGGGAAGTTCGTCGATGAATCGGCGCAGCCGGAAGCGGTCGAGGTCGCCCACCGCCGCGGCCGGCTTTAATGCGTTCTTTTCGACGATGTTCACGAAGATCTCCTATCGCGCGGACTATAACGCCACGCGCGTCACCCGCCAGCTGGCGCCGCGGGTTAACGCTGCGTCACAGCGGCCTGCCACAATTCATCGGCGGGACGCCGCCCATATTGTGAGCCGGCAATCCTGCACGCTAGTATCCAAGCCAGGAATCCGGCGGACGTTCGGGGGCGTGGCCGGATTTTTCATGCCGAGGGGAAGGCGGTGGTCCCGCTCGCGCGAACAGGGAAGCCATTGATGACCTTCGTTGTCCGTCTCGTCCTTGCGCTGGCGTTCATCGTGCCCCTCGGCGCGGCGTCACTTCATGCCCAGACCTTTGGTCCCTCCGGCCCCGGTGGTGGCGCCGGCAAGCCTACCCCCGGCGCCGACAAGCCGGCGCCTGTGCCGACGCCCGGACCGGTGTTCCGGCCGACCACCACTGACGTCACGCCACCACCGGCACCGCCGCCCACGACGGCCGGGGCCGACTGGGGCAACTCGCAGGTCGATGTGGTCTACGCCGAGCCGCAGGACCCGCGGTTCCGTCCGATCCGTGAGCGGCTGATGCGCCGGCAGGTGCTCGAGCAACTGCGGCTGTTCCTGTCGCCGCTGCGGCTCCCGCGCAAGCTCCTGGTGCAGGTCGACCAGTGCAACGCCGAGCAGCGGCCGTACCAGCCCGGCGGAGCGGTGACGATCTGCTACGAATACATCGCGAAGGTCGCACAGCTGGTGCCGCCAACTCAGCAGATTGGCGCCCCGCCGCCCGAGAGCATGATCCTCGGCGCGGTCATCCAGCAGGTGCTGCATGAGGTCGCGATCGCGACCTTCGACATCCTGGATATTCCGGTCTGGGGGCGTGAACGCGATGCCGCCGACAAGCTCGCCGGCTTCATCATGGTCCAGTTCGGCCGGGACGTCGCGCTCAGGGTCATGGTCGGCGCCGCACGCTATTTCGAATTGTCGGAGCGGCAATGGACTCAAGCCGACTTCGCCAGCGAGCAGGCGCCGGAGGCGCAGCGTTTCTACAACTATCTCTGCATTGCCATCGGCGCCGATCCGGCCACCTTCAGGTTCCTGGTCGACCAGAACCTGATGCCCCAGCGCCGAGCACAACGTTGCGGAAATGAGTTTCTCTCTTTGCGGCAGGCTTTCGTGCAGCAGATCCTGCCGCACGTGGACGTGCAACTGCTCAAGCGGGTCCAGTCTGCGACCTGGTTGATGCTGGACGAGCCCAAGTGAGCGGAGCCTCGACATGAAACCGACTCCGTTCCGCTCAATGACGTCGAGGTTCAAGATGCGCTGCTCGAAGATTGTCGCTGCGCTGGCCGTCGCGGCGGCCGCCTTGCTGGTTCAGACGCCCGAAAGCGCCGCGCAGCCGCGGCCACAGGAACTCGCCGCCAACACCCGCGTCATCATCGATTATATCGATCCGATGCTGCGCTTCCCACGCTCGCAGGCGACCTTGGACCGCCTTCGCAAGCGCCAGGTGCTGGAAGAGCTCTCGATGTTCCTGTCGCCGCTGCGTCTGCCGCGCGTGCTGCGCATCCGGACCAAGTCCTGCGGCGTGGTCAACGCCTTCTACGATCGCAGCGAATGGGCGATCAGCCTCTGCTACGAGTTCTACGAACACCTGGAGCAGATCGCGCCACAGACGACGTCGCCGCAGGGCTTTACGCGCGACGAGGTGGTGGTCGGCGGGTTCATCGACGCGATCTTTCATGAGCTCGGCCATGCGTTGTTCGACATCCTGCAGGTGCCGGTATTCGGACGAGAAGAAGATGCCGCCGATCAGCTCTCGGCGTTCCTGATGCTGCAGTTCGGCAAGGACGTGGCGCGCACGACCATCAAAGGCGCGGCGTTCACCTATCTCAACAACAGGAATCCGCGGTCACGGGCCGAGTACGCCGACGAGCACGGCACCGACGCGCAGCGGTTCTTCAATTATCTGTGCCTCGCCTATGGCGGAGAGCCGGAGGCGTTCCGCGACTTCGTCGACAACGGCGTGCTTCCGAAGGCGCGCGCAGACGGGTGCGCGCGTGAAAACCAACTGGTCCGCCGCGCCTTCGCGAAGACCATCCTGCCGCACATCGACGTGGACCTGATGAAGCAGGTCCAGTCGGTCCGGTGGCTGCGACCGAGCGATGGACGCACCAGCAAGTAGGGCGCCAATCAGTCGAGTTTGGCGCCGGAGTCCCGCACGATCCGTTCCCACTTCACCGCGTCGGCCTTCACCTGCGCGGCGAATTCGACGTGCGTCAGCAGCAAGGGGTCGACGAAGGTGGCCGCCAGCCGTCGGCTGGTCTCCGGGTCCTGCTGGACGCCGCGGGTGTAGCCGTTGAGCTGCTCGAGCAATTCCTTCGGCGTTCCTTTGGGCGCGAACAGCGCGAACCAGGTCTCCGCGGTGAAGCCGGGGAAGCCCTGTTCGGAGAAGGTCGGCACGTCCGGCACATAGGGCATGCGCTTGGGCGTCGCCGCCGCCAGTACCCGCAGCACGCCCTTGCGCACCAGCTCGATGTGCGGGCCCATCGAGACGAACGTCACCTGCACGTCGCCGACGATCACGGCCTGGGTCGCCGGGCCGGTGCCGCGATGCGGCACCACCACGAGCTTCAACCCCGAGCGGCGCGCGAACTCGCTCTGCGCGAGGTCTGGTGTCGTGCCGGCACCGGCGCCCGCATAACTGACCTTGTCGATGTTCGCCTTCGCGTAGGCGATGAACTCCTGCAAGGTCGTTGCCGGCACGCGGCTGGCGTTCACCGTCAGGAACAGCGGCACGGTTCCGACCGGGCCGATCGGAATGAGGTCGTTGAGCGGATCGTAGTTGAGCTTGCTGAACAAATAGGGGTTGATGGTGATGTTGCCGGTGTTGGCGAAGCCGAGCGTGTAACCGTCGGGCGTCGCGCGCGAAACTTCGCTCATGGCGATGTTGCCGGAGCCGCCGGCGCGGTTGTCGATGACCACGGCCTGTCCGGTCTTGGCGGTGATATGCGCGCCGAGATGGCGCGCCAGGATGTCGGTGATGCCGCCCGGCGTCGTCGACACCACGATCTTGATCGGCTTCGAGGGGTAAGGTTGCGCCAGTGCTGCGCCCGCGATGGTCGTCAGCGCGAATACGAGCGAAATATTCCGTAAGAGCATCGGCATGCCTGTTCCATTTCGCGGCTCGCACCTCATCGGCTGGCGCGCGCCGCCTTCAAGTCCTTGAGATAGTCCTCGAACGCGGACTGTAGCGTGAAGCGCGGCTCCCAGCCGAGGTGCTGTTTTGCCGCGGAGATGTCGAGCGGCGCGGTCTTGGAATGCGGCGGCTCGCCGGCTTCGACCTCGTAGCGCAGGTTCGGGCAGAGCGCCTTCACCGCCGCCAGCACCTCGTCGAACGAGGAGACGTAGCCGTTGCCGATGTTGAAATGGATCTGCGGCGGACGCTTCGCCGTGGTGGCGGCGTCGACCGCGCGGCCGACGTCCTTGGCGTAGACGTATTCGTTGGCCATGGTCTCGGAGGCGGGGATGCGCGCGGTCCCGCCGTCAAGCCCGGCCTCGATCAGCCGCTGCATCTTCATGCCGCCGCTCGAGCCGGACCAGAAATGCCCGAGCCCGAACACGTTCGCCGGCCGCAGCATGATCACCTCGAACGCGTAGGTGGCGGCGTAGGCCTCGAGGACCAGTTCCTTCGCCGCCTTGAACGCGCCATAGGCGCGCGCGCCGCCGCGCACGTAATCCTCGCCCACCGGGGCATTGCCTGCCTCGCGCCGGCGGTCGTACACGCCGAAGGTCGAGATATGAACCAGCCGCCGCACGCCGGTGAGCCGCACGGCTTCGGCGACATTACGGGTGCCGCCGAGATTGATGTCGAAGCCTGCGGAGAGCGATTGCTGGACGCGGTTCCCGATCAGGCCGGCGGTGTGCACGACGGTGTCGGCGCCGTGCTCCTTGATGGTGGCGATCAGGTTGGGCAGGTCGCGCACGTCGTAGCGGGCGAGCGCATAGCCCTTGTCGCCGAGCTTGAGCTCGAGGAAGTCGGCGCGCGGCTCGGGATCGACGAATACGACCTTCTCGCCGCGCGCGATGGCGTTCTGGGCAAAGGCGGTGCCGATCAGGCCGGCGCCGGTAACGACTGTGGTCATGCATTTCCTCCCAAACCGGGTGCTCCGGCCATGCCGGCGCGCATATTAGGGTCCGGACTCATTAAATCCACCAAACGAGGGCGGCTGCAAGGCAGACGGACGCTAGATAGTTTCGGGCC
>JAIESR010000080.1 GCA_019745775.1 Xanthobacteraceae bacterium | reverse complement strand
CGTACTTGCGACCCATGGCAACACCTCTCTAAGAAGGTGTTGCACTTCGTTTGTGAACTTAGGGAATCCAGAATCTTTCTCATGACTCCTGGGTCCTCGCTTTCGCGGGGACGAGCGGGATAGAGCTGGGCGGTTCAGCAATTTCAAATCACCTCGACCACGACGTTGGTCGGATTGGTGACGATGTCGTACACCGCGGAGCGCTTCTGCGACTGCGCGACCAGCGCCTCGATATCTTCGCGTTTCGCATCGGCGTCGATCTTGTAGCGGACCTTGATGGTACCGAAGCCGTTGCGGACGTCGCTGTCGATGCCGAGGATGCCCTGCAGGTCCATGTTGCCTTCGATCGTGGCCTCCACCGAGCGCAATTGGATGTTGCGGTGCTGCGCGATCGCGGCGACGCCGGCGGTGAGACAGCTCGCGAGGCCGACCAGCACGTACTCGACCGGCGTGGCGCCCTTGTCCTCGGAGGCGAACACCTCCGGATGGTCGGCGTCGAACTTGAACGTCTTCTTGCGGTGCTGTTCCGCGCCCAGGCCGAAGAAGCTCTCGACCGTCGAATGGCTGTGCGTGCCGTTCTTCCATTCGCAAGCCGCGCGCCATTTGAACTGCGCCGCGGCGGGGGTTGCCGTGAGCGCCTCGCGGGCGGCGATCAGCGCGTCGACATTGACGCCGTTGTTGACGGTGCGGGCGGCGGTTTGGGTGGCTGTCGCCATAGGGTCCTCCGGCTTGGGGAATCTGTTGAACGCGCTTGGTCGCGCGAAGCGGCGTTCTGGTTCAAAAGCCGGCCCAAGAAAATTGCCGGCGCGGCAGAATGCAAGTCCGCCGGAAGTACCGGGCCCCCATGGCCGGAGCCTATGTGGTTGGAATCGCGCCCTTTTTTGGGCACAGCGGGAGCACCGGCGGCGCTGCCGGCGATGTGGGACGAATGGCGGGCCGACCGCTACTCCGCCGCCACCGCCGGCTTGGCTTTGCCGAACGACGTCGTTGGTGCCGCGCTCGGCGACCTTCGGGATCGCGGTGACACCCTACGGCGTCGCCACGGCAAAGATGTCGTCGATGTCCCGCCGCCCATCAAGGATGCGAGCGATTTCGGGGATGTCGTCCCTGATGCGATAGAACACGACATGCGGTCGCGGCGAACGAGCGTGGGCACGCACGCACCTCGTCGCGGCCGCGTCCTGCAAAGGGGTGCTCTTGAATCAGTCGCACGACGTCATCGATCTGGCGGATCATCTTCTCCGCCGCATTCGGGCCAGCAACTCGTTCGTAATAATCCCAGATTGAATCGAGGTCGGAGCGTGCGTCCGCCGACCAGATGACGCGCCGTCTAGGCGTCGCCATGCCGCCGTTGCTTGTCGCGGATGAATTCGTCGATGTTCAGCTCCCGGCCCTCGCCGGCATCAAGCGACCGAATGCCCTTGTCGATCTCGACACGCAGCCGGCGCAGCTTCTCGACATGCGACAAAAGCTGACGGCCGATCGTTTCCTGGTCGGCTACCGGGAGGTCGTGACTTCGGCGACAGCGTCCTTGAGGACCTTGGACATATCAGACATGCGAGCAACATAGCAGATCAGCGTTTGGTCCGTCACCCCGAGGCGCGCACCGGACCCGAAGCGGACCTGATGGCGTGTCCGTTATTCCGCCGCCACCGCCGGCTTCGCTTTGCCGAACGACGCGTCGTTGGTGCCGCGCTCGGCGACCTTCGAGCCGAAAAGGAGGCCTTCCTTCACCTTCGGCATGGTGCGCGCGACGTCGGTGATGACGAGGCCGTGGGTCGGGCACACGGTCTTGACGTCGAGCCGCTCCATCAAGAGGTCGAGGCGGGCGCAGTAGTTGCGCATGTCGGCCCACTTGGTCCACCACAGCGCCAGGTCGGCGAACACCGCGGTGGTGTCCTCGAGGTCGAGCGAGGCGGCTTCCTCCGCGACCAGGCCGCAGTGGCCGTCTTCGTGGTAGTGGCTGTAGGCGAAGCCGTCGCCGGGGAACAGCACGCGTTCGCGCGTCTCGAAACCCCACCAGGTGGTGCGCATGTCGCGCACGACCGGCTCGACCGCGCGGAAGCCGCGGCCGCCGAGGTCGATCTCGTCGCCCTCCTTCATCATGCGCATGCGGTGCTCGTGCTGCGGGAAGGCGAGGTGATAGTCGCTGACGTCGCCGCACAGGATGGCGTCGGGATAGCGCGTCAGCACGCGGCCGAGCCCGCCGCAATGCGGCGTCTCCTGGTGGGTGACGAACAGGTACTTGATCGGCGGCTTGCCGGGCAGCAGCGTGTTGAGCTGGCCCTCGATGATCGGGAAGTCCTTCGGATGGCCGGTCTCGACCAGCATCGAGGCGGTGCCGCCGACGATCAGGAACGAGGCGTTGCAGCCGTGATAGATCTTGCCCTGCTGGCGCTGCTCCAGGCATTCGCCCAGCCAGAAGACGCCGGGCGCGACCTCGCGCGGCAACGGGTTGGGGCGGTCGAGCGTGCCTTGGTGCTTTCTTGCCATTATCGTTTCGCTCTCACCGTTCTTCGTCTCGGTCGACGTAGCGCGACGTCGCGACGGTCTTGTCCAGGGACTTCAGCACGTCGTCGAGGAGCTTGATGTGCCTGGCGACCGTCTTCCTGCCGCGCAGGATGCAGCCGTAGCCGGGCGCGATGGTCTCGATGTCGTGCTTGGAGAGGATCTTGTCGATGCCGGCGCGGAGCTTCGCGGTATCGACGCCTTCCAGCCACCAGTAGCGGGTGTTGAGCAGGAACGAGCGCACGTGGTCGAAGTCGGTCGGATCGTCGTCGCCGTCCTCGATGATCCACGGGCCGTCCGCACGGTCGCGCCAGGTGTGCGTGAACATGTCGGAGGTGAACATCGTCCTGGTGGCTTCGTCGTAGATCCAGCGGGTCGCGATCAGGCGGATCGGCGCCTGGTAGACCACGACCGGGCGGCCGAGACTGCCGATCGGGATCGTCTCCTCGCGGCTGATGGTGGTGATGTTCAGCGTATCGAGGGTGTTCTTGCCGGAGTCGGAGCCGGCGCCGAAGTCGAACCAGAACGCGGCGTCGGGATTGCCGGTGAAGCATTCCTTGACGTTGAAGTAGAGCGTGAACGGGTCGATGTTCTGGATCGACATGAATTCGTTGAGCCGCAGCGGCAGCAGCGAGAGCGGCAGCGTGCGCGGGATCAACGACTCGATCTGCGTGCGCAGTGCCGCCTCGTCGCCGCCGAAGCCGGTATCGATCAGCCAGGCGGCGTCGGGCTGTCGCAGCAGGTAGCAGTTGGTGACCGAATAGCCGCGCGCGCTCGCCGGATAGGAGGACACCCGGCCGTCGAGCGGCATCGTGTTCTGGAGGGCGAACAGCTTGTCGGCGCCAAGCTCCCGGATGTTGCCGCCTTTGGTCCGATCGAGCACGTTATTCCAATTCCTGCGGTTACCTGTCCGGCCGGGGGTTCTATCAGGATTCCATCCGTCTTACGACCCGGCCTTGATGTTATTGTCGCGGATGATCTTGGCCCAGAATGGCATCCCGTCGGCGATCGACTTGCGCAGCTCCTCCGGGGTCGGCAGCGGGACCTCGACCCGGAATTTGTTGATGAAGATGCCGTGAGTCTTTTCGTCGCGCATCCCGGCGACCACCTCCTTGTAGAAGCGGTCGATGACGGGCTTCGGCGTCCCGGCCGGGCCGAAGAAGCCGAACCACGAATAGGCGCGCAGGCTCTCGAGGCCCTGCTCGACGGCGGTCGCGGTATCCGGAATGAACGCGGCGCGCCGGTCGCCGAACTGGATCAGCGCGCGCAACTGTCCGGATTCGACCTGCGGCGCCACCGTCGCGCTCGATGAAATGACCATATCGACATGGCCGGCGGTGCCGTCGTTCAAGAGCGGCGCGGCGCCGCGATAGGGGACATGCACCAGCTTGATGCCGGTGAGCTGGGACAGCGCCGCGACGCTGAGGTGGCCGTTGCTGCCGATCCCGGTGGTGCCGTAGGTGAGTTTTTCGGGCGCCGCCTTCGCCGCCGCGACGAGTTCCGGCAGCGTGCGGTAGGGCCGCGAAGGATGCACGCAGAGCACCATCGGCCCGCGCGCGATCATGGTCACCGGCTCGAAGTCCTTCTGCACGTCGAACGGCAGGTTGGGGAGCAGCAAGGTCGATACCAGGAACGTCTCAGACGTGAGCAGCCAGGTCAGGCCGTCGGGCGGCGACTTCGCCACGGCGGTGGCGCCGATCGAGGCGGACGCGCCGGGGCGGTTCTCGACGATCACGGTCGTGCCGAGCGCGCTCTGCAAGGCGGGTTGCAAGAGCCGGGCCATGGCGTCGGAGGTGCCGCCGGCGGGGAACGGATTGATGATCCGCATGATCGCCGATGATGACGGCGCCTGCGCTCGCGCCATCGGGGGCGCCAGCAGCCCGGCCGCGAGGATCGAACGCCTGGTGAGGGCGGATCGTGTCAGCGCGCGTCGTGACGGCATGTGCGGATTCCTCCCGATCGACGGTGAGACGTATCCGCCATTTTTGGCGATGCGGCGGGCTGGTCTCATTGCACAGCGCGCCAAGCCTAGCATGGACGCGCCGGCGGGCAATGACCCGGCGTAGCTGCGCGCGTCAATAATCGGTCTTTCGGTCTTTGAGCTTGAAATAGAGAATGCCGGCAAGCAGGCATAGGCTGATGCCGTTTGCGAGCACGATGATGACGTCTTGCTTCAATAGACCGTATACGACCCAGAGCGAAATTCCCGCTGCGAGGATCGAAAACATTCTGAGGGAAAGGTCATCCGCAGATCCCGTGTCCCAGCACTTCTTGAGCTGGGGCCAATAGGAAACGGTCGTACAGCTTGCCGCCGCCAGACCGACCATGGTTATCAAATCCATTTGCACCGGGGTTTGCAACGCGTCGGAGGATTGAATGTTCCTGCGCCGTCGTTCGAGCAACGCGAACCGGAACCTCCATCTGAAATCCCCGTTAGGCTTTTTTGGAGGACACCCATGCCTGATGCGAAAGACCTGGAAGCGCGGTTTTGGAAGTCATTGCGGTCCGACATGACGATGATGCTCGGCCTGGTCGGAGTCGAGGACGGCCACACCCGTCCGATGACCGCGCAAGTCGAGCACGATCGCGGCCCGGTCTGGTTCTTCACCGCCAAGGATACCACCCTCGTTCAGAATCTGGGTGACGGTGCACGCGCGATTGCAACTTTTGCGTCGAAGGGACACGATCTTTTCGCCTCGGTTCACGGACAGCTCGTTGTCGACAACGATCGGGCGGTCATCGACCGCCTGTGGAACGGCTTCATTGCCCCCTGGTACGAACATGGCAAGAATGATCCCACGCTGACGCTGCTGCGGCTTGATCCTGAGCGCGCCGAGATCTGGCTCAATGGCAACAGCCTTGTGGCCGGGATCAGGATTCTCCTCGGGCGCGATCCAAAACAGGATTATCGGGAAAACGTCGCGAAAGTGTCGTTGCGGTAGCGGCTTTCGCGCATGGCCAAGAAATGCGTTGCGCAAGCAGCGTCTGGCAGCACGGTGACCCGTTGAGAATCGGTGCGCCGCGGGAACTCACCGGCGCACTTGTCGTTGGTGAGCCAAGAACCACGAGAAGCGGCGGAAAGCATGTTGGACAAACATGCTCCCTTCTCCAACAAAGCCCGGCCTCGGGTGCGAGGCCGGGCTTCTTGTTGAGATCGACCGACCCGCTGACGTTGTGCGTGGCCGGCGCGGAACCTTACCCGCAGCTGGTCCATTGTCGCATCAGAGGCACGGATGGGCTCACGAGGTGATACGATGGAACAGAGAGACGAGACCGCATCCCTGATCTCGGCAGGCAAGGTGCAAGGGACCAATGTCTACAATACCCAGGGCGACAATCTGGGCGAGGTCTACGACGTGATGATCGACAAGCGCAGCGGCAAGATCGCATATGCCGTCATGTCGTTTGGCGGATTTTTGGGCATGGGCAACAACTATCATCCGCTGCCCTGGAACACGTTGAAGTATGACACGCGCCAAGAGGGCTACGTCGTGGGATTGACCAAGGAACAGCTCGAACGTGCTCCGACGATCCGCCGCGATGAGAACCCCGCGTGGGGCGATCGCAACTACGAGCAGGGCATTCACGACTACTACAAGGCCGCTCCCTATTGGGCGTAAACGATGACAAGCCGCCTGCGGATCGGCCTCCCACGACTTGCGTCGCCGTTGCCGTAGGCGGCACCCGGACAGGAACGGGGGAAAGCGCTTATCGGAGCCACCAAACGAGCAGCGGGCTCGCCGCACCGAATAGCGCCAGTGCGGAAAGTCCAACCCAGATTGCGGCTGCAAATCCTTCACGGACGTACATCGGAACACGCTCCGCTACGCAACACACCTCAAATTTTAAAGTGGCACTCCGGCCCGTGATGAAGACGACCTCGGGGAAGCAATTCTGTCGATCCATCACGGATAGTAGCAATGCGGCGGACACTTGCGCCGCAGCATTTCTGGTTCTTATTGTGCATTCAGTCTGGCGCGCGCGTGCGGACTGGTAAAGCATCCAAACGTATGGGCTATAACGAAACTCGCTGTGGGTGACAAAAAGAGCACAGCCCACACCGGGGAACTTATGCCCATGACCAACACTTGCGAACCGTAAACTAAGCGGAACGAGCCGCTCAACCCGTCACCACGCGTCGTAACGACGTGACGATCTCGGCGAGCGCAGCGTCGCAGGCCGGGGCGATGGTCGCCATATTGCAGAAGCCGTGCAGCAGCCCCTCGAAGCGCTTGAACACGACCGGCACGCCTGCCTGCGCCAACGCCTCGGCATAGGCCTCGCCTTCGTCGCGCAGCGGATCGAAGCCGGCGGTGACGATCAGCGCCGGCGCGAGGCCGGCGAGGTCCTTGGTGAGCAGGGGATGCAGCGCGGGGTCGGGCCGCACCTCGGCCGAGCCGGTGTAATGCAACTGGTACCAGGCGATGTCGTCGCGGCCGATGATGAAGCCTTCGCGGAACAGCGCGAGCGACGCCCGCTCGACCGTCCGGTCGAGCGCCGGATAGAGCAGCACCTGCGCGCACGGCACCGGGCCGCCGGCGGCCTTCATTTTCTGCGCGACCACTGCCGCCAGATTGCCGCCGGCGCTGTCGCCGCCGACGGCGATCTTGTCCGGCGGTGCGCCGAGCGCCGTCGCGTTGGCGCAGGCGAAACGGTATGCCGCGAGCGCATCGTCGAGCGCGGCCGGGTAGCGGTGCTCGGGCGCGAGCCGGTAGTCGACCGAGAGCACATGCAGGTCGGCGTCGCGGCAGATGCGGCGGCAGACGCCGTCATGGCCGTCGAGGTCGCCGAGCACGAAGCCGCCGCCGTGATAGTAGACGAGGAGCGGCCGCGTGCCGCTTCCCGCCGGTGCGTAGTGCCGCGCGGCGATCGCCCCGTGGTCGACCTCGATCGCGATGTCGGCGACCGCGCCGACCGCGATCGTCTTGCCGGCGATGGTCGCGGTGTCGTTGCGGAAATTCGCCCGCGCGATCTCCGGCGTCAGCGCGGCGATGGCGGCGCCGCGCCAGCGGTCGCGCAACGCCAGCAGGAGCTGCATCTGCGGGTGCAGCGTGCAGCCGTCGACCACAACCGGCGGCCGCCGCGACAGCTTGAGCTGCACCGCGGCCGGCAGCGAGAACAGCATCCGCGCCGCGGCGAATTCGAAGCGCTGCCGCAGCGTCGGGCGGATCGGCGGGCGGGGCGGGGACCGGCGCATTGCTGGCATGCTGGCTGATGGCTGTTGAGGAGCGGACTTGCCCGGCATATTGCGGGGGAATTTCGACGGCCGCAGCCGGGGTTACGAACGGATCCGTCGAGCGGACGTTAACTATTCACCCAGCCCGGACAAGCAAGGCCAGGCCGCCGCACTGCTGCTCGATGCCCGATTGCGGTGGCCCGCGCCTTGCAGACACGATAAAGATGCCGTCGACATGGCCCCTGTAAAACCTGCCGCCGCCCGGGCGCTGCCCGCGACCATCGACCAGACGCTCGAACTGCTTGCCGCGGCGGATTACCTCGCCGACCGCTCGCTCGCCACCGTGCTGTTCCTGGCCTTGCGCATGGGCCGGCCGATCTTTCTGGAAGGCGAGGCCGGCGTCGGCAAGACCGAGATCGCCAAGGTACTTTCGTCCACGCTCGGCCGCCGGCTGATCCGGCTGCAATGCTACGAGGGCCTCGACGTCGCCGCCGCGGTCTACGAGTGGAATTACGCCGCGCAGATGATCGCGATCCGCGTCGCCGAGGCCGAAGGCGACCACGACCGCGAGCGGATCGAGCATGACGTGTTCTCCGAACGCTTCCTGATCAAGCGGCCGCTGCTCCAGGCGCTCGAGCCCGATCCGGCCGGCGCGCCGGTGCTGCTGATCGACGAGCTCGACCGCGCCGACGAGGCGTTCGAGGCGTTCCTTTTGGAGGTGCTGGCCGACTTCCAGGTCACCATCCCGGAGCTCGGCACCGTCAAGGCCGACAAACCTCCTGTTGTCGTTATTACTTCCAATCGCACCCGCGAGATCCACGACGCGCTCAAGCGCCGCTGCCTCTATCACTGGGTCGGCTATCCGACCGCCGAGCGCGAATTGCAGATCGTGCGCGCCAAGGTGCCGGGCATCGGCAAGGCTTTATCCGAGCAGGTCGTGCATTTCGTGCAGGCGCTGCGCAGGCAGGACCTGTTCAAGTCGCCGGGCGTCGCCGAGACGCTCGACTGGGCCGGCGCGCTCGCCGAGCTCAACGTCGCGGCGCTCGATCCGACCACGGTGTCGGACACGCTCGGCGTGCTCCTGAAATATCAGGACGACATCGCCCGCATCGAGGGCACCAAGGCGAAGGAATTGCTCGACGAGGTGCGCACCCAACTGCGCGCGGCGGAGTAGGATCGCCGATGGCCGACGGACGGCTGGCCGACAACATCGTCTACTTCGCGCGGGCGCTGCGCGCGGCCGGGATTCCGGTCGGGCCGGGCTCGGTGCTCGATGCGCTCGATGCGCTGCGCGTCGCCGGGGTCGGCACCCGCGCCGACTTCTACTGGACGCTGCATGCGGTGTTCGTGAAGCGCCACGAGCATTCGGAGCTGTTCGACCAGGCGTTCGGCATCTTCTTCCGCCGCCGCGACTACCTCGACAAGCTGATGGCCTCGCTGGTGGCGCAGGCCCCGCCGCAGGAAGAGGAGGCGCCGCGCCCGGGCGCGCAGCGCATCGAGGAGGCGCTGTTCTCGGGGCTACGCGAATTGGAGCGCGACGCCCGCGACATCGAGGTCGACGCGCGCCTCACCGTGTCCGACCGCGAGCTGCTCCAGAAGAAGGACTTCGCGCAGATGTCGGCCGCCGAGATCGCCGCCGCCAAGGCCGCGCTCCAGCGGCTCGTGCTGCCGCTCGACGAGATCAAGACCCGGCGGCTTGCGCCGCATCCGCGCGGCCACATCGTCGACATGCGCCGCACGCTGCGGGCGAGCCTGAAGGCCGGCGGCGCGCTGATCGACCTCAAATTCCTCGGGCCGAAGACCCGCCAGCCGCCGATCGTCGCACTGCTCGATATCTCCGGCTCCATGAGCCAGTATACCCGGCTGTTCCTGCACTTCCTGCATGCGGTGACCGATGCGCGAAAGCGCGTGCACACTTTCCTGTTCGGCACGCGGCTGACCAACGTCACCCGCGCGCTCAAGCAGAAGGACCCCGACGAGGCGCTCGCCCAGGTGACCGCGAGCGTCGACGACTGGTCGGGCGGCACGCGCATCGCCACCTCGCTGCATGGTTTCAACAAGCTGTGGGCGCGGCGCGTGCTCACCCAGGGTGCGATCGTGCTCCTGATTACCGACGGGCTCGAGCGCGACGGCGGCGAGGAGCTCGCCTTCGAGATCGACCGGCTGCACCGTTCCTGCCGCCGGCTGATCTGGCTCAACCCGCTCTTGCGGTTCTCGGGCTTCGAGGCCAAGGCCCGCGGCATCCGTTCGATGCTGCCGCATGTTGACGAATTGCGTCCGATTCACAATCTGGAGGCGATGGGAGACCTGGTCCGCGCGCTGTCGACCCACGGCGGGCGGGGCGGCAATCCGAAGGAATGGCTGGAAAAGGCGGCGTAGGGTGGGTTAGCGCCACTTCGGCGCGTAACCCACCAGTTGAACATGCCGCGAGTCTGGTGGGTTACGGCGCTTTCGCGCCTAACCCACCCTACATAAGGTGAGATTACATAAGGTCAGAGACGGAGGCATCGCATGGCAACGCTCGCAACCGACGACGATATCCTCAAGGCCGCCGAGGACTGGCGCAAGGCCGGCAAGGGCGTGGCGCTCGCCACCGTGGTCGAGACCTGGGGCTCGGCGCCGCGGCCGGTCGGCTCGAACCTCGTCATCGACGACGAGGGCAATTTCCTCGGCAGCGTCTCCGGCGGCTGCGTCGAGGGCGCGGTGGTGACCGAGGCGCTCGACGTGATCGAGAGCGGCAAGCCGAAGACGCTGGAATTCGGCGTTGCCGACGAGACCGCCTGGAAGGTCGGGCTGTCCTGCGGCGGCACCATCCGGGTCTATGTGGAGAAGGTGGAGTAGAGTGTGACCGCGCAACTCATTCTGCCTAGTGCCGTGCGTCATACTCGGTGCACCTCCCCCCTTGCGGGGGAGGTCGGCCGGCGAAGCCGGCCGGGAGGGGGGTAGTTGCCCATGCCGCATCGCGCCATTTCAGTTCGTCACCGTTCACGCGCCCGCGCGCTTCGGCGAGACATGACCGACGCCGAAACGAAAATCTGGCAGCGGCTGCGCGCGCATCGCTTCATGGGCTTGTCGTTTCGGCGTCAGCTCCCGGTCGGTCCCTACATCGTCGATTTTGTTTGCCTTGAAGCTCGGCTGATCATTGAGATCGACGGCGGGCAGCACGAGTCAGATCAAGCCGCATACGACGCCAAACGCGACGCATGGTTGCGTTCCCAAGGCTTTCGCATTTTACGGTTCTGGAACAATGACGTGCTGAAGAATCTCCGCGGCGTGTTGGAGCGCGTGGCTGAGGCCGTGCAGGAGCCGCTACCCCCCTCCCTAACCCTCCCCCGCAAGGGGGGAGGGGACGCACCGAGTACGCCGCCCGATCTATCAAACTCGCGCGACCTGACGAACGCGCGGAGGGACATGCGATGAAACTCGACATCCTCAAATCGCTCAATGCCGAGCGCGATGCGCGCCGTGCCGCCGTCGTCGTCACCAACGAGGCGACCGGCGAGCAGCGCCTCGTCAAGGCCGCCGATGTCGCCAGGGATCCGCTCAAGGACGTGATCGAGAAGCACATCCGCAGCGGCAAGAGCGGCATGGCGGAGGACACGCCGCAGGGCAAGGTCTTCCTCACCGTGCACGTGCCGGCGCCGCGCATCGTGGTCACCGGGGCGGTGCACATCAGCCAGGCGCTGGCGCCGATCGCCAGGCTGCTCGGCTACGACGTCACCATCGTCGATCCGCGCACCGCCTTCGCCACGCAGGAGCGCTTCCCGGACGTGAAGGTCATCGCCGAGTGGCCGGACGTGGCGCTGCCGCCGCTGGGCGTCGACCACTACACGGCGTTCATCGCGCTTACCCACGATCCGAAGATCGACGACCCGGCGCTCGTCCATGCGCTTTCGCGCGACTGCTTCTATATCGGCGCGCTCGGTTCGCGTAAGACCCACGGCCGCCGCCTCGAGCGCCTGAAGGGCCAGGGTTTTTCCGACGCCGACCTCGCGCGCATCCATGCCCCCATTGGCCTGCCGATCGGCGCCGTGTCGCCGGCCGAGATCGCGGTCGCGATCATGGGCGAGATCACCGCGCGCCTGCGGCAAGGACCGCAAAAAGCGCCGGACGCGCCTCTGGAGAAGACCCTGGAGAAGGCATCGTGAAATTCGGCGCGGTCCCGATCGCCGAGGCGGAGGGCGGCGTCGCCGTCCATTCGATCCGCAAGGGCGCGCTGGTGCTCAAGAAGGGCGCGGTGATCGGCGCGAAGGAAATCGCTGCGTTGAAGGACGCCGGCATCTCCGAGATCGTGGTGGCGCGGCTCGAGCCGGGCGATGTCTCAGAGGACGTCGCCGCGAGCGACATCGCCCAGGCGGTGGCGGGCGAGGGGGTGCGCGTCGAGCGCGCCTTCACCGGACGCGCCAACCTGTTCTCGGAAGCCCCCGGCGTGCTGGTCGTCAACAAGACGGCGATCGACGCGCTCAACCTGATCGACGAGGCCGTCACCTTCGCGACGCTGCCCGCGTTCAAGCCGGTGGTCGCCGGCGAGATGATCGCGACCGTCAAGATCATCCCGTTTGCCGTCGCCGGCGCATTGCGTGACGCCGCGGTGTCGGTGGCGCGGGCCGCCGCGCCGCTCATCAAGGTGGCGCCTTATCGCATCCGCAAGGTCGGCGTGATCTCGACCGTGCTGCCCGGCCTCGCCACCAAGGTCATCGACAAGACCATGCGCGTCGCCGCCGAGCGGCTCGCGCCCGCCGGCGCCATGATCGTCGCCGAGCGCCGCGTCCCGCACGACAAGGACGCGCTGGCGCAGGCGCTCGAAGAGGTGCTGCGCGAGGGCGCCGAGCTGGTGATCGTGTTCGGCGCCTCCGCGATCGCCGACCGCCGCGACGTGATCCCGGCCGCGGTCGAGGCGATCGGCGGCCGGGTCGAGCATTTCGGCATGCCGGTCGACCCCGGCAACCTGCTGCTCCTCGCCGAGGCGCGCGGCCGGCCGCTGCTCGGCGCGCCGGGCTGCGCGCGCTCGCCCAAGGAAAACGGCTTCGACTGGGTGCTGATGCGCCTGCTGGCGGGCCTCGACGTGCCGCGGGAGGCGATCACCGGCCTCGGCGTCGGCGGCCTGCTGATGGAGATCGTGACCCGCCCGCAGCCGCGCGACGAGCCGGTCGTTCCGCATGATCACCACATCGCGGCGGTCGTGCTGGCCGCCGGGCGCTCGACCCGCATGGGCGGGCCGAACAAGCTGCTCGAGGAGATCGGCGGCAAGCCCTTGGTGCGCATCGCCGCCGAGCAGGCGATCGCCTCGAAGGCCTCGCCGGTCATCGTCGTCACCGGCCACCAGCAGGAGCGCGTCGCCGCCGCGCTGAAGGACCTGCCGGTCAGGCTCGTGCACAATCCCGATTTTGCCGACGGCCTCGGCGGCTCGGTGAAGACCGGCATCGCGGCGATCCCGCCGGAGGCCGACGGCGCCGTGGTCTGCCTCGGCGACATGCCGCAGGTCGACGCCGCGCTGATCGACCAGTTGATCGCCGCGTTCGACCCGGAGAAGGGCGCGCTTGCGGTGGTGCCGGTGTTCGACGGCCGCCGCGGCAATCCGGTGCTTTGGTCGCGGCGCTTCTTCCCCGATCTCATGGCCATCGAGGGGGACATCGGCGCGCGCCACCTGATCGGCCGCTACAGCGAAGCCGTGGTCGAGGTGCCGGTGACCGGCAACGGCGCACTCGTCGACGTCGACACGCCGGAGGCGCTGCGCGGCGTCAAGGCCGAGATCGAGGGTGGGTAGGCGGTGCCGTTTGGCGCAGGCTCGGTCTCAACCGGCCTCATGGCGAGGGGTCGCGAAGCGACCGTCTCGAACCATAGGCCGCCCGGCTGTGGCCGCCTCGCCCTTCGAGACGGGTGCCACAGCGCGTCGAAGACGCGCGCAAACGCGCTTATGGCACCTTCCCCAGGGTGAGGCGGAGAAAGATCGAGTTCACCAAGTCGAAACCGTTGCCGCGTAAGGTTCTACCGTCCTCGGGGGAGGGGTTCATGGCGACCTTCGGCCGGGCTGCCGCGCGCATTGCCGTCGCGGGAGCGTTCGTTCTTGCAATGGTCGGATTGGTGCATGCCGCCGGCGCGCTGGCGATCGGGCCGTGCGGCGCCTATGGCGTTGCCTACGACCAGCCCGGCGCGGAAGCGGCGCGCGCCGAGGCGATGCGCAAATGCACCGGCAAGGGCTGCAGGGTGGTGGCGTCGACGAACATGAACTGCGCCGCCTTCGCGGTCGACATGCGCAACGCCTGCGGCTCGTACGGCTTCGCCGCCGCCGCTCGGCTCGGGCCGGCGCAGAACGCGGCGCTCAAGCAGTGCTATTCGAACGGCGGCAAGGACTGCGTGATCCGCGCCTTCGTGTGCGACGCCAAGGGGTGACCGCGGCTGTGCCTTCTTAGCCCGGGTTGAGTGCAAACGAAACCCGGGGCCTACTGTCCCGCATTTCGCTTCGCTCAATGCGGGCTAGCAACTATAGCGGATCGACGATGCGGCCCTGAAACAGGATCGCGTTGGTAGTGCCTTCGACCATATAGAATGCGAACGGACGGTCCACATGGAACGGCGCAGGCCCGGACGCGATCATGTGCACGGCCGTCGCGGCGGCTGCTTCGGTGCCTTCCTCCGCCACCTCGATGACGGCCTTGTGCATCACGTCCTTGATGTGGACTCCCCCTGATCCGCCGGCCATGCCGCGGAAATCGGCTTTGGCGCCGTCGAACGCCTGGGTCATGCCCAGGGCGCGAAAGTGATCCTTCAGCGTGACCTCGAACTCGGTCTTGAAGCGTGGCAAACCCAGATCGACGCGCTGCGCGGAGCGTCTCAGGCGCGCGAACAGGCCTCGCAAGGCCAGGCCGTCGAGCCGGCCGATGACGTCCGGCAGGGCGTCGACCTGGTCCGGCCGCACGATGACCATCGAAAGCTGCGGCGCGGCATAGGGGATGCGGATGGCGGAGAACCCCGGCTCGTGGACGACCGGGTAAAGCCCGTCGCGATGCATCATCTGCACCTGCACGCTCTGTGACGGCGAGATCGCAAAGGACGCGGTCCGCGTGAGCCTCTTGTCGAACGGCTCGCGCCACGGGGCTTTGAGATAGACGGCATTCAGCAGCACCGCCACGGTGGTCGGATCGAGCTTGTCGAGGATCTTGTCGATCTTGCCCTCGGTCCTGCGGCTGACCCAATTGTTGACGGCGGCGATGTCGGCGTTCCTGAAAATCTCGGCCGCGTAGTTGGCCTTGGCCGTCGCGAGATAGTCGGGCGAAATCGCGCCGCCTTGCTGCGTCAGCATCACTGCATTCGCCACGGCCAATTTCGTGGGGCTCGATTTCGAGAACAGCGAGCCGCTGCGCCCATACTGGTTCAGGATGGCGAGCGCCTCGGCATTGGCACTATTGACCTCCTCGCGTGACAGGCTGTGGCGCAGCACGCGGATCATCTCGGTCTCGGTGCCGCCGCGCGCGCCGGAGAGTGCAAGCGCCATCGCGGTGCCGATCGAGTAGGGCGAGACGACGATATTGCGCGGATCGCCGGGCGCCGCCGCAAGCCGCGCGAACAGCTGCTGGCCCGATGAATTGTACGCCTCGGAGAGCTCGATGACGCTTCCCTCGGAGGCGAGGGTCGACGGTCGCGGCTGCGGCGCCGGCAGCAACGCCGCCACCAGGCCGCCGAGCACGGCGCCCGCCGCAACCGGCAGCATTACCGCCGCCACGCAGCTCGACATGATCCTGAGCTCCCGGCGGAATCGGCTCATCCCTTCCATCCGCAGGTTGCGACATGGATGCACGGCGCGGTGTCCATCTTGATTGGTCGGGAAGCGGCGCCGGCGGGTTCACCGCGCGATGCGAACGGCGGGGCTTTTGGGTTGATCGGCTTGCTCATTGACGATCGTCGCGATAGGAAGTCAGTCCTTGACAGCAATGTGCAAAAATGCCTAAAGTGAGGTCGGTTCCGCTCATCCAGGCGTCTCCGGAGACAAACGGAGTCGAAGCGGGACGTGCGAAGGCCCCGAACTCGTGTCGAAGGCATGGCGCATAGTGGTAAGAGCCGTAAGAATGTAAGTTTCGAACCTAAGACAATGATTTATAAAGACTATTCATCACACCCGGATCTTACACTCGACGCCGGGCGATGAAAGAAGATGAAAGAAAATGCCGCTGGTCCCGCCGGGAGAGGCGCGCGAACGTTTCGCTCGGATGGGGGCGCGCCAGACCGTCCGACGCCGATGAACTTTTCGCTGCTGTTGCAACCAGCGAGGCAACCTCATATTATGACTGACCAGTCAGTCAGTTTGGATTGAGCAGGATGGCCCGCCGGCAGACCGCAAAGCGCGCGGCGCAGAACGCAACCCGGGAGGAGAGGCGGCGGCCGGGCCGTGCGCCGCCAAAGGTGCCGGCAACGACTTCTGCGGCGGCTCCTGCGCGCGGCATCCGCGCCGCCCGGGCGGCCGAGCGGCGCGACGCGATCCTCGCCGCCGCGCTCGAAGAATTCGCCGTGTCGGGCTTCGCCGCGACCCGTCTCGACGACGTCGCGCGCCGCGCCGGCGTCGCCAAGGGCACGATCTATCTCTACTTCCGCGACAAGGAGAGCCTGTTCCAGGAGCTCGTGCGCGCGACGCTGTCGCCGGTGGTCGGGAACATCGAGACCGCGCAAATGCGCGACGTCCCCGCGCGCATGATCGCCGAGATGATCGCCGACATCTTCGCGCGCGAGATTTTCGGCACGCGCCGCAAGGACGTGCTGCGGCTCATCATCACCGAAGGCGCGCGCTTTCCGAAGATCGCCGAATTCTACTACCACGAGGTGATCGAGCGGGTGGTGGCGGCGCTGCGCGCGATGCTCGGCCGCGCCGTCGCGCGTGGCGAGCTCAAGAGCGACGCGCTGGTGCGCTTCCCGCAGCTCCTCGTCTCGCCGGCGCTCATGGCGCTGGTCTGGAACGGCATGTTCGACCGCTTCGCGCCGCTCGATATCCGCGCGCTGATGCGCGCGCACATCGAGATTCTGTTCGGCGACCGGCCGCCGCAGGACAATGCATTGCAAAGGACTTCGTCATGATCCGCCTCGCATTGCGCGCATCGCTGGCGTGCCTGCTGGTGCTTGGCGCCTGCAGCAAGAATGCCGAGCCGACCTACCAGGGCTGGATCGAGGCGAACCTGATCTTCGTCAGCCCTGACGAATATGGGCGGATCGAAACCCAGCCGGTGCGTGAGGGCGACAGGGTCGAGCCGAAGACGCTGCTGTTCACCCTCGACGACGACATCCAGCGCGCCGAAGTCTCGGAGCGTGAGGCGTCGGTGCAGAACGCCAAGCAGGCCTTCGGCCGCGCACAGGAATTGTTGAAGAAAGCCGCCGGCACGCAGAAGGCCTACGATGAGGCCGAAGCCGCCTTGCGCTCGGCGCAGGCGCGGCTCAACTCCGCGCAGACCAAGCTTGCGCGGCGCAAGGCCTTCAGCCCGGCCGACGGCACCGTGCAGCAGGTCTATTTCCGCGTCGGCGAGCTGGTGCCGGCGGGTCGGCCGGTGGTGGCGATCCTGCCGCCCGGCAACATGAAGGTGCGTTTCTTCGTCAACGAGGCGGTACTGCCGAGGATCGCGCTCGACGACACCGTCAACATACAGTGCGACGGCTGCCCGGGCGGGCTGACCGCGCGGGTGAGCTTCATCGCGCGCACCGCCGAGTTCACGCCGCCGGTGATCTACAGCCTGGAGGAGCGCAACAAGCTCGTGTTCATGGTGGAAGCGCTGCCGCAAGAGCCGGAGGCGCTGCGGGTCGGGCAGCCGGTCACCGTGACGGTGACGCCGCAAGAGCGCGGCAAGGAGCGGCCGAAATGACGTTGGCCCAGGACGGTGCCCAAGGCCGCGCCCACGATAACGCTCAAGGCGGCGCTCGTGACATCACGCCGGCGCCCGTGATCGCGATCGACGTGCGCGGCCTGTCGAAGTCGTTCGGCAGCCGCAAGGTCGTGCGGGACCTGTCGATGCAGGTGAAGCGCGGCACGATCTACGGCTTTCTCGGCCCCAACGGCTCCGGCAAGACTACCACGATCCGGATGCTGACCGGCCTGCTCACGCCCGACGAGGGGGAGGGTACCTGCCTCGGCTACAACATCCGCACGGAGGCCGACGAGATCAAACGCCACGTCGGCTACATGACGCAGCGTTTCAGCCTCTATCAGGACCTGTCGGTGCGCGAGAATCTCGAATTCGTCGCGCGGCTCTACGGCATCGACGATCCGGCGGCGGCAGCGCGGGCGATGGTCGAGCGGCTCGGCCTCAACGGCCGCGAGGAGCAGCTTGCCGGCGAACTGTCGGGCGGCTGGAAGCAGCGGCTCGCGCTCGGCGCCTGCACGCTGCCCAATCCGCAACTTCTCCTCCTCGACGAGCCCACCGCCGGCGTCGATCCCAAGGCGCGGCGCGAATTCTGGAACGAGATCCATGCGCTGGCGGCGCAGGGCCTCACCGTGCTGGTCTCGACCCACTACATGGACGAGGCCGAGCGCTGCCATGAGATCGCGTATATCGCCTATGGCGTGCTGCTGGCGCACGGCACCGTGCCGCAGGTGATCGCGCAGGCGCATCTCGTCACCTACACCGTGAGCGCGGCGGATTCGCATGTGTTGATGCAGCTCGGCGACGAGCTTGCGGCGCTGCCGGGCGTCGACATGGTGGCGCCGTTCGGCTCGAGCCTGCACGTCTCCGGCCGCGACCGCGCCGCGCTCGACGCCGCGATCGCGCCTTATCGGACGCGCGCCGGCCTCAACTGGACGCCGTCGGAAGCGACGCTCGAAGACGTGTTCATCGACCTGATGAGCCGCGCCCAGGACAATTTCCAATGACCGCCGCCGCGCCGGCCGAACCGAGCAGAGCGTCGCGCCGCGGCGAGTTCTGGCGGCGCAGCTATGCCATGACGGTGAAGGAGTTCATCCAGCTCAAGCGCGACCGCGTGTCGTTCGCGATGATCATCATGATCCCGCTGTTGCAGCTCCTGCTGTTCGGCTACGCGATCAACACCAATCCGCGACACCTGCCGACCGCGGTGCTGCTGCAGGAGAACAGCGACGTCGGCCGCTCGATCCTGCGCGCGCTCGAGAACACGCAGTACTTCAAGGTCACCCATGTGGTGCGCAACGAGCGCGAGTTCGATCGCCTGCTGGCCAACGGCTCGGTGCTGTTCGCGATCGAGATCCCGGCGAATTTCGAGCGCGACCTGCGGCGCGGCGACCGCCCGGCGATCCTGGTCGCCAGCGACGCCACCGATCCGGTGGCGGCGGGTTCGGCGATCGGCGCGCTCAACGGCGTTCTCCAGACCGCGCTGCGCTACGACCACGGCATCCCCGAGACCGTGTTGCCGCCATTCGAGTTCCGGACCCATGCGCGCTACAACCCTGCGGCCGAGACCTCGCTCAACATCGTGCCGGGACTGGTCGGCACCATCCTCACCATGACCATGCTGATCTTCACCGCGCTCTCGGTCACGCGCGAGATCGAGCGCGGCACCATGGAGGCACTCCTCTCCATGCCGATCACGCCGGTCGAGATCATGCTCGGCAAGATCGTGCCCTATATCCTGGTCGGCTTCATCCAGGCGGCGCTGATCCTGAGCATCGGGATTCTGCTCTTCGGTGTGCCGCTGCTTGGCAGTTTATCGTTGCTCGCGATGCTGTCGACGCTGTTCATCACCGCCAATCTCGCGATCGGCTACACGTTCTCGACCTTGGCGCAGAATCAGCTCCAGGCGATGCAGATGTCGCTGATGTTCTTCCTGCCGAACATCCTGCTGTCGGGTTTCATGTTCCCGTTCGCCGGCATGCCGGTCTGGGCGCAGTGGATCGGCGAGGCGCTGCCGCTGACGCATTATCTGCGCATCGTGCGCTCGATCATGCTGAAAGGGTCGTCGTTCCCGGACCTCTATTTCGACACGGCGATGCTCGCCGGACTGACGTTGTTCGCCATGGCAGTGGCGGTGACGCGGTTCCGCCGTACGCTGGACTGATATGCTGTGGCGCCGGCTCGACTTTCGGCCGGCGGGGCCATAGAACAAGGGGCCGACAAGACTGGGTAGAAGCAATGGCGGACGTTGCCATATCGCCGAATCAGGCCGCCGAGCAGACGCGGCGCATCTCGATCGGCTTCATCAATTTCGCGCATGCGATCGACCACTACGTGGTCTTGATCTTCCCGACCGTCGCCATCGCGCTCGAGGCCGTTCATGGCCGCAGCTACGCCGAGTTGATCGCGCTCGGCACCGCCTCGTTCGTCACCTTCGGCGTGTTCTCGCTGCCGGCCGGCTGGCTCGCCGACCGCTGGAGCCGCCGCAACATGATGGCGCTGTTCTATTTCGGCTGCGGCGTGTCGCTGATCGCCGCGGCGCTGGCGCCGACCCTCATAACGCTTGCGATCGCGCTCGCCGCGCTTGGCATGTTCGCCGCGATCTATCATCCGGTCGGCACCGCGATGCTGATCGCGCAGGCGACGCAGCGCGGCCGCTCGCTCGCGTTCAACGGCGTGTGCGGCAATCTCGGCGTCGCGTTCGCGGCCGGTATCACCGCCGTGCTCGCCTCGCTGATCGGCTGGCGCGGCGCCTTCATCGTTCCGGCCGTGATCTGCATCCTCACGGGCATTGCGTATCTGCGCCTGGTGCCGGACGACCACAGCAAGTCGGTCAAGCGCGACGCGACGCCGGACGTGCGGCTCGCGGCGTGGGTGGCGGCGACGGTGTTCGGGCTGTTCATCGTGATCGCGCTCACCGCGGGGCTTGTCTTTCATATCGTGACGGTCGCGCTGCCCAAGATCGTCGACGAGCGGCTCGGCGACGTCTCGCTGGTGCTGGTCGGCGGGCTCGCGACGCTGATCTTCGTGTTCGGCGCGCTGGCGCAGCTCGCGATGGGGCGGCTCTCGGAGAAATACCCGCTGCATATCCTGTTCGCCGGCGTCGCGCTCTGGCAGTTCCTGGGCGTGCTGTGGGCGGCTTATGCGACGGGCGTCACGATCCTGTTCGCGCTCGCCGTGGCGATCATCGGCATCTACGGGCAGGTCACCGTCAACGACATGGTGATCGCGCGCTACACCGCCGATGCCTGGCGCGGCCGCGTGTTCGCGGTGCGCTACTTCCTGACCTTCCTGGTGTCGGGCGCCGCGGTGTCGCTGATCGCGCTGCTGCACGGGCGCGGCGGCTTCGATCTCGTGCTCGCGGTCACCGCGACGATCGCGCTCGGCTTCGTGGTCGCCACCGCGGCAATCGCGGTGCTGGTCAACGGCGTCGAGAAGGAACGTGCGCCGGCGCCGCAGCCGGCGGAATAGGCGACAGGAACGCAATCGGATCAACGACGCATGTGAATTTTTCGGGACGCGCGCGACGTCGTTCTTGAAATCTTCGATCAAGTTGCGAGGCGATGGAACTTCGCCATTTTTCCGCCTTGCTTGATCTTTATCCGCCCGCGCTCCTTCGGGACGCCTTGTGTCCGGGTTTTCTGACCCGGCTGGCGCGGGCCGCAGTGCGGCTCCGTGTTCCGCTGAACGAGGGATCAGGGATGTGGCTCTTGGAGAGCGCCGGGATGGTCCCGGAGGCGCAGGTTCGATTCCTGTCATCTCAACCATGCGAGGATAGCTCAGTTGGTAGAGCACATGACTTGTAATCATGCTGTCGCGGGTTCGACTCCCGCTCCAAACGCTCCGGTTCGGTCTTCAAAACCGATACCATCAGCCTTAACACGCTGATTACCCAATGAACGGGACCGGACGCGTGCTTCAGTCGCGGTCCGGTCGTCGCGCCGAAAGGCTCTTCGCTCGCATCTCGACACCGTAACACCGGCTTTGCGCCGTGGCGGATACCGCCCGCGCGATCGTCGGGTCGTCGATCCGCCCGCTGCGCGCAAGCGCGGCGCATGGATGCGCACGCCCGCCGCTCAAGCGGACTAAAGCCACGGCCCGCCGATCGCACGGGAAGTGCGCGTCCGGGACTCATGTCCTCGAATACGAAACTGAAGGCCGTCGCCCATGAGGGGACGGTCAACGAAGGAGATGTGCCATGACGTGGCATCTGCTTGTTACGCGCGTGACCGTGAAGGACGGCGAGCGCGCCTTCCTCACGCGCAACGGCCGCCTCGAGCGCGTGCTCGCGCCGGGCCGTCACGCGATCTTCGACCCGCGGCATGAGCTCGCGGCGGAGCCGTTCAACGTCGTTCGCGCCGAATTCCCGGCGGAGCGGTTCGCCGTGCTGAAGGCGGCGCGGCCGGAGCTTGCGGCTGCGCTGTTCGAGCCGGTCGAGACCGGGTCGGACGAGGTCGCGATCGTCAAGCTCGACGGCCGGCCGACGCACCTGATGGGTCCGTGGCAGACCCGCGTGTTCTGGAAGGTCGCGACGGCGGTCGAGGTCGAGCGCATCGACGTCGCAAGCGAGCCGCGGGTCGCGCCGCGGCATCTCGCGATGATCGCGCGCGAGCGCAACACGCTCGTCGCCGAGCACGTGGTCGAGAACCAGGAGGCGGGTCTCCTCTACGTCGAGGGCCGGCTCGTGGAGCGCCTGGCGCCGGGCCGGCACGCGTTCTGGACCGCGGGCCGCAAGGTCGAGGTGAAGCGCCTCGACCTGCGTCCGCAGGCGCTCGAGATCACGGCGCAGGAGATGCTGACCAAGGATCGCATCGCGCTGCGCGTGACGCTGACCGCATTCCGCCGCATCGCCGATCCGGAGCGCGCGGTGGCGGTCGTCGCCAACGTGGACGAGTGGCTGTACCGGCTGGTGCAGTTCGCGATCCGCGAGGCGGTGGCGTCGCGCACGCTCGACGAGGTGCTGTCGGCGAAGAACGCGCTCGACGCTGAGCTGCGTGGCTTCGTGCGCGAGCGCCTCGCGGAGACCGGCATCGAGGTCACCGAGCTCGGCGTCAAGGACGTCATCCTGCCGGGCGAGGTCCGCGAGCTGGTGAACAAGGTCGTGGAGGCGGAGCGGCTCGCGAAGGCGAACCTGATCCGCCGCCAGGAGGAGACCGCGGCGACGCGTTCGCTCCTCAACACCGCCAAGCTGATGGAGGAGAACCCGCTCCTCCTGCGGCTCAAGGAGCTCGAGTCGCTCGAGCGCCTGGTGGAGAAGGTCGGCCGCATCGACCTGCATGCCGGTGAGGGTGCAGGCCTGGATGCGCTGCTCACGAAGCTCGTGCGGCTAAAGGCGCACGATGCAGCGTGACGAGGACGGCGGGCCGCCGGCGCGAAACGGCGGCCCGCCTGACCTTCAAGAACCGCGCTATGGAAACATGCCGCATGACAGCGAAAAACAATATTTTCCACTGTCTTGCGGGTGTCACATGCGACACCTATATCTGTCGAAAGGCGAAGTTGAGCCCGCGAGGGTTCCTTTGCTGGAGCGGCGACAGCCGCTCAAGACGACCACGATCATTGGGTGACGCCGGATGTACGCGCACCTCTTGGTTCGTGGTCGTTGTCGTTTTCGGCACATGGCCAAGTCCTCATCTATCCTCCGCTTATTCCCGCGACCCGCCTACGCTCGGCTCGGGCTACGACGAGCGAGATTCGCTAACTGCCGCCGCCAATTTTCTCGATCAGCGCCATGGCGCCCGCCGGCGCGCGGATCTTTCCCTCGTGGATGACATAGGCGAACACGTCGCGCGGCTTGCCTTTCGCCTTCGGCGCCGGCTCGATGCGTCCAAGGTCGTCGGGCTCGCCGCCCGACGCCCATTCGGTGAGCCGCTTGCTCCATGCGGCGATCGCCTTCGGCGGATAGGCGGTCGGGATATCGTCGTCGCCCTGTTGCAGGCGGGCATACACGAAATCGCCCGTCACATCCGCGATGTTGGGATAGCGCGCGTGGTCGGTGTAGACCGCCGGAATCGAGAATTTGCGCAACAGCGCGGCGAATTCGCCGGTCTTGAAACTGTCATGACGAACCTCGACGACGTGACGAATGTGACGGCCGTTGAATTCGCCCGGCAATAGTTCGAGGAAGCCGCCGAAATCGGCCGGGTCGAATTTCTTGGTCGGCGCGAATTGCCAGAGCAGGGGGCCGAGACGGGACGAAAGCTCGGTCACGCCGCTGTCGAGAAACCGCTTGATCGAGTCGCCGGCTTCCTTGAGCACGCTGCGGTTGGTCGCATAGCGCGGGCCCTTGACCGAGAACACGAATCCGTCGGGCACTTCGCTGGCCCATTTGCGGAAGGTCGCCGGCGTCTGCGTGCGATAGAATGTGCCGTTGACCTCGATCGAGGTCAGCCGCTCGCTCGCATATGACAGTTCCTTCGCATGCGGCAGCCCCTTGGGATAGAACGCGCCGCGCCACGGCTCGAACGTCCAGCCGCCGATGCCGATGAAGATTTGCCCTGTTTTTGCTGTCATGCCGCTGTCGTCCGCCTCCGGTATCCTGTCAGCAAGTGGCGATGGCTGTGTCCAGTGTACCATCGCCCAAGCGACCGTTACTACGCGACCCTTACTTCGCGACCGCGCTTCGACGAGGTGACGCCGGATGTACGCGCACCTGTCGATCGTGGTCGTTGTTTTTTTGGCGATTGATATGGGTCGTCAAGGCTCCGCCGGCTGGGTAGACTGCTACCGTGCGCCTGCCGCCTGCATTGCGGCGCGTGGGTCATCCGCCGGGATTAGGAAAGGGGCCATCATGTTGCTTCGTATCCGCTCTTTCATGATTGTCGCATGTTGTTTCCTGATCGCGCCGACGATCTCTTCCGCGCAGGAGGCGTGCCACAGCTACGGCACCCAGCTTGGCGAGTTCCGGATGTGCGTGAGCTCGGTGCTGCCGCCGCAAGGCAAGAGCACCTATGGTCCCGACCAGCTGCTGGGAACGTCCGACGGCGCGTGGTGCGAGGGCGTGTCCGGTCCGGGCGCCGGCCAAAGCGTCACGTTCCATTCGAAACCGGCCAACATGGTCGGCACCGTGACGATCACCAACGGCTATGCCAGGGACGAGAAGTCCTTCCGCAACAACGGCCGCGTGAAGCAGGCGCGCATCGAGACCAGCGGCGGCTACAAGAGCGAGATCACGCTCAAGGATGAGCGGCGTCCGCAGGCGATCAAGCTGAAGCCTGGGCGGATCGAGTGGATCCGGCTGACCATCGTCGACGTCTATCCCGGTGCCGGAAAGGACCAGGACACCTGCCTCTCCATGTTCTCGCCAGGGCTCGACGGGTAGCCGGCGCCACCGCGAGCCGCTGCTGGGTGAATTGAACGTAAACGGGAAGGCGGGAATTCGAAGGGGTCTCCGCAGAGAAGTCTTGACCAGGGCGGACTAGGATTCCCAGCTGATCAACGGTCTCAGCCGGTTCATGAGCAGCGTGCAGTCCATCGCCGTGTCGGGAATGCTGGCGGCAACGCAGCGCCTGCAGGTCTCGGCGCAAAATGTCGCAAACGTGCGTTCCGACGGCGCGCTTCCGGATGCGCAGGGCAACTACGCGCCGGATGCATCACGCCCCTATACGCCGCTGCGTGTCGACCAGGTCGACCTGGCAAGCGGCGGCACGCGGGCGGTCGTCACCGAAGTCGCGCCGAGCTATGTGGCGACCTACGATCCGTCGGCGCCATATGCCAATCAGGATGGCATGGTCGCGGCCCCCAACGTCGATCTGGCGGACGAAATGATCCAGCAACTCATGGCGACGTACGCCTATGCGGCCAACGCGCGGGTGGTGACGTCCTACAATCAGATGGTCAAGTCGCTGTTCGACATCAGCGCGTGACGCGGGCGCGAAGCTGCGTGCGCTGCCGCTAAGCAAAGAGGCCGCCCGAAGGCGGCCTCTCGCATCTCGTGGAGCGAAGCAGACCTCAGAAGTCCATGCCGCCACCGCCCGGCATCGCCGGCATGGCAGGGGCGTTCTTCTTCGGCAGCTCGGCGACCATCGCCTCGGTGGTGATCAGCAGCGCGGCAACCGACGCGGCGCCCTGCAGGGCCTGACGCACGACCTTGGTCGGGTCGATGATGCCCTTCGAAAGCATGTTGACGTATTCGGCATTCTGCGCGTCGAAGCCGTACGCGTACTGATCCTTCTCCAGGATCTTGCCGACGATCACCGAGCCGTCCTCGCCCGCGTTGTGGGCGATCTGGCGGGCCGGGGCCTGGGTCGCCTTGCGGACGATCTCGACACCGGTCTTCTGGTCGTCGTTCGAGGTGCGGACCTTGAGGGCCGCGCCCGCGCGCAGCAGCGCGACGCCGCCGCCCGGCAGGATGCCTTCCTCGACCGCGGCGCGGGTCGCGTGCATGGCATCGTCCACGCGGTCCTTGCGCTCCTTCACCTCGACCTCGGTCGCGCCGCCGACGCGGATCACCGCGACGCCGCCCGCGAGCTTGGCCAGACGCTCCTGGAGCTTCTCACGGTCGTAGTCCGAGGTGGTCTCCTCGATCTGCGCCTTGATCTGGGCAATGCGGCCTTCGATGTCGGCCTTCTTGCCCGCGCCGTTGACGATCGTGGTGTTCTCCTTGTCGATCATCACCTTCTTGGCGCGCCCGAGCATGTTGAGCGTGACGTTCTCGAGCTTGATGCCGAGGTCTTCCGAGATCGCCTGGCCGCCGGTCAGGACCGCGATGTCCTGCAGCATGGCCTTGCGGCGATCGCCGAAGCCCGGCGCCTTCACCGCCGCGACCTTGAGGCCGCCGCGCAGCTTGTTGACGACGAGCGTGGCGAGCGCCTCGCCCTCGACGTCCTCGGCGATGATCAGGAGCGGCTTGCCGGTCTGCACCACCGCCTCGAGCAGCGGAAGCAGTTCCTGGAGGCCCGACAGCTTCTTCTCGTTGATGAGGATGTAGGGGTCCTCCATCTCCGTCCGCATCTTGTCGGCGTTGGTGATGAAATAGGGGGAAATGTAGCCGCGGTCGAACTGCATGCCCTCGACGACGTCGAGCTCGGTCTCCAGGCTCTTCGCCTCTTCGACCGTGATCACGCCCTCGTTGCCGACCTTCTTCATCGCCTCGGCCAGGAACTTGCCGATCTCCTGGTCGCCGTTCGCCGAGATGGTGCCGACCTGGGCGATCTCGTCGTTGGAGGTGACCTTCTTGGAGTTCTTCTGGAGGTCCTCGACGATGGCTTCGACCGCGAGGTCGATGCCGCGCTTGAGGTCCATCGGGTTCATGCCGGCGGCAACCGCCTTGGCGCCTTCCTTGACGATGGCGGCGGCGAGCACGGTCGCGGTGGTGGTGCCGTCACCGGCGATGTCGGAGGTCTTGGACGCGACCTCGCGCACCATCTGCGCGCCCATGTTCTCGAACTTGTCGTCGAGCTCGATCTCCTTGGCGACGGTGACGCCGTCCTTGGTGATGCGGGGCGCGCCGAACGACTTGTCGAGGACGACGTTGCGGCCCTTCGGGCCGAGCGTCACCTTCACGGCATTGGCGAGAACGTCGACGCCCTTCAACATCTTGTCGCGGGCTTCGACTGCGAATTTAACTTCCTTGGCAGCCATTTGAGTTTGCTCCGTTGGTGATCCTCATCCTGAGGAGACGCGTCAGCGTTGTCTCGAAGGATGAGGCCGATGACTTTGCGGCCTTCGTCCTTCGAGACGCGCCTTCGGCGCTCCTCAGGACGAGGCGTGGGGATTGTTAAGCGGCCTTCTTCCTGGCGACGCTGCCTTCCAGCACGCCGAGGATGTCGGATTCCTTCATGATCAGGAGGTCTTCGCCGTCGATCTTGACCTCGGTGCCCGACCACTTGCCGAACAGCACGCGGTCGCCAACGTTCAGATCGATCGGGATCAGCTTGCCGGCCTCATCGCGGCCGCCCGGGCCGACGGCGACGATCTCGCCCTGGCTCGGCTTCTCTTTGGCGGTGTCGGGGATGATGATGCCGCCGGAGGTCTTCTCCTCGGCATCGATGCGCTTGACGACGACGCGGTCGTGAAGCGGACGGAACTTCATGGAAACCCTCCTCGTTGAATGATTCGGTCGGTTTTTGATGGCAGCCACCGGAAGAAGCATCCGGTGACGGCTGGATGCGACATAAGTCGCTCTTTTTGGCCCGCAAGAGGGGCGCGGCAGTTTTTTAGCACTCAAAATGAGAGAGTGCTACCAGGCCGCTCAAATATCTGAATTTGTTTGGTTAATTCCTCACCCGAAGCGGCGCATGGGCACGGGCGGGGCTCAAAAAGTGCGCTGTCAGCAATCGTGACGCGATGCTGCTAATGCCTTGATAATAAACACATAATTTATCTTTTGGGCTTGAAATTGGAACGCCGGTTCCTCGACACTCGTTGTCCCCGAAATGGAGGACATTCATGGTTTCGGAAGGCTTCAGAAAGCAGCTGGAAGGATACGGACTGACCACGGCCGAGATTCTCTACCGGCTACCCGATCATCCCGCGCTGCTGCAGACCTACGTATGGCAGGACTACGATCTCTGCCCGAAGTTTCCGGTGCTGAGCAAGTTTCTGGCGTTCTGGCTGGAGAAGATCGAAGGCCCGCTGCACTCGGTGACGGTCGCGCATGCGCGGCTGATCAAGCCCGCCGAAATCCGGGCGGTGAACGGGGAGTTCCGGCTGCACTGAAGAAACCCTATCCTCTCGGTCGTCATTCCGGAAGCCGCGAAGCGGCTGTCCGGAATCCATTGGCGTAGCGGATGCGACGTCATTGCTCTGCTTTCCTGCCCTGGTTATGCGTGCCAATAATCTCGTCAAGCTCCTGCCCGTGTTGAGCCTCCAAGGCTTGGAAATCTGATTGTAACGCTGCTAGGAGGGCCAGAACGTCGTGTTCTAATTCTTCTGCACTGACGCCATCGGCAATGAAGAATATGAAAACTGCTGCGCTAGCGATACTGGGCCCACCGGGATCGTGAAAAACCTTGATGCTAGGCACTTGGTCGAGCAGCCAACAAAGCGAGGAATAATCGTACGTGCGGTTTATTCGTCGGAGTCCCTTACGAAACTCCACTTCAATTGTGTGATCATCGGGCGCCCACTCCAGCAAATTGGTGTATCGCTCCCAATTCAAACTCTTTAGGCATTCCAACTCCTTCTCCGGGAAAAATTCGTCATCCAACGTCACACCAATGAAGCCTGGATAGGACTCAATCGGTCTTTCGTCGTCCTCCGGATCGAATTCTTCCATCTTCTTGCCCTAGGTGATCGTTTCTTTGGAGCGTTACCGACTTGTTGCGATAGTGTTACTGCTTTACTGAGATAGCACAGCAGCGTTCAGCGCCAGTTCAAGGCCGCTAATGAGAGCGCGACGCTATTCCTTATGAAACGCCGTCGGCTTCGGCGGCGGGCCCTCGAAACCGAGCTCGTCCCAGCGCGCGGCCGCGCGCTCGTAGACGCTCTGGCGCAGCAGCGTCGCCTGCGGGAACTGCTTGATGTGCTTGTGCGGCTTGCAGGCGTTGATCAGCACCTTCGACCCGTAGGGCCGCAGCTCCGGCGGATACTGGCTGGGGTCGAGGCCGGTCGACCAGGTGTTGCGCAGCACGTCGAGATCGTCGGCGGGATTGCAGCGCGTCGAGAGCGCCCACATCACGTCGTTGAAATCGGTCGGGTCGACGTCCTCGTCCACCGCGATGATCCACTTGGTGTAGTAGGCGGCGGCCGGGCATTGCGCGGTCAGCGCCAGCACCTGCGCGGCGTGCCCGGCATATTGCTGCTGCATCGACACCACCACCATGCCCCAGCCCGACGCGGCGGCGGGATGCGCATAAGCGCCGAGCACGCCCGACACGCCGATGCGGTCGAGATCGTCGAGGATGCGCGCCGAGCGCATGATCGCGTAATAGGCGCCGATCTCGCAGGAGGGATATTTCGCCATCAGCGCGGCGGTGAGGATCGGCGAGCGGCGGTGATGCAGCGCCTTCACCTCGATCACCGGCTGCGGAGCGCGCTCGCGGCCGTAGTAGCCGGTGAATTCGCCGAGCGGGCCTTCGTCCTCCATGTCGCCGGGATGGAGCAGCCCCTCGATGACAAGCTCGGCATTGGCGGGGATCGGCAGGCTGACGAACTCCGCCTCGGTCAGTTCCACGCCGCGGCCCATCAGGCCGCCGGCGACGTCGAGCTCGGATTCCTTGATGCCGAACACCTGCGCCGCCAGCATGAACAGCACCGGGTCGATGCCGTAGGCGGCGACCACCTCGCACGGCTTGCCGCGCGCCCACCAGGCTTCGCGGTCGATCAGCCCGTGCTTGCCGGGCGAACAATAGAGCCCGACGCGGCGGGGCCCGTGCAGCATCTGCCGGTAGCAGCCGACATTGACGCGTCCGGTGTCGGGATTTTTCGTGAGCGTGATGTCGCCGGTGCCGATATAGCGGCCGCCATCGCCGGGCCAGAACTTCGGTACCGGGAATTGCGTGAGGTCGATCTCGTCGCCGCGCAGCACGATCTCGTTCACGCGCGCCTTGGCCTTCGCTACCGGCACCGGCTTGATCCGCCGCTGCATGAGATCGCGCGTCGCCGCGATCATGTCGGCGGTCGACAGCGTGGGATCGATCCCGACCGCGAGCGCATAGCGCTCCTTGCTCGCGCCCAGCATGTTGACCAGGATGCTCGCGTCGGTGCGGGCGCCGGTGATGTCATCGAACAGCAGGGCAGGCGCGTCCTCGCGCCGCGTCGCGAGGTAGGCAATGGCGGCAAGCTCCTCGTCGGCGTCGACCGGCTTGTCGATGCGCTTGAGCAGGCCGTTGGCCTCGACCAGCGCGATCCACTCGCGGAGGTCCTGCCAGGCGACAGGGGTCGTCTGGTTGAAGCCGGAATGCGCGCCGGATTGCCCGGTTGAATGATCTTCCATCGCTCTCGCCCGCGGTTATCAAGCGAGTCTAGAGAAGGAAGGTTGCGGAGGATAGGGCTGCGTCAATCCGCCTTGATGCCGGTCGTCTTGATCACATTCGACCACTTGTCATAGTCGTCGTGGATGAATTTCGAGAAAGCGGCCGGCGTCAGCGGCATCGCCTGGACGCCCAAGGTGGCGAACCGCGCCTTCACCTTGGGATCGGCGAGGGCCTCGTTGACGGCTTTGTTGATCGTGTCGACGAACTCCGCCGGCGTATTCCTGGGCATGCTGAGACCATACCAGCCGGTCGCGACGTAGCCCGGCACGGATTCATCCACGGTCGCGATATCGGGCAGGAAGTCGAGCCGCTTCGCGGTGGTCGCCGCGATGGCACGCAGTGTGTTGGTGCGGACATACTCCATCGCCTGCGGGATGGGATTGATGGTCATCTGAATCTGGTTGGACAGCAGATCGGGCATGAAGCTCGAGCGATAGGGAACATGGGTGAGTTCGATACCGGACATCTTTTTCAGCATCTCACCGAAGATATGCGACGAACTGCCGTTGCCGCCGGAGGCGTAGTTGATCTTGCCGGGGTTCGCCTTGGCATAAGCGATGAATTCCGGGATCGTCGTTACCGGCAGCGATGGATTGACGACGATCAGGTAGGGCGCATCGGCGATGCCGCCGACCGGCGTGATGTCGCGCATGAAATTGAACTTGAGATGCGGGAAGAGCGTCTGGTTGAACACGTTCGTGAGCACGATCATCTGGATCGTGTAGCCGTCCGGCGGCGCGGCGAGCGCCACCTCGGTGGCGATGTTGCTCGCGGCGCCCGGGCGGTTCTCGATCACGAATTGCTGGCCGAGCCGCTCCGACAAGATCTGTCCGATGAGGCGCGCGATGATGTCGGGGGCGTTGCCGGCGGGGAAACCGACGATGAAACGCACCGGCCGCGACGGATAGCTTTGCGCGCGCGCGAGGCGCGACGTGATGGGCAACGCCGCCGCTCCCGCGGCGAGGTGCAGGAAGCGACGGCGGGGTCGTTGCATGGACCTCCCGTCAGCTCAGCGCGGTGCCGGAGGCCTTGATCACCTGCGCCCACCGCTCGGTCTCGCTGGCGATCAGGGCGCCGAAATCGGCCGGTGAGCCCGCAGCGACGGTGCCGCTAAAGTCGGCGATCCACGATGCGATCGCGCGATCGGCGAGCGCCGCATTGATCTCCCGATTGAGCCGCGCGACGATGTCCGCCGGTGTGTTGCGCGGCGCGCCGATGCCGAACCAGGTGCTGGCTTGATAGCCCGGCGCCGCCAGGGCCCGGAGCCTGCCGTCCCTGATATGGCTGATCGCGGAGGCGAGCGCGGGGAAATAGACGTCGGCGCGTCCGGCGATGAGATCGGCATAGGTATCGCCGCCGCCGCCGCGATAGGCGACGTGCACCATCTCGGCGCCGGTGGTCATCTTGAATGTTTCGCCGGCGAGGTGGCTCGCCGATCCGACGCCGGCCGAGGCCATGCGGAGCCCGCCCGGATCGGCCTTCGCCAGCGCAACCAGGTCGCCGACGGTCTCGGCCGGAACCGATGGGCTCACCAGCACGACATTGGGCGACCGAATGAGGGCCGCGACCGGCGCGATGTCGCGCCGAAAGTTGAAGTTGAGCTTCTGGTAGAGCGTCGTGCTGATTGCGTCCGATGTGCCGCTCATGAGCAGCGTATGGCCGTCGGGGGCCGCATGTGCGACGGCTTCGGTGGCGAGATTGCCGCCAATGCCCGGGCGGTTATCGACGATAAACTCCTGACCAGTTCGTTCCGACAGGCCGTGTCCGAGCACCCGCGCGATCATGTCGGCCGAACTGCCGGGGGCGAACCCGACCATGATGCGCACCGGGCGCGACCGGTTGGTTGAGGCCCATGCGAATCCGGAGATGGCGGGAGCCGCCACAGCACTTGCGGCCAGCCGGACGAACGTACGGCGGGGAAGCTTCATCGGATCCTCCCTTGTATCGCGCAATGCGCGCGTTTGGACGCTCATGTTCCCTGAGCGCTTTATCTTTCAAAAATACATCGCAGCCCGCCAGGAAGGAAGGGTCAAAAAAGCGATCCGCCACGATTTGCGAATCGGCTCTTGATCCCATCCGTCCTCAGGGACTAGCGTGTCGCACCGACAAAAAAGTCACAAGGGAGGATGCCGTGAAGATCCTGTTTTTCGATGATTTCCGGCTTGGTGTGCTCAAGGATGACGCCGTCGTGGACGTCATGGACGCGGTCAAGGATGTACCGCAGCTCGGGCCGCATGACCTCATCAATGGCGTCATCGAACGCTGGGCCGATTACCGCAATAGGATCGAGCAGGCCGCCGGCCGCGGCCGCGCCACGCCGCTCGACAAGGTGACGATCCGTTCGCCGCTGCCGCGCCCGATCAATATCGATTGCATGGCGGTCAACTACATGGAGGACGGCACCCGGAAGGAAGCCGCGCCGATCAACGCGTTCCTGAAGTCTCCGAATTGTGTCCTGCCAACCGGGGGTACGATGGTGCTGCCCGATGTGCCGGCGACCCACTTTGAAGGCGAGGCCGAGCTTGCCGTGATCATCGGCAAGCGCGGCGCCAACATCAAAGCTGCCGACGCGATGAGCTATGTGTTCGGCTACACCAACTTCATCGACGGTTCGGCGCGCGGGCTGAAGCCGCCGGGCAATACCTTCTACCAGATGAAGTCGCGCGACACCTTCGCGCCGATGGGCCCCTACATCGTCACCGCCGACGAGATCAAGGATCCGCACAAGCTCCAGGTCCGCTTGTACAACAACGGTGTGCTGAAGCAGAACTACAATACCGACGACATGGCGAACAAGATCCCGCGCTGCATCGAGTTCGTGAGCTCTATCCACGGGCTCGAGCCCGGCGACGTGCTGGCGACCGGCACCAACCACCGCGGCCTGCACGCCTTCCAGAACGGCGACAAGGTCGAGCTCGAGATCGACGGGCTCGGCCGCTTGCGCATCGACGTCCGCGACGACCTCAAGCGCACCTGGCCACGCGACACGCGCCTCGAATGGGAAACCAAGGGCGGTAAGGGTGGATACGCGCCGCAGGCAACCGGCCGCTACGCGCCGTCGCCGGGCTAGGCGACGGGGTTTGGCCCTGTAGCCCGGGTGGAGCGCCAGCGACACCCGGGTCTTCTTTTCCCGGATTTCGCTCGCGCTCAATCCGGACTCAAGAGCTCACGGGAAGCTCAATACGCCGACGATCGCGCCGATCAGGCAGGTGGCGAGCGTGCCCGACACGATCGATTTCAAGCCCAGCGAGACGATGTCGTCGCGGCGCTCGGGCACCATCGTCGCCATGCCGCCGATCATGATGCCGAGCGAGCCGAAATTGGCGAAGCCGCACATCGCATAGAGCATGATCAGCCGCGAGCGCGGATCGAGCGCGTCGGACGGAAGCTTTGACAGCTCCACATAGGCGATCAGCTCGTTGAGGATGGTCTTGATGCCCATCAGGCTGCCAGCGGTCTGCGCCTGATCCCAGGGAATGCCCATCAGCCAGCACACCGGCGCCATGACCCAGCCGAGCATGCGCTGCAACGACAGCGGCGCGCCGGCGACATCCGGCAGGAGGCCGAGGATCGCGTTGCCGAGATAGACGAGCGCGACCAGGACGATCAGCATCGCGACGATGGTCAGGAGCAGCTCGAGCCCGGCGACGGTGCCCTTCACGATCGCGTCCATCGTCGACGACGCCACCGGCTCGGGCTCGATCAGGTCGCCGCCGGTCTGCCGGTCGGCGGTCTCCGGCACCATGATCAGGCTGATCAGGATCGCCGCCGGCGCGCCGAGCACCGAGGCAACGACGAGATGCGCCCCCGCATCGGGGATGATCGGGCCGAGGATGGTCGCGTAGAGCACCAGCACGGTGCCGGCGATCCCGGCCATGCCGCCCGTCATGACGATGAACAATTCGGTGCGCGTCAGCCGCGCGAGGTAGGGACGGATGAACAGCGGCGCCTCGACATGGCCGACGAAGATGTTGGTCGCGGTCGCGAGCCCGACCGCGCCGCCGACGCCGATGGTGCGCTCCAGCGCCCAGGCGAAGCCGCGCACCAAGGGCGGCAGCACGCGCCAGTAGAACAGGACGGTGGTGAGCACGCTCATGACCAGCAGCACCGGCAGCGCCTGCATGGCGAGCACGAACTCCGCGCCGGGCGTCTTCAGGTCATAGGGCAAAGGACCGCCGCCGAGATAGCCGAACACGAACGACGTGCCGGCGCGGGTCGCGGCGGCGATCGCGCCGACCGCCTGGTTCACATAGGCGAAGGCGGCGGCGATCTGCGGGATCTTGAGCAGGAGCACCGCCACGACGACGGTGAGGCCGAGCGCGAGTCCGGCCTGCTTCCAGGCGACGGCGGTACGCCGCTCGCTGACGAGCCAGGCGATCGCGAGCAAGCCGACGACGCCTGCGGCTGATTGAAGTTGCAGCATGCCCCGCACGCCCCCAAGGATTCGCGGGGGATTGTAGCGGCTACGGAAGCAAAATACCGCCCGTCCGTAACTATGCGACCGCAGCTTGTGGCGCTCTCCGGTACGCAAAGGCCAGCGCGATCAGCGGGCTGACGAGGAGGTAGTGAACGGCGACGAATGCCGTCTCGATCATGACAAAGCCGGTCACGTCGGCCATCAGGTGTTTGGCGCCGATCGGCAGCACCAGAAAACTCCAGGCGAGGGGGATTGCCAGCGCCGCGAATTTTAGCGCGCCCCGCAGCACCGGTTCGCCCGAAAACAGGCGGCCATACAGATAGGCCCAGATGATGCTTTGGATCGCCATGGAGGCCAAGCCAAGGGGGATAATCACGTCCGGGCGATAGACAAGAAGCGAGTCGTAGTAACGCTTGAAGATGACCAAGTGCCAGAAGTAGCCTAGGGGGAATGTCGGGATGATATAGGCGAGGGCTGCGAGTACGTAGCGCGCTGTCATGATCACTGTCTCCCTCTTCTAGTGAGCGACTGGTTCTTCGCCGGCGGCGCATCACCCGCAGACGGCGCCCGATGGTCGGCCACGGCCCCCTCGATATTATTAGTTGCAATTTGCAAGTTAACTCTAGCAAACCAATTGCGTTTTGCAAGTCATCAAATGACCTGATAACACACGCGATATCTGGAGGGTTGATGAGTGATGGCCGCAAGCGGCGGCTCTCCGGCTGCCCGATCGACTACGCGCTCGATTTTTTCGGCGACCGCTGGACCCTGCTCGTCATCCGCGACCTGCTGTTCGGGGGCAAGCGGCACTTCAAGGAATTGATGGAGTCGCCGGAGCGGATCGCATCGAACATCCTCACCGCGCGGCTGAAGAAGCTCGAAGAGCGTGGGCTGATCGAGCGGCGCTCCGATCCGGACAATCGCAAGCAGGTGATCTACACGCTCACCGACAAGGGCCGCGATCTTGCCCCGGTGCTCGTCGAAATGGTCCGGTGGGGCGGACGGCACGATCCGAATTCGCTGTGCCCCAAGAGCGTGGTTACGCGCTTGACGCGAGATAACGAGCGCCTCCTGGCCGACATGCGCGCCGGCATGGCCGATGCCGTCCGCACGGTGAAGGCAAGAGCGCGCCGCTGACGAAGCTAATGGCCTCAGTTTGGCCATGGCGATGCACGACAGCAGCTCTGCGAACGATGAGCCAGGAGGATAGCGTGGGTGTTCGAGCTGTCACGACGTTGACGCCGGACGACGAAAGCGCGGCCGTCGCAACCATCGTGCTGGCGTTTGCCGCGGATCCGATGACGCGATGGACGTGGCCTAGCCCGGATCAATACCTCGCAGCGATGCCGCGGATGGCGCGGGCCTTCGGCGGCCGTGCGTTCGCGCACGGCAGCGCGCTGGCGACCGGCGGCTTCACCGGCGTGGCGCTGTGGCTGCCGCCGGGGGTCGGGCCCGACGAGGAGGGGCTTGGCGCGGTGATGCAAAGCACGGTCGCGCCCGCGCAGCTCGAAGATGGCGCCGGGCTGTTCGAGCAGATGGCGGCCTATCACCCGCACGAGCCGCATTGGTATCTGCCGCTGATCGGCGTCGATCCCGGGCATTTCGGCGAGCGGAACGGCGACGCACTGATGGCCTATGTGCTCGCGCGCTGCGATCGCGAGCGGGTGCCCGCGTATCTGGAATCCTCCAATCCGCGCAACATGTCGCTCTACCGCCGCCACGGCTTCGAGCCGCTCGGCACGATCCAGGCCGGCTCGTCGCCGCCGCTGGTGCCGATGTTGCGAAAGCCGCGGTGAGCGTGCGTCTACAGCATGTTCCGCTCGACACAAACCTTTCCTCTGCTCATTCCCGCGCAGGCGGGAATCCAGTCTTGAGCTAACCTGGGTCCCCGCTTTCGCGGGGACGAGCGAACTGAGGGAGGACGATCAAAAGTTAGCGGAACGTGCTCAGCCCCGCCCAACGAACGGCATTCCGTTCGCCATCACCGTCATGAACAGCACGTTGGTGTCGAGCGGCAGCCCGGCCATATAGACCACCGCGCGGCCGACGGCGTCGGGGTCCATGCGCGCTTCGACCATCAACCGGCCGTCCGGCTGCAGCACGCCCTGGCCCTGCACCATGCGCTCGGTCAGCGGCGTCGCTGCGTTGCCGATGTCGATCTGGCCGCAGACGATGTCCTTGCCGCGGCAGTCGAGCGCGGTCTGCTTGGTGAGACCGGTGACCGCGTGCTTGGTGGCGGTATAGGCGGCGGCGCCCGGCCGCGGCGTATGCGCGGAGATCGAGCCGTTGTTGATGATGCGGCCGCCGCGCGGGTTCTGCGCCTTCATGAGCTTGATGGCTTCCTGCGTGCACAGGAACATGCCGGTGAGATTGATGTCGACGACCTTCTTCCAGGTCTCGTAGGGAAGGTCCTCGATCGGCGTCGCCGGCGCGCCGATGCCGGCGTTGTTGAACAGCACGTCGCAGCGCCCGAAGGTCTCCTTGGTCCTGGCGAACAGCGCCTTGACCGAGGCCGGATCGCTCACGTCGGTCGGGATGACGAGGCTCTGACCGTTGGTCTTGACGCCCTCGGCGGCGGTTTCGTCGAGCTTGTCCTGCCGGCGACCGGCGAGCGCGACGCCGAAACCCTCATTCATCAGCGCAAGCGCGACGGCCCTGCCGATACCGGTGCCGGCGCCGGTCACGACCGCGATTTTTTGCTGTGCCATCTGTTGTTGTGCCATGTCGAAAATCCCTGCTGCTCGGAGCGCATTATCAGCACTGCGCCGACCCGGGCAATGCGCTAACATCCGGAAAAATCTAAAAGCGACACACAGGGAGGGACGCGTCATGAACCGGCGTGGTCTGCTTGCGTTTTGCGTGGTCGCATTGCTCGCTTCGGCGCTGCCGCGGGATGCGCCCGCGCAATCGAAATATCCCGACCGGCCGATCCGGCTGATCGTCCCGTTTGCGCCGGGCGGCCTCTACGATTCCACCGCGCGTCCGTTCGCCGAAAGCGTGAAGCCGTACCTGGGCCTGGTTGTCATCGAGAACATGGGCGGCGGCGGCGGCTCGCTGGGCGCGGCCTCGGTCGCCCGCGCGCAGCCGGACGGCTATACGTTGCTGCAGGGCGGCACGCCGGCGCTGGTCGTCAATCCGATCGCATCGACGCGCCTGGCATATCATCCGGTCAGGGACTTCGAGCCGATCGCCATTCTCGGCTACAACGCGACTCTCATTGGCGTGCATCCGGCGCTGCCGGTGCAGACGTTGAAGGACCTTGCCGACTATGCCAAGGCCAATCCCGGGAAACTGTCATACGGGTCGTCCGGCACCGGCTCGATGAATCATCTCGTCGGCGAGCGGTTCAAGTCGCTGATCGGAGCCGATATCCCGCACGTGCCCTATCGCGGCGCCGGGCCGGCGATGACCGACCTGATCAGCGGCCACATCCCGATGGTGGTGCAGAGTGCGAGCGCAGGCGCGTTCGAACTGCACAAGGCCGGGAAGCTGCGCATCCTCGCGTCGACCGGCGCCAAGCGGCTCACGCCCGACATCCCGACGGTTGCGGACGCTGGATTTCCCGGGCTGACCTCTGAGAATTTCATCGGCCTCTACGCGCCCCGGGGCACACCGAAGGCAATCGTCGGACTGATCGCGCAAGCCACACGCAAGGCGGTCGCCGACAAGGACCTGCAGCGGATGTTCACGACGTCGGGGTTCACGCCCGATTTCGACTCGACGCCCGAAAAGGCGCAGAAATTGCTTGACGAAGAAATCGCCTACTGGACGCCGGTGATCCGGTCGATCGGTTTGAAGCTGGACTGAGGCCGCGCGTCAGCCGGCCATCGCCAGGTCCGACGTCTCGTCCTTGATGCGGAAAGCCTCGGGCGTGGCGAGCCGTGCGGTGATATCCGCGGCCGGACCGGGGCGGCCGAAACGGTAGCCCTGCATCGAATGGATGCCGGCGGCGCGCAGGAACAGGTGCTGCTCGGCGGTCTCGACGCCCTCGGCGGTCACCTTCATGCCGAGGCCGCGGCCGAGGCTCACCACCGCATGCACGATGGCGGCGGCATCGGCCGCGCGCTCGATCGAATGCACGAAGCTGCGGTCGATCTTGAGCTTGTCGAACGGGAAGCGGCGCAGATAGAGCAGGCTCGAATAGCCGGTGCCGAAGTCGTCGAGCGCGAGCCGCACGCCGAGCGCCTTGAGGCGGAACATCGCGAGCTCGGCAGTGTCGACGTTGCCCAGCAGCGTGCTTTCCGTGACTTCGAGCTCGAGCCGGGTCGGATCGAAGCCGGTTTCGGCGATGATGCGTTCCACCACGTCGACGAAGTCGGCGCGGCGGAACTGCAGCGGCGATACGTTGACCGCCACGGTCACGCCCGGCCAGGCATTGCCGTCGATGCAGGCGCGGCGCAGCATCCATTCGCCGAGGTCGATGATCAGGCCGGAGTTCTCCGCGATCGGGATGAATTCGGCCGGCGAAATCTCGCCGCGAACCGGATGCGTCCAGCGGCACAGCGCTTCGACGCCGACCACGGTCTCGCCGCTGTTGTTGACGATCGGCTGGTAGGCGACGCGAAGCTCGTTGCGCTCGATCGCAAGTCGCAGATCGTTCTCGACCAGCTTGCGCTGGATGAGGTCGGAATCCATCGCGGTGTCGTAGATGCAGGCGCGATTACGGCCTTCGTTCTTGGCGCGGTAGAGCGCCATGTCGGCATGGCGCATGATATCGGCCGTGCCAGCGATCTTGTCGGTGACAACGGCAATGCCGATGCTGGCGCCGATGACGATGGTCTGGTTGGTGATCGTGTAGGGCGCGCAGATCGCGGCGATCAGGCGGTTGGCGATGTTCAGCAAGGTCGAGTGATCAGAGCCGCCCGCGGTGATGACCGCGAATTCGTCGCCGCCGATGCGGGCGACCAGGTCGTTGTCGCGCACCGTGTGGGTCAACCGCTGCGTCACCGCGCGGATCAATTCGTCGCCGATCGGATGCCCGAGCGTGTCGTTGACGTCCTTGAAGTGGTCGAGGTCGATATAGAGCACAGCGGCCGGTGGGCTGCCTTTGAGCACGTCGGCGATCACAACCTCGAGGCGCTCGCCGAAGAAGATGCGGTTGGGCAGGCCGCAAAGTGGGTCGTGGAGTGCAAGATGTCGAAGCCGCGATTCGCCTGAGGCAATGGTCGCAGCGGTGCGACGCATATGGCCGAGCACGAGCGCGGCGAGCAGCGCGAACCCGGCGAGCGCAACCGCGACGAACGGGATGACGCTGTTGACGATCTCTGCTCCCGGACGCGTCGGCGTCCATGCGAAGGTCGCGATCTGCTGGCCTTGCGAGTCGTTCAGCTTGAACGCGTAGTCGCCGGGCGCGATCGGCTCGGCGTTGACCTGGCGCAGGTTGCGCAGTTGCAGATGTGAGGCGATCTCTGCGAGCACGTCGCTGTCGATCATCTTCACGCTCATCACGACAGGCGCTCTTTCCGCGGCATCGCGTGCGAGGTCCTCAGAGGTCGCGACCCCGACGGCAACGAGGATGGCAGGGCGACCGAGGAAGGTCTGCAGCCGGTTGACGCGCTGGCTCTGCCCGTCGCCCGGCGCGGGGATGATGCCGGCAAGCGTGCTGCCGGCGGCGGCAGTGCGGCCCCTCAGCTGATCGAGCGCGGGATTGAGATCGTTGCGGACGGAGTTGAACCAGTTCGGATCGACGCGGCGGTTGCCGAGCGTCGCATAGAGAAACCGGTCGGCCGAATCCGCCACGAAGACGAAATGATGATCGAAGTAGGACTGCAAGCGCTGCCCCACGTAGACCTGGACCCACTCAATATCGAAATCGAGGCGGATCTTGCGATACGCGGCTTCCGAATTGGCGACGGCGTCGACTTCGCGCAGCATGCGCTCGCCGTGGTTGTGCAGCGCGCGCGTGAACAGTTGCCGCTCGGTCGCGATCGCAACCTCGTCGGCACGCTGCGCCGAGCCGAGCACGGCGACGACGACGCAGATGATCGCGACGGCGACAATGACGCCGATCGGGATCACGACACCACGGCGCGCGTGGTAGCGGCCGGCGGTCGTCCGTCCTTCGTTCGCGTTTGGTGGAACCAAAGCCAACTCGCTGTCCCCTTGGGGCTTTTTGGCCTCGGAAGGTACGTCGGAATAATTGCAAGAGGCTTGCGATGCGGCGTTTCCGTGGGCTAACGCGCCGGTGGTCACGCCTTTCCAGTGGTGGCGTTAATCGTGGGTTAAAGGATGCACGCGAATTGCTTGATTGAATTATCGTTAGTTATGGAACGTAACGTGACGTTTAGCGCGCGCTCTTATAAGGCGGGCGCGGAATGCTGAGATGGGCGTTGCGCAACGCCGCCGACCAGCGCTCGCGCAGATCGTGGAAATAGGGCTCGCCGGGCTCGATGCGGTAGCTGACTTCGGCTTCGTAAGCATCGCGGCGTGCAACGAGAATGTCGAGCGGCAATCCGACGCTCAAGTTCGAGCGCATGGTGGAGTCGACCGAGACCAGCCCGATCTTCAACGCATCGTAGAGATCGAGGTCATAGGTGATGGCGCGGTCGAGCACCGGCTTGCCGTACTTGTGCTCGCCGATTTGCAGATACGGGGTGTCCTGGGTGCACTCGATGAAGTTGCCGGCGGAGTAGAGCAGGAACAGGCGAGGGCGCTCGCCCTTTACCTGGCCGCCGAGCAGGAACGACACGTCGAACCGCACGTCGTTGGCTTCAAGCGCGCCCGCTTCCTCTTCATGGATCTTGCGGATGGTGCGGCCGACACGCTGCGCCGCTTGGAACAGGGTCGGCGCCGTCATCAGCGTCTCGGTCTCGCCGGTTTCCGGATTTTCCCAGCCCTCGCGCAGCATGCTCACGACCGACTGGCTGATCGAGAGGTTGCCGGCGGTCGCAACCGCCATGATCCGCTCGCCCGGCTTGCTGAACACGTGGAGTTTGCGGAAGGTCGAGATATTGTCGACGCCCGCATTGGTGCGGGTATCGGCAAACATCACCAGGCCGTCGCGAACCAGGATTCCGCAGCAATAGGTCATCTGTAGTCCGCTCCCCGAACGCCGACGCTGTTATAGCGACCCGACAGGCTCCCGAGCAACGGCGTGGCGCGCACTAAGTCAGCTTTGTGACTGTCGCTGCGTTTGATTGACATGGACATTGACCGCCAGTGTTTCGCCGGCCCCTCCATAGCGGGTGCCCCGCACCGGCGCCGCGCCGAGATAGTCCAGCCCGGCCGCGACCCGTACGTGAGCGTCGGTGGCGCAGATGCCGTTGGCGGCGTCGAACGCGACCCAGCCGAGGTTCGGCACGAAGGCTTCGGCCCAGGCGTGCCCGGCATCCTGATCGACCACGCCGTCATCTCGACGGAAGTGGCCGCTGATGTAGCGTGCCGGAATGCCGGCGCCGCGCGCCGCCGCAATGAAGATATGGGTGAGGTCCTGGCACACGCCACGCTTGAGCACGAAGGCTTCGGCGGCCGTGGTCGCGGAATGGGTCGGATCGGGATCGAAGGTGATCTCGCGATGCAGGCCGGCAAGCAGTCCGTGCAGAAGTTTGAGTGTGTCGCCTCCGGCGGCGGCGCGTGCCGCCTGCGCAAAGCCTGTAATCTTTTCGTCGGCTTTCGTCAGCGGCGTCTCGCGCAGGAACAGCGACGGCGGGAAGCGCTCGATTGCGCCCGTCACCACGCCGTCGGTGTTGCGGGTCTCGACTTCGCCTTCGACCGAAACGATCAACTCGCTGAACGGGCCTTCGGCGGTGAAGGCGTGGCAGATATTGCCGAATGCGTCTTCGTGCTGGTCGAGCCGGCAGTCGGCCGACACGTCGATGTGCCAGTTGATGACGTACTGCCCGTCATGATTGCGCGGGGTCAGCCGCAGCATCTGGATCACGCCGGTGGCCGGCGTGTCGTAGTGATAGGTCGTTCGGTGGAGCACACGGATGCGCATGGATCGCCCATCATCACGATGGCATCCGAAATGTCCACCGGTCGGGTGACTACATCAGATACTGCTCGGTGATAGCGCTGCCCAACTTGTTGTTGGAGGAAATGAACTCTTCGATGAACTCGTGCAGGCCCTGCTGGAAGATATCTTCCATGCGGCTGTTCTGCAGCCTGGTGCGGATGCCACGCGCTTGCCGCTGCGCCGGGCCCTGGCGGCCGTAGGCCTGGGCGATGTTGTCGAGGTTGTGCACCAGGTTGCTGTAGCAACTGGAGAGCGAGCGCGGCATCTCGTCCTTGAGGATGAGCAGATCGGCGATCAGCCAGGGTTTCACGCTCTCCTTGTAGACCCAGTGATAGGCGGTCAGCGCCGAGACCGAGCGCAGGATCGCCGCCCACTGGAAATAGTCGAGCGGGCCGCCGACGCGCTCATTGGTCGGCAGCAGCAGGTGGAATTTGACGTCGAGGATGCGCGCGGTGTTATCGGCGCGCTCCTGGTAAAGGCCGAGCCGCGAGAACCAGTAGGCGTCGTTGCGCAGCATGGTGCGGTAGGCGCGGCCGTCGAACCGCAGCGAGGATTCCTGTACCCAGCGCAGGAACCGCATGAATTCCTCACGCGAGGTCGGCCCGTTGCCAAAGCGCTTGAGCTGCAGCCATGTGCCGTTGATCGCGTCCCACATTTCCATCGTCAACGCCGTGCGCACGGCGCGCGCGTTGGTGCGCGCAAGCTCGAAGCAGTTGCGGATCGACGACGGGTTCGCGGTCGAGAAGCACAGGAATTCGGTGACGGTCTCCTCGTTGGCCTCCGCGTAGTGCGCGGAGAACGCGCCGGCGCAGCCGGCGGTGGCCACCGCGGATTCCCATTCGTTGCTGGTGCCGACATAGGAGAGAGGCAGCGTGGTGAGGCGCTGCGTCACCTCGAGAATGCGCGCGAGATATTCCGCGCGCTCGACGTAGCGTGCCAGCCAGTAGAGATTGTCGGCGGTGCGCGAGAGCATGCGTCAGGTATCCAACACCCACGTGTCCTTGGTGCCGCCGCCCTGGCTGGAATTGACGACCAACGATCCCTTTTGCAATGCCACGCGCGTCAGCCCGCCCGGCACGATGCGCACGCGATCGCGTCCGACCAGCACGAACGGCCGCAAGTCGACGTGCCGCGGGGCGATGCCTTCCTCCACGCAGGTCGGGACGGTGGAGAGCGCGAGTGTCGGCTGCGCGATGAAGTTCTTCGGCGCGGCTTTCAACTTTGCCCGGAAAGTGTCGATCTGCGACTTGTCGGCCTTCGGCCCGATCAGCATGCCGTAGCCGCCGGAGCCGTGCACCTCCTTCACCACCAGCTCCTCGATATGATCGAGCACGTAGCGCAGATGCTCTTCCTCGCGGCAGCGCCAGGTCGGCACGTTGTTCAACAACGGTTCTTCGCCGAGATAGAATTTCACGATCGCCGGCATGTAGCTGTAGACCGCCTTGTCGTCGGCGATCCCGGTGCCGACCGCGTTCGCGAGCGTCACGTTGCCGGCCTGGTAAGCGGACATGACGCCCGGAACGCCGAGCGCGGAATCCGGACGGAAGGCGAGGGGATCGAGGAAGTCGTCGTCGATGCGGCGGTAGATCACGTCCACGCGGTGCGGCCCTTGGGTGGTTCGCATGTAGACGGTTTCGTCCTTCACGAACAGGTCGCGGCCTTCCACGAGCTCGACGCCGAGCTTGTCGGCCAGGAACGAATGTTCGTAATAGGCGGAGTTGTAGATGCCGGGCGTGAGCAGCACGACGGTCGGATCGGACGATGCGGTGGCGGGCGCCACCGATTTCAGCGTCGCAAGCAGCTCGTTGGTGTAGTTCTCGACCGGCGCAACGCGGTGGCGCGAGAACAGCTCCGGGAACAGCCGCAGCATGATCTCGCGGTTCTCCAGCATGTAGGAGACGCCGGACGGCGTACGGGCATTGTCCTCGAGCACGTAGAACGTCGAGGCGTCGGTGCGCACGATGTCGATGCCGGCGATGTGGACATAGATGTCGTGCGGTACCTTCTGGCCGTTCATTTCCGGCCGGAACACCGGGTTCTGGAACACCAGGTCTTCCGGGATGACGCCGGCCTTGAGGATTTCGCGGCGGCCATAAATGTCGCCGATATAGGCGTTGATCGCCTTCACACGCTGTTCGAGGCCGCGGCTCAAGATCTCCCATTCCGAGGCGGCGAGGATACGCGGCACCACGTCGAAGGGGATCAACCGCTCCTGGGAATCCGCTTCGCCATAGACCGCGAAGGTGATGCCGATGCGCTGGAAGATCAGCTCGGCTTCGCGCCGGCGGTGGTCGAGCACCTCGGGCGGAACCTCTGCGAGCCAGCGCGACAGTTCGCCATAGGGCGGCCGGACCGACCCGTCGGCTCCTGTCATCTCATCGAAAACCACTGTCACCGCTATTTGACCGCTCTGGAACGCTCCGGAATTCTCGTCCCGCAAGTGTATTAGCAAGCCCCGCGCCAAACCAATCGGACTTTGTGCACGGCCCTTACGCAGGCCGGAATGGAGCCTTTGCCTCTATTTTGGGCGTGAAATGTCTATCCGGACGGCGCATTTTCGGTCAGCGGTCGGCGCTGCCCGGGCCCATGGCTTCCTCGACCCACATCTGCCAGGTGCGGTCGATGCTGTGGCCACGCTCGGATTTGTCGCGGTTTTCTTCGCCGGCCCGCGCTTCGGTCTCGTCGAGATAGATGATCTGGCTGCCGAGCGCGAGCGCTTGCAGCTGCAGCCGCGCGTTAACCTCGGTGTAGATCGCGCGCGAGACCATGCGCCGGATGTTGGGCCCGACCACCACGTTGCCGTGACCGCGCATCAGCGCGACCGTCCGGTTGCCGAGCACGTCAGCCAGTGCTTTGCCGAGTTTGGCGTCTGTGACCAGGAGGCTGCGCGATCCGGCGACGCGCCGCATCTCGAACACCGGGACCTCAGGCGACAGGAAGCCCGCGGTGTTGACGATCGGCTTCAGCGGCACGTTCGAGGCGCCGAACGGGATCACGGTCGGCGAGTGGCTGTGCAGGATCGCCTGCACGTCCGGCCGCGCCTTGTAGATCTCGGAATGGATGAAGCGCTCGGAGTAGATCGAGCGCCCGCGCTGATCGATCGGCCGCGAGTCGAGATCGAACTCCATGATGTCTTCCTTGGTCACGCGGCCGGGCGCGAGTGACGCCGACATCAGGTAGCGCTCGGCGTTCGCCGGATGGCGCACGCTGACATGCCCGAAGCCGTCGACTACGCCCTGGCGATAGAGGATGCGGTTGGCGGCGACCAGGTCCTGGATCACGGCGTCGAGGTTTGCTTCCGCGTGCGCGCCGGAGATGAGTGCGGGGAGCAGTGCGAAGCCCATCAACAGCGTCCGCGCGAAATGAGATCTGGATGGCATCATCATCTCCGTCCTCTCAATGGGTGAGGAACTTCTTCACCCGTTCGACCACCGGTTTCGGCGTACCATAGAGCTTAGTCACGAGCTTCTGGACGTCTTCGCCGGTCGTCGGCAGGATTTCCGCCTGGATCTTTTCGCCCTCGGCGACAAATGCTGGATCTTTCATGGTCGCGTCGAAGGCGCGGCGCAGCATGGCGGCGATTTTGGGCGAAAGTCCGGGCGGTCCGGCGAATGGGCGCGCCATCGCGCTCGGACCGATCATCATGTCGAGGAGCTGCCGGTCGTCAGGCTTCGATACCAAGTCGTAGATCAGCGGCACGTCCAGGAAGTCCTTGTGCTTCTCGAATGCGAGCTGGGTGAGCACGTTGATCTTCTTGTCGCGCAGCCAGTCGGGTTTGGCGGTCTTGAGCGCGGAGAGACTGAACGTGCAGCGGCCGTGCGCTTCGCCGCGCTCGATCGCAATGACGGTTTCCTGCGTGCCCTGATAGCCGGTGACGAGCTTGAACTTGGTGCCGATCAATTCGTTGAGGATGACCGGCCAGGTGTCGGTGTCGGAGCCCGCGCCGGTGCCGGCGACGATCATCGTCTCGCGCTGCGCGTCCTTGATGGTCTTGAACGGGCTCGCGCCCCACGCGATGCACATGCCGACGTCCTTGGAGACGGCGCCGATCCAGGTGAACTGGCTCGAGTCGTAGTCGACCTTGCGCGATCCGATCAGGGGCTCGAGGATCGGCCCGCCCGCGAAGGTGACGATCGCCGTTCCGTCCTTGGGCGCCTGCTGCGCCAGGAAATTGGCGGCGCGGATGCCGCCGGCGCCCGGCATCGTCTGCACGTTCACCGTCGGCTTGCCGGGGATATGGCGCCCGATGTGCCGGGCGAGCACGCGCGCATAGAGATCGATGCCGCCGCCGGCGGTGCCGGCCACATAGATGTTGATCGGACGGTCGATCGTGTCCTGAGCCGCTGCCGGGCCCCAGGGCAGGGCGCATGCGAGGACGCCCACCAGCGCTGCCTTGCCCGGCAGCCGGATTCTCGTCATTGGCCGTTCCTCCGCCATTTCGTTTGTTCTTATTTTTCGCGCGTTGCATCCACAATGCAAAGAACGCAAATTGTCGCCCGGAAAACGGCTGATAGAGCCCCTTTCTGATTGGCGTTGCTGCCGTCCGGGCGCTAGTTTGCCCCGGATCGTGGATGACCTGAAGCCTGATCGGCCCGCCTGCCGTGGGAACGACGTTTAGGAAACGAACCAAGGACGAACATGACGGCTGCCAATTCCGGCCATTTGGTCACCGCCGCCCTGCTGGTGATCGGGGACGAAATCCTCTCCGGGCGGACCAAGGACAAGAACATCGGCTACATCGCCGAATACCTGACCGCGCTCGGCATCGACCTGAAGGAAGTGCGTGTCGTCGGGGACGAAGAAAGCGAGATCGTCACCGCGCTCAACGCGTTGCGCGCGCGCCACACCTATGTGTTCACCACCGGCGGCATCGGCCCGACCCACGACGACATCACCGCCGAATGCGTGGCCAAGGCCTTCGGCGTGGCGATCGACCACGATCCGCGTGCGGTCAAGATCCTGAGCGAGCGGCTGGCGCAGACCGGCGGCGAGATGAACGAGGCGCGCATGCGCATGACGCGCATCCCGGCCGGCGCCGATCTCGTTCACAACAAAGTGTCGGCGGCGCCCGGGTTCTGGCTCGGCAACGTCATCGTCATGGCGGGCGTGCCCACCATCATGCAGGCGATGCTCGACGAGGTTGCGCCCAGGCTCAAGACCGGGGTGCGCATGCTGTCGGAGACCGTGCGCGCCGATTGCCGCGAAGGCGACATCGGCACGCCGCTCGGCGAGATCGCGAAGGCGCATCCGGAGGTCGCGATCGGCAGCTATCCGTTCTTCGACGAGAAGCGCGGGCCGAACACCAATGTGGTGCTGCGCGCGCGCGATCAGGCAAAGTTGACCGCGGCAAAGACCGCCGTCGAAGAGATGGTGAAGCGGGTGAGGGCGGCGCTCTAGCAGTCAAGTCAGGAGTACACGTCATGAGTCGTTATCATCCGTCCCGCCGCGCCGTCTTTCGCGGCGCGCTTGCCGTGGGGGGCTTCGGCATCAGCGGCGCCAAATTGAGCGCGCAGGAGCTGCCGGTCACGCCGCAATGCGGCGCCGAGGGCACGTCGACGCCGGCGCAGACCGAGGGGCCGTTCTTTCGCGCCGGCTCGCCCGGCCGTGACAACCTGGTCGAGCCGGGCTCGAAGGCGCGTCAGGTCGAGCTGGTCGGCTTCGTGCTGACGCGCGGCTGCAATCCGGTGGCGCGCGCGGTGGTCGACATGTGGCACGCCGACGAGCGCGGCGCCTATGACAACAAGGGCTTCCGCTACCGCGGCCGCACCTACACCGACGAGAAAGGCCGCTATCGCTTCCGCACCATCGTGCCGGCGCTCTATCCCGGTCGCACGCGCCACTACCACATCAATGTCGCCGCCGGCGGCAAGCTGCTCTTGACCACGCAGCTGTACTTCCCCGACGAGCCTGACAATCGACGCGACGGCCTGTTCCGCAAAGAGCTGTTGATGAGCCTCGACAAGGGCGCTGCCAAGGGTAGTGCCAAAGATAGCGTCATACCGGCGCGGTTCGATTTCGTAATCGATTTGCAGACGTGAGTGGAGCGTCCATGGCGACAAAATCCAGGCCCAAGACCGGACCGACGATCGCGCCCGAACCGGAACAACCGCGCAAGCCGTTTCCGGTGTCGTGGGATCAGTTCCACCGCGATGCGCGCGCGCTCGCCTGGCGGCTGGCCGAAGCCGGACCGTTCGATGCGATGGTCTGCATCACTCGCGGCGGCCTGGTGCCGGCCGCGATCGTCGCGCGCGAGCTCGGCATCCGGACGATCGAGACCATCTGTGTCTCGAGCTACGACCACACCAAGCAGAACGACGCGCGCGTCATCAAGACGGTCGCTGCCGAGATCGCCGCCGTCGGCGGCGGCCGCGGCAAGGGCGTGCTGATCGTCGACGATCTGGTGGACACCGGACAGACGGCGCGGCTGGTGCGCCGGCTGCTCCCGGACGCGCATTTCGCCACGGTCTATGCCAAGCCGATGGGCCGGCCGATGGTCGACACCTTCGTCACCGAGGTGTCGCAGGACACCTGGATCTTTTTCCCGTGGGACACCGGGCTGACGTTCCAGCCGCCGATCCGTGAGGCCGGGCTGTAGGCGCGGGCGGCGTGGTGCTATGATCGCCACACGCTAAAGCTTCGAGGAGGATCGTGATGGATGCGGTCACGCCAAAAACCAAAGCTGAGCCCCGCTCGCACCATGTGCGTCCCGCCAACATGGAATGGCAGAAGACGCGTTTCGCAGGCTGCGAGATCAAGACGCTGCTGTTCGATCCCGAGAGCGGCCTCGTCACCGCGCTGACGCGCTTCGCGCCGGGGGCGATCCTGCCCGACCACGAGCACGTGCGGATCGAGCAGACCTATGTGATCGAGGGCCGGCTGGTCGACCGCGAAGGCCCCGACGCCGGCATGGATGTCGGCCCCGGCGAGTTCGTCTGGCGCGACGCCGGCAGCCGACATTCCGCCTGGGCGCCGGACGGCGGGCTGATGCTCGCGATGTTCCAGATTCCGAACAAGTTCTACGAGCGCGACGGCCGCATCACCGACGCCAACGGCCAGGACTGGGAAAGCTTATGGGGCGAGCTCTATAAGGCCCAGGCTTAAGCCGCGTGACGTGCGCGTGCTTTTGAGCGCGTGCCAGCGCATGTCCGTAGAAGTGGACACCGGTTCTCCGACCAAGGACATGCGCCATGTTAAGCGCGCGTCCCGGAGAAGTGGGTACCGGTTCTCCGACCAAGGACGTGCGCCATGTTATAAGTCAGCATAAGCGGACGTGGCGAAACGGTAGACGCAACGGACTTAAAATCCGTTGGGGGAAACCCCGTGCCGGTTCAAGTCCGGCCGTCCGCACCACGGAAAATAGGATTCTTCCGTCGATCGGAATATCTCCTTTATTGCATCGACGACTATGGCGTTTCCCCGCCGCCGTACGCGCCGCCTTGCTGTCTTGGAACGCGATCGCCGACGCGAGTTCCGCAGCTTCGCTGCCCCTCTCCAAATACCATTGGCGCGCGCGTGCAGCGACCAAGCGTTCGCGGCTGCGCACGCGCTTCACAGGAGCGCAAAAATCGCGTCAAAAATACCATCAATCAAGAGGTTCTAGAATCACATTGATTGTCACATCACCGGCTCTCAAGGAGACGGTCGCACGGTCCGTTAAGAAATGTCAGGATGATGTGATAACGTGCAAACTCGAGTTGCGGGGGAGCGACTCGACGTGCGTGGGGTGAGTTGCGTTTGCGTAGGGGGGCGCGTGCCATGAAAGCGTTGTTCATAGCCGTATTGGCTGTGGCGTTGGCCGGCTGCGCCTCTGCTCCTCATCCCGATGCGCCTGGCACGCGCCAATCAACAGCGTCCCAGGTCGATGCGAAAACGACGAAGCCGACCGCACCAAATACCGCCAAGGTTGTCGCGAAGCCAAGGCCCACCCGGACGACCAGCGCATCGCCGAAGGTGCTTCCCACACGATCCGATCCGGTCACCGAAAAGGCGAAGGCGGCCATCGCGGCGATGCTCGACGATCCGGCATCCGCAGAATTCTACAAATTGCAGCGCGCCCAGAAGAAACTGCTCAGCAGACCCGTCGATACGATCTGCGGCCACGTGCGGATGAAAGGCGCGGCAGGCAGGAACGGGGAAGGAATGCCGTTCCTCTTCATCGTCGGTCACGATCGGGAAGATGAGGCATACCTGGTCAATGGAAGAAGCCATGTCGCGGAGACGGTCCACGGGGCGCTTTGCAGGTAGCGCTTTGCAAATAGCGCTTTGCAAGTAGCACGCCCGGTTGCGCGGCCGTCCATCGCAAACGGCCGCAAGCGCTACTAGAAATTCCCCCCGATCGGTGATGCAATAGGGGGCATGATCTCGATCAGAAATCTTGAGGCCCCGCTGGGCGCCGAAATCGCCGGCGTCGACGTCTCGAAACCGCTGCCGCGCTCCGACATCGCCGCCATTGAAAACGCGTGGCGCGATCGGCTGGTGGTGGTGTTCCACGGTCAGTCGCTCGACGATCCGCAGCTCATCGCGTTCAGCAGGAACTTCGGCGAGCTCGATCCACCCGGTCCCAACCCTTTCGGCCAACAGTTCCTCAAGGACCATCCCGAGCTCAACGTCATCTCGAACGTGGTCGAGGACGGCAAGCCGATCGGCAATCTCGGCGACGGCGAGGCGGTCTGGCACGCCGACATGACCTACGTCGACGTGCCACCGAAGGCTGCGATGCTGCACGCGCTCGAGGTGCCGCCGCCGGAAGCGGGCGGCAACACCTATTTCGCCAACATGTTCGCCGCCTACGCGGCGCTGCCCGCCGACCTCAAGCAGGCGGCCGAGGGCAAGATCGCAATCCACGACGCGTCGCGCAATTCGGCCGGCATGCTGCGCAAGGGCTACAAGGAGGTGACCGACGTGCGCGAGACCGTCGGCGCGCGGCATCCGCTGGTGCGTACCGATCCGAAGACCGGCCGCAAGGCCTTGTTCCTCGGCCGGCGTCCGAACGCCTATGTGTTGGGCTTGAGCGTCGCCGACAGCGACGCCTTGCTCGATGCGTTGTGGGCGCACGCGACGCAGCCGCGCTTCGCCATGTGCCACGAATGGAAGGTCGGCGACCTGCTGATGTGGAACAACCTCTCGGTGCTGCACCGGCGCGACCCGTTCGACCCCAAGACCCGGCGGGTCATGCACCGCAGCCAGATCAAGGGCAGCGAGCGGATCACTTAATGGATTGGGCGCCTGACCACGAATAGGGCGTAGTATCGGCGCATTTGGCGGCCAGCCTCGTTCCGTACCGGCATTACGGTCGGCTTGTGAGATGTGGCGTTCTGCCGCCGGGGGACCATGCAGTATCGGAGTGCCAACGCAGGGGTGGGGAGCGCGGCGCTGCTCGCGGCGATCCTCTTTGGCGTGGCGGCCTGCTCGACCTCGAGCAATGTCGACGTGATGCTGTTCGCCGATCCCGGGAAATATGAGTACCACACCTGCGATCAGATCCTGAAGGCGGGCAACGCCATGGCCGAGCGCGAGCTCAAGCTGCGCACGCTGATCCAGAAGGCCGAGCAGAGCGCCGGCGGCGGTCTTGTGAGCACGGTCGCCTATCGCGGCGAGTACCGCACCGTGGTCGAGGAGCTCGGCGTGATCGACACCGTGTCGCGCCGCAAGCAATGCCTGACCCCGCCGACCTGGCGCAGCAGCACCGCCATCCAATAGCGGCGTCGTCATTGCGAGGAGCAAAGCGACGAAGCAATCCATCTATCTCAACAACCTGGATTGCTTCGCTTCGCTCGCAAATGACGCGTCAAATGAGCCGCTCTAGAGCATTTCCCAGTTAGGACGAAGCATATCCTGCATGGGCGAGGTAGTTAGCGCATTCGTCTGACGTAAAGG
>JAIESR010000104.1 GCA_019745775.1 Xanthobacteraceae bacterium | reverse complement strand
TTCGTCTCTCCATGACCCACCTCCAGCTCCATCAAAACACCTAACTCGGTGTCTTCGGAACCGGGTGCAGGCCAATTGACTGTGTCAGCCGGCGCACAGACTACATTAGAATCACACTACGCGCTGGCCGCGCCTTTCGCCCCGTCCTGCCGCTCCTTCTCGTCGTAGTACTCGGCGGTGAACTTGACCGACCACCGCTCGAAGAAGCCGCGCATCTTGTGGCTGAACTTCACGGCGGGCTCCCGGTTCGCCTGGTCGTAGTGCTCGGTGTAGCGCTGCACGAGCCCACCGAAGACCGGGAAGCGTGACAACACCGCGACGATGCGGGTCATCAGCTTCCAGGCCGTATCACGAAGCCACGCGGCGGTCCCATTGATCGCCGCCAGCACGGCCGCCCCGAGTCGACTCAGCCCGGTAGCCGCCGCGGTGTGACTCGCGACATCGCCGGCGTGCGCGGCCACCGCTTCCGTCTGCCGATAGCGATAGCCGGTCTTGCGCGGCAGATAGTGGTCCGCGAGATAATTCCAGAATCGGATCAGCGCCTGCATCGCCGGATGCTGTTTCGCCTGCGGCCACGCCGCCGGGTAGACCGGCAGCACCAGGAGCTTGCTCTTGGCGATCACGGTTGCGACCGGGTGGAAGAGCTGCATCCAGGCGGGCAGGGAGAGAGCCTTCGCGATCAGCACGGCGTGCATCAAGGTCGCGATAGCGAACGAGATCGGCAGCCAGAGAACAGCGCCGATCAGGACCACCAGCGCGGTGCGCGGGGTCATCGCCCGGCAGGTCTTGAAGACCCAGGCCATCCCGTCTTCGAAGACGTGATGCAGCCACTCCTCGAACGCCTTGTAGCTGAATTTCTTGCGCAGCCATGCCCAGTACTGGCTGACGGCCTCGCGCCATGCCGCGCGGCGGTCGCCCACCGGCAGGAAGCGGATGATGAACTTGAGCAGCGCCGCCAGACCGTCACCGATGATCCGCAGGGTGAACAGCGGAAACCGCATCACCTGGAGCAGGATCGGAAACAGAAAATCGATGATGTCGATCAGGATGAAGAATATGCGCCGCAGGATGCGCCAAACGGCAAACGCCATCACGACCAGCGGCACGATGACGATGTCGTCCACGCCGACGCGGAAGGCTTCGGGCGTGCCCGCCGGCCCTGCGGGGTCATTTGAACGATCGGTCATAACTGGCATTATCGCTTCATGGCATCGACCGCATCAACGGCTCACCAGAACCGCCTCGCGCAGGAAACCTCGCCCTATCTCCTGCAGCATAAGCACAACCCGGTCGACTGGTGGCCCTGGAACCCGGCGGCGCTGGCAGAAGCCCAAAAGGCCAACAAGCCGATCCTGCTCTCGGTCGGCTACGCCGCCTGCCACTGGTGCCACGTCATGGCGCACGAAAGCTTCGAGGACGCCGCCACCGCCGCTGTCATGAACGACCTGTTCGTGAACGTCAAAGTCGACCGCGAGGAGCGGCCCGACATCGACCAGATCTACATGTCGGCGCTGCACCTGATGGGCGAGCACGGCGGCTGGCCGCTAACGATGTTCCTGACGCCGCAGGGCGAGCCGTTCTGGGGCGGCACCTATTTCCCGAAGACCAGCCGCTACGGCAAGCCGGCCTTTGTCGACGTCCTGCGTGAAGTATCGCGCGTCTTCCGCGAAGAGCCGCAGAGCGTCGAGCACAATCGCAGCGCGCTGATGAAGCGGCTCGCGGAGACTGCAACGCCGAAAGGCAAGGTCGTGATCGGCCCGGCCGAGCTCGACCGCGCCTCGCAGCAGCTCGGCGGGCTGATCGATCCCGTCCACGGCGGGCTGCGTGGCGCGCCGAAATTCCCGAATTGCATGCTGCTCGAATTCCTCTGGCGGGCCGGGCAGCGCACGGGCGAGGAACGCTACTTCGCGGCGGTCGAGATCACGCTCGAGCGCATCTGCCAGGGCGGCATCTACGATCACCTCGGCGGCGGGTTTTCTCGTTACTCAGTTGATGAACGCTGGCTGGTGCCGCATTTCGAGAAGATGCTCTACGACAATGCGCAGCTCCTCGAGCTGCTGGCGCTGGCGCATGGCCGTTCCGGCAATCCGCTCTACAAGACGCGTGCGCAGGAGACCGTCGGCTGGCTCGCCCACGAGATGACGACCGAGGGCGGCGCGTTCTGCGCCTCGCTCGATGCCGATAGCGAAGGCGAGGAGGGCAAGTTCTATGTCTGGACGCCCGACGAAATCGCGCACGCCCTTGGCCGCGACGAGGCGGACTTCTTCGCCAGGCACTACGACGTCACGGCCGGAGGAAATTTCGAGGGTCACACCATTCTCAACCGGCTGGCACGCGTATCCGCGACACCGGAGGAGGAGACGCGGCTCGCTGGTCTGCGGCGGCGGTTGCTGGCGGTGCGCGACAAGCGGGTGCGCCCCGGCCTCGACGACAAGGTGCTGGCCGATTGGAACGGCATGATGATCGCCGCGCTGGTCGATGCCGGTGTTCACTTCGACGAGCCGTCCTGGTTGCAGATGGCGGCGCGCGCGTTCCTGTTCATCGACGGCACGATGTCGAAGGGCGACCGGCTCGGGCATTCCTGGCGCGACGGGAGACTGCTTTTCCCTGGGCTCGCTTCCGACCACGCCAACATGATCCGCGCTGCGCTCGCCTTGCACGAAGCCACCGGCGAGCGCGGCTATCTCGATCGCGCGGTGAGCTGGCAGGCGGCGCTCGACCGTCACTACGCAAACCAGCAGACCGGCGGCTATTTCCTCACCGCGGACGACGCCGAAGGCCTGGTCGTGCGCCCGAACGCGACCACCGACGACGCGACGCCCAATCCCAACGCGGTCGCCGCGCAGAACCTGGTGCGCCTCGCCGGCTATGCCGGCCAGCATGCCTGGCGCGACCAGGTCGACCGCCTGTTCGACGGCCTACTGCCCCTGGCGGGCGACAATCTGTTCATGCACGTCGCCTTGCTCGACGCGTTGGACCTGCGGCTGCGCGGCGCCGAGATCGTCGTCGCCGGTTCCGGCGAGCGCGCCGCCGCCCTGGTCGACGCCGCGCTGCACCTGCCGTTCCTCGACCGGATCGTGATCCGCGCGCCCGCGAAGGACGCGCTGCCGGCGTCGCATCCGGCCGCGGCGAAACTTGCCGCGGTCACGGAACCGGCGGCATTCATCTGCGCCGGCGAAACCTGCTCGCTGCCGGTGACCGATCCCACCAAGATTGCAGAGACTGCGACCAGCCTGCGGCGCTAGCTGCCAAACACATATGGGGGACCTATGGCATTCACGAGTTGGCGGGGCGTGGTCGGCTGCATCAAGCCGACGCTGCGGCCGGGCGGCCTCGAAGAGCTGATCCGGATGCTGCCGGAAGGCATCGGCGTGCTGCCGCTGTTCCTCAACATCAGCAAAGGCACCACCGACGAGTTCAAGCGCGCGGTCGCGCCCTACGAGCCGCTGCTCGGCCAGCTCGCGGAGGCCGGCTGCGACCTGATCCACCCGGAAGGCGCGCCGCCGTTCATGCTGCTCGGCTACAAGGGCGAAGCCGACGTGCTGAAGAAATGGGAGCGGCAGCACAAGATCCCGATGTTCACGTCCGGCACCAACCATGTACGGGCGCTGCGCGCGCTGAAGGCCAAGAAAATCGTCGGCGCGACCTACTTCACCGGCAAGATCAACGACGTGTTCGCGAGCTACTTCAAGCAGGCCGGCTTCGACGTGCTCGGCATGGAAGGCCTGGATGTCGCGTTCGGCGACGTCGGCCAGCTCTCGTCGCACCAGGTCTACGCCTTCGTGAAGCAGGCGTTCCTGAAACACAGCAAGGCCGACGCGATCTATCTGCTCGGCTCCGGCTGGCGCGTGCTCGACGTCATCGACACGCTGGAGCAGGACCTCGGCGTGCCGGTGGTGCACCCGATCCCGGCGCGGTGTTGGGAGATTCAGCTGCGGTTGTCGATCCGGCAGCCGGTGAAGGGATACGGGCGCCTGCTGGCGGAGATGATGGCAGAGTGATTACATCAACCCGGAGAACGCCCTACGCCAAGGTACACAGGATGGCGGGCGCACGACCCCTGATCGATGAGATGGCGAAAATCAACGAGCACGGCCGGATTATTGCCGCCGCCGCCAAGGCGGCACTTGAGCCAATCGGCCTCAAACGAAAGGGGCAATCGCGGGTTTGGCTGTCGGACCAACGATTTTGGGTTATCTCGGTGGAATTCCAGCCGAGTGGCTGGTCGAAGGGAAGTTATCTCAACGTCGGTATCAAATGGCTCTGGCATCCTGGCCCTGGACTCGATTGGAGCGATCGCCCAGTCGATTTCGTTCCCTTCGAAAGCGCAGAGCAGTTCGCACCATTGATGAAAGGTATGGCGGCTCACGCCGCGCAAGAGGTACAAGCGTGGAGAGTTCGTTTCGACACTTTTGCTGAAATTTGTGGGTATCTCATCGCGAATGCGAAACGCGACGGCTGGCCCGTTTACCATGCGGCGGTCGCCGCTGGCCTCGCTGGAGATCAAGAAACATCCCGCCGATTCTTTCAGCAGATGGAGGATTGGCAGACATATGGCTATGATTGGCAGTTGCGGTTGAAATCCGACAGTGCCGCTCTCGCGACACTGTCGTTTGAGTCAGAAAAATTTCGCGCGAAGGTTTTGAATATTATCGAAGGCACAAGGGCACTTATGAAAATGCCCTCTGATCCCACCTGCCTTGAAATGATTGATTTCCAAGCCGCGCGATAATCGTACCCAGTACCTCTTCGGTTTTGTCATGTCTCGTCAATCTTGCTCTGCCTGCACGCAACTCAATGATGGGGACATTGGGTCCAGCGCCGGTCTTTCTGCGAAGCTCCCGTATCCTGGCCGGAGTCAGTTTTGCACCGCCGGTTTTCACGTCGTATATTGCAATCACGTCGCCTGCCTCGTTGCGCAGAACGACATCGGTTCGAATACTCCCTGGTTGTCCGTGATAGTCCGCCGACCCTCTATCGATAAAGCCGTGCTCAACGTCTCGGGGTCCGATCCCCTCCAAGCCTGCGAGCCGCACTACGGCTGCGAACGCATAGTGCACCGCCGTCCCGTAAATTTGTGGAGTCCATGTCGGAATGACATCCATCGTTTGCATTGTGCGTTCCAGAATCGCGCCCAGCGCCAACGTGGTCCTGTCGATTCTGGAGATGCCGGTAAAGGCTTCGGAATAGTCGGCGGCAACGCGAGAAGCAATATGTCGCGCGCGCGGCAGGAGAGCGTCAAAGAATTCATCGTCGCGATGCTCGGCCGCATCGACAATCGCTCTAAAACTCCGAGTACCCGTTGCTCGACCATTGTTGGTCCACTGCCCGCCATCGGGATGGCCCTCCGGCACTCGCGGCTGATTGGGATCGTAGCCACTCCTACGCAAGCCGCTGACGGCCAGGTGAGACGATCTGCTGTTACGTTCGCCACGCAACAATTCGTCAACGGATAGTCCGTCGAGTTCGGCTTGAATGGCTTCGCCTCGAATGCGCCATTGCTCGGGCGTCAAGGAACTGGATGTTCTTAAATGAAAAGGCATAGGGCATCCCTTTATGGTTTGGGGATTCTGATCCTAGGCCCAAATCAAGCGTCAGTCAAGACTTAATTCCTACAGCTATAACAGTCGGTGCAGTTTGGCAATCCAATTACTTGGGTTCTGAAATCAGCCGCTTCGCCAGCGGTGCCCATTTCGCGAGATCGTCCTTAATGAAGGTCGTCAGCTCGGCCGGTGACATCCGCTCAAGCTCGAAGCCTGATGCGACGAGCCGCCCGCCAGCCTTCGGATTGTCGAGCGCGGCGCCGATCGCTTCGTTCATCTGCTTGGTGATGCCTGCCGGCAGGCCAGCCGGTCCGGCGAAGCCGAACCAGGTCGTCACCGCCATGTCGGCATAGCTGAGTTCTTTCAGCGTCGGCACGTTCTCGAAGCCCGGCATCCGCCGCGCCGACGACACCGCGATCGGGATCACCGTGCCGCCCTTCATCTGGCCGAGCGCCGCGGTCCAGGTGAGCGAGCCGAGCTTCACGTGACCGGCGACGAGATCGTTCATCGCCTGGCCCGAGCCCTTGTAGGCGACGTGCGCCAGCCGGACCTTTTCCTTTTCGGCCCAGTACTCGCCGACGAGATGGCCGAGCGTGCCCGGCCCCGGCGAAACGTAGGGCAATGGCTCCGACTGCTTCTTGAGCAGCGCCAGCAGCTCGCTCAGGCTTTTCACGCCGAGCGAGGGATGCACGACGATCACGATCGGCGGGCCGCCGACATAGGCGACGTTGGTGAAACTGGTCACCGGGTCGTAGCCGGCTTTGGCACTCGTCAGCGGCGCAATCACGTGCGTGCCGATCGACGAGATCAGGAAGGTGTAGCCGTCGGGCGGCGCGCTTGCGACCTGCGCCGAGCCGATCAGGCCGCCGGCGCCGCCGCGATTCTCCAGCACGAACTGCTGGCCGAATTTCTCGCTCAGGCTCTCGCCGATGACGCGACCGACGGTGTCCGAAGAGCCGCCGGCGGCGAACGGCGAGACGATACGGACGCTGCGGGTGGGCCAGTCCTGCGCCGTTGCAGGCATGCAAAACATGAGCAACGCGGCAAGCCGCCGTAGGGTGGGCAAAGCGCAGCGCCGCGCCAGCGGCGCGAAGCGTGCCCACCGAAACCGGTGGCTGATGTCGCACGCCCTTGGCGGGCACGGCGCTCCAGCGTGCACGTGGCATCTCCCGTGCCTGCGGACCGCGCCTTTGCCCACCCTACTGCTCCTCATGTTGCCGCCCTCACGGCCAGAAGCCCCGCTCCAGGAGCTGGTGGTAGAACAGGTTGATGAACGCGCGCTGGCGCTGCGGCCCACGATAGTGCGCAAATTCCTTGGGCGTCTCGAATTCCTTCTGGATCGCCTCGACGCTCTTGCCGGCCATGATCATCTTCGACACCGCGTCGCGCATGACGATGAAGTAGCGCCGCTGTTCCTCGAGGTCGGCGACGCCGCGGCCGATATGCACGGGACCATGGCCGGGGATGTAGGTATCGATCGGCAATTGCTTTGCGATGATGCGGTTCAGTAGCGTAATCCAATTCCCTGCGTTGGAGAAGAACACCTGCGCCGACTCGCCGGGTCCGGGATGGATCTCGGTGTTGAGCAGGTCGCCCATCATCATCACCCGGCGTTGCGGCACGAACATCGTGACGTCGCTGGTCGAATGGGCGCTGCCTTCCTCGACGATCTGGAACGTCAACCCGCCGAACTGCAACGTCAGTGCGCCGTCGAAGCCGACCTCCGGGTGCACCAGCTCGGCGTTCTTGTAGGCCGCGAACTGCGCGGCCGTGGAGCCGCGCCGCTCCAGGAACTCGGCGCGCTCCTGCTGGTAGAGATCGCGCATCTGCTTGCGCGAGCCGATGACCGTGGGCTTGTCTTCGCGGAAGTGCCAGGCGCCAGTGGCGTGGTCGCCGGACGGATGCGAGATCACGACATAGCGCACCTTCTTGTCGGTGGTCTTGCGGATCGCCGCCATGGTCTGATCGGCGGTGCGGATGTCGGCGTCGAACACCACCACGCCGTCGGGCGTCACCACGAACGACGCGTTGCTGGAGCCGAACGGGTGCTGCATGGTGTAGACGTCGGGCGCGATCTTGCGCAGCTCCATGGTCGGCGGGACGAACTGTGCCGCCGCCGGCATTGGCGCGAGCGCCAGCAGCAGAGCCAGAACGCGAATATGTAGTTTGAACGGTGACATGGGCGCTCCCCGGAGATCGCCGCTTACGCGGCTTTCGTTCATGCTAACACAACCGGCGGAATACGCCGCTACCGGGCGGCCGCCCAAATCTCGCGACTGAGGAAATCTTCCAGCGCGGTTATGCAGGCACGGTCGCCATAGAGGCGGTGCTTGCTGGCCGCCATGCGTGCCTTGACCGCAGTGCGCCACGCGGGATCGCGGCCAAGCCGGGCGGCGGCCGCGATGTACTCGTCGACCGTCGGCGCGATCGTCTCCGTCACGTCCATCATGGTGAGGATGGCGCTGCCGTGGCGGCCACGCATCAGCACACCCGGCATGGTCACGACCGGAAGATTATGCGCCAGGCTTTCGAGCAGCGAGTTGCAGCCGGACCAGCCCAGGCTGTCGAGAAAAATGTCGGCCCGGCCCACGGCACCCAAGAACTTGCTCTGATCGAGGCGGGGCAGGAACACGGCGTGCCGGTTGGCGTCCAATCCCTGTGCAGCAAACGCACGGGTGAGGCGCTTCAGGAACAGTTCGGTGACGTCGTCGCCGCGGCGAAACCGGATGAAGGCAAATTGACTGTTCGGCACCTCTCGCGCGATGCGCGCGAAGACCTCGTCGTATTGCGGCAGGTACTTGTACAGCGACTGCCCGCACCAATAGACGACCGCGTCGTCGCGCAACCCTAGTTCGGCCCGGCTGGTACTCGCCGGGGTGATGTCCAACGGCTCGTAGTTGATCGAGAGATTCGGCAAACGGACCAGCCGCTCGGTGTAGTGCGCTTCGCCGTCCGGCGGCTCCATCAGGTCGCTCGAGAGATAATAGTCGAGCGTCGGGAAGCCGCTGGTGTCGGGATGGCCCCAGGAATTGCATTGCACCGGCGCGAGCCGCTGCGCCGCCAGCCGCGATGCCATCGGATGCATCCCGACTTCGGGATAGATCAGCACATGCGGCCGGTCGGCGGCGATGGCGGCGCGCCAGCCGTCGACCGACAGCGGGCCTCGCACGAACCGTTCGCACAGCGCGGCGGCCTCGTCGGTCGCGGCGTCACGCTCCGGGCCGGTGTGGTAGCCGAGCAGCCGGAAGCGCCGGCGATCAAGGCCGGTCATCCAACCCCTGATCGGGATCTTCCAATTGGAATGCTGGCGAAAATAGCCGCTCACGATGCCGATGCGGACCGGCTCGCCGTCGCGCGGCGGCTCCGGCAGCGCCGGCGTCGGATAGCGCTCGGCCATCAGGCGACAGACGAGCTCGCCGTAGCGTTTCTGCAGCGCGCGGTCGTTCAGGCCCTGATAGGCCAGATAGAACGGCTGGTTCGAGCCGACGCCCTTGGCGAGCCCGGGCGCGCGGCCGTCTTCGGCATCGCTGCACAGCGCTTCGAGATGCCGCGCATAGGCCGCGCGGCTGATCGCGATCTCCGCCTCGTCCTGGTAGCTGACCGCGATTTCCGCCATGCACGCCGCGAAACGCGCTTCGGCGTGCTCGGGCGCGAGCGCGAGCGCCTGCGCATAAGACGCCCGCGCTTCCGGCAGGCGATTGAGATTGCGCAGGCAATTGCCGCGCAGATAGAGCGCCTCGACATGATCGGGCTCGGCCGCGAGGGCGCGGTCGTAGAGTGCGAGCGCTTCGTCCGAGCGGCTCAGCTCCTCCAGCGCCCGGGCGTAGCCGCAGAGCGTGTCCGCGTGGTCGCTCTTGAGCTTGAGCGCGCGCTCATAGCCCACAATCGCATCGTCGACGTGGTTGAGCGCGAACAGCACATTGGCGCGGCCGTTGAGCGCTTCGACGTAATCGGCAGCAAGCGCCAGCGCCGCATCGTAGCGCGCCAGCGCGTCTTGCGGGCGCCCCAACGTCAGCAGCACATGACCGCAATTGGTCATCGCTTCGACGTAGCCGGGGCGCAGCGCGACCGCGCGTTCATGGCTCGCCAGCGCCTCGTCCAGCCGGCCGAGCTCCTTGAGCGCGGCGCCGCGATTGTTGTGGGCATCGGGCTGGTTCGGATAGAGCGCCAGCACCCGGTCGTAGCTCGCCAGCGCGTCGGCATCACGGCCGATCCGCAACAGCACATTGCCGCGGTTTTGGTGCGCCTCGACATAGTCGGCGGCGAGCGTCACCGCCTGGTCGTAGTCGGCAAGCGCATCGTCAAAGCGGCCGAGCTGGGCGAGGATGTTGCCGCGGTTGTAGTAGGCCTCCGCGTAGCCGGGCTTGCTCTTGAGCGCAGCGCCCATCAGTTCGAGCGCCTCGGCGCTACGGCCTTGCTGAAAACGCAGGATGCCTAGGTAGTGGCGCGTCTCAGGATGGTCGCGCCGGACGTTGAGCACCTGGCGATAGCAGCGCTCGGCGTCGGCCAGTTGCCCACGCTGGTGCAGCATCGTGGCCTGTTGGAGCAGTTCTGCGATATCGAGCGTCTTTGATCTGGATGGGGACTTTGCCATCGCCCATCACAACGAGGTCGCTACGCGGACCAGGAAGTCCTCGAGCGCTGTAATGCATTCGCGGTCCCGATACACCCGATGTCGATTGGCGGCCATGCGGTCCTTGACCGTCGAGCGCCAGGCTTGATCGCACGCCAGCCGCACCGCGGTCGCGACGTAGTTGTCGCGCGTGCTGGCAATCGTATCCTTCACGTCCATCATCGTCAGTAGCGCGGCCGTGTGGGCGCCGCGCATCAACGGTCCCTTGATCGTCACCACCGGCAGGGCGTGAACGAGGCCCTCGATCGTCGTATTGAACCCAGACCACCCAATGCTGTCCAGAACGATGTCGCAACACCCGACCGCCGCGGCGAAGGCCTGTTCATCGCGTCGCGCCAGGATCACGCAATGATCGGCGGCTTCGAGATCAAACATCCGGAAGGCATCGTCGAGACGGCGCCGAAAGTCCTGCGTGGCGGCCGGGCCCTTCGGATGCTCGATGAAGACAAATTGGCAGTCCTTCACTTCGCGCGCGATGCGCGGGAACACCTCATCATCCTGCGGCAGATACTTGAACAACGACTGCCCGCACCAGAACACGATCGTATCGGTCTTGAGCCCGAGTTCCGCGCGCGTGGTCACCGATGGCTGCGTATCCAGCGGCTCGTAGTACACGCCGATATTGGGGAGGCGCACCAGCCGTTCGGTGTAGTGCTCCTCGGCGTTCTCAGGCTCCATCAGATCGCTGCTGAGGAAGTAGTCGATAGTCGGGAAGCCACTGGTGTCGGGATGGCCCCATGAATTGCATTGCACGGGCGCGAGGCGCTGCGCAGCCAACGCCGCCGACATCTGATCCATGCCGATATCGGGATAGAGCAGCACATGCGGCGCATCCTGGGCGATGATCTGCCGCCAGCGCGCGAGTGGCAGCGGTCCGGTGACGAAACGGTCGCAGACCTTCGACGCGACACGCGTTTCCTGATCCTGGGTTGAACCGGTGTGATAGCCCAAGACCTCGAAGCGGTTGCGGTCCAATTGTTCGACCCAACCCTTCACTAGAATCTTCCAGACCGTGTGCCTCCAGAAATAGCCGGTGACGATCCCAACCCTGATGCGCTCGCCAATCTGCGGCGCAGGTGGCGACGGCAGCGGCGGATACCGCTTCGACATCAGGCCACAGACCATGCCGCCGTACATCGATTGCAGGTCGCGGTCGTTGTAACCCTGATAGCCGAGGAAGAACGGCTGGTACGAGCCGATCGCATCGGCGAGGCTATCGAGAGCGCCGCGCTCGGCATCGGCGCGCAGCGCGCCCAACTTTCGCTCATAAGCGGCGCGTTGCGCATTGACCTCCGCTTCGTTGCGATAGAGCACCGGAAGCTCGGCCATGCAGGCCGCGAGCCTGGCTTTTGCGAAGTCGGGCTTTGCGGCCAGCGCGCGCTCGTAACTTTCGAGTGCTGCCTCGCGACGGTTCATGAGGTGCAGCAGGTCGGCCCGCTCAAGCAACGCGTCGGAATCGTTCGGCCGGGTTAAAAGAGCCGCATCGTAGCTTGCCAGCGCTTCTTGCTGCCGAGACATACCCGCGAGCGCTTGCCCGCGGCTGACCAGGGTATCGGGGTCGCCGGGCCGCAGGGTCAACGCGTGATCCAGGCTCGCCAGCGCCTCGTCGAGCCGCCATAGCATCAGAAGAGCGACCCCGCGGGCATGCAGCACAACGGGATCGCGGCTGTTCAGCGCCAGGGCGGCGTCGTAACGCGCCAGCGCCTCGTGGTGGCGGCCAAGCTCAATCAGCGCGTGTCCGCAATTCGTGATCGCCTCGACATAATCCGGACGTTGCGCGACGGCGCGCTCGTAGCTCGCCAGCGCCTCGTCTAACTGCCCAAGCTCCTCGAGCACGGCGCCGCGATTGTTGTGGGCGTCGGCCCGGCCTGGATCGTGCGCGAGCACCCGATCATAGCAGGCGAGCGCCTCTGCCCCACGGCCGAGCTGAAGCAGCACGTTGCCACGGTTCTGATGCGTCTCGATGTTGTCCGGGCTCAGCGCCAGCGCCTGGTCATAGCTCGCGAGCGCATCTTCAAAGCGTCCGAGCTGGGAGAGGACGTTACCGTGATTGTGGAGCGCCTCCGGATAGTCCGGCCTGGTCTTCAGCGCGGCGGCGATCAGCTCCAGCGCCTCGGCACTGCGGCCTTGCTGAAACCGCAGGATTCCCAGGAAATGCTGCGCCTCGGCGTGGTCGGGTGCGAGGGCGAACACCTGCCGATCTGACACTCGTGCCTCCGGCAGGCGATCAAGGTTGCGCAGGCAATTGCCGCGCAGATAGAACGCCTCGGCATGTTCGGGCTCGGCCGCGAGTGCGCGGTCGTAGGCCGCGAGCGCTTCGTCGGAGCGATTCAGCTCCTCCAATACCTGCCCATAGCCGCAAAGCGTGTCCGCATGGTCGCCCTTCAGCTTGAGCGCGCGCGCAAAGCTCGCGAGCGCGTCGTCGACATGATGGAGCGCGAACAAGACCTTGCCGCGTCCGCCGAGCGCCTCGACGTCGTCGGCGCGTAGCGCCAGCGCGGCGTCGTAGCGCGCCAGCGCGTCCTGCGGGCGGCCGAGCGCCAGCAACACATGGCCGCAATTGGTGATCGCTTCAGCAAAGCCGGGCCGCAGCTTGACCGCCCGCTCGTAACTCGCAAGCGCTTCATCCAGCCGGCCGAGCTCCTTGAGCGCGGCGCCGCGATTGTTGTGGGTGTCGGGCTGCCCCGGGTAGATCGCCAGCACCCGGTCGTAGCTCGCCAGGGCCTCGGTATGCCGGCCGAGCCGCAGCAAGACATTGCCGCGGTTCTGGTGCGCCTCAACGTAATCTGAAGCAAGCGCCAGCGCGTGGTCGTAGTCCGCAAGCGCGTCGGCAAATCGCCCGAGCTGGGAGAGAACATTACCCCGGTTGTAGTAGGCCTCGGCGTAGTCCGGCCTGGTCTTGAGCGCGGCGCCGATCAGCTCGAGCGCCTCGGCGCCGCGGCCTTGTTGAAAGCGCAGGATACCCAGGAAATGGCGCGCCTCGGCATGGTCGCGTCTGACGTTGAGGATCTGGCGATAGCAGCGCTCAGCGTCGGCAAGCTGGCCGCGCTGGTGCAGGGTCGTCGCTTGGTTGAGCAGTCCCGCAAGGTCGAGCGTGTTCGAACCGGACGGGGACGTGGCCATCGCCCGTCACCTCAGGTATTCATCGACTCGAAGAATTCCGAATTATTCTTGGTGTTACGCAGCTTGTCGAGCAGGAAGTCGATCGCGTCCATGGTGCCCATCGGATTGAGGATGCGGCGCAGGACATAGATCTTCTTGAGCTGGTCGGGCGGCGTGAGCAGCTCTTCCTTGCGGGTGCCGGAACGAGTGATGTCCATGGCCGGGAAGGTCCGTTTGTCCGCCACCTTGCGGTCGAGGATGAGTTCGGAATTGCCGGTGCCCTTGAACTCTTCGAAAATCACTTCGTCCATCCGGCTGCCGGTATCGATCAGCGCGGTCGCGATGATGGTGAGCGAGCCGCCTTCCTCGATGTTGCGCGCGGCGCCGAAGAAGCGCTTCGGCCGTTGCAACGCGTTGGCGTCGACACCACCGGTCAGCACTTTGCCGGACGAGGGCACCACGGTGTTGTAGGCGCGGCCGAGGCGGGTGATCGAATCGAGCAGGATCACGACGTCGCGGCCGTGCTCGACCAGGCGCTTCGCCTTCTCGATCACCATCTCGGCGACCTGCACGTGGCGCACCGCCGGTTCGTCGAAAGTCGAGGACACGACCTCGCCCTTCACCGAGCGCTGCATGTCGGTGACTTCTTCGGGCCGCTCGTCGATCAGCAGCACGATCAGGTAGCACTCGGGATGGTTGCCGGTGATCGAATGGGCGATGTTCTGCAAGAGCACCGTCTTGCCGGTGCGCGGCGGTGACACGATCAGGGCGCGCTGGCCCTTGCCGATCGGCGCGACGATGTCGATGACGCGCGCCGAGAGATCCTTCTTGGTCGGATCGGCAAGCTCCATCTTCAGCCGCTCGTCGGGGTAGAGCGGCGTCAGGTTGTCGAAATTGATCTTGTGGCGCGCCTTCTCGGGCTCCTCGAAGTTGATGGTGTTGACCTTGAGAAGTGCGAAGTAACGCTCACCGTCCTTGGGCGAGCGGATGTGGCCGTCGATGGTGTCGCCGGTGCGCAGGCCGAAGCGGCGGATTTGCGAGGGCGAGACGTAGATGTCGTCGGGGCCGGGCAGGTAGTTGGCTTCCGGCGAGCGCAGAAAGCCGAAGCCGTCGGAGAGCACCTCGACGACGCCTTCGCCGATGATGTCGACTTCTTGCGAGGCGAGCTGCTTGAGGATCGCGAACATAAGCTCCTGCTTGCGCATGGTCGAGGCGTTCTCGACCTGATGTTCTTCTGCAAAGGCGAGGAGCTCGGCCGGAGTCTTGGCCTTGAGGTCTTGGAGTTTCATTTCCCGCATACGGGTATGCCTTGAAGTAGCGTCGCCGGGAACGAATGTTCGATCGATCGACGCGAGAGAGGAGGGAATTCGCAGGTCTGGGGCGAGGCTTCTTAGGGCGTTTGCCCGATGTAGCGACCGTCCGAATCCACGGGGCCGGTAATCCGCTGCATCAGCCTGCGTTCAGGGAGATATCCGAAAGATATGAAAATAGTGTGCTTTCCGCAAGTGGCGGCCGCTCCCAGCCAGCGCCGGCAGCGCGCCCCCAGGCGGCCATCTTCGCCGGCTTGCGGCACTTAACCTATTGATTTAAATATTAAAATTACGGTATATCCGATCCGTTTGCCGCTCATCCAGGATTTGTTGTGGAGGCGGGACCAGCTTCGGTCAACACCATCGCTAGAACGGCTTCACCACCACGAGGATGACGGTACCGATCATCAGGAGCGTCGGGACTTCGTTGATGATTCGGTAGAAGCGCTGGGTGTGCTGGTTGCGATCAAGCGCGAAGTCGCGGACGTAGCGAACGAACATCCCGTGGATCGCCGACATTGCGATGACCAGTACAAACTTGGCCTGTAGCCAGCGCGCATGATACAGGCCGGCATCCCACGCGAGCCAGACGCCGAGCACCCAAGTCGCGACCATCGCTGGATTGATGATCGCGGTGAGCAGCCGGCGCTCCATCACCTTGAAGGTCTCGGATTGCTTCGAGCCTGGTTCGGCCTCGCAGTGATAGACGAACAGACGCGGCAGGTAGAGCATCCCCGCCATCCAGGCGATCACCGCGATGACGTGCAGCGCCTTGAGCCACAAGTAGAGCGCAGATGGCCGCCACAGCACAAGCACCGCCAGCAGCACTGCCGTGATCGCCAGAGCGATGACAGCACCAAGCCATGGCTTTGACGGTTGAACTTTCTGGTCCATATGCGCAACCCCTCACCGGTCAAGAGCCACGGACGCGCTTGAGCATCTGCTCAACATGGGCGATCGGCGTCTCCGGCAGAATGCCGTGTCCGAGATTGAAAATGAACGGCCGCTCCGCAAAGGCCTCCATGACCGCATCAACTGCACGATCCAGTGCAACGCCGCCCGCAAGCAACACCAGTGGATCGAGATTGCCCTGCACCGGCACCGTGCTTTGCACGCGTTCCCGCGCAAAATCCTTGTCGATCATCCAATCGAGACCGGCGGCGTCGACGCCAGTCTCGACAACGTAGCGCGGCAGCTGGCTGCCGGCGCCGCGCGGAAAACCGATGATCTTTGCGCCGGGCACCTGTGACCGCACCATCGTGACGATGCGTTTTGTCGGCGCGATGCACCAGCGCGCGAACTCCGCCGGCGGCAGAGCGCCCGCCCAGGTATCGAAAATCTGCACCGCGTCGGCGCCGGACCGAAGCTGCCGCACCAAATAGCTCGCCGATGCTTCGACCAGCACATCCATCAACACGTCGAAGGCAGCAGCATCCCGATAGGCGAATAATCGCGCCGGCGCCTGGTCCGGCGTCCCTCGCCCCGCAACCATGTAGGTCGCGACCGTCCAGGGCGCGCCGCAAAAACCCAGCAGCGCGACTGCCGGCGGCAACGCTGTTCTCACGCGCCGTACCGTTTCATAGACCGGCGCCAGAATCCCATGATCGATATCCGACGTCAGCCGTTCAAAACCGGTACGATCGCTGATCGGCTCGAGCAAGGGTCCCTCGCCAGCCGCAAACGTCACCGATTGTCCGAGCGCGTGCGGCACCACCAGGACATCCGAGAACAGGATCGCGGCGTCGAAACCGAATCGCCGTATCGGCTGCAGCGTAACCTCGGCAGCCAGTTCCGGATTATAGACGAGATCGAGAAAGCCTCCGGCTCGCTCGCGCAGTGCGCGATATTCCGGCAGGTACCGTCCCGCTTGGCGCATCAACCAGACCGGCGGCGGTTTCCGGGAGCTTCCGCCCAGAACATTGATAATGGGTTTGTCCACGCGCTGGGCCTATCGGTCTTGCTCACCAAGATAACTTAAAGATTCTTCCTGTTGTTTTAGTTGGGTTGTGGATTGGACTCACGACTCATGGCTCACAGCTGATCCACATCGTTTGCACAGCGCCGGTTATTTCTCCCATCGCAGCATCGAATACGGGGGGCGTGACATACGCCCGCAATAGGCGGGTTTCTCTCCGGTCAGGTCAAGTAGGCCGCGATCCATCCACATATCACCACAGCGGCTGCGGTTAGGTCGCAAATTCATTCACTACGGCAGCAATGTGGACGGAGAGCCGGCCCTTGTGCGCCTTGCGCACCCAGTGGCCCCCATGGCATGGCCTTGTCCCCAGAGACCCTGCTCGAGTTCACAGGCTTTCCCAGGCCATGCCCAACCGGACCGGCAGCTACTTTCACCTGCATCTCGTTTCGGATGCGACCGGCGAGACATTGACCACGGTCGCGCGCGCGGCAACCGTGCAATACACCAAGATGCTGCCGGTCGAACACGCCTATCCCCTGGTACGGACTCATAAACAGCTCGATCGGGTCCTGGCCGAAATCGAGGAAGCTCCCGGCATCGTGCTCTACACGCTGGTGGAGGAAGACCTTGCAAAGCGGCTCGAGGACCATTGCCGCGAGTTGAGCGTGCCTTGCCTGTCGATTCTAGGCCCGGTGCTGGCGTTGCTGCAGTCGTATCTCGGCGCCGAGACCAGCCATCGGGTAGGCGCTCAGCACACACTCAATGCCGAGTACTTCAAGCGCATCGATGCGCTCAACTACACGATGCTGCACGATGACGGGCAGCACATCGAGGACTTGGAAGATGCCGATGTCGTTCTGGTCGGCGTGTCGCGCACATCGAAGACGCCGACGTCGATCTATCTTGCCAATCGGGGCGTGAAGACCGGCAATGTGCCGCTGGTGCCGGGGATACCGGTGGCGCCATCGGTGGAAGCGCTGTCGCGGCCGCTGGTGGTGGGGCTCTACGCCAGCCCCGAACGCATTGTTCAGATTCGGCAGAACCGTTTGCTGGGGCTCAAGGCGCATCACGACGAAGATCAATACATCGACCGGAAAGCCGTTGCCGAGGAAGTCGCGTTCTCCCGCAAGCTTTGCGCCAAGCACAGCTGGCCGATCATCGACGTGACGCGCCGTTCGATTGAGGAAACCGCCGCGGCAGTGCTGAGCCTGCTGACCGAGCGGCGCCGGCAGCCGGTGGCTTAGATCGTCATGTCGCTCTGGCTTGCCGATCAGCCGCTTGTGCTGGCTTCCAAGAGCGGGAGCCGGCGTGCATTGTTGAGGGACGCAGCGATTCCGATCGAGGTGCTGGCGGCCGATATCGATGAGCGGGGTGTCGAGGCAAAGATCGACCTTGCCGATCCCGGCGCGGTCGCGGGCTTGCTGGCGCGGGAGAAGGCCATTGCGACGTCGGCGTTGCGGCCCGGCCGGCTGGTGCTCGGCGCGGATCAAACACTGGCGCTGGGACAACGGCGGTTCTCCAAGCCCCCCGATCGAGCTACTGCGCGCGACCAGCTGAAAGCCTTGCGGGGACACCTGCACACGCTTCATTCGGCAGTTGCAATCGTGCGGAACGGGAGTCCAGTGTTCGAGCATTGCGCGGTGGCGCGGCTGACCATGCGCGCGTTCTCCGACGCGTTCCTGGAGGCCTACCTCGATGCGGCGGGTCATGCTGTGACGGCGAGTGTTGGCGCCTATCAGGTCGAAGGCGTGGGTGTGCAACTGTTCGAGCGGATCGAGGGCGACCATTCCACCATTCTGGGCCTGCCGCTGTTGCCGGTGCTCGACGCGTTGCGCCGCGAGGGCGTGCTGAGCGAATGAGCGAGGAAACATGTTCGTCCTTGGCCTGACCGGCTCGGTTGCCATGGGCAAATCGACCACCGCGCGCTTCTTTGCCGAGGAAGGGGTGCCGGTCCATGACTCCGATTCGGTCGTGCATCGTCTCTATGAGAATGAAGCGGTTCCACTGATTGAAGCGGCGTTTCCCGGAACCACGGCGGATGGCAAGGTCGACCGCGTCAAACTCGGCTCCCGGGTGATGGGGGATCTCGCGGCTCTGCGGCAGCTGGAGGCAATCGTCCACCCGCTGGTGTGGGACGCGGAGCGGCGATTCCTCGAAGAGGCGCAAGCGAAAGGCGTGCCGGTGGTGCTCCTCGACATTCCGTTGCTGTTCGAGACCGGCGGTGACAGTCGCGTCGACGCGGTCGTGGTGGCGACGGCGCCGGCCGAGGTGCAGCGCGCCCGGGTGCTCGAGCGGCCGGGGATGACCGAGCAACGGCTGCAAGCCATGCTAGCGCGCCAAATGCCCGACTCCGAGAAGCGGCTGCGCGCCGATTTCATCGTGGATACGTCGCGCGGGTTCGAGGATGCCCGCGCACAGGTCCAGGAGATCTTGCGCAAGGTTGCTACAATGCCAAAACGAACCTGATTCGTTTTTGGACTCCATGCAATGCGCGAGATCGTGCTCGATACCGAAACGACCGGCCTTGATCCCTATCAGGGGCATCGCCTGGTTGAGATCGGCTGCATCGAGCTCGTGAACCGCTTCCCCAGTGGCAAGGTCTTTCACAAGTACCTCAATCCGGAACGCGATATGCCGGCCGAGGCGTTCAACGTCCACGGCCTGTCAGCGGAGTTCCTTGGGGACAAGCCGTTCTTCCATGAAATCTGCGAGGAGCTGGTCGCGTTCATCGGCGACGCGCCGCTGGTCGCGCACAACGCCAATTTCGATCTCGGATTCCTCAATGCCGAGCTCGAGCGCTGCAGGAAGGCCCTGATCGGCCGCGAGCGCCTGGTCGATACGCTGCTGCTGGCGCGGCGCCGGCATCCGGGGGGCCCGAACGGACTCGATCACCTGTGCCAGCGTTACGGCATCGACAATTCACGGCGCACCAAGCACGGCGCGCTGCTCGACGCCGAGTTGTTGGCCGAAGTCTATATCGAAATGATCGGCGGCCGGCAGGCGTCCCTCATCCTGGTGGAGGCCGGCCGCGCCATGGCGGCAACCGGCGCCAAGGCGATTGTCGTGGAGCAGCGCCCGGTGGCACTGCCGTCGCGACTCTCCGATGCGGAGCTTGAAGCGCACGCGGCCTTCATCGCTACACTCGGCGACAAGGCGATCTGGCGGGAATACGACGCGCGGACGTAACGCATGATCCCGAAAAGTGGGAACCGGTTTTCGGACTAGATCATGCGCAGCAAAGGCGTCGTTACGTCGGCATCGTGAATTGCGGCTGCTGCTGTTGCTGGGCCAGCCGCTGGTGATACAGCGAAACGAAATCGACCGGATCGAGCAGGAACGGGGCATAACCGCCGTTGCGGACCGCGGTCGCGACGATCTCGCGCGCGAATGGGAACAGGAGCCGCGGGCACTCGATCATGACCATCGGCTGGACGTGCTCCTGCGGAATGTTCTGGATGCGAAACATGCCGCAGAAGGTCAGGTCGAAGGCGAACAGCACCATGCCCTGGGATTCCGCCTTGCCCTCGAGCTTCAGCGTCACCTCGTAGTCGGTGGCCGCCAGCTGAGCGACGCCGACGTTGATCTGGACATTGAGCTGCGGCTGTTCCTGGTTTGGCGCCAGCGAGCGCGGCGCGTTTGGATTCTCGAACGAGAAATCCTTGACGTACTGGCCGAGCACGTTGAGCTGCGGAAGCTGGGCCTGATTTTGCGGACCAGCCGACGGCGGCGGGGCGCCATTGCCGTTGTTGTTTGTGAACGTCATCGGATCGTTACCTCCGCACCGGCTACCCGGTCACATTTGTCGGCGGCGTGGCTAACACGCCGGCTCCGGCCCGACAAGGATTGCCCTATCTCACGCGCTTGCGTGGCCGCCCCTCTTTGATCGGCTTTTCGGAGACTTGATGCCACTCCTTGCGCGTCAGGTCGATGACCGAGGGATCGCGCTGCCGGCGATGGGTCTCGCGGGCGCGCGCGATCAGCCCACGCAGTCTGCGGCGGATCGCCGGGACCAGCAGCGAGGCGCCCAGGAGGTCGGTAATAAAACCCGGAAATAGAAGGAGAATCCCACCGAGAATGGGACCGAGCCCGGGACTTTCGAGATGGATCGCCCGGAGCCCATCCCGCCGGAAGGCGTCGCGGAAGCGATCGAGGTCACCACGGCCCGACCGCCGCAGGATCAGAAGGCCAAGAATCGACGTGGCGAGAAAAAGGCAGGCGGTCGGAATCCACCCGATCGCGAGCGCGACGGCGACAAACGCGCCCATCTCCGCAAGGGGGAGCAGGAACAGCCCAATAAAGCCCCATTTTACCAATGACATCGCTATAAATCTCGTGCCGACGATGTTGGCGGCGCGGCCGGGATCGTCTATGGTCCGCTCTTGAGCGACCTGCGCCGGCTGTTCGGCGCACGCCACTGGATCAAATCGGTCGCGTGCTTACATAATAGCGCGGGAACCGACTTCCGCTCCGTAGATTGTTCGTCTGCGGGCTGGCCGACGATCCCCGTGGTTCCGGTCCTCGGCAGCCGAGATAGCGCGACGTGTTCGATATCTACACCATCATTTTCCTGGCGCTGGCGGTGTTCATTTTCCTCCGCCTGCGGAGCGTGCTGGGTCAACGCACCGGGCGCGAGCGGCCCCCTTATGATCCCTATTCAGCGCGCGACGCGGTGCGCGGCTCGAACGACAATGTCGTCGCGCTGCCCGGGCGTGGTGGGGAGACGGCCCCGGCATCGACGCCACCCGCGGATCCGGTCGAGCGCTGGAAGGGGATTGCGGAGCCTGGCTCGGCGATCGCCGCCGGGCTCGACGCCATCGCGCAGGGTGACCCGACCTTCGATGCCAAGCATTTCGTCGCGGGCGCGCGCCAGGCCTATGAGATGATCGTCACCGCCTATGCCGAAGGCGACCGCCGTTCGCTGCGGAATCTGCTGTCGAAGGACGTGTACGATGGATTCGACCAGGCGATCCGCGAACGCGAGACCAAGGGCGAGGCGGCCGAGACCCGGTTTGTCTCAATCGACCGCTCCGACATTACCGGTGCCGAAGTACGCGGGCCGACGGCGCAGGTCACCGTCCGGTTCGTGTCGCAGCTCGTGTCCGTCACGCGCGACCGCAACGGCAACGTGATCGATGGCAATCCCGACAAGGTCACTGACGTTACCGACGTCTGGACCTTCGCGCGTGACGTTTCGTCGCGTGATCCCAACTGGAAGCTCGTCGCGACCGAAGCCGGACAGTAACCGGGCAGGCAGCGATGTCGCGGCGGCTTCGCATCATCTCCCAATCAGCCGCTGTCGTGACGATCGCCCTCCTGGCTGCGCTGCCGCTTGCCGCGCGCGACGTCGACCCGCTCCAAGCGCCGGATACTCAGCTCGAGCCGATCGAATGGTCCGACGTCGACGGCTGGGCCGATGATGATCACGCCGCGGCGTTTGGCACTTTCCGCGTCAGCTGCAATCCCTTCCTCGCGCGCCGCGCGGCCGCCGACAGCCGGCCGATCCATCAGGCGTTGCGCGCTGTGTGCCAGCGCGCGGCTTCAGCCGGCGCTCTCGCCAACGACAAAGCGAAGGCGCGCGAATTCTTCGAGAAGAATTTCCAGCCGGTGCGGATCGCCAAGCTCGGCGAGAAGACCGGCCTGCTGACCGGCTACTATGAGCCGATTGTCGATGGCTCGCGCTTCCCCAGCCCGGAATTCTCGGCCCCCCTCTATCGCCGCCCCGGCGACATGTTGGTCAATGGCAAGGTGGCGCCGAAGACCTCGTTACCCAACCGAGGGAACATCGGCCGGTTCAATGCCAAGAAACAGGTCGAACCCTATTTCGATCGCGGCGCGATCGAGAACGGCGCGCTCGACGGACAGCGGCTCGAGATCGCCTGGCTCAAGGATCACTGGGAGGCGATGACCATCCAGATTCAAGGCTCCGCGCGCGTGCGCCTTGAAGACGGAACGATGCTTCGGATCAACTACGACGCCCACAACGGCCATTCCTACACCGCGGTCGGGCGCATCCTGATCGAGCGCGGTCTGGTCCCGCGTGAAGAAATGTCGATGGACCGCATCAGCCAGTGGATGGCAAAGAATCCCGATCAGGCCAAGGAAGTGCGCGGCACCAACAAGTCGTTCGTGTTCTTCCGCATCACCGGGCTCAACGTCGACGCCGAGCCGGCGGGCGCACAAGGCGTGCCGCTCACGCCGGGACGTTCGATCGCGGTCGATCGCATTCACGTCTATGGGACGCCGTTCTTCATCGACGCCGAACTGCCGATCGAGGGCGCGCGCACGAAGGACCGTTTCCGCCGGTTGATGGTGTCGCAGGACACCGGCTCGGCGATCATCGGACCGGCACGGGCCGATCTCTATTTCGGCGCCGGCAAGGAAGCTGGCGCGATTGCCGGGCGCATCCGCCAGCAGGGCCGCTTCGTGATGCTGCTACCGCGCGAACTCGACATGATCGAAGCCGGCCGCGCCATGCCGTTGCCGAAGCCGAAGCCACAAATTCCGCCAGAGGACGATAAGCAGGCCAAAGCCAAGGGCGACAAGTCCAAAGCCGATCCCAGGGCTAAGGCGAAGGCCGAAGGAAAGGACAAGGCGGCACCAGCGAAGCAGCCGGAAGCGAAGGGCAAGGCGAAGCCCAAACAAAGCTCGTGACATGTCACGCCGGCGACTGGTTAGTCCGGAGGAAAAGGCGCTGTGGCGCACCGTCACCCGCTCTGTCTCGCCGTTGCGGGGCCGCCGCAAGGATGCCGAGCCGCCAACGGAGCGCCCCGAGCCGAAATCGAAACCGAGGTCTCGTCCGTCAGCGCCACCGCATCCGGTCGCCGTAACGCAGGAGCGCGCGCCCAAGCCCAGGGAGCCGGCGCTCGCGCCGATCGATCGCCGTGACAGGCAGAAGCTCGCGCGCGGTACACAGGCAATCGATGCCCGGATCGACCTACATGGCCGCACCCAGAGCGAAGCGCATGCGGCGCTGCTGCGTTTCCTGCACCGGGCGCAGAACAGCGGCGCCAAGACCGTTTTGGTGATCACCGGCAAAGGCGCCAATCGCGACGGCGAGCGCGGCGTGCTCAAGCGCCAGGTACCGATGTGGCTGGCGCTGCCGGAATTCCGCGGGCTGGTCGTCGGCTTCGGCGATGCCGCCACCGGCCATGGCGGCACGGGCGCGCTCTATGTGCGGGTGCGCAGGGCGCGAGGCAACTAACTAAAGAATAAAGCGGCTCAAGTCCGCGTTCTTGGCGAGATCGCCGATGTTCTGCTCGACGAACGCGGCGTCGATCTTGATCGTCTCCCCGGACCGGTCGGGCGCGGCGAAAGAGATGTCTTCGAGCACGCGCTCCATCACGGTCTGCAGCCGGCGCGCACCAATGTTCTCGATGCTTGCGTTCACCGCCACCGCGATGTCGGCGATGGCGTCGATCGAGTCCGGCGTGAAATCGAGCGTCACGCCTTCGGTCGCGAGCAGCGCGACGTATTGCTTGATCAGCGACGCCTCGGTCTCGGTGAGGATGCGGCGGAAGTCGTCGCGGGTGAGCGCGCGCAGTTCCACCCGGATGGGGAGCCGGCCCTGCAATTCCGGGAGCAGGTCCGACGGCTTCGTCAGGTGAAACGCGCCCGAGGCGATGAACAGGACATGGTCGGTCTTCACCGCGCCGTGCTTGGTCGCGACCGTCGTGCCTTCGATCAGCGGCAGCAGGTCGCGTTGAACGCCCTCGCGCGACACGTCGGCGCCGACGCGGCCTTCGCGGCCGGCGATCTTGTCGATCTCGTCGAGAAACACAATGCCGTTCTGCTCGACGGCGCGGATTGCTTCCTGTACCACCTGTTCGCTGTCGAGCAGCTTGTCGGACTCTTCGTTGATCAGGATCTCATGCGATTCCGCGACCGTCACGCGCCGCGTCTTCGTGCGTCCGCCGCCGAGCTTGCCGAAGATGTCGCCGATCGAGATCGCGCCCATTTGCGCGCCCGGCATCCCGGGTATCTCGAACATCGGCATGCCACCGCCGGTCTGCTGCACTTCGATCTCGATTTCCTTGTCGTTGAGTTCGCCGGCGCGCAGTTTGCGGCGAAAGGAATCGCGGGTGGCGGGGCTTGAGCCCGGGCCGACCAGGGCGTCGAGCACGCGCTCTTCGGCGGCGAGCGCGGCGCGCGCATGGACGTCCTTGCGCTTGCGCTCGCGCGTTTGCGTGATCGCAATCTCGACGAGGTCGCGGACGATCTGTTCGACGTCGCGGCCGACATAGCCGACCTCGGTGAACTTGGTCGCCTCGACTTTCAGGAATGGCGCGCCGGCGAGCTTGGCGAGCCGGCGCGAGATCTCGGTCTTGCCGACGCCGGTCGGGCCTATCATCAGGATGTTCTTGGGCAGCACCTCTTCGCGCATCTTCTCGTCGAGCTGCAGCCGCCGCCAGCGGTTGCGCAACGCGATCGCGACCGCGCGCTTGGCGTCGGCCTGGCCGATGATGAAGCGGTCAAGCTCGGAGACGATTTCGCGGGGAGAAAAGTCGGACACGTTCTGGGACTCGTTGCTACAAGGTGGGGTCAGGCTGCCATCAGAGCTTTTCGATGGTGACATTGCGGTTGGTGTAGACGCAGATATCGGCGGCGATATCGAGCGACTTGCGCACGATCGTCTCCGCATCGAGCGGGCCGTCCATCAGCGCGCGGGAGGCGGCAAGTGCGTAGTTGCCACCCGAGCCGATGCCCATGACGCCGGCTTCGGGCTCGAGCACGTCGCCATTGCCGGTGAGCACCAGCGATACCTGCGCGTCGGCGACGATCATCATCGCCTCCAGCCGACGCAGATACCTGTCGGTGCGCCAGTCCTTGGCGAGTTCTACCGCCGCGCGCATCAGCTGCCCGGGATATTGGTCGAGCTTGGCCTCGAGGCGTTCGAACAATGTGAATGCATCAGCGGTTGCACCGGCAAATCCACCGATCACGTCGTTCTTGCCCAGTCGGCGCACCTTGCGGGCATTCGACTTGACAATCGTCTGGCCTATGGAAACCTGACCGTCACCACCAATAACCACTTGCCCGCCCTTGCGGACAGTGAGAATGGTGGTGCCGTGCCAGGACGGAAGATCGGGCGGCTGCATGGGCGATTTCTCACTTTGTGCCCATCAGATAAGACCTGAGACAACGCGACGCAATTCCAACCGGTCCTGACTCGGCGATCATCGGAGTTTGTCGATCTGGGAGGACCGCTATGTCCAATAGCTTGCGCGGAATGCTCGCTGGGCTCGTCGCCACGCTGGTGCTGAGCGGGATCCTGATACTCAAGAGCAACTTGGGCCTCTGGCCCGAGGTCAACATCATCCGCCTGCTTGTCAACCTCGGCAGCATCCAAACCGTGGCCGCCTGGATGGATCACTTCATCGTGGGTGTGGTGGTGTGGGGCCTGTTGTTCGGCGCTTTCGACGCCATGTGGGAGAGCCGCGCTTATTGGCTCAAGGGTCTGTTGTTCGGCGTATTCGGCTGGTTCCTGATGATGGTCCTGTTCATGCCGCTGGCGAAAGCGGGATGGTTCGGGACACGAATTGGACCTAGCGCGGCGCTGGTGACCCTCGGCTACCATCTGATCTACGGGATCGTGCTGGGGGTCGTCTACGGCCTGCTGACGGCTTACTACCCGGCCAAGACGGAAAAACCGTCGGTGACGCCGCATAGCTGAGCCCCGATCTGGACGGGTCGAAATGGCGCGCTGCCGGGCTGTCGGCAGCGTGGCTTGTTTGGGTACCCATAACCTTGCCGCAATGCTGCAGTGGCGAAGCCGGCCGGTCCCTGTTAAAAGGCGGCGGCTTTTGAAGGATTCTGCATGCGTAAGGCCAGCATCAAGCGCACCACCAAGGAAACCGACGTCGAGGTCGCTGTCGATCTCGACGGCACCGGCGCATCCTCGATCGCGACCGGGATCGGTTTCTTCGACCACATGCTCGATCTTCTGGCGCGGCACTCGCGCATCAACCTGACCGTCAAGGCGAAGGGCGATCTGCACATCGATCATCACCACACCACCGAAGACGTCGGCATTGCGCTTGGCCAGGCGCTGAAGCAGGCGCTCGGCGACATGCGCGGCATCACCCGCTATGCCGACGTTCACGTCCCGATGGACGAGGCGCTCACGCGCGTGGCGCTCGACATCTCGGGCCGCCCGTTCCTGGTGTTCAAGGCCGAGTTCGTGCGCGACAAAGTCGGCACTTTCGACACCGAGCTGGTGCAGGAGTGGTTCCAGGCCTTCGCGACCAATGCCGGCGTCACGCTGCACGTGCAGGTGCTCTACGGCACCAACGACCACCACATCGCCGAATCCTGCTTCAAGGGTCTGGCGCGGGCCTTGCGTGCTGCGATCTCGATCGATGCCCGTGCCGCCAACGAAATTCCCTCAACCAAGGGCAGTTTGGGCGGGTAAGCGGGATGAGCGGCCGCCGGCATGAACCCGGGTGGCATGCTGCGGCAACATAGCTAGATGTGAGTGAGGCCATGGCCGTCTACACCGTTCACCAGCCGCCGTTGAAGAAGTACGAGGCAGCGCCCGACCCCGAGCGCTTTGCATTTGTGCGCGACGGCTTTTCGTTCTGGGCATTCCTGTTCGGCCCGCTCTGGATGCTGCGGCACCGGATGTGGCTGGTGCTTGTCGGATACATCGTGCTCGAGGTCGTGATGCACGTCAGCCTGCATTTGGTTGGCGCGTCGACCGGCGGCTCGGTCTTCGCGACGTTCATGCTGGCGCTCCTGGTCGGCATGGAAGCGGGTACGCTGCGGCGCTTCACGCTTGGACGGCGGCGCTGGCGCAATCTCGGGACGATCGTCGCGAGCGATCGCGAAACGGCCGAGCGGCGATTCTTCGATTCATGGGTGCGCGGCGACACGCTGTCTCCCGTACCGGCCGCTATCGTTGGAACGGCCGAACCGCCGGCTTCGCGTGCGGCGGCAGCCGCGCCGGACGTGATCGGTCTGTTCCCGCAACAGCCGGGGGCGCACCGGTGACCGTTGCGATCGTCGACTACGGGTCGGGCAATCTGCACTCGGCCGCCAAGGCGTTCGAGCGTGCGGCCCGCGAGTCGGGTTTCACACAGCCGATCGTCGTCACCAGCAGCCCGGAGGCGGTGGCGCGCGCCGACCGAATCGTGCTGCCGGGCGTCGGTGCCTTTGCCGATTGCCGGCGCGGTCTCGATTCGATCGACGGCATGGTCGCCGCGCTCAACGAGCGGGTGCACAAACGCGGCCGTCCGTTTCTCGGCATCTGCGTCGGCATGCAGCTCATGGCCGAGCGCGGGCTCGAGCACAAGGTGACCGACGGGCTCGGCTGGGTCGCGGGCGAGGTCGACAAGATCGCACCAGCCGATCCGTCGCTGAAGATTCCGCACATGGGCTGGAACACGCTCAATGCGATCAAGCCGCACCCGCTGCTCGACGGCATCGAGACCGGACCGCAGGGGCTGCACGCCTATTTCGTGCACTCCTATCACCTGAAAGCAGCCGATCGCTCCGACCTGGTCGCGCAGGCGGACTACGGCGGTCCGATCACCGCCATCGTCGGCCGCGACACGCTTGCCGGCACGCAGTTTCATCCCGAAAAGAGCCAACGGCTGGGGCTTCGCCTGATCGCCAATTTCTTGAAGTGGTCGCCGTGATCCTTTTCCCCGCGATCGATCTCAAGCAAGGCCAGGCCGTGCGCTTGCAGCAAGGCGACATGGCGCGCGCGACGGTGTTCAATTCCGATCCGGCGGCGCAGGCGAAAGCCTTCGAAGCCCAGGGTTTCGAGTATCTGCACATCGTCGACCTCGATGGCGCCTTCGCCGGCAAGCCCGTCAATGGCGAGGCCGTCGACAACATCCTCAAAACCGTTTCGATGCCGGTTCAGCTCGGCGGCGGCATCCGCAACATGACCACGATCGAAGGTTGGCTCGGCCGCGGAGTCGATCGCGTGATCATCGGCACGGCCGCGGTGCGCGATCCTGAACTGGTCAAAGCGGCCTCGCGCCAGTTTCCCGGCCGCGTCGCAGTCGGACTCGACGCGCGCGATGGCAGGGTCGCGGTTGAGGGCTGGGCGGAAACGTCGGAAGTGACGGTGCTCGACATCGCCCGGCGTTTCGAGGACGCCGGGGTCGCCGCGATCATCTATACCGACATCGCCCGCGACGGGTTGCTGCAGGGCTTGAACCTCGATGCGACCATTGCGCTCGCCGAAGCGGTGAACACGCCGGTGATCGCGTCAGGCGGCCTCGGCTCCATCGAGGACGTGAAACAGATGCTCGCTCCGCGCGCCAGGAAGCTCGCGGGCGCGATTGCGGGCCGCGCGCTCTATGATGGCCGCCTCGATCCGGCCGAGGCGCTGAAGCTGATCCGCGAGGCGCGCGGACGATGAGCGCCGGCGGCCAAATCGCGATCGTGCTGACGGCGCTGCGCGATGTGCTGGGGCCCTTGAATCCGTGGCTTGCCGCTCTGTGGTTTGCGTCCACGATCGTGCTGGCGTGTCTCCTGGTGATTTCCTGGCAGCGCGTGTTGACGCGCGCTGACCGCTAGCGAAAGCAGCCGGCGATGTTCAAGGTCCGCGTCATCCCCTGTCTCGATGTGAAGGACGGCCGTGTCGTCAAGGGCGTGAACTTCGTCGACCTGCGCGATGCCGGCGATCCGGTGGAGGCGGCGATCGCTTATGACGCCGCCGGTGCCGACGAGCTGACGTTCCTCGACATCACCGCCAGTCACGAGAACCGGGATACGATCTTCGACGTCGTCACGCGCACCGCCGAAGCGTGTTTCATGCCGCTGACAGTCGGTGGCGGCGTGCGCACGGTCGACGACATCCGCAAGCTCTTGCAATGCGGCGCCGACAAGGTTTCGATCAACACCGCCGCCGTTGCCAAGCGCGAATTCGTGAAGGAGGCGGCTGAGAAATTCGGCAATCAGTGCATCGTGGTCGCGGTCGATGCCAAGAAGGTATCGAAGCCGGGCGAACCTGCGCGTTGGGAAATCTTCACCCACGGCGGGCGCAATCCGACCGGGCTCGACGCGATCGACTACGCGCGCGCGGTGGTCGCTCTGGGCGCCGGCGAGATCCTGCTCACCTCGATGGATCGCGACGGCACCAGGTCGGGCTTCGACATCCCACTCACCCGGGCCATCGCCGATGCGGTGCCGGTGCCGGTCGTCGCGTCCGGCGGCGTCGGCAATCTCGATCACCTGGTCGAGGGCATCCGCGACGGCCATGCCACAGCCGTGCTGGCGGCGTCGATCTTCCACTTCGGCGAATACACCGTGCGCCAGGCCAAGGAGTACATGGCGAAAGCCGGGCTGCCGATGCGGCTCGACCCTTGAGCCCGCTTAGCGGCCCCTCTGCGCCCAACGAACCGCGCGTTCCAGCCGGTCGTTTCCCCAGAACAATTCGCCGTCGCTTGCGATGAAGGTCGGCGATCCGAAAATGCCTAGCCGTGGGGCCTCATCGGTCTGCCGACGAAGCTGGTGCTTGTTGCCGTCGGTCTGCGCCGCCTCGAGGATCGCTTGCGCGCCAAGATTGAGACCTTCGAGGATGCCGCCAATCACCGCGGCGTCGTCGATGCGCCGGCCTTCGGCGAACTCGGCGTGGAACACCGCTCGGCAGAACGCCTCGCACCAGCCCGCCTCGAACCCGATCAGCGCCACCCGCGCCGGAAGCAGGCTCGCCTGCGGGAACGGTTGCGGGCGCCGAAACGGCAGCGCGAGGTCGGCGCAGAGCCGTTCGAGATCGCGCCACATGTGGCGGCCCTTGGCTTCGGAGACGTTGAATGGCGAGGTGTCCCAGCCCTGGGCCTTGAAGATCGGCCCGAGCAGAAACGGCCGAAAGCGCACGGTGACGCCGGCCTCGGCCGCCAGCGGTCCGATCCGCATGGCCGCCGGGTAGGCGTAGGTCGAGGCGAAATCGAACCAGAAATCGAGGGTCGGCATCGTCGGCTGTGACCCCTCAGCTTCGCCTTAGGGCTAAGATTGGTTGCACTCCCCCGCTCGGGAAAGAGGTGCTAAGGAAGCCTATTATGGCTGACTTTACGATCCGAGATCTCGAAAACCGCGTCCGCGAGCGCGCCCAGGCGGGCGGCGACGTCTCCTATACGCGCCAGCTCCTCGACCGCGGCGTATCCCATTGCGCCAAGAAGCTCGGCGAGGAGGCGGTCGAGACCGTGATTGCCGCGATCCACGAGGACGACAAGCATCTGACCGGCGAGGCCGCCGACTTGCTCTATCATCTCCTCGTGGTGCTGCATGCGCGCGGCATCACGCTGGCGCAGGTCGAAGCCGTGCTCGCGGAGCGCCAGCGTCAATCCGGACTCGAGGAAAAGGCCTCGCGTCCGCGGGGTTGAAGGGCTTTGATGGAACAGCGGGTCGAAGAAGTCCTCTCGCCCTATCACACTTTTTCGCGCGCGGAGTGGGCGGCCAAGCGCGCCGACCATCCGATGACCTTGACGCCGGAAGAGGTGACGCGGTTGCGCTCGCTTCACGACCGACTCGACATGAGCGAGGTCGAGGAAATCTACCTGCCGCTGTCGCGGCTGTTGTCATTCTACGTGCAGTCGGCGCAGCGCCTGTTCAAGGCGCAGCAGGGCTTCCTCGGCACCGAGGATACCAAGATGCCCTACATCATCGGCGTCGCGGGCTCGGTGGCGGTCGGCAAGTCGACCACCGCGCGCGTGCTGCAGGCGCTGCTCAAGCGCTGGCCGAACGTGCCGAAGGTCGATCTCGTCACCACCGACGGCTTCCTCTATCCGAACGCCATACTCGAGCGCGAAGGCCTGATGGAGAAGAAGGGTTTTCCCGAAAGCTACGACCTGCCGGCGCTGCTGCGCTTCCTCTCCGACGTCAAGGCCGGCCGCCGCCCGGCGCGCGCGCCGATCTATTCGCATCTGGTCTATGACGTGGTGCCGAACCAGTGGATCGAGATCGATCGCTCCGACATTCTCGTCGTTGAGGGATTGAACGTGCTGCAGACCGGCCGCCTGCCGCGCGACGGCAAGGCGATCCCGTTCGTGTCGGATTTCTTCGACTTCTCGATCTATCTCGACGCCGACGAGGACGTGCTGCTACGCTGGTACGTTGATCGTTTCCTGACGCTGCGCGGCACCGCCTTCAGCGATCCGAAGTCGTACTTCCACCGTTATTCGAAGCTGTCCGATCTCGAAGCGGTGCAGACGGCCTCGGCGATCTGGACCCGCATCAATCTCGTCAATCTGCACGAGAACATCCAGCCGACCCGCCATCGCGCCCACCTCATCCTCAAGAAGGGCGAGAGCCATCTGGTCGAGGAAGTGGCGCTGCGGAAGCTGTGATCGCTAGGCGGCGATCGCTTTCGCATCTGCCGCGGTCGCGAGTGCAGCCGCCAGACGCTCACGGTCGAGCGGCTTGGTCAGAAAGCCGTCCATCCCGGCGGCGATGCAGGCTTCACGATCGTCATCGAAGGCATTGGCGGTGAGGGCGACGATCGGCGTGCGGTGCCCGCCCGCTTCCGCGGCGCGGATGCGGCGCGTCGCTTCGATACCGTCGACGCCCGGCATGTGCACATCCATCAGCACGATGGCATAGGGCTCGCCCGCTTCATGCGCGGAGAGCCAGGCGTCGACCGCGGCGTCGCCATTGGTGGCAACAGTCGGGCGGTGGCCAAGCCGCACGAGCAGCGAGCGCGCCAGCAGCGCATTGATCTCGTTGTCCTCCGCAATCAGGATCGCGAGGCCTTGGGCGGGGTCCTTCGGCGCGACGTCGGCAGACGACGGCGCGCTATCGTCGTGGCGTTCGAATTCGTCGTCACCGCCGGCCATCCGGGCCGCGAGCGATGCCGCGCGCACGGGCTTGACCAAGTAGCCGGTGAAACCGGCGTCCTTCAGCGCGGGCAGCTCGGTGCGCGCCGTCGGCGTCACCATGACGACGCGGCGCGGGATGGCGGTGGTTGCATGCGCGAGCTCATCGCAGGCGGCGCGGCCGATGGCGTGATCGACAAGGATCGCCCCCCAGACCCGCTCGGGCAAAAGCGCAGCGGCGACCGTCTGGTCGGGCGCGACGCAGACGCGGGCACCCCAGCGCGTGAGCCGGCGCGCCATCAGCAAGCTCTCGACGGATGATACGGCGACAATCATCACGTCCATGCCGGCGAGGTCGGGCGCGGCGAATGACGATGCGTGCGCACCCGGGGCCGGCGCCAAGGGGATCGCGACCCGGAAGGTCGAGCCGGAGCCGGGTACGCTCTCGACCGTGATGCGGCCGCCCATGCGCTCGACGATGCGCTGCGAGATTGCCAGCCCCAGCCCGGTGCCGCCGAACTTGCGGGCAATGCCGCTGTCTGCCTGTTCGAACTCCTTGAAAATACGGTCGCGCTCGTCGGGAGCGATTCCAATGCCGGTGTCGCGCACCAAGAGGTCGATCTCACCCGGCCAGACGCCGGGCTCGACGATGATGGCGACGCCGCCGCGATCGGTGAACTTCACCGCATTGCCGGCGAGGTTGAGCAACACCTGCCGAAGCCGGGACGCATCGCCCGTCACCCGCCGCGGCAGTCCGTCCTCGACATAGGCCGCGACCTCAAGCTCTTTCGCTTGCGCGCGCGGCGCGATGAGTTCGGCCGTCTCTTCGACCAGCGCGGCGAGGTCGAACACGCGCGCGTCGAGATCGATGCGGCCGGCTTCGATCTTGGAGAAGTCGAGGATCTCGTCGATCAGCGAGAGCAGCGCGTCGCCGGAGGTCTTCACCGCCTTGACGTAGGTGGTCTGCTCCGGCGTCAGCGCGGTGTCGCGGAGAAGATCGGCCATCCCGAGGATGCCGTTGAGCGGCGTGCGCACCTCGTGCGAGACCATCGCCAGGAAGCGCGACTTGGCGCGGTTGGCGGTCTCGGCCTGGTCGCGGGCATCGGCCAGCGCCCGTTCCGCCTGCACGCGATCGGTGACGTCACGGCCGACGCTCTGCACTTCGGCGCCGGGCAACGTCCCCGTGCGCACCATCACCTCGCGCCAGGCGATCCAGCGCGCGCCGGATTCCGCGGCGATCTTCTGGTCGTGAATGCGGGTGCCGTCGGACGAATGCGCCGTGGCGCCTTGTCCAAGGATGGTCAATGAGAACGCCGTGCCGATGAGCTCGTCGCGCGTGCGATTGGCAAGCGCGCAGAAAGCGTCGTTGACGTAGGTGATGCGGCCGTCGGCGTCGCGCCGCACGATCACGTCGCCTTGCGCGGCCAGGAAGCTCTTGGCGCGCTCTTCCGATTCCTTGAGCTCCCAGTTGCGATCCGCGAGTTCTTCCGCCGATTGCTGCGCCTCCAGGAGATCATGCTTGAGCCTGCGGCCATGCGCGAGCAGCAAGCCGATGACGCCGCAGGCGGCGCCGAACAGGCCCGCCAGTCCACTCGCGAACAATTGCGGGTCGTAGGCGACGAGAGGGCTGTGCATTGCGCCGATCACGCCGAACGCGATGCCGATCGACATCGACAGCAGGACCGCCGCGCGCACGACGGCCGACAGAATCCGCCTGCCGTAAAGTCCGCCCGGCTTCCGCAAGGACCGATCGCGCATCACGCCACCCCGCACGCGCTTGCGACACGCGTCTCGAGAGCGCGCACCGAGCCGTGTTGTGTTTGTTTTTATTTGGGGATTGTGTGCCGGAACCGGTTGCGATTGTGTTCAGTGCGCGCGCCGGGCGCGTGCCGCCGTTTGACACGGTTGAGGGCGCGATAGCGCAATCGCTCGAATTTTAGCGGATTGCCTCGGTCAGCGGACGACTACGACGCTCCACCGACAACAGATGATTAACGGTAACGCTTTGCTAAAGCGTTAGGCCGCGGGACTTTCTCACGCGGCGCGGCGCACCTCGTCGGCAAGCGCGCGATAGGACAGCGCTTCCGCAAGATGCACGCGGCCGACCTTCTCGGCGCCGTCGAGGTCGGCAAGCGTGCGCGCGACCCGCAGCACCCGGTGATAGCCGCGCGCCGAGAGCCGCATGGCGTCGGCGGCGTCGCGCAGCAGCGCGAGCCCGCTGGCGTCCGGCTTCGCGATGTCTTCCAGCACCGGGCCGCTCGCGACCGCGTTGGTGCGAATGTGCGGCAGGCCGATCGCGGCGTAGCGCTCGATCTGGATCGCCCGGGCGCGGGCGACGCGCTCCGCCACCTCGCGGCTGCCTTCCGCCGGCGGCGGCAGGATGAGATCGGCGGCGGTGACCGCCGGCACCTCGATGTGCAGGTCGATGCGATCCATCAGCGGTCCCGACAGCCGCGCCTGATAGTCGGCGGCGCATCGCACATTGGGCCCGCGCTTGCAGGTGAAGCCCGGCTCCGAGGCGCGGCCGCAACGGCAGGGGTTCATGGCCGCGACCAGCATGAAGCGGGCGGGATAGGTGACGCGATGGTTGGCGCGTGCGATCGCGACCTCGCCGGTCTCGAGCGGCTGGCGCAGCGAATCAAGCGCGCGCGGTTCAAACTCCGGGAACTCGTCGAGGAACAGCACGCCGTTATGCGCCAGCGAGACTTCGCCGGGCCGCACGCGCAGGCCGCCGCCCACCATCGCCGGCATCGACGCGGAATGATGCGGTGAGCGGAACGGGCGGCGGTTGGTGAGCGCGCCGCCCTCGATCACGCCCGCGACCGACGCGATCATCCAGACTTCGAGCAATTCCGCCGGCGTCAGCGGCGGCAGGATGGTCGGCAGCCGCGCCGCCAGCATCGATTTGCCGGCGCCGGGCGGGCCGATCATCAGCATGTTGTGTCCGCCGGCAGCGGCCACTTCGAGCGCGCGCTTGGCGCTCTCCTGGCCCTTGATGTCCTTGAGATCGAGCAGCGTGCCTTCGACCTCGCGCACCTTCGGCTGCGGGCGCGACAGTACCTGCGTGCCGCGGAAATGATTGGCAAGCTGGATCAGCGACGCCGGCGCGAGGATCTCCATCTCCGGGCTCGCCCACGCCGCTTCGGGCCCGCAGGCGGCCGGACAGATCAGGCCTTCGCCGCGCGCATTGGCGCCGATCGCCGCCGGCAGCACGCCGGCGACGGCGGTCAGCGAGCCGTCGAGCCCGAGCTCGCCGAGCACGGTGAAGCCGGCGAGCGCGTCCGCCGGCAGCGCGCCGATCGCGGCCATCAGGCCGAGCGCGATCGGGAGGTCGTAGTGGCTGCCCTCCTTCGGCAGGTCGGCGGGCGCGAGATTGACGGTGATGCGGCGCGCCGGCAGCGCCAGGCCGGAAGCCACCAATGCGGAGCGTACCCGCTCGCGCGCTTCCGACACCGCCTTGTCGGGGAGGCCGACCACGTTGAAAGCCGGCAGGCCGGGCGCCACCTGCACCTGGACATCGACGGCGCGCGCCTCGATGCCCTCAAACGCAACGGTCGCGACGCGCTGGACCATGATGGGTGGACGCCCCTGTCTCGGGCGGAAAGACTAGCGCGACCGCAGGGTGTAGGCAAGAACAATTAGTGAACAAAAATTCTAGCCCGGCTCAGTCCCGCCCATCCTCACCGCCATGGGCGACCACCGGCGCCTCGGCCTCCGCGGCCTGGCGGTGGCGGGCCAGCCGGTCGGCCAGCCGCTTAATGCTGCCGGCGAAGGCCTCGATCTCGAAATTCTGCGGGTCGTCGTGGCCGCCGCGGATCCCGGCATCGATCGGCATGTGGAATGCGGGGATCAGCCAGCGGCCGGAACGCACGCTGGCGATGGTGTAGACCAGCGCCAGCCGGTCGTACTGGGCCTCGGAGAAGCCCGGGGTCGGCGCCAGCGCATCGTTGCCGCGGCCGCGCCCCGGCTGGCTGCGGCGCGGCTGGATCAGCTCGACATGCAGGAACAGGCCCTTGAGGTCGTTGCCGAAGCGGGTTGCGCGCTCGAACCGCGTGGCGCGCCAGGGCCGGCTCAGCTCCTGACCCAGCAGCATCGCGCCGGTGCGGTTGATGATGACGTGCGCGGCTTCCCAGCCGTCGCCGCAGCGGAAACGCGCGAGATTGTTGATCGAACGATGCTCGTCGATGTTTTCCGGAAACGGCCGGCGGCCGAAATTCGGTCCGCTGGTGTCGTGGATCACGAGGTAGCGCGCCTGCGGCGCATCGGGGTCGTTATCGCGCGCCCGCGAGATCGGTTGCCACAGAAACGGCGCGTAGTCCCAGACGAGGCCGAGCTCGGCGAGCACCGCAGCCAGCGTCTCGCGGTCGGGCAAGCCGGACGTCTGGCCGACGCGATCGGCCAGCCCGGACGGCAGCGACTGGAGCATCGGGCCGAGGTTTCGCCGCGCATTGCCGGAGCGCATCAGGCACATCGCCTGCCGGTCGGGTGGACCGGCGAAACCGAACGTCTCCGGATTGTACTCGCAGGGCCCGAGCGTCGTGAGCACGATCGCCGGCAGCTTGCGGCGCGGCTGGCAGCGCTGCGCAAAAGCGTCGACTGCCATGCTGCACAGATAGGCGGCAACGAGCGCGACGGTCACGCCGACGCGCCGCACAACGACCCAGCGCGGCGGGAGCGCCGCTATCAGCCCCAAAATACGCATGTTCTCAGCCCACCCCACGGTAACGCGGCGCGGACCCGGGCACAATTGCACGCAGGCAATGGGCTTATACGGAGGTGCGCATCTGTGGCCTCCGAACCACACAGTAGACCTACAGGTCCAAACTCTCAGCGCCGCTTCTTCTCGATCAGGTCCCAGATCATCGCCGCAACGTCCGGCCCGCCGAGATTCTTGATCGCCCGGATGCCGGTCGGCGAAGTGACGTTGATCTCGGTCAGGAAGCCGTCGATCACGTCGATGCCGACGAAGATCAGCCCGCGCTCGCGCAACGGCTTGGCAAGCCGCGCACAGATCTCGCGCTCGCGCGGCGTCAGGTCGGTTTCCTTCGGGGTACCGCCGCGCACCATGTTGGAGCGCAGGTCGTCCGGCGCCGGTACGCGGTTGACCGCGCCGCCGAACTCGCCGTCGACCAGGATGATGCGCTTGTCGCCCTGCTTCACCGCCGGCAGGAATTTCTGCACCACCCAGGCCTCGCGGAAGGTGGCGGCGAAAAGGTCGTAGAGCGAACCGAAATTGAGGTCCTCCTGCGCGAGCCGGAACACCGCCTCGCCGCCGCGACCGTAGAGCGGCTTCATCACGATATCGCCGTGCTGGGCGCGGAACGCCTTGATCTCCGCGAGGTCGCGCGTGATCAGCGTCGGCGGCATCAGGTCGGAGAACTCCATCACGTACATTTTTTCCGGCGCGTTGCGCACCGAGCGTGGGTCGTTCACGACCAATGTCTTGGGATGAACGCGCTCGAGCAGATGCGTGGTGGTGATGTAGGCGAGGTCGAACGGCGGGTCCTGCCGCAGCAGGATGACGTCGAACGTCGAGAGGTCGGTCCGCTTTGCTTCGCCGAGCGTGACGTGGTCGCCTTCCTTGTCGCGCACGGAAAGCGACTGCACGGCTGCAGTCACTTTGCTGCCGGCCATCGCGAGCCGGTCGGGCGTGTAGTAGGAGATCGCATGGCGTCGGCGCTGGGCTTCGAGCAGCAAGGCAAAGGTCGAGTCGCCGCGGATGTTGATCCGCTCGATCGGGTCCATCTGCACGGCGATTTTCAGGCTCATTCGCTGCTCCCGACGCTCCGGCGGCCATGCTGTACGCGATCCTGGCCCCGCTGACCATGGTGCGCGCAAACCCCGATCTTGAGTTAGTTACCGCTTCTCGTGCAGGCCGGCGGTGGCGCGCTCGATCACGCTCTTGGGAAACGACGCGAAGCGCGCGACCAGCGCCTCGACTTCTGGGCCGGAGGCGGGGCGGACTTCAAGGCCAAGCTTGGCCGTCTCAGCCAGCAACTCGGCATCCTGCATCGTGCGCATGAACGCGGCGCGCAGCGCGGCGGCGCGATCCGCCGGTACGCCGGGCGGCGCCAGCACCGGACGTCCCAACACGTGCGGCCCGAAGGCGACGTCGAAGACTTCGCGATCCTCGTTCGACCTCGCATAGTCGTAGATGTGGGCGGCGTCCTTGAGGTCGGCGAGCTTCTTCAGGCCGAATTGCACCAGCACGCGGATGCGGCCGCTGTCGACGTCGTCCTTCCACTGGGTCTTCAGCGTCGAATGCGACGGGCCGCAGGCGCCTTCGATCTCGCCGCGATTGAGCGCGATGCGCAGGTCGTTCGAGCCCTTGTAGCCTTGTACCACCTTGATCTTTGCGCCGATGAAGTTCACCAGCGCATAGGCGAACTTGCTGGTCGGCGCCGCACTGCCGGTCGCGCCAAACACGGCCTCGCGTCTGATCAGCTGCTCGACCGAGGTGATCCCCGAGCGGGCCGAGACCGTGCAGGTCGCAATGCTCTCGTCCATATTGCCGATCCAGGTGAACTTGGCCGGGTCGTAGCTCGCGGCCGCATCGCCGAAGATCGGCTTCAGCGCGGTTTCCGGCGCCAGCACGCCCACGACGATGCCGTCCTTGGCCGCCACATTGTAAAGCCAGTTGGCGGCGCGCAGTCCGCCCGCGCCGGGCATGTTCTGCGCCACCGCGGCGGGATTGCCGGCGAGATGGCGCGTGATGTGGCGCGCCAGCGTGCGGCCGAAGAAGTCATAGCCGGTACCGGCTTCGTGACCGACCACGATGCTGAGCGATTTGCCGCGATAGAAATCGGCGACGTTCCCGTCCGTCGTCTGCGCGGATGCATCGCCTCCGACGAAGATTGCGAACAGAAACAGCCAACGGCGCATTCGAAAAACCCTCAACGGGTCGCATCAAACGCGGCCGGAATGTGCCGCGGTATCCGTCCCGGCGCGACCAGCACGGCGTCGAACCTGATGTCCTCTATGGCAGGACTGGAATTGGCGGCAAGCCATGCCTCCGCCGCTGCGACAATGCGCGCCCGCTGCCGGTCGGTGACCGACCAGGCGGCATCGTCGAACTTCTCGCGCGCTTTCACCTCGACGAAGATCAGGAGCCTGCGGCGTCCGGCGACGATATCGATCTCGCCGACCGGCGTGCGATACCGGCGCGCGAGGATGCGGAATCCCTTGGCGATCAAAAGCGCCGCGGCGCGGCTCTCGGCCGAAATGCCGGTGCGGAACGCGACCTGGCGCTCCGGCCGGGCTACTCGTGGCGTCAGCGGACGCGCGCGTGGACGATCGGAGTCACGCATCGTCGCGGCCCTTCAAGAGATCGAGCGCGCGCTGGTAGACTTCGCGGCGCGGACGTCCGGTGACGGCGGTAACCTCCGCCACCGCCTCTTTCACGGAGACGCGCGCGAGCGCTTTGTGCAGCAGCGCGTCGACGTCGGCGTCGTTCGCCGTCTCCGCCGCAGGCGGCGCGATCACCAGCACGATTTCGCCGCGCGGCTCGCCGGCGCCTTCGTAGTGGGCGGCGAGCGTCGCGAGGTCGTCGCGGCGTATTTCCTCATGCAGCTTCGTCAGCTCGCGGCAGACCGCAGCCTCGCGCGGCCCCAGCCCCTGTGTGAGATCGGCGAGTGCGGCGGCGAGCCGCGGTCCGGTCTCGAACAGCAGCAGCGTCGCCGGAATGCGCGCAAGCTCCGCGATGCGCGCCTGCCGCTGTCCGGATTTCGCGGGCAGGAAGCCTTCAAAGAAAAACCGATCGCTCGGCAGTCCGGCAATCGCCAGCGCCGCCAGTGCCGCCGATGCACCCGGCACCGCGGTGACGGTATGGCCTGCTTCGTGAACCGCACGCACGAGCTTGAAGCCGGGGTCGGAGACGAGCGGCGTGCCGGCGTCGGATACCAGCGCAATGGCGTCGCCGGCGGAGAGCCGCGCAATCAGCTTCGGGCGCGCCTCCGCCGCGTTGTGATCGTGGTAGGGTGTCAGCGGTGTGGTGATCCCGTAGTGGTCGATCAGCTTGCGGGTGACGCGAGTGTCCTCGCAGGCGATCACGTCGGCTGCGGCGAGCACCTCCAGGGCGCGCAACGTTGTGTCGCGCAGATTGCCGATCGGGGTTGCGACAATATGAAGCCCAGGCGCGAGCGCGGGTGCCTCGATGGCTTGTCCGCGCAGAATGTAACGGCGGTCGGAAGCCGATTGTTGGCGCGGTTGCGCGGTGTGTGCGGGTGAATTCATGCTGCACTCTAGCCCAACTCCGGAACCAAGTGCCGGCCTCGTCGGGGGCCGGAAATCAGGTTTCCGGCGGTAATCCGGCGCTTGATGCGGGGGCGGCTTCGTGCTCCTATCTTGTGGAAATCATTATTTTTTTCGTTTGGTTAACCACCCTTAGACATAATTCCAGAATACCTGCAGTCATTGCCGTCCATCGTCGTCAGTACCGAGGGAAACGGCCGATGTGCCGAGTTGAGCTGGCCCGGATGTCTGCCGCGTTGCGTGCGCCGCTCAATATTGTCCTCGCCTTCGCCGCAAGCCTTGCGCTGGTCGCGTGCACGGGCGGCGGACTCTCGGGCAATGATTTCTTGTCGTCGCAGCCCGCCGCGACGCCGCAGTCCACGGGCGCGATCGGGCAGGGGCAGGTCAAGGTCGGCTTGATCCTGCCGCTCGGCGCGCCCGGTAATGCCGGCGTGACCGCGCAATCGATGCGCAACGCCGCCGAGCTTGCGCTCAGCGAGTTCAACAATCCCGACATCCAGCTGCTGGTGAAGGACGACGGCGGCAGCGCGCAGGGCGCGCAGCAAGCAGCGCAGCAACTACTTGAGGAGGGTGCCGAGATCATCCTCGGTCCGCTGTTCGCACATTCAGTCGCGCCGGTGGGTCAGCTCGCACGCGCGCGCGGCATTCCGGTGATCGCTTTCTCGACCGACTCCAACGTCGCGGCGGCCGGTGTCTATCTCCTGAGCTTCCTGCCGGAGTCCGATGTCGAGCGGCTGATCGGCTACGCGGCGCAGCAGGGCAAACGCGCCTACGCTGCGGCGATCCCAGACAATGCCTACGGCACGGTGGTCGAAGCCGCGTTCAAGCAAGCGATCGGGCGGCGCGGCGGCCGCATCGTCGCGCTCGAGCGCTACACCGCCGACCGGAATCAGATTCAGGCGGTCATCAGGAGTCTCGCACAAGCCGCGGGCGGCGCCGACGCGATCTTCATCCCGGACACGGCCGACACTGTTCCGCTGGTAGTACAGACCCTGGCCGCAAACGGCGTCGACACCCGCAGGATCCAGATGCTCGGCAGCGGCCTGTGGGAAGACCCGCAGATCTTCTCCGCTCCCGTGCTCGAAGGCGCCTGGTACGCGGGCCCCGACTCGACCGGCTTTCGCAATTTCTCCGCCCGCTATCGCGCCCGCTACAATCAGGACCCCGTGCGCACAGCGACGCTGGTCTATGACGCGGTGGCGCTGGTGGCGGCCCTCACCAAGACGCAAGGGCAGCGCCGCTTCAGCGCGGAGGTGCTGACCACGACGTCCGGCTTCAACGGCATCGACGGCCTGTTCCGCTTCCGCCGTGACGGCATCAATCAGCGCGGCCTCGCGGTGATGAAGGTCTCGCCGACCGGCGGGCAGGTCATCAGCCCGGCGCCACGTTCGTTCGCTGGTTCGGGGACCTGAATCTCAGGCCGCGAGATCGGCCACCACGGCGTCGAGCACCGGAAATCCCGACTGCGTGACGCGCAGCTTGCCGCCGGGCGTCAGTTCGAGCGCGCCTTCCTGTTGCAGGATTCTGATACGCCGCGGGTCCAACGCGCGGCCGGCGAGCCGCTCGTAACGCGCGGGGTCGATGCCTTCGGCGAGGCGCAGCCCCATCAGCAGGAATTCATCCGCCATTTGCGAGCGCAGCAGCGTGTCGTCGCCGACCACGCCGTGGCCGAGCGACTCGACGCGCATCAGCCACGCTTCCGGCCTGCGCTCGGTCACGGTGGCGTGGCGCTCGCCGTCGATGTCGAGACGGCCGTGCGCGCCCGGACCGATGCCGGCATATTCGTGCGCGCGCCAATAGACGAGATTGTGCCGGCATTCGGCGCCGGGCCGCGCGTGGTTCGAGATTTCGTAGGCCGGAAGCCCGGCGGCGGCACAGACCGATTGCGTCGTGTCGTAGAGCGCGCGGGCGGAGTCTTCATCTGGAACGGCGAGCTTGCCGGCCGAGTGCAGCGTATGAAACGGCGTGTCGGGCTCGATCGTAAGCTGATAGAGCGAAAGATGCTCGCCGGCTTCGGCGATCGCGCGCTTGAGTTCGGCGGCCCAGGCCTGCGGCGTCTGCCCCTGCCGCGCATAGATCAGGTCGAATGAATAGCGCTCGAAAGCGCTGCGCGCGATCGCGACGGCGGCGAGCGCCTCCTCCGCGGTGTGCGTGCGCCCGAGCGATTTCAACGCCTCGTCGTCGAGGGCTTGGACGCCGAGCGAAACGCGGTTGACGCCCACGGCGCGATAGCCCTTGAAGCGCGTGGCTTCGACGCTGGTGGGGTTTGCCTCAAGCGTCACCTCGGCGTCCTTGGCAACCGGCCAGTGCTTGGCGATGGTGTCGAGGATCGCACCGACGGTCGCCGGCTGCATCAGCGACGGCGTGCCGCCGCCGAAGAAGATCGTGGAGACCGTGCGCTGCGGCACCCGCGAGGCCGTCGCCGCGATCTCTGCGGCGAAGGCGCGGAGGTAGCGCTGCTCGTCGATCTTGGCATGCCGCACATGACTGTTGAAGTCGCAATATGGGCACTTCGACAGGCAGAACGGCCAGTGGATATAGACGCCGAAGGCCGATTCGTCCGGGACGGTCATGATGGCAGCATATGGCACCTTCGGGGCGTGCCGTCACTACGGCACGTGTCTCAACGCTTGAGGCAGGCGCCAGCGAGCTTGAGGAATGCCCGGGCCCGGTGCGACAGGCCCTGGCCGTTCGGCGGCAAGCCGTGCTTCTGGTCGGCCGTCATCTCGCCGAAGGTCCGCTCATGGCCATCGGGCAGGAACATCGGGTCGTAGCCGAAGCCCGCAGTTCCGCGTGGCGGCCACACCAGCGTGCCCTCGACGGTTCCCTCGAATTCCTCCAGGTGCCCGTCGGGCCAGGCCACGCAGAGCGCCGACACGAATTGCGCCTGGCGCAGCGCCGGCCGGTCGGCGCCGTGGTCGGCCAGCATCGATTCAATCATCTGCATCGCGCGCGCGAAATTCTTGTCCTCGCCGGCCCAGCGCGCGGAATGGATGCCCGGCGCGCCGCCGAGCGCGTCGACCGCGAGGCCGGAATCGTCGGCAAAGGCCGGCAGCCCCGATGCGCCCGCGGCCGCCCGTGCCTTGATCCGGGCGTTGTCGCGGAAGCTCGCGCCGGTTTCTTCGGGCTCGCCGAGCCCAAGCTCACCGGCCGAGACCGCGTCGATACCGTAGGACGCGAGCAGCTCGCGCATTTCCTTGAGCTTGCCCGGATTGTGGGTCGCGATGACGATCCGGCCCGCGAGCTGGCGATGCGGCGCGCTCACATCACCGCCAGCTTCTGCAGATCGACGAGCTTGCCGACGCCTTTCTTGGCAAGCGAGAGCAGCGTGAGGAGTTGTTCCTCCGTGAACGGAATCTTCTCGGCGGTGCCCTGCACCTCGACGATCCGTCCGGCGCCGGTCATCACGAAATTCGCGTCGGTCTCGGCGTCGGAATCCTCCGCATAGTCGAGATCGAGCACCGGCGTGCCGTTGCAGATGCCGCATGACACCGCCGCGACGTGGTCGCGCAACGGATTGCCCGGCATCATCTCGCGCGTTTTCATCCAGGCGACGCAATCATGCAGCGCAACCCATGCGCCGGTGATCGCGGCGGTGCGGGTGCCGCCGTCGGCCTGGATCACGTCGCAGTCGACGGTGATCTGGCGTTCGCCGAGGGCCGTAAGGTCGACAATGGAGCGCAGGCTGCGCCCGATCAGCCGCTGAATTTCTACGGTGCGGCCACCCTGCTTGCCGGCGGACGCCTCACGGCGCGTGCGCTCAAGCGTCGCGCGCGGCAGCATGCCGTATTCCGCGGTCACCCAGCCGCGCGCCTGCCCCTTGAGCCAGGGCGGCAGCCGCTCTTCGAGCGTCGCGGTCACGAGCACATGGGTATCGCCGAATTTCACGAAACAGGAGCCCTCGGCATACTTCACCACGCCGCGTTCCAGCGACACGGCACGCAACTCGTCGGGGGCTCGGCGGCTCGGCCGCATGCGCACTCTCCTCACACCTGTCGGGGCGGCATGTGAGCCAAATTTCCGGCCGAGGCGCAAGCCTTTTGCGGCTTCTCCGGCGCGCTCCGCCGAACTACAACGGTAGTTCGTTGCTTTAGGAGGATTTTCGGTTGAACGCCGCCATTGCCAGCCTGGCCCGGCCGCTCCAGGCGATCCGCCTGAACTACGTTCCGTTGCTGATGGTCTATTTCGCCTATGGCGCGCTCGGCCTGATCGACGTCACCCGCGACTTCTGGATCCGGGAAAGCCTCACGCTCAGCCCGGCCGAGCTCGCTGCCATCGGGGTCTGGCTGACGCTGCCCTGGACCGTGAAGATGGTGTTCGGCGAGCTCGTGGACTGCGTGCCGATCCTCGGCTCGCAGCGGCGCGCGTACATCATGATCGGCGCGCTGTGCACGGCGACCGGTTTGGTTACGCTGTCGGGGGCAGCAGGGCAGTGGCTCTCATTCCTGCCGCCACATCAGCTCTACGTGCTGGGCATGATGCTGATCGTGCTCGGCACCGTGGTGCAGGACGTGGTCGCGGATGCGATGTCGACCGAAGTCGTGCCGCGCGTCGATGCCGATGGCAAGCCGCGGCCGGACGCGGACGTCCGCGCCGATCTTGGCATGGTGCAGGTGCTCGGGCGCATCTTCCTGTCGCTCGGCATCCTGGCGGTGGCGGGCCTCTCCGGCGTGCTCGCTGCCATGCTGCCGCGCGGGATGGTGTTCCTGGTGGCGCTGGTGGTGCCGCTGATCTCGCTCACCGGCGTGTTCCTGATCACAGCCGAAACCGCCGAGCGGCGGCCGATCGATTGGCGAATTCTGGGTGGCGGACTTGCGTTCGGCGCGGCCGTGGCGGCGCTGGGGATCGGCGGCGTGCCGTTCGCGCAGGAGATCATCTTCGTGATTTCGATGGGTGTCGTCTGCGCGATGCTCGTTTTCGTCACGCGCGAGCTCGATCACAAGACGCGGATGATCATTCTCTACGCCGCCATCATCATCTTCGCATTCCGCTCGGTGCCGAATGTCGGTGACGGTTACTTCTGGTTCTCGATCGACGTCCTCAAGTTCGACGAAGCGTTCTACGGTATCCTGCGGCAGACCAGCGCGATCATTGCGATCATTGCGATGTGGCTGCTCGCCAAGCAGATCACCGAATATTCGGTCGCCAAAACGCTGTTCTGGATCGCGATCGCCGGCACGATCCTGTCACTGCCCGGCATCGGGCTCTACTATGGCATCCACCACTGGACCGAAGAGACGTTCGGCTTCGGCGCCCGGATGATCGCGTTTGCTGATACCGCGGCAAGCTCGCCGTTTGCGCAGCTCAGCATGATCCCGCTGCTGACGCTGACCGCCTACTATGCTCCGGCCGGACATCGCGCGACCTGGTTCGCGCTGATGGCGTCGTTGATGAACCTCGCGCTGGTCGCGAGCCAATTGCAGACCAAGTACCTGAACCAGATGTTCGCCGTCGGACGCGGCGAATATGGCGAGCTCGGCGTGCTGTTGATCGTCGCGATGCTGATTGGGCTTGTCGTGCCCGTGACCGCGATCGCAATCCTCGGAAGGCGCGTGTGAGCCACCCGATGATCAAGGCAGCGTAAATCCCGCCGCCTCCCAGCCGCCCCGCGCGGACGGAGCGTCAGCGCGCGGATGAACGCCGCAGCGGCATCCTTGACGTTGGTGCCGGCCGTCACGGCGGCGGCGTAGGTCGTGTCGTTGCCGAGCGGCGCGGGCAGGGGGCCGACCACGCGCGCGCCCTGGATCGGTACGATCTCCGCAATCAGCGTCATGCCGATGTCGGCTTCGCCGTTGGCGACGCGGTTTGCCACCTCGCCACCCGACTGCTGCGGCATGCCCTTGCGCGCGATCGCGTCGGCAAGCCCCAGCTCGACGAACAGCTTGGCAAGATGGACGCCGGCCGAGCCGCCGACCGCCGCGTCGCTGAACGCCACCGAGCGGGCCGCGACCAGCGCCTGCTTGAAGGCCTGAGGCGTCGAGACGTCCGGCGGCATCGTGCCCTCGCGCACGGCGATGCCGACGCTGGTGGCCGCAACGTTGGTGGCGCCGGCGACCGTGCCGGCCTTGGCCAGCTTGTCGATTGCGGGGGCGCCAAGCACCAGCACGTCGGCGGTCTCGCCGGCATCGAGGCGCTTCTGGAGCGCGCCGACCGTGCCGAAGCTGAGCTCCACCTCGTGCCCGGTGTCGCGCTGGAACGCGTCCGTCAGGGCGCCTACCACCTGGTGCATCGAGCGCGCGCACATGACCTTGAGCTTTGCCACCTGTTTCCCCATGCTCATCCGCCGACGTCATGCCCGGCCTTGTGCCGGGCATCCACGTCTGGCGACGGTTCAGTAGTAAAGACGTGGATGGCCGGGCGAAAGGGCGTTCCACGCCCGTCTTCGACGGGCTATGCCCGGCCATGACGAAACGGAAGGATTATCGCGTGGCAACGCTCAAGGAACTCATTCGCGGCAACGAGCTCATCGTCGCTCCGGTCGTCTGCAACCCGATCATGGCGCTGCTGGCGCAGGAGGCCGGCTTCAAGGCGATCTATCTCTCGGGCGGCACGCTCGGCTGGGTGAAGAATGTCACCGAGGCGAACCTGACGCTGCCGGAAATGGCCGACGTGGCGGTCGACATCCGCGCCTCCTGCAAGCTTCCGCTGGTGCTCGACGCGGGTGGTGGCTGGGGCGATCCCGTGCACGTGCACCGCACTGTCGCGCTCGCCGAAGCCGCGGGCTTCGCGGCGATCGAGATCGAGGATCAGCTCCTGCCGCGGCGGGTCGAACACCATGTCGGCATCGACCACCTGGTGCCCACCGAATTCTTCGTACAGAAGCTCAAGGAAGCGCTGGCCGCCCGCACCGATCCGAACCTCGTCATCATCGCCCGCACCAATGCACGCCGCGCCGGCGGCATCGACGAAGCGATCCGCCGCGGCGAAGCGTTCGCGAAAGCAGGCGCCGACATGGTGTTCTGCTTCACCCGCGATCCGGAGGAAGTCCGCATGGTCGGCGAGCGCGTACCGCATCCGCTGATGACGTTTGCGCCGGTCGACGGCTTCGCGACGTCGAAGCTCTCGCGTTCCGACTACGCCAAGCTTGGCTTCCGGCTGGCAGCTTCGTCGGGCACCGCGTTCGCGGCGATGTACAAGGCGGCGCGCCAGTCCTACCAGTCCCTCGCCAACGACACGATGGATCCGTTCCTCGGCCCCGGCGGCGGCGATGCCATGATGAAGGCGGCGCAGAAGACCTGCGGGCTCGATCGCCTGCTCGAGATCGAGCGCCGAACCATGAAGGGTTAGGCCGTTGCGCAAGCATCTGGAGGCCGCAGAATGGTCGCAGGCGGCGCGCTCGACTTGAATTCGGTCGATAAAACGCCAATTCTCGCGGGCTGAGACGGAGTTACCCTTTGGCCTCGCACGACGTCCCGATCGGTTCGACCCAGGTCAGCCTTGCGCAGCTCAATGAGCGCTCGCGCGAAATTTTCCGCCAGGTGGTCGAGAGCTACCTCGCCACCGGCGAACCCGTGGGCTCGCGCAACATTTCCCGGCTGATCACGACGCCGTTGTCTCCTGCGTCCGTCCGCAACGTGATGTCGGACCTGGAGCAGCTCGGCCTCGTCTATGCGCCGCATACGTCGGCGGGCCGGCTGCCCACGGAACTCGGCTTGCGCTTCTTCGTCGATGCGCTGATGGAGATCGGCGACCTCTCGGATGACGATCGCCGCGGCATGGAGGCCAAGCTCGCCGCCCATGGCAAGCCGCTCGACGCGGTGCTGAGCGAAGCCTCCGGCATGCTCTCCGGTCTCACACACGCCGCCGGCGTGGTGATGACCGCGAAGGCCAACGTCCGGCTCAAGCATATCGAGTTCGTCCGGCTCGAACCGGAGCGCGCGCTGGTGGTAATGGTCGCCGACGATGGGCAGGTCGAGAACCGGATCATCGACGTGCCGATCGGCATGCCGACGTCGGCGCTGACCGAAGCTGGCAATTTCCTGAACGCGCATGTGCGCGGCCGCACCCTGGCCGAGGCACGCGCCGAACTCGAAACCGCACTGAAACAAAGCCAGGCCGAGCTCGACCAATTGACGCAGAAGATCGTCGCCGCGGGTCTCGCGAGCTGGTCGGGGGGCGAAAGCGACGACCGCAAGCTGATCGTGCGCGGCCACGCCAACCTGCTCGAAGACCTCAGGGCGCTCGATGACCTCGAGCGCGTGCGGCTGCTGTTCGACGATCTCGAAACCAAGCGCGGTGTGATCGACCTGCTCGGCCGCGCCGAGGGCGCGGACGGCGCGCGCATCTTCATCGGCTCGGAGAACAAGCTGTTCTCGCTATCGGGTTCGTCGACGATCATCGCGCCTTATCGCGATGGCTCCGGCCGCATCATCGGCGTCATCGGCGTGATCGGTCCCACGCGATTGAACTATGCCCGCGTCATCCCGATGGTCGACTACACGGCCAAAGTGGTGAGCAAGCTGATCGGTACTTGAAACGGATTGTTGCCAGCGGGAGGTGACGATGTCGGTTGCTGGCCGACAGACGGCCCTCGTGCGGTTGATCACGGCAGCGCTCCTCGCTGCCGTGCCGGCTGCGGCTTTGGCGCAGGACGACTTCCCGAACAAGCCGATCCGGATCGTGGTGCCGCTCGCCCCCGGCGGCACGTCGGACCTGCTGCCGCGGATGATCGGCGAGAAGCTCACCCTGCGCTGGGGCCAGCCCGTCATTGTCGAGAACAGGCCGGGTGGCGCGCTTCATCTCGGCACCGAGGCGGTCGCGCGTTCGGCGCCCGACGGCTATACGTTGCTGCTGGCGCCTCAGAGTCCGTTGGTGCTGAGCCCGCATCTCTATCGCAAGCTCGGCTACGATCCCGCTGCGTTTGTGCCGGTGACCATCCTCGCGCGGTTGCCCTATCTGTTCGTCGCCAGCCCGAAGGTGCCGGTGACGAGCGTTCGGGAGCTGACGGCCTACGCAAAGGCCTATCCCGACAAGCTCAATTTTGGCACGCCGGGGATCGGCAGCGCGCAGCATCTTGCGGTCGAATGGTACAAGATCCTGACCGGTGTGCGGCTTACGCACGTGCCCTATCGCGGCACCGCACCGGCGCTTGCCGATCTCCTCGCCGGACATGTCCAACTGATGTTCGACAATGCTGCAAACGCCCTGCCGCAGGTAAGGGAGGGCAAGCTCAGGGCGCTCGCGATCGGTGCGCCGCCGCGCATCGGCGAGCTTCCCGAGGTGCCGGCGATGGCCGAGTTCTTTCCGAGTTTCCTGGCATCGAGCTGGTTCAGCCTCGTCGCGCCGCCGAAAACGCCTCCCGCCGTCGTCGCGAAGCTGTCGGCGGCGATTGGCGAGGCGCTGCGCATGCCGGACGTGAGCAAGCGCCTGCAGGGCCTCGGTGCCGCGCCGGGCGGCGACGGACCGGAGCGAACCGCGGCCTTCCTGCGCGAGGAAGCCGAGCGCTGGCGCAAGGTCATTCTCGACGCCGGGATCAGGCTCGATTAACCCAACGGAAGAGCGCGGTGCCGAAAGGGGTACAATCGCCAGCTTGATTTTTCGCTTCCAAGCCCTGATATCCGGGGCGAAACATCGGAAATGCCAACGGACTAGTTCAAATGACGGATTTTACCGCCCGCCGCCCGCACAACGCGCCTGCCACCGAGCCGGACGCTCAGGGTGTTGGGCAGCCCGAGGCCGGATTGTCTCTGACCGAGCAAGCGAAAGTCGCCGAACTGGTCGAGACGCTGGCGAAAGAGAACGCCGACAACAAGGACCGGCTGCTGCGGACGCTGGCCGAGATGGAGAACCTGCGCAAGCGCACCGAGCGCGAGGTCTCCGACATGCGCCAGTACGGCATCGCGTCGTTCGCACGCGACGTTCTGGCGGTCGCCGACAACATGGAGCGCGCGCTGGAGGCGCTCGACGCCGAGCTGCGCGAGACTGCGAACCCCGCGATCAAGACGTTGCTCGACGGCGTGGAACTGACCGAGCGCGAGCTGCTGAAAGTGCTCGAGAAGCACGGCGTCAAGAAGTTCGAGCCCAAGAAGGGCGACAAGTTCGATCCGAACCTGCATCAGGCGATGTACGAGCTGCCGGATCCCTCGCAGCCCGCGGGAACCGTCGCGCAGGTGGTGCAGCCTGGCTACATGATCGGCGAGCGTATGCTCCGGCCCGCGGCGGTCGGCGTCGCGAAGGGTGGGCCCAAGCCCGCTCCCGCCAACGACAACCCGGATTCGTCGCCGGCCCCCGCCTGACAATTACGCTATGCTTGAACCCCTCGATACGAGGGGATCATGCGACGCAGCACCGAGCGCTTCCTGACCACCCACACCGGCAGCCTGCCGCGGCCGGACGATCTCATCCGCATGATGCACGCCAAGGAAGAGGGCGTGCCGGTGGATCGCGCCGCGCTGGCCGCGCGCGTGGACGAGGCGGTGAAGGAGGTCGTGAAGAAGCAGGCCGACGCCGGCATCGACTACGTCAACGACGGCGAAATGTCGAAGCCGAGCTACGCCACATATGTGAAAGATCGTCTCGCGGGCTTCGGCGGCACCGGCAACACTTTCGTCTATCAGGACCTTGTCGACTTCCCCAATCTTGCAAAACGAGTGTTCGGCGATCCCGGGCGCTCACGCCGCAAGACGCCTGCCTGCAACGCGCCGATTGCCGTGCGCGACGCCGCGGCGGCGGACGACGACGTCGCCGCGCTCAAGAGCGCGCTCGCCCTCGCCGGACGCACCGACGCCTTCATGAGCGCGGCCTCGCCGGGCGTGATCTCGCTGTTCTTCCGCAACGAGCACTACAAGGACCACGAGACCTACCTCTTTGCCATCGCCGACGCGATGCGCCACGAATACGAGACCGTCGCCAAGGCCGGGCTCGTTTTGCAGGTCGACTGTCCCGATCTCGCCATGGGCCGGCATATCCAATACGCCGACCTCGACCTTGCCGAATTCCGCAAGCGCGCCGGCATGCACATCGCGGCGCTTAATCACGCACTCGCCAACATCCCGCCGGAGCAACTGCGCATGCATCTGTGCTGGGGCAACTACGAAGGCCCGCATCATTGCGACGTGCCGATGGCAGATATCATCGACGTCATCCTGACGGCGCGGCCGAGCGCGCTCTCGTTCGAGGCCGCCAATCCGCGCCATGGTCACGAATGGACCGTATTCGAGCGCGTGAAGCTGCCCGCGGGCAAGATCCTAATTCCGGGCGTGATCGAATCGAAATCGAACTTCATCGAGCATCCGGAGCTGATCGCACAGCGCATCGGCCGCTACGCGCGGCTGGTCGGCCGCGAGAACGTCATGGCCGGTTCGGATTGCGGCTACGGCACCTGGGTCGGACAGGCGGCCGTCGATCCCGATGTGGTGTGGGCGAAGTTTGCGGCGATGGCCGAGGGCGCGCGCATCGCCTCGCGCGAATTCTGGAACTAGCTAGCAGGCTGCTGAAAAACTCGCTCGACGGCAAGACCTGATCGTGATTCCGTTGGATTGGACACGACGGGGTGAT
>JAIESR010000094.1 GCA_019745775.1 Xanthobacteraceae bacterium | reverse complement strand
AGGCGTTGCGCGCGCGCGGATTGGCGCGCTCGGCCGGCGCCAGCGTCGCGAGCGCGCGGTTGAGCCACCCGGTCGACACCGCGCCGGGCCGCGCGAGCCCGCTCTCGAGCACGTCCTGGCCGTCGAAATGCGACCGCTCGCGATAGGGCGTCGCCGCCGCATGCACGATGGTCGCGGTGCCGGCCTTGTAGAGGCGATGCAGGTTCGGCATCGCCGGGTTGAGCGCGAACATGTCGTTCAGCGGCAACGCCGGCGTCTTGCCGTCGAGCTTGAGCGCGTTGTCGCCGCGCAGCCTGACCCAGTTCGGGTCGCCGACCGGCGCGACTGCCGCCAACCCATCGAGCGCGCCGCGCAACACGATGGTGAGCAGCCGCGGATCGCGGCCCTCGGCGAGCGCGAGCTTCGGCGTATAGGCCCAGGCGAACAGCACGCCGGAGGCGAGCAGCAATTCGCGGCGGGTGGGGGCGTGGAGATTGATGGTCATCGGTTCATCTCAACAGTAGGGCGCAGTCGTGCGGCATCGGCGGTCGGCTCCCTCACCCCCATAGCCCGTCGACGACGGGCGTGACCGCCCACACGGGGGAGTGGGGTGGGGTGAGGGGGTTTAGCTCTCTCGATAGGTTCGAACCCCCTCACCCTAACCCTCTCCCCTCCGGGGAGAGGGAACGCACCGAGTTCGCTGAACTGCTTGACGTTCCCTGCAAGCATGACATTCACCGCCGTTGGAATTCGGGTGACATCAGCAGCAGGGCCAGCGCCTGCGGGCGGCTTTCGGCGCGGGCGATGGTGCGGCGGGTGTCCTCCGACGCGATCGGCGCCAGGGCGTGCTCGAACACCGCCATCGGATCGGCGTCGCCGGCATTGCGCCGTGCGAACTGATTGGCGAGGTCGAGCCGCTGCGACAGGCCGTCGAGCCAGGTGGCGCTGTCGTCGGCAAAGCCGTTCGGCGCCGGCGGCCGCCACAACGGCTCGCCGAGCAGGTTCTGCGCCTGCACGATCGGCCGCACGTCGGGCGGATTGACGCCGAGCGCGCGCAGCGTGGACACGATCCATTCCGCGGGTCGCTTGATGCGGTTGCGCGGCGCCTCCCAGGCCTCGTCTGACGTGATCAGCGCCTTGGTGAGTTCCTTGAGGTCGCCGCCGGTGTCGAGGAAGCGCTTGCGCAAACGCTCGATCAATGCCGGCGACGGCTCGTCGGCGATGAAGTGGCGCGCGAATTTCTTCGCGATGTGGTTCGCCGTCGCCGGGTGGCGGGCAAGATCGGCGAGCACGCGCCTGCCCTGTTCGACGCCGCCTGCTTCGTAGCGCGTGCCGATCACGGTCTTCGGACCGGCCTCGTGCATGCGCGGGTTGAAGGTGAAGGTGCCGCCACGCTCCGGGTCCTGGCGCGGCGGTACGACCGTCCAGCCGGTGATCACGCGCGCGAAATTGGTGACGTCGTCCTGCGTGTAGACGCTGCGCACGCCAAGCGTATGCAGCTCCAGGATCTCGCGCGCCAGGTTCTCGTTGAGGCCGCGGTTGCGGTTGCGGCCGGCCGGCGAGTTCGGGCCGATCGAGCGCGCGTTGTCGAGATAGATGAGCATCGCCGGATGGCTCTCGACCGCGAGCAGCATGTCGCCGAAGCGGCCGAGCACGTGCGCGCGGATCGCCTCGCGCTCGAACGCGCCGGCGATCGGACGCACCTGCCCCTTGTCGGCGGAGACGCAGAAGTGGTTCGACCAGAACCAGGTCAGCCGCTCGGTGAAGCCCAAGTCGGCGGCGAGCGCGGCATCAAGCCGCGCCTTGGCTTCGGTGAGGTAGAGCTCCTGCGGCGCGATGCCGACGGTGGGACGCGGCCGCGCGGCGTTCTTCTGCTGGGGGTTCGGTTGCGGGGCGGTTTCCTGCGATGGGACGCCCGGCGCCTCCATCGGTTGCATGCTTTTGGGCTGCGCGTTCTTCTTCTGGCCGCCGTTGGCTTCGCGGCGGAGCTGCCGTTGCGCCTGCTGGAATTCGGCCGCCGCGCGCGCCGCCGCGCCGCCGTTCAGAAGATCGTTCGATGCGATGCGGCCGGCGTCGGCGCGATCGAGCTCGGCGAGCAGCGCGCCGCGCGGATCGGAGGCGATCGCGGCGACCGATCCGGCACGCGGTCCGAGACCGAACCGGTGCAGCGCCAGCGCCGCCTGCTTCTTGGGATCAAGTGCCATGTCTCATGCTCTCACTGTCTCGAGCCCATCGCACCACGTGCCGATGGATGCGCTCAAGTCTTGTCGAGAGTGAGGCGGCCGGCAACTTAATTCGCGGATAACTTCATGAATCGACTGACAGATTAACGATATGTGGAACAGCGAACTCGGCGCTCTCGTCTCGTGCCCTCTCCCCTTGAGGGAGAGGGCTCAAGGAAGAATCCACGAGCGCAGATGGGTGAGGGGTTATCTTCGTAAGAAGTTCTTGCGAAGAGGCCCCCTCACCCAATCCGAATGCATTGAAGCGTCAGCGCAGCCCTCTCCCTCAAGGGGAGAGGGCACATTAATAACCGCCGCAGTCCGCGGCTACATCACAGCGGCCCGCGGAACACGAAGAACGCGCCGGCGGCGATCAGCACGAAGCCGATGGCGTAGTTCCAGGTCATCGGCTCCTTGAGGTAGAGCACCGAGAAACCGGCGAACACGACGAGCGTGATCACCTCCTGGATCGTCTTGAGCTGCGCTGTGGTGTAGACGGCGCTGCCGAGGCGGTTCGCCGGCACCGCCATGCAGTACGCGATGAAAGTGATGCCCCAGGCGACGAAGATCACCGTGATGAGCGGCGTCTCCTTGAAGCGCAGGTGCCCGTACCAGGCGAGCGTCATGAACCCCCACGACATTTTTTCGGCCAGATCGTCTCGTCCAATGCGGATCGGCGCGTTCGCTGCGGGGGAATTGCCATGCGTATTATCCGTCCGATCATCACCGTTATCGCGATCTCGCTTGTCGGCGCCTTCTCGTTCAGCCGGCTCGCCGCCGAAGAAGCCGCGCCGAAGCCGAAACCCTACAAGCCGGTCGCGGTCGAGCTGCCGCAGCCGGTGAAGGACCCGAGCTTCGCGGCGTTCCGCCAGCAGATCGCCGACATCGCCAAGCGCAAGGATCGCGCCGCGCTCGCCAAGATCGTGGCGGCGAATTTCTTCTGGCAGACCGACGACGGCAAGGACGTCGCGCTGAAAGGACGCCCCGGCATCGACACGCTCGTGCGCGCGCTCTATCTCGACAATCCCGAGACCGAAGGCTGGGACATCCTCCAGGCGCTCGCGGCGGATGCGACCGGCGATCCGGCGCCGGAGCGCAAGGGCGTGATCTGCGCGCCGGGCGAGCCGAAGCTCGACAGCGCCGAAGCGGCGGCGCTCGGTGAAGCCACCGGCACCACGTCGTCGTTCTGGTACTACCCGAGCAAAGCCGGCCTCGAGGTGCGCGACGGCGCGGCGCCCGGCGCCAAGGTCACCGGCAAGCTCGGCATGCATCTCGTGTGGGTCTATCCCGACGAGTCGCCGGCGGCCGCCGTCTTCAATGACAGCGTGCGCATCGTGCTGCCGTCGGGCGCGTTCGGGTGGGTCGCCGCGGAGGCGCTGATGCCGCTGCCCGGCGATCTCCTCTGCTACGTCAAGGACGGCAACAGCTGGCGCATCGCAGGCTTCCTCGGCGGAATGCCGGCCGGGAAGTAGCGCGAGCGTTGGCGCTGCAGTGCCGCGCCAACCTCGCGCGTATCCCGGGCGCAGCGCAGCCGCCGATACCGCGCGTTAACGCTGCCGGCGGCGGCACGCACGCGATTTCATGCGGGCCATTGCTGCATTTCCTAGCAAAAACGGCGGTATCCGGGCGGGCGCGTTCTTGCTGAACGGCCGTACAGAATCGCCCATTTGGCCTCGATTTCGAACCTGACCTCACGACCTCGCGACCAAACCTGTGACGGGCATCACAGCCCGGCTGTCCTGACGTGGTGGTCGTTGGACAAAACAAAACTCCAGAGGAAGAGGCACTCCAATGTCCGCCAAGCCAGCGTCCAACCACCTTGCCACACGTCGAACGCAACTGTTCGGCGCCACCGCCTTGCTGCTGCTGTCGCTCGCCGCCACGCCGAGCCTGGCGCAGGGCCTGCAGCCCGGCGAAGCTTTCGCCACCCGCTTCTCCGGCACCGCGCCGGGCGCCGACGGCTCCCCGACCATCGACGTCAACGGCACCGTCGGCAGCATTCTCGATCTGCGCAACCCGGGCCAACCGCCGCAGGGTCAGCACTGGATCGACGAGCCGCAGCGCAGCCCGATCACCGCGGCCGAGACCGGCCAGGTGTTCGGCGTCGCGTTCGACGACGCCAATCCCCCGAACATCTACGTCACCGCCACCGCCGCGTTCGGCCTGCACCGCACGACCGACAACGCGCAGTGGCTGCCCGGCATGTTCGGCCGCGGCGGTCCTGGCGCGATCTACAAGCTCGACGCCGCCAACGGCTACAAGCCGGTGCTGTTCTCGGTGATCCGTCTGAACGAGCGGCAGAACACCGGCGCCGCGCTCGGCAACATCGCCTATGATCGCTGGAACAGGCAGTTCCTGGTCTCCGACCTCGAGACCGGCATGATCCACCGGATCAGCCTCGAAGGCCGCGACCTCGGCAGCTTCGACCACGGCACGCAGGGCCGCACGAGCTTCGTCGATGGGCAGTCCAACCAGCCGATGAGCCTGGCGCCGATCGCCTTCGACCCGTCGTCGGCGGCGCGCATCGCGAACTGCCAGGACAAGTTCGACAACACGCCGGATTGCTGGAACGTCGCCGAGTCCGGCCGCCGCGTGTGGGGCCTCGGCGTGTGGAAGGGCCCGAACGGCGAAACCCGTCTCTACTACTCGGTCGCGTCGAGCCCCGATCTCGGCGGCGCCGACTGGAACGCCCTGCCGGAAGACGAGAAGCGCAACACGCTATGGTCGGTGCGGCTCGGCCCGGACGGATCGTTCGATCCGGGCGGCGTGCGCCGCGAGTTCGCCCTGCCGGATTTCTTCTCGAATCCGCAGGACGTCGCGCGCGCGGGCTACAGCCGCCCGGTCTCCGACATCGCCTTCCCGGCCTGCTCGGGCCGGCCGATCATGCTGGTCGCCGAGCGCGGCGGTCTGCGCAATCTCGGCCTCGGCCGGGAGAACGCGTTCGCCACGCCGCATGAGGCGCGCACCATCCGCTACGAGCTCGACCAGACCGGCACGTGGCGCGCGATGGGCCGCTACGACATCGGCAACTACGATCGGTCGAACGAAGGCGCGCCCTACATCAACGCGAACTGCGCCGGCGGCGCCACCTTCGGTCCGGGCTATTCGGCCGACGGCCGGGCCACCGGGGCGGCCGACGGGTTCGTCTGGATCTCGGGCGACAAACTGTGCTCGCCGGAAGGTCCGTGCAACGCGCCGGCCAGTCAGCAGGTCCAGGCGCAGCAGGTGTCGATCCGCGGCGGCGCCCAGAGCGAGTACCAGCCCGACGACTCCGAGGTGCACGGCGCACAGGGCCAGCCCGAGGACGTGTACAACGCGCTCGTTCCGCCGTCGGCAAACGCCGACAAGCCGCAGGAGGTCAATCCTGTCGGCCCCGGCCAGGCCTACATGGTCGACATCGACGTCAACATCGACGGCGCGGGCAACCCGATCGAAGGTCACAACGCGAAGAACGACGCGACGATGATCGGCGACATCAGCGTGTACCAGATCTGCCCGCTGGCCAGCGCGGCCTACGCGGCGTCCTATCCGCTGATGGCGGTGCCGGTCGGCATCATCCACGGCCGGTGGGCCAGCCACTACCGGGCCCAGTCGCACTCGCGCTTCTTCAGCCACTGGCGCTGGCATTCGCACAGCCGCTGGGCGAGCCACGACCGGCGCTGGTCCGACGGCCATCAACGCGAATGCTCGGAAGGCCACTACCGGCGTCTGAGCCAATGGCACCGGCGCGGGCCGAGCTTCCCGGGCCACTGCCGCGGCATCAGCCACGAGCGCAAGATCAGCCACAGCCGCAGCATCAGCCACGATCGCAGCGTCAGTCACGATCGCGGCATCAGCCATGATCGCGGCATCAGCCACATCCGCAGCCTGAGCCATCAGCGGCAGGGCAGCCACGACACGAGCGTCAGCCATTCGACCAGCGTCAGTCACTCGACGAGCGTCAGCCACAACCGCCGGCTCAGCCATCAGACGACCGGCAGCCACAGCACGACGCTCAGCCCCGGCACGCCGGTCCCCGGCGGTCACCTGCGCGCCGTGAGCAAGAACCAGCCGACGCACACCCGCGTCACCAGCGCAGGGCAGAATCCGCCCGGTGGCGGCGGCATGGGTGGCTCGACCGGCGGCATGGGCGGCATGGGCGGCGGCGGCATGGGTGGCATGACCGGCGGCGGCATGGGCGGCATGACCGGCGGCGGCATGGGCGGCATGACTGGCGGCGGCATGGGTGCCGGCAGCGGCGGCGGCATGGGTGGCAGCGGCATGGGCATGGGCGGCAACACCGCGCCGCGCATCATGAACCCCGGCCAAGGCGGCCGCATCGGACCGCAGATGTTCCGCGGCGGCGGCGGTGGCGGTCCCGGCCGACGCTGACGACGACAACGCCGGTCCCCTGTTCGCAGGGGACCGGCACTTTCTCGGCGACGAACAATCTCTCGCGATGAACGACCGAAGACGATCCGACGACGAACGGACGAACCAATTCAAACCGGAGCAACGACCATGATCACCGCCAACACGCTTCGTTCCGCAAAGCGCACCATGCGTACGTTGCTCGCAGCAACCGTGCTCGCCACAGGGCTTGTCGCCGGCCTTCTCACGACCGGCCTGATCGCCACCGCCGGCGCCACCGAGTCCCGGCTGCCGCGGATCCACACCAACCAGCAATTCCTGGAAGACATTGCGCTGAGCAACACGGTCAAGCTCGATGCGATCTCCGTGTTCGGGATGGTGCTCGACAGCCTGCCCGACCGCGTGACGGTCTATCCGACCGAGAACTACTACTATTTCAAGTTCAACTACGCCGGCAGGCAATACTCCGGCAACATCCGACTCGAGAACGAGCGGCGCGACAAGGGCCAGGTGCACTTCGCCTTCGCGCCGGAATACTCGGAGTGGAAGACGGAAGTGCCGGCGGTGTTCAAGGTGCTCACCAAAGCCGACGGCGTCACCATCGAGAAGATCAACGACCTGTCCTACCGCGTATCGCACGGCGCGAAGACCGTGGTGTTCGATCTCAACGATCTGCGCCACGTGAAGCCGCCGGCGGACGCGATGAGCCGCGACGAGCGCTTCATCGGCCCGATCTTCGACGAGTCGGGCGTGCGCTTCCTCCTGGTCTACAATCAGAAGCTCAAGGCGTTCCACTACCTGCTCGACGAGACCATCACGCCGAACGAGAGCTTCACGCCGTCGCCGTCGACCGACCGCATCCTGATCGGCAAGCGCACCGGATTCGCGTTCTACCGCGACCACAAGCTCGACCGGAAGATCCTGATCGGCGTGTTCGAGGGAAACTCGCGCGTCAACAACTATTACGACGGCCCGTTCGACCAGCTGCCCGACAACTTCATCGAGGGCAACTCGCTGCGTGACGCGATCCTCGACGTCGCGCCCCAGCTCAAGGGCCGCATCGACCGCTACGGCTCCTCGTTCGACGGCGAGACCCGCTACATGGTCGCGCCCTATACGCACTACGCGACGGAAGACGACCTGCTGATGTTCCACGACTGTGCGACCAGCAAGACCGTCCCCGCCGACCAGTACCACCTCTGCTTCGTGTATGACGACTCCGAGGACGACGCGCGGAACGCGCCGGCCCCGCAAGCGACGCCGGCTCCGCCGGCACCCCCGGCGTCCAAGAAAGCAAGCATCAAGAAATAAGCGGGCTGCGCGCCCCTCGAAAAACTCCGGCGGATTTCGCGATCCGCCGGAGGATTTTTTTGGCTGATCCCCCTTCCCGGCCCCGGGACTAAGCGTCACGATGCGGTGTTACCTTAGTACGCCGCTGCGCGCGCAGCGGGCGTCCTGTTACGAGGGAGGGAGTTCTCAATGTCGGTACTTCGTTTCGCCGCCACGGCGGCCGCGCTGGTTGCGCTCGGCTTTGCCGCGTTCAACGCGCCGCCCAGGGCGCAAGCCCAGGAAAAAGCACAAGAGAAGGGTCAGGAGAAGGCCCAGGAAAAGGCCAAGCGTCCGCAGATCCAGACCACCAAGGTCGACGGTACGGACAACGTCTACATCTTCCGCAACGGCAACCACCAGGCGATGTTCGTCGTCACCAAGCAGGGCGTGATCGCCACCGATCCGGTCGCCTACGGCCGGCCGACCGGCGGCGCGGACTACATCGCCGAGATCCGCAAGATCACCCAGGCGCCGATCCGCTACCTGATCTACAGCCACCACCACTTCGACCACATCGCCGGCGGCAAGGCGTTCAAGGATGCCGGCGCCCAGATCATCGCGCACAAGAACGCGAAGAAGCGGCTCGCCGCGGTCAACGACCCGAACACGCCGATGCCGGACCGCTATGTCGGCGACAACACCACCATCAATCTCGGCGGCACCGCGCTCGAGCTGCGCTATCTCGGCCTCAACCACTCCGACACCACGCTGGTGATGCGGCTTCCGAGGGAAAAGATCATCTTCATCGTCGACACCATCCCGGTCGGCACGGTGCCCGGCCGCGGCATGATCGACATGTATCCGATCGAGACTGAAGCGTTCATGAAGCGCGTGCTGGCGATGGACTGGGAGCGGCTCATCCCCGGCCATCCGGGCCAGCCGAACGATCGCCTCGGCACCAAGAAGGACGTCGAGGACCAGCTCAAGCTGCTCCAGGTCGCGTCCGCCGAAGGCAAGCGGCTCGGCCAGGCCGGCCGCTGCTGGGAGCCGGGCGAGAAGGAGTTCAAGCTCGAAGGCTACGAGAACTGGCCGGGCTACGCCGCCGGCCTGCCCTTCATCGCGCGCCGCTATTGCGGGCTGTGGGGCCGCGGCACGTGAGGTGACTGCAAAAAAGCGTGTCAGCGAGTCGTAGGGTGGGCAAAGCGGAGCGCCGCGTCAGCGGAGCGAAGCGTGCCCACCAAAACGCCAACACGTTCACGAAACATCATGGTGGGCACGGCGCTGTTTCTTGTCGTGAGGAAACGCTGGGTTCCATGTCCGCGCCTTTGCCCACCCTACAGACTCTCTCCGCTCGTCCCCGCGAAAGCCGGGACCCAGGCCAAATCTAGACTGGATTCCCGCTTGCGCCGGAATGAGCGGACGATAGGTTCGTTTCGAATCGAACATGCTTTAGGCTAGCCGGGCATCCCGACGAACGGTTTCCCGATGCCCGGCGACCTCCCCGCTCCATCGACATCCGTCCTCGAGACGATCAAGCCGTTCCGCGTCCGGATCGCGTTCACCTATGCGCTGACGGTGATCGAGGATCTGCTGGAGCTGTCATACCCGTGGGCGACCGGCCTCGCGATCAACGGCCTCCTGGCGGGCGACTACCGGATGATCGCGCCGGTCATGATCGCCTGGGTGCTGCACACCGCGATCGGCTGCGGCCGGCAGATGTACGACACGCGGCTCTACACCACCGTCTACAACACCATCGTGGTCGACACCGTGCTGCGCCAGCGCCAGGCCGGCATCGAGCCGACCAAGGTGGCGGCGCGCTCGGCGATGTCGCGCGAGTTCGTGACCTTCTTCGAGAAGGACATGCCGGTGCTCATCAATACGCTGGTGAGCATCGTCGGCTCGGCTGCGATCCTGTTCTGGTACGACCTGCCGATCGGCGCAATCTGCGCGCTGCTGTTCATTCCGGTCGCGATCCTCAACCGCCGCTACATGCGCCGCTCGCTGATGCTCAACGAGGGGCTCAACAACCAGCTCGAGCACGAGGTGCGGATCGTCGACGCCGCCAAGGAGGGCGACGTCACGCAACACTTCACCGCGGTGCGCTCCTGGCGCGTCAAGCTATCCGACGCCGATGCCCTCAACTGGACGGCGATCGAGGTGCTGTCGATCCTGGTGTTCCTCCTGGTGCTCGTGCGCGTCGCCACCATGCCGGGCGCCGACGTCGGCACCATCTTCGCGATCTTCGTCTATGTCTGGCGGCTGATGGAAAAGCTCGACATGATGCCGCAGATCGTCCAGCAGCTGATGCGCCTCAAGGACATCCGCCGGCGGATCGAGGCCGGCGCCTCGGCGGAGGCGATCGGCGAAGAGATCGAGCGCACCGCGCCCGAGAAGGGTGGACCGCCCTGATGGCATCCGGCCCGAACGAGTCTTCGGCCCCGCGCCGGCTCGCCTGTGCCCGCTGCGGCGCGGCATTCGACTGCCGCCTCGGCGGCGGCTGCTGGTGCGCCGCGGAGCCCTACCGGCTGCCGATGCCGGCGGCGGACGCCGAGGACTGCCTTTGCCCGGCCTGCCTCAAGGCCGCGGCGGCCGCGCAGTCGTCCCTGACATCCTGATCTTTCAGCATTCTCCGTCATGCCCGGCCCTTGTGCCGGGCATCCACGTCTTATTATTAGTGTGAAGGCGTGGATGGCCCGGAGAAGCCGGGCCATGACGAAGGCGGGTGGTGCTGACTATGATCATCGAGACCGAGAAAGACGTCACCAAGGCCGTGCTCGCCGAGCTTGCGCGCGCGCCGAACGCGCGCTTCCGCGAGGTGATGGCGGCGTTCGTGCGCCACCTGCACGACTTCGCCCGCGAGGTGAAGCTGACCGAGGAGGAATTCCGCGAGGCGATGAACTATATCGTCAGGATCGGCCAGGCCTCGAACGAGACCCACAACGAGGCCGTGCTGATCTCCGGCTCGCTCGGCTTCTCGCAGCTCATCGTCATGCTCAACAACGGCGACAACGGCGGCGACACCGACGCGAGCCTGCTCGGCCCGTTCTGGCGCATGCATTCGCCGCCGACCGCGAACGGCGGCTCGATCGTGCGCTCGCCGACGCCGGGCGAGGCGATGTTCGTCAACGCGAGGTTCGTCGACAAGGCCGGCAAGCCGGTCGCCGGCGCCGAGGTCGACATCTGGCACTCCTCGACCGAGGGCTTCTACGAGAACCAGGACCCGGTGCAGGCCGACATGAACCTGCGCGGCAAATTCACCACCGACAAAGACGGCCGCATCGCCTTCCGCAGCATCAAGCCCGCCGGCTATCCGATCCCGATCGACGGCCCGACCGGCGACCTGCTGCGCGCGCAGGGCCGCCACAACATGCGGCCCGCGCACCTGCACTTCCTCGCCAGCAAGGACGGCTTCAAGACGCTGATCTCGCAGGTCTACGTGCAGGACGACAAGTTCATCGACTCGGACGTGCAGTTCGGCGTGACCAGGAAGCTGATCGGCAATTATGTGCGGCACGAGAACGAGCCCGCGCCGGCGGCCGACGTGAAAGGCCCGTGGTACTCGCTCGACTACACCTTCACGATGGAGCCGGGCACGACGAAACTTCCGCGGCCGCCGATCACGGGCAAGGCGACGGGCGAGCGGCCGCAGATTCCGCATCTGGCTTGAGGGTAATCGGCGCGAGGCCCGGACGATCAGCGGACGCCAGCAGCTTCTAGAATCACCGTTGCAACGGCTTGCGGCTGCGAGGCCTGCGGGACGTGGCTGGTATCGAGCTCGGTCACTTTGGCGTTGATGCGACCGGCCATCTTCCGCAGATACTCGGGCGGCAGCATTCGATCCTGTGTGGCGACGATGAACCAGGACGGCTTCGTCTGCCACGCCGCACGCGTGAGCTTCGCGTCGAAAACCTTGACCTGAACCGGGCCCTGGGTTGCCGCCATGACTGCGGTGTCGTCGGCCGGGAGATCCTGGGCGAAGTTCTTCGCCATCCCGTCCGGTGGCAACGATGCGAAGCCTTGCGCATCCACGCTAAGATTTGAAAGTCCGGGCGACGCCGGGAATCCTTTGAGCGTGTCGTTTGCACTCTCGCCGACGCCGGGCGCGAGCGCGGCCACGTAGACGAGTGCGCTCACCTTGTCGTTGACGCCGGCCTCCGAGATGACGACGCCGCCCCAGCTATGACCGACCAGGACAACCGGCCCCTCGGCGATCGCGAGTGCCCGATTGGCATGCGCTGCATCGTCGTCCAATGAGGTCAGCGGGTTCTGTACCGAAATGACTTTCAATCCCTTGGCCTGCAGCAGCGGGATTACACGGTTCCAGGCGGAGCCGTCGCGAAGGCGCCATGGATCAATACAACGGTTTTCGCCGAGGTCATGGGAATCTCCTGTCGTGGTTGGGTGGGTTTAGGCGCGGGCGCGTCTTGCGAAACGGCACCGGAATGCCAGAGCGCTATCGCAAGAACGCCGATAGATGCTGCAATCAGACGTGCTTTCATCGTGTGCCTCCAAAGGCGGTTGGGTTTTTGAGAAATGCGATGATCGTGGACCGGCTCGGCCATGTCGTTCGGCGCGGTCGGAGAGCGCCGTCAGCGCGGCACTGGATCGAGGAAAACGTGAAGCGACTTGATCCGTCCGCCCTCGACATGGGCGACGTCCGTGCCCGTGATGGCGACGGGGCCGGCGGGCGGGCCGGCCCGCCAGAACAACCGTCCGACGCCGTTGTGGCCCTGAGCCTGCCCAGCCGGGGCGAAGACGAAGTCGGGCGGCAAGCCGGCGAGCAAGGCGTCGACGGCACTCGAGATCGCTTCCCGTCCGGGAGCGACGGCCTGCGGTTCGTAAAGGGTCGCGTCTTCGGCGTAGAGTTCCTGGAGTGCGGCGCGACGGCGCTCCACGTCACGCTCGCCGAAAACACGAACGAGATTGGCTTGCATCAGAGCATCGAAATCGACGGGCTGCGCCGTCCCCGCACCTTGGGTGCCGGCCTTCTGCTTTGAAGTGGTCGCCATCGTCACGCTCCATCGAGAGGTCAGATCGGAGTCCGGGCGGTCGATGCGTCCGGCGACATCATGAGCCGCCGGCGCACCGATCACCTGTTCAAGCGGTGCCTGCCGTCTGGCCGAGAAGCTGCAGCTCCCAGGCGAAAGCGGTGCCGGTGGCACCGCCGTGATCGAGGAGAATCCCGCCGAATGCCTTCGCCGAGTCCTGCCGGGCCCAGTCGCGTTGCAGTTCGGCCGCGACCGCCATCCAAGTGATCGGGACGACGCCGGCCATGATCATGCGGCGGATCGCCATCTCATGCGCTTCGGCACTCACGCCGCCTGAAGCGTCGGTGACACCGTAGACCTCGTAGCCCTCGCCGGCTGCCTGGATCGCCGGCATGGCAAGGCACACTTCCGTCCAGAGCGCCGCCATGATGAGCTTCTTGCGGCCCGTCCTTTTCACGACTTCAACGACGTTCGCGTCTTCCCAGGTGTTGATGAAGGTGCGGTCGATCGGCGTCTGGTCGGGGAAGACGTCCTGCAATCCCTTGATGAGCTTGCCGCCACGATCCGCCGTCACCGTGGTCAGAATGGTGGGCACGTTGAAAATCTTCGCCGCCTTGGCGAGCCCGATCACGTTGTTCACGATCATCGTCGGCTCGTGGCTGTGCAGATTGGCGAATTGGAAGGGCTGGTGATCGATCAGGATCAGCACTGACTCCGCCGGAGTAAGCAGGGCGTTCAGGCCGTTCTTGGGTGCGATGGATTGGGTCACGGGCATCATCCTGGGTTGGGTTTCGTTGCTCGCTGACCCGGATATCGCCCGTTTATTGCTTCACGATTAGGCGGCAATGTCTTGAATTATTTTCAAGTATTGCTTTAAGATTTGACGATGGAGACGCTTGGCAACCTCGAGTCTTTCGTCCGCAGCGCCAAGGCCGGCAGCTTTTCGGTGGCGGCACGAGCGCTGGCGCTAACGCCGGCCGCGATCAGCCGGAACGTCGCGATGTTGGAGCGCAATCTTGGGGTCCGGCTATTCCACCGCAGCACCCGCAAGCTGACTCTGACCGAGGCAGGCGAGCGCTTCCTCCAGGAGATCGGGAACAATCTGGAAGGACTTCAGGACGCGATCGCCGCCATGGCGACGCACAAAGGCGAGCCGGCCGGCGTCCTTAAAGTCAGCATGAGCCTGACCTTTGGTGTGAACTATATCCTGCCGCTGCTGCCGGAATTTCTCGACCGCTATCCGGGCATACGGCCCGATTGGCAGTTCGACAACCAACAGGTCGATCTCATCGCAGAGGGATTCGACGCGGCAATCGGCGGCGGCTTTGAACTAACACCTGGCGTGATATCGCGCGTGCTCGCGCCGCTGCACATTATCGCGGTCGCGTCGCCGGACTACATGAAAGGGCGCACCCCACCGATCGACCCGACAGGCCTTTCGGAGTTCGATGGCATTGTCTTGCGTTTGGCGCGAACCGGCCGCCTCCGTCACCGCGTGATGCGCAACGCCGCCGGTAAGGAGCTTCCAGCTGCGTTAAAGGAAACAATTGTCGTGAACGATCCCGCCGCAATGTGTCAGGCAGCATTGCTCAATCTTGGCGTTGCGCTGATTGCCATGCCGGAGGCGTTGCCCCACTTGGAGAGCAAAGCGCTGGTGCGCCTTGCCCCACGTTGGTATGGCGACCTCGGTCCGATCTCGCTCTATTATGCAACCCGGACGCTGTTGCCGGCCAAGACGCGCGTCTTTGTCGATTTCGTCCTGGAGGCTTTTCAGCGGAATCGGTGGGCCGAACGTTTCGCGGGAAGTCCGCGCCCGCCGATCTCAAGCAAGGCGAAGGGCGAACGGTCGCAGATTCCGCATCGGTTGTAGGAGAAGACAGTGCCGCGCATCCGCTATCTGGCCTTGCTGTGCCCGGAGCCGGCGGCGCTCGCCACGTTCTACCGCACGCATTTCGGTCTCGACGAGCTCGGCCGCAGCGCCGGCGGCGACGTCACGCTCACCGACGGCGGCTACAATCTCACGCTGTTTCGGAACCGCGGCGCCCTGCACGAGCCGAGCATGGCGAGCGGCCTCCACCATCTCGGCGTCGCGGTCGACGACGTGGAAGCGACGGTGGCGCGCTATCGTGCGCTCTATCCGCGCGGCACGGTGATCGCCGAGAGCGGCGACCTCCAGCACGGCGCGGTGCGCATCTTCGATCCGGAATGCCATCCGGTCACGCTCTCGCAGACGAATTTCGGATTGCGCGAGGAGCGCCCGCGCGTCCCGCGCATCGCGCACCTGGCGCTGAACGCGCTCGACACCCAGGCGATCCTCGATTTCTACGTCGGCGTGTTCGGCTTCCGCGAGGTGTTCGAAGCGCATGCGGAGGCGCGCAAGCGTCCCGGCTATCGCAACAAGCACGTCGGCGACGGCCACACCAACGTGGCGATCCAGGCGTTCTACTCGGGCGAGGAAGGCCACGAGGCGCGCTTCGGCATCGCGCATTTCGGCTTCCTGGTGCCGAGTTCGCAGGCGAAGGCGGAAGAGGTCGCGGCAGGCGGTGCCACCGTGAAGGCGCGGCCGGCGCATCGCACGCAGTCGGAGATCCGCATGCGCGATCCCGACGGCAACGGCTGCGACCTCTCGCAGCGCGGCTGGGAGGTCGACACCGGCAAATGGGCGCGCGCCGCATGAACGCCCGGGCGCGGGCGACGGGCCTCGTTGCGCTGTTGGCGTTGACGGCCGTTGCGCCGACGCCCGCGGCCGCCGACCCGATCGAGGACTTCTACCGCGGCAAGCAGATCAGGATCTATGTGCGCGCCGCGCCGGGCGGCAACTACGACGTCTATTCGCGCGTGCTCGGCCGCCACATCACCCGCCACATCCCGGGCAATCCAACGGTGCTGCCGATCAACATGCCGGGCGGCGGCGGCGTGGTCGCGCTCAACTACGTGACCAACGCGGCGCCGCGCGACGGCACCGTGCTCACCATGATCACGCAGTCGTTCCCGATGGACCAGGCGCTCGGCCTCAACAGGAGCCTCAAGCTCGACCTGCGCACGCTCGGCTGGATCGGCAACATGAGCAACACCAACGAGTTCATGTACACGGCGAAGGAATCGCCGACCAGGACGCTCGCCGACGCCAGGAAGCGCCAGACGCCGGTGGCGGCGACCGGCATCGGCTCGGTCGTCACGCAGCTCGCCGGGCTCTACAACAACATGCTCGGCCTGAAGCTGAAGGTGATCTACGGCTATCCGAGCGGGCCGGCGATGACGCTCGCCATGGAGCGCGGCGAGGTCGAGGGCCGCAGCACCTCGAACCCGCAGGTGCTCGGCCCGAACAATGCCGCCGTGCTCGCCAGGCACAATTTCCTGATCCAGGCCGGCATGGCGAAGGTGCGCGACTACGAGTCGGTGCCGCTGCTGCGCGACCTCGCCGAGAACGACGCCCAGCGCACGATCTTCGACTTCATCTCGGCGTCGGTGAACATCGCGCGGCCGATCGTCACCAATCCGGATGTGCCGGTCGAACGCGTGCAGGCGCTGCGGCGCGCGTTCCAGGCGACGCTCGCCGATCCGGCCTTCCTCGAGGAGGCCGAGCGGCTCAACCTCGAGATCCACTGGAAGAGCGGCGAAGAGCTCGAAGGCCTGATCCACGGCCTGATCGGCGCGCCGCCGGACGTGCGCGAGCGCGTGCGGCGGGCGATCGAGCTTCGGCCCGACGACGCGGCGCGGGCGAAGGGCGCGCCGGCGCGGGAGGAATGAGCGCGCGCTGACTACCGCGCCGCCTCTCGCACCGCCGCCGCCACCGAAGCGGCGCTCTGCCCGAACAGGATGGCGCGTTCCTCCGCGGTGCGGATGCCGGGCGGGTTCGGATTGATCTCTTTCGCCTTGGCATAGGCGCGCTCGACCGCCGGCCGCGCCTTGATCGCGTCGTGCCAGCGCTTCAGGTTCGGGAAGTCAGCGATCGGCTGGTGCTGGCGCTCGTGGATCGCGATCCAGGGATAGCTCGCCATGTCGGCGATCGAATATTCGCCGGCGACGAAGGCGCGATCCGCGAGCCGCCTGTCGAGCACGCCGTAGAGCCGGTTCACCTCGTTGTGGTAGCGCTCGATCGCGTAGGGATATTTATCGACCGTGTAGTTGCTGAAGTGATTGTTCTGCCCCGACATCGGCCCAAGATTGCCCATCTGCCAGAACAGCCATTGCAGCGTGTCGGTGCGGCCGCGGACGTCCTGGGCGATGAACCTGCCGATCTTGTCGGCGAGATAAAGCAGCATCGCGCCCGACTCGAACACCGCGATCGGCGCGCCGCCGCCGGGCGGATCGTGATCGACCATCGCGGGGATGCGGTTGTTCGGCGCGATCGCCAGGAACTCGCGCTTGAACTGCTCGCCCTTGCCGATGTTCACGGGGAAGATCTTGTACGGCAAGCCGGCCTCTTCCAGGAAGATCGTGACCTTGTGGCCGTTCGGCGTGGTCCAGTAGTGCAGGTCGATCATGTGACGTGTCCTTACGTTCGGATCGTTGGGCATGACTTAGATTGGGAGGCCGACTCGGTGTGCTCCCTCTCCCCTCCGGGGAGAGGGAACGCACCGAGCGTGCCGCATCATATTCATCATTATGTAAGGGCGTTGCCGGTCGCAAAAGGGCGTTGCGCGCGGGCGCGCCATGCTATCCTGCGGGGAATAAAATACGGGGAGGAACGCCATGCGCAGGTTCACGCGCGCGGCCGCGTGCCTTGTGCTCGCGACGCTGGCGCTCGCAGCAGATTATTCCGGCGTCGCGGCCGACGACTATCCGGCGCGGCCGGTGCGCGTCATCGTCGGCTTCGGGCCGGGCTCGACCGCCGACTACTCGGCGCGCACGGTGGCGCAGAAGCTGAGCCTCAAATACGGCCAGCAGTTCGTGGTCGAGAGCCGCGCCGGCGCCGGCTCGAACCTCGCCGCCGAATTCGTCGCGCGCGCGCCGAAGGACGGCTACACGCTGCTGATGGGCACGGTCGCCAACACCATCAACGCCACGATCTCCAAGCTCAACTTCGACTTCGCCCGAGATTTCGCGCCGATCGCGCTGGTCTCGACCGTGCCCAACATCCTGGTCGCGCATCCCGCGACCGGCTTCCGCACCGTCGCCGACGTGGTGGCGGCGGCCAAGCGCGAGCAGATGATGTACGGCTCGTCGGGCGTCGGCAGCGCGCTGCACGTCTATGGCGAGCTGCTCAACATCACCGCCGGGATCAAGATGACCCACGTGCCCTACCCCGGCAGCGCGCAGTCGCTCACCGACCTGCTGGCCGGCCGCATCTCGGTGATGTTCTCGCCGGCGCCGACGGTGCTGCCGCACATCCAGGCCGGCGCACTGACCGCGATCGCGGCCACCAGCCCGCGCGTGCTGCCCGACCTGCCCACCATGGCGGACGCCGGCTACAAGGGATTCGATGCCGGGCTCTGGTTCGGCATGCTGGCGCCGGCGGGCACGCCGCGCGAGATCGTCGACAAGGTCTCGGCCGGCATCAACGAGGCGTTGAAAATGGACGACGTCGTCCAGGCGCTGCGCAAGCAGGGGTTCGAGCCGCTCGGCGGCACGCCCGATGATTTTGCCGGCTACATCAAAAGCGAGATCGCGCAGTGGGGGCGCGTCGCGGAGGCGGCGGGACTCAAGAAGTGATCTTGTAGGGTGGGTTAGGCGCGAAACGCCGTAACCCACCACCGGCTTCGCGGTCCGTTCGCACGGTGGGTTACGCGCCTTGCGGCGCTAACCCACCCTGCGATCAGAACAATGAAAATTCCGGATGACGGCCGCAACGCGCGGGCGTAGCCTTGTCCCTGCCCGCCGGGGACGGTGGGCGCCAAGAAAAATCCGAAGCGCCGCAAACAGCCGCTTCACGGGAGGACACCATGGACAATATCGGGCGCCGCACATTCGTGCGGGGCGCCACGGCGGGTGCGTTGGCATTCACCGTCGGCGGCGTCGAAGTTCTGCTGCTGCCAAGCGAAGCACGCGCGCAAAAAGTCCCTCTCAAGATCTTGAGCGCCGACGAAGCCCTGCGGCTCGAAGCCGTCAGCGAGACGCTGGTGCCCGGCGCGCGCGACGCCGGCATCGCCCATTTCATCGATCAGCAGTGCTCGGTGCCGCCGCACGAGGCGCTGCTCGGCATCCGCATCAACAACGCGCGCCCGCCGTTCGTGAATTTCTACCGCGCGGCGCTGAACGCCATCGACACGGCGTGCCAGGCCCAGCACGGCAAGCCGTTTGCGCAGCTGACGGCGCAGGAGCAGACCGCGTTCATCGGCACCATGCGGGTCGGCAAGCATCCGGACTGGAAGGGACCGCCGCCGCAGGGCGCGATCTACGGCGCGTTCCGCGCCGACGCGGTCGACGTCGTCTATGGCACCGTCGAAGGCTTCGAGAAGCTCGGCGTTCCCTACATGGCGCTGGTCGCGCCCAAGGCGAGGTGGTGACATGGCGACACAGGAAAAAGTCGACGTCGCCATCGTCGGTGCCGGTCCGTCCGGTGCGATTTTCGCCGACGTGCTGGCGCGGGCCGGCAAGAAGGTCGTGGTGCTCGAGTTCGGGCCCGACTGGGACTACAAGCAGTTCGTCAGCTCGGAAATCTGGGGCCGGCGCATCAAGCACGCGCCGCCGTTTCAGAGCACCGGGCGCAATCCGTCCGGTCACGGCTCGAATGCCGGCTGGGGCACCGGCGGCGCGATGATCCACTTCTTCGCGAACTGGCCGCGCATGGCCCCGGTCGATTTCAAGGTGAAGAGCCAGTACGGCAAGGGTCTCGACTGGCCGATCTCCTACGACGACCTCCTGCCCTGGTTCGACCGCGCCGCCGACGACATCGGCGTGTCCGGCAACGCGCAGGCGGAACGGCGCTGGTACCCGGTCGGCAAGGACTATCCGATGCCGCCGTTGAAGAGCTTCAAGCAGGGCGACATCTTCAACGAGGCGTTCGCCAAGCACGGCTATCCGCTGGCGCCGATGCCGGTCGCCATCAACAGCACTGAATACAAGGGCCGGCCGGCGTGCGTGAACTGCGGCTGGTGCCATGTCGGCTGCGCGAGCGGCGCGCACGGCACGCCGCTGGTGAGCCACTTGCGTGACGCGCGGGCGCGCGGCGCGCAGGTGCGGCCGTTCAGCTACGTGACGCGCGTGCTCACCAACCAGAGCGGCGACCGCGTCACCGGCGTCGAATACTACGACGCCAAGCGCGAGCAGCATGTGCAGCCCGCCGGCGTCGTCGTGCTTGCCGCCTATGCCGCGGAAACGCCGCGCATCATGTTCAACTCCGCGACCGACAGGCACCCGAAGGGTCTCGCCAACAAGAACGAGCTGGTCGGCAAATACCTGATGTGCCACACCGCCGCGAACGTCTGGGCGCTGTTCGACGAGGACGTTCAGAACTACATGGGCACGCAGGCCAACCAGTTCATGTCGTACGAGCACTACGACAACAAGACCCGCCCCAGCAAAGGCTTCGGCAGCATCTTCCTGCGCACCGGTGCGGCGATGAAGCCGAACGTCGGCCTCGCCAGCGCGCGGCCCGACCTGTTCGGCGCACCGCTCGCCGACTTCATGAAGCGTGCGGCCCGCGGGCTCACCCGGATCGGCATCTTCGGCGAGCAGATGCCGCTGCTCGAGAACCGCGTCGAGCTCGCGAGCGACAAGGACGAGTTCGGCCTGCCGATCGCGCGCATCACCCACAGCTACGATGCGGACGCGATCGGGAGCTGGGAATACGGCCGCGAGGAAGCCTTCGCGATCGCCAAGGCGGCGAACCCGAAGGAAGTCTGGCGCGGCGGCGGGCCGGGCACGGCGCACCTGATCGGCGGCACCATCATGGGCACCGACGCGTCGAACTCGGTCACCAACAGCTACGGGCAGACCCACGAGCTGGCGAATCTCTACATCGCCGGCGCCGGCCTGTTCCCGACCGAAGGCTCGGTCAACCCGACCAACACCATCATGGCGGTGACGCTGCGCGGCGCCGAGCACATGGCCAAGAATTTTTCGACGATCGCAAGCTGATCGCGCTGCCGCCGCTGATCACGGCGGAAATTATTGTGCCCTCTCCCCTTGCGTTCTCGGGCGCATCATTCCTGGAGATGGAAGTTGATTGCTTGGGGTTCATAACCTCCTGATTTCGCTTGCGTCAACGAGGACCGCGCATCACGGTCATGCCTGTCGTTTCATTCGAACCGCTACCTATTCGAAGGAAAGGTAGCATCAGCGAACAGGTAAGTCGTGCCCCGCATCAAACTCACCAAGAGCGCTATCGACGCGCTGCCCACGAAAACATCTGAGGTTGTTTACTGGGACAGCGGATGTCCTGGGTTTGGACTAAAGGTCACCCCGAAAGGCCGAAAGGTTTTTCTCGTCTTATATCGGACAGGCGGAGCTGGTTCGAAGCTGCGCAAATATACGATTGGTCCTTACGGAAAGGTCACGCTGCATCATGCCCGTATCGCCGCTCAGAAGGTCTTTACGGCGAAGCTCGAAGGCCGTGATCCCGCGCGTGAGAAGCGCGAAGCCAGAATCCGCGAAGTGACCGATCGCGTGGCAGACGTGCTTGAGGCCTACATTGCCCAGCATGTGTCAGGCAACCGCTCAGCGGCCGAGATCTCGCGGCTGCTGCGGCGTGAGGTCACCAGTGCATGGGGCCACCGAAGCGTCCATGACATCAGCAAACGGGATGTCGTCGAACTTGTATCCGCTATCGACCAGCGGGGAGCTCCAGCTGCTGCCAATAAGACGCTCAAGTCCGTCAAGACCTTCTTCGTCTGGTGTGTGGGGCGGGCAATCCTCGACAAATCCCCGGCGGACGGAGTGCCCCTGCCTGGCCGGGAGCAGGCGCGCGATCGGATCTTAAGCGACGTCGAACTGACGAAGGTGCTCCGGGCGGCTCGCACGATGAGCGGGCCGTACGGCGCCATTATCGAATTCCTGGCACTCACCGGTCAACGGCGCGAAGAAGTCGCGCAGGCTACCTGGGATGAATTCGACTTCAATCAGAGGACATGGACGCTTCCGCAAGAGCGGACGAAAAACAGCAAATCACACGTCGTGCACCTAGGGGCCGCGTCAATTGCTCTGCTTGAGCGGATGCCTAATATGAGTGCCTATGTGTTTAGTCTTACAGGAAAGCCATTCCGGCGCTTTTCTGCGGCGAAGCGTAAGCTTGATGCTCTCTCGGGTGTCACTGGTTGGCGGTTACACGATCTTCGGCGGACCTGCGTCTCGGGAATGGCACGGTTGGGGGTCGCACCACACGTTGCAGATAAGATTCTAAATCACCAGTCAGGGACGATTTCAGGCGTCGCAGCAGTATATCAGCGGCATGACTTTTCGGCTGAAAGAAAGGACGCAATAATGCATTGGGATGAACACATAGGGCATCTCATGGCCGTGACTACAGAGGTTGTTCGCCGCGTCGCCTAGCCCACGCATGAAATGACGGGAGGTGCCAAGCCTACCGACTGACTTTATAATCAGTGGGTCGATGGTTCGATCCCATCCGGGCTCACCACTTTTACCAATGAAAACAACGTATTATGGCGCTCTCAGCGGTGACGACTTGCCGCTGGGAATTCCGTGTCCGCACTGTGTCCGAATTTCGTGTCGAGATTCTCTGTCGCCTACGATTCCGGCGCAGGTTCATGATGTGCACTCTGCGAATCCTGCTGCTGGTCCCGATCATCGCGCTTCGCTGCTGTTCGATCGCCTATCCGCGCTGATGCAGGACGCGGCCGACGCAATTGGACTGCCGCGTGAGGAACGAAGTTAGACGCCGCGCGTTGGTGCGCCGGCTGGGGCGGGTGCTACCAGTGTCGCGCACAATTTTCCCCAATCGATCATTTTGTGACCCCGGTCACATCCCCAAACGCGCCCGCCAACTAGTCTCCCAATCATAGGAACCGCACCGGATAGGCCGGTGCAACGGAGGGAGACCACCATGAACGTCCGTGCAATCATTACGAAGTCCGCTTTCACTGTCGCAGTGATCGCCGCCAATCTCGTCATCTTCTCGACCGGTGACGCCGAGGCTCGCCGTGGCGCGGGTGGACCGGGCTTCCACCGCCCAAGCGGCACGCCTCCCCTCGCTTCCGCCAACACGACTGTGCGGCCTGCCAGTGTTGTCAGCGGATGCAGCATCGGCCGTCGCTGCGCCACCACAGGCGCCAACGGCGGGGTGGTTGTGACGACCCGCGGGAGCCAAGGCCCAAGGTTTCCCCGGCGCTAATAAGGAAGAGAGCTGCGCGGCTGTGAGGAATAAAAGCGCCGCCACTAGGCCGACCGATCCAAGGCGGGCGCCACAACAGCTAGTATGGAAAATGGCCCCGCCCCTTGCAGTGACGGGGCCTGATGATCCTTCCAGGCGGTTCCGCGCGCAGCACCTGACGGCAGCACTGTACTCCTGAATGCGCCCTACATGCTGATCATGCCGCAGCTGCGGAAGGTAAACTACGATCCACTGACCAGCTTCGACCCGGTCTGCTATCTCGTAAGCTCGCCAGGCATCATCGTCGTCAACAGCGCCTCGCCCTATCGGACGCTGCAGGACATGATCGTGGCGGCGCGCGCCAAGCCAGGCATGCTGACGTTGGCAAGCGTTGGACCTGGCACGGCGCAACATGTCGGATTTGAAATGCTCAGGCGCGCCGCCAATGTCAACATCACCTATGTCCCCTATGCGGGCGGCGCTCCCGCGATCAATGCGCTTCTTGGCCAGCACGTCACCGCAGTATTTGCGGAGTACGCGCCGCTCGCCTCGCACCTCAAGGCAGGGACCTTGCGCGCCATTGCCACCAGCGCGCGCAGTCGCATTGGGCAACTGCCTGAGCTGCCGACCGTCGCCGAGTCTGGTTTCGAGAACTATGAGATTGACCTGTGGTGGGGTGTGTTCGCGCCGTCCAAGACCCCGCAGCACGCGCTCAACGAGCTCGCGAACTCGTTCACTGAGGCCCTACGTGCTCCCGAAGTAGAGTCGAAACTCGCGGCGCTCGGCTTTCTTCCGGTAGGTTCATGTGGAAAAGACTTCGCAGCGGTGCTCCGCAAGGAATTTGACCGTTATGGCCGCGTCATTCGGGAAGCCAACATCAAGGCGGATTGAGAGATGACTCGGGCAGCGGCCACATGCACCTGGATGCTTGCAAATCGCGTTGACAGCCAATGCAGTCAGTGCAGCGATTGCCCAGGACGCGTCGGGAAAAACGCTCCGAGTGGCGGTGCTCGTCTCTAATCCGGTGCTGGTAACCAAGAAACCGGATGGCACGCTCGGCGGAGTATCGGTCGACCTTGGCCGGCTTATCGCCGCGAGATTGCATGTGCCATTCAACAGATCGTCTATGACACCACGGAGACATTTACGAAGAGCTTTGGTTCCGGCGCATGGGACGTCGCCATTGGTCCACGGACGCCAATTGCTGAAAACACGTCTGAGCTGACTCGGCCGTTCATGTATGTCGACAACATCTATGTTGCTGCGCCGGGCCAAAATCTTACCCATGCCAAAGACGTCGACCGGCCGGGATTAAGGATCGCGGTCGTGATCAATGGTGCTCCTGACCAATTCCTCAGCCGCACGCTCAAAGCCGCCACACTTGTTCGTGTAGCCGGGGCGACGCCGCAAATCGTCGAGATCCTGCGCGCGGGGCAAGCCGACGTTTATGGTTCGAATGCCGAGAATGTCCACGCAGCAGCAGCGGCCATTCCCGGATCGCGAATTCTCTCCGGCGCGTTTCGCACCGTGCACATGGTGGTCGCCTTTCCCAAGGCACAAGGGGATTCCAGGAGGCAGATAATTGGCGCAGCCGTTGGCGACGCCATTTCCTCGGGGCTAATCCAGTGCGCTATTTCCGCAGCAGGATCAAAGGGCGTTCGTGTTGCCGACTGAGTGGCAGATGTCGGCTCGTGGCCCTTTGCGACGGGCGACATTTTGACGGCCGGCCGTCGCTTTCGGGGCATTGCGGACGTGACTGGACCCGCAGCTTGCTCGCCAGGGTCGCGATTGACGCACGCCATCGCAGGATGGACACGTTAAGAGGGGCCTGCACCGGTCCAGGCGCAGCGCGATCATGTCGTCACGGCTGCCGGCTCTCATCCTGGTTGCTGCGCCGTTCTGATTCAGATTGTCGCTACACGATGCGACGTAAGCGCGGCGGGCGGATCATAGCGATGGACCGGACGCCATCCCCAGCGCGCTTCACCTGCTTTGAAATTTTCATGAAATAGCCTTGATGAGGACATAAGTCATAGATATATTATCCTAGAAAGAACCTGCACCCAGGACGGTACTCTAGCACCCCGCCGCAGTGGTAAGAGCCGTAAGAATGTAAGTTTGGAGAGCTAAATGATTGCGATCAATGCAAATTTCGGCATTGGGACACTCTTACAGCGCCCCCTCCGCGGTGTAAGTTGCAACCGAACGCGACGCGAGCGATGAGCGTGCTGAACCTTGAGGTCAAACGGCTGACCGCCGTGACGCCTTCGATCCGGGAGATCGAACTCACCGCCGACGGCGCACTGCCGGCGTTCACCGCCGGCGCGCATATCGACGTGACGCTCGGCAACGGCATCGAGCGCTCGTATTCGCTGCTCAACGACCCGGCCGAGACCCACCGCTACGTGATCGCGGTGCTGCGCGAGGTCGACAGCCGCGGCGGCTCGACGTGGGTGCACGACAGCCTGCGTGAGGGCGACCGGCTGGTCAGCACGGCGCCGATCAATAATTTCCAGATCGACGAGGCCGGCGAAACCCACCTCCTGATCGCCGGCGGCATCGGCATCACGCCGCTGAAATCGATGAGCCACCGGCTGCTGGCGCGCGGCGCGAACTTCTCGCTGCACTACTGCGCCCGCGACCGCGCGCGCGCGGCCTATCTCGACGAGCTCACGTCTGCCTTGGGCGAACGCCTCACCGTGCATCTCGACGGCGGCGACATCGCGCGCGGGCTCGATGTATCGGCGCTTCTTTCAAAACGCGCCGCCGCGGCGCATGTCTATGTCTGCGGACCGGCGGGCCTGATCCGCGCGGTGCGCGAGGCGGCGCGCGACTGGCCGAAGGGCACCGTGCATTACGAGCTGTTCCGCGGCGACGAGGCCGACGTCGCGCCGCGCTCGAGCGACCGGGCGTTCGAGATCACGCTCGCCCGCGCCGGCAAGACGCTGACGGTGCCGCCCGACAAGTCGATCCTCGAAGTGCTGCGGGCGAACGGCATCAAGATCAAGACGCTGTGCAAGGAAGGGGTCTGCGGCACCTGCCGGGTCGGTCTCCTCTCGGGCAAGGCCGATCATCGCGATGAGGTGTTGACAGACGCGCAACGCGAGCACGAGATTCAGGTCTGCGTGTCGCGGGCGCTGCCGGACGAGACGCTGGTGCTGGACCTGTAAGGCACGGTTGTAGCGATATCGACGCGACGGAGGAACGACGATGAGCATGGCGGCCGAAGCCACGGTGGCATCGCATATCAAGCCCACGCTGCTGATCGGCGGCACCTTCGTGACCACCGACCTCAAGCGCACGCGGCGCATGTGCGAGGAACTGCTTGGCCTCGAATGCGTCGAGCCCGAAGGCGGCACGCTGCTCATTCGCGAGAACGGGCACCAGCCGGGCGGGCCGCTCGCCGGCAAGCCCTATTGGGTGCTCGAAGCGCGCCAGGTCGAGAAGGTCGAGGTGCCGCAGGAGATGCTCAACCACTGGGGCGTGTTCGTTTCGAGCCAGGCCGCGGTCGACGCCGCCTTCGAGAAGGTGAGCGCGCACCAGAAGGATTTCGGGATCGGCCGCGTGCAGAAGCCGCGCTTCCGCCACGGCTCCTACGCCTTCTACTTCGTCGACGGCGACAGCAACTGGTGGGAGATCGAATATCGCACGCCGGAGCTGCTCTACACGACGCTGCGCGAAAAGGGCGATCAGCATTGAGTTCAACGAGAAGAACAACAAGAAAGTACACCAAGGGAAACGTCATGAGCATGGCCGAGCCGATGATCAAGCCGGAGCTGCTTTCGCACGGCACCATCGAATGCAGCGACATCGCCGCCACCCGCCGCTTCCTGACCGAGTTCCTCGGCATCGACGTGGTGCGGCCGCTGCCGGAGGCGCAGTATCTCTGGAAGGGCGGCCCGTGGTCGGTGGTGTGCGTCTGCGTCGAGGACGCGGAAGCCAAGGACCAGGGCCCGCAGAACCGCTTCAAGCTGTCGGTATCGAGCGCCGCCGAGGTCGATGCGGCGCGCGCCGCCGCGCTGGCGCAGAAGGACGCCTACGGCATCCGCACCGTCGGGCCGGTCGAGGAGCGCGGGAGCGTGCGCTCGTTCACGTTGCAGGACCTCAACAAGCACTGGTGGGAGATCACCAGCGCGACGCAGCGCCACTACGACGCGATCTTCGCCAGAGGCGACGCCCAAACCGGCGACGTGCGATCATGACCCGGCGCCTGATACACAGGGTCGCCGTGCTGGCGCTGGCCGGAGCGGTCGCGTCCGTGGCGGCACGCGAGAGCGCCGCGCAGGCGACCTTCCCCAGCCGGCAGGTGACGATCGTCTCGCCGACCGGCCCGGGCTCGGTGCCCGACACGCTGCCGCGGCTCCTCTCCGAGAAGCTGCGCGCGCGCTGGGGCCAGAACGTCATCGTCGAGAACCGGCCGGGCGCCACCGGCAACATCGCGGCCGAGCTCGTGTTCCGCGCCGCGCCCGACGGCTACACCATCCTGTCGGTGTTCCCCGGCCCGGTGGCGATCAACCAGCACCTGTTCGCGAAGCTCAACTTCGACCCCACCGCGCTTGCCGCGATCACGATCACCGCCACCGCGCCGAATGTGCTCGCGGTCAATCCGCGCGTGAAGGCGACGACGCTCGCCGAGCTGATCGCGCTCGCCAAGGCCAATCCCGACAAGCTCACCTACGCGTCGCCCGGCGTCGGCGGCACGCCGCATCTCGCCATGGAGATGCTCAACGTCGCGGCCGGCATCAATGTGCGCCACGTGCCCTACGCCAAGGGACTGAGCGCGGCGATCCTCGACGTCGTCGCCGGCAATGTCGACATGGTGTTCGGCAATCTCACCGACATCCTGCCGCAGGCGACCAACGGCAACCTGCGCGCGATCGCGGTCGGCAGCAGGGAACGGCGGCCGGAGCTGCAGGGCGTGCCGGCGGTGGCCGAGACGTTCCCGGGCTTCTTCAACGACGCGTTCTACGGCTTCGTCGCGCCGCCCGGCACGCCCGACGCGGTCGTCAACGCGCTCAACACGGCGATCGTCGCGAGCCTGAAAGACCCCGACGTCGCTGCGCGCATGAAGACGCTGGGGCTCTCGGCGATCGGCAACACCCCGGCGGAAGCCTCAGCCTACATCCGCGCCGACAGCCAGCGCTGGCGCGACATCATCGCGAAGGCGGGGATCAAGGGATTGTAGCACCGCTATCTGGCGGTCTGCTCGATCCAGTCCGCGTATTGCGCGACGCGGGTATAGACGCCGAACAGGCCCTGGTCGGCCATGCCGCAGCCGGCCTCCGAGAAGCTCGTCAGGCCGACCTGGATGAAGCGGCCGCGCGAGATTTCCGCGAACAGCGGCCCGCCGCTGTCGCCGACGCAGGTGTCCTTGCGGGTCGCGAATTTCGCGGTGCAGATCATGTTGTCGGTGATGACGCGATCCTGCGGCGACGAGTCGAGGAGCTTGCGCATCTGGGTGACGGTCTCTTCCGACAGCGAAAGCTTGGCGCGCAGCCCGGCAACCTGGTTCTCGAACCACTGATTGCGGCGCCACGCGAGGATGTTGGCGTTGCAGGTGCCGGCCTCGACGATGTCGAGCTTGACCTCCATCAGCGCCTTCGGAAATTCGCCGTCCTCGTTCTCGCCCCAGCCGGCGGCGGTGACCGGCTTGCCGGGGACGCCGTACTCCTGCTCGGTCGCCGGCGTCGCCAGCGTGATGATCGAGGTGCGGCCCGCCGCCGGCGCTTCGGCGAGCTCGAGCAGCGCGATATCGTTGTCCGGGCTTTCCTCGACGTCGTATTTCGGATGCACGACGATGCGACGCACCTTGATGCGCTGTCCGCCCTTGAACTCGTTCGAGCCGACGTAGACGTTGATGTCCTCCGGCTTGCGCGCGCGGGGCGGCTGCTGGTCGAGCTCATAGGCGCAATGCGCGGCGGTGAGCACCCAGCGCTGGCGGATCAGCGAGCCGCCGCAGAAATGCGCGGCGTGGATGCCGGCTTCGGTCTGCTTGGCGCTCGCCTTGATGACCGACACCATGAACGGATAGGCGCCCTTCTTGGCGACGTCGCCGAAGTAGATCTTCTTCTTGGCGGCGGTCGCATCCTGCTTGGTGGCGGGCGACTGCGCGTTCAGTGCCGACGGCAGCAGCGCGATCGCCAGCACCGCGCCCACAACACCGACGACGATCCGAAACGGGGTGATGCCGGAGGTCCTGGCGGTCATGATCGGTCTTCCCTTCGCGCCCATCCCGACAACGGCATGATGTTCGACGCTATCTGCATTGACAAGGCGGTTTCAGGGCGACACCGCGCAAACTCGGACCCGCCGCAAAAACTTAATGCCCATCGCCGACACCGGCGGAGCCGGCGCGACGACGGGCATCATGACCGAGACCAAGCGCACGCACAGTGCGGCGGTCCGCCTGGATCAGCGGCCCGGAATCTTATTGGTGCGCGCTGCCGGGCTCGAACGGTTGGCCGAGCGATAGCAGGTGGTCGAGCCGCAGGCCCAGCCGACCGGGCAGCAGCCGCTGATCCGGCCCGGGCACCAGTAGGCGCCGCGCCGGCAATACTGCACGTCCTGGACCATGTTCTGGTGCGACAGCGCGTCGATCAGACCGCCGCTGCCGGGAAACGCAGACGCCGAGCCGGAAGTGAAGGCCGTGGCGCAAACCACGCTCAATGCGAGCACAAGCTTTCTCATGATGTCCCTTCCTCGTATGAACCCGCGCACAATTGCCCCGCCGCAAAGATGATTATGCGTTGCAGTTTTTCAGCGGGCAATATCTTCGCTTTGTCACCCATAAATTTCCGCGCGGGCGCCGCGATGCACGCAACACATGGGTCGGTCGGATTCGGCTGAATGGCCATTCATACGGGCCCGATCGCGCACGAATTTGCGTCCGCGGCAGCGTTTTTTTGCGGCGCTCCCTAACCTAAGACTGGCGGATGCGCAGGCGGCGCCGATCATGGTGCGGGCAGGTGAATCGTTGCCGGCGTCCCGGGCGGCAGCGGGCGCGGATCGACCTCGACCACGCCGTTCCTGATTCGCACCGGGTAGGTCGCGAGCTTTTCCGTGAACGGCGGCGGGGCGCAGCCGTCCGACAACCGATACTGCCAGCCGTGCCAGGGGCAGGTGATGCAGCCGTCGATGATGCGGCCCTCCCCGAGCGGTCCGTTCTGGTGGGAGCAGAGATTGGTGAGCGCGCCGATCTCCGTGCCGTCGCGGAACACCGCAATGCGCTCGCCACCGGGCGCCACCACGATCACTGCGCCCTTGTCGGGGATTGCGCCTGGCGCGCCGGCGGCAATCCAGCCGTCGCCCCCCGTCGGCGTGCCGCGATCCATGCCACGCTCGCGCCAGCCGGCGACGACATGCAGCACCGCCACCAGCGCAAAGCTTGCCGCGAGCATGATCGGGATCAGCGGATTGCTGTCGTACTGCATGATACCGAGTGCGACATGCAGCACGACCAGGCCGTAGGCCACATAGAGCGCCATGTGCAGCCACTTCCACACCGGCGGCGACAGGAACGAGAGCCAGAAGTCGTGGCTGGTGGCGGCGAGCAGGAACAGGATCAGCAGCGCGGCGAAGCCGATCACCTTGAACGGGAAGCCGATGAACTTGCCGTAGTCCGACCACTTGGTCAGCTCGGTCAGCAAACTCGGCAGGCTGCCCTGCGCCTCGTACCATTCGATCATGAACCAGGCGTGCAGGAGCGCGATGATGAACGTCAGCACGCCGAAGTGCCGGCGGTTGAACAGGAGCTTGCGGAACCACGGATTGAGCCGCGCCAACGGCCCGATTGACAGGATGATGGTCAGCATAAAGAACGCGCAGGTGCCGAACGCGCGGATGCGCACGTCGATTGCCTCTGGCAGGTCCTTCGGCGGCTCGATGCGGTGACTGATCGCGATGAACGCCACCACATAAAGGGTGACGCCGGCGAGCAGGATCGCGTCGTAGATGTATTTCTCACGGTTCCACTGCACCGCCTTGAAGCCGACGCTCATCGCTGCCCCTCGGCTGCAGGCGGCGGAGGCGCCGCGGGTGGCGGCGCCCGCATGACAAGCGACATCGCCAGCGCGAGGCCGACCAGCACCGCCAGCGCCGGCCAGAGCATGCGATGGGCGTTGCGGTGGGCGCGTCTCATCGCGAACGGCAGGATTTGAGCCAGCGGGACAGGACCAGCGGCCACAAGGCGGTGGCGCCCGGCAGGAGCAGAATGCGGGCGCCGAGCGTCACCGGCGCCGGCTGCACCGCGGTGACCCCGACGGCCACAAAGGCGACGCCCGCGACAAGGCCCGCGGCCACGTACAGGCCCGCCACGATTGCGATCGTCGTCGCGATTGCATCCATGCGCTGCCGCTCCCCTGGAACTTGCCGACAGGATTGATGACATCCCTTGCGGTGACAAGGGCCAAGTAACTTCCGCCCAGCGATACGGGAACATTTCGCGGGTGGATGCCGGCGCTTCACGGCTTTTTGCCGCAAACCCTGGGTAACTACGGCTTTCCAACCAGCCCTGTCTTTGGCATGGGTCTCGGCTCGGGCACCGGCGCAAACGACTAAAGTCTGCATTGGCTGTTGACGTGCCAGCGTATCGCTTGGACTGAACGGAGGAACTTATGTTCGAGAATTGGTTGAGCCGACGCCATCTCCTGGCTCACACGCTGGCCGGCGGCGGTGTGGCGGGCGCCACGTATCTCGGCCTGACGCACGAGGTCCACGCCGAGGCGCGCAGCAAGAAAACCGAACAAGCGACAAATCCCAAGCTGAACACCTACGACGACAATTGGGTAACTCGCGGTGAGTGCGACATCGAACTGGTCGAGTGGCTCGACCAGCAGCGCATCACCGACGCCTCGGTCTACCACTTCGGCACCGGCGGGCATCACTATGTCGGGACCGAATGCGCAAAGCCGGCGCGTCGGATATCCGTCTTAGGCATCACGGCGTCGCCGCAGGAATATCAGAATTACGTGCGTCTCGTGACACGGCGACCGGAGGTGCTGCGCTATTACAACGCGGTCTTCGGCGACATCTATCTCCTGAACGAGAAGCTGCTGCCGAGTTTCGACCTGGTGACGCTTTTTCACATCTGTGAGTTCCGCGGTCCGCAGACCGATGCCTACGGCGGAATGACGGACCTCGCCGTGACGAACCTGCTGACCGACAAGACGCGCCCCGGAGGATACATCTTCTTCTACACGAGTTCCTTTGCTTTCGATAAAGCCAAGCCGGTGATCGCGCAATGGGAGAAAGAGCGCCCGGTCGAGCGCATTGGCGACTACAAGAGCATCCTCGTGTATCGTAAAGCCGCATGAAGCCGAAAATCCTCCAATCGAGGCCCACGATGTCTGTTCGCTTCCTCGCCTGTCTTGCTGCCGGTGTCATGATCGCAAGCGCGGCGTTGGCCGCGCCGGCCGGCAAGTCGCGCAACTTCGACCACACGGTGCAGACCACCGATCCGCTCGGACGCTTCTTCGGCGCGAGCAGCTCGCCGGTGGCACGTTCCACCGTGAGCTATCCCGGCAATCACCGGCCCGGCACCATCATCATCAATACGCGGGAACGGCGGCTATATCTCGTGCTAGGCAACGGCACCGCGCTGCGCTACGGCATCGGCGTCGGCCGCGACGGCATGACCTGGTCGGGCACGACGCGCGTGTCGGCGAAGCGGGAGTGGCCGGATTGGACGCCGCCCGAGCAGATGCGGCGCCGGCAACCGGGGCTGCCGCGTCACATGCCCGGCGGCCCCGACAATCCGCTCGGCGCCCGCGCGCTCTATCTCGGCTCTTCGCTCTATCGCATCCACGGCTCGAACGAGCCGGAGACCATCGGGCAGGCCGTGTCGTCGGGCTGCTTCCGGCTGACCAACGAGGACGTGATCGATCTCTACAACCGCGTGCCGGTCGGCGCGACGGTAATCGTGACGCGATAGTTGGATCGCTCGGAGCTCGCTCTCTCTCCTCCGCTTATTTCCGCGCAAGCGGGAATCCAGAATCTCTTTGCGGCTGGGCCCCCGCTTTCCGACTTCGCGCTGTGCGCTTCGGCGGACTGGAACCCGCCATAGCTCCCGAGCAGCGGAGGCGGGTCGCGGGGACGAGCGAGGGGAGGCTTCAGCGCGCCAAGCCCTTCCCCGCCAGCTCGTCGAGATAATCCTGCCAGTTGGCGTCGCGCTTACGGCCAAGCTCGTGCAGATATTCCCAGCTGTAGATGCCGGTCGAGTGCAGGTCGTCGAACACCAGCCGCACCGCATAGTTGCCGATCGGATTGACCTCGAGGATCGCGACGTTCTTCTTGCCGGCGACGGTCTTGCGCTCGTCCGGCGAGTGCCCCTGCACTTCCGCGCTCGGGCTGCGCACGCGCAGATACTCGGCGCTGAGGTCGAAGGTGTCGCCGGTGTCGAAGGCAACGCTCAGCGTCTTGCGATCCTTGTGCAGTCGCAGTTCCGTCGGCCAGGGTTTCGCGGCGTCGCTCATGGGAGTCTCATAGCCCGACGGCACCGCGACCGCCATCTCCGAAACGAAACGGCCCCGGACATGCCGGAGCCGCCGCCATTGTTGAAGAACGCCTTACGATCCGGTCGCGCGGAAACCGAGGCCGTGATTGGCCTGACGCTCCGCCGGCGGCTCGACATGGAAGTCGATCACGCAGACGCCGCCCTTCTTGAGCACGTCGACGCCCTTGGCGATCGCGGCCTTGGCGTCCGCCTGGCTGGTGACCGGACCGATGCCGACCGCGCCCTGCGCTTCGGCGAGCTTGGCGATGCTCGGCACCGGATCCTCCATGCGCAGGCCGATCCAGCGGTTCTTCTGCTCGCGGCCGCGGTCGCGCGCGACGTGGTCCTGATGGAGCTCGTCGTTGAAGTAGGAGCGGTTGTTGTTGACGATCACCAACAGCGGGATGCGGTGCTTCACGGCGCTCCAGATCGCGGTCGCGCCCATGCAGAAGTCGCCGTCGCCGAGCATAGTGATCGCGTAGCGGTCCGGAAACTTGTGGTGCAGCGCGAGCGCCGAGCCGACCGAGATGCCCGGGCCGGAGCCCAAGCCGCCGCCGCCGTCCTTGCCGAGATAGGACATGCCGCTCTGGAACGGCCAAATCTCCGTCGGCCAGCCACGGCCGAGCGTGCAGAAGGTTACGTTTTCCGGGTCGTTGAATTGATCCTTCAGCGACTGCGCGATCGCTTCCATGGTCAGCGCGCCGTTGGCCGGCTTGTTCTTCGCCGGCAGCTTCGCCTTCCACGGATCCTTGCGGCCTTCGCCAAGCGCGCCGTTGAGCTCCGCAACCATCGCGTCGCCGGTGGTGGCGACATAGACGTCGGCCGGCGGCAGCTCCTGGTACTCCATGTTGGCGCCGGTGTGCAGGTTCTGGTCGAGCGAGCAGTGAATGATCTTCGCCGTCACCTCTCCGACGTTCTTGGCCTGACGCAGAGCGCCGCCGAGGTCCATCCAGTCGAGCGAAAGGATGACGTCGGATTCGCACATCAGCTGGCGCGCCTCCTTCACGACCTGGTTGAACGGCTCCGCATAGTGGTGCGGATTGTCGGTCGGGAACATCGCGCCCTGCTTGAGATCGGTGAATACGCAGGCGCCGAGCTTCTCGGCGAGACGGATGCGCGGCTGCCAATACGCGTCCTTGCGCGAGCCGCGGCCGAACAGGATGATCGGCTTCTTGGCGTTCTTGAGCAACGCGACGGCCTGGTCGAGCGCGTCCTTGGAAGGGCGCGGCGGTGCCGGCGGCTGGAAGCGCTTCAGGTCCGGCCACACCGGCTCCTTGTCGAGCTTCTCTTCCTGGAAGCCGGCATCGAGCACGACATAGACCGGCCCGGTCGGCGCCGTGCGCGTGATGATATTCGCGCGCGCCATCGCCTCGACAAGCGCGGCGGGCGAGGTCGGCTGATCGTCCCACTTCACGAGCGAGCGGATGTACGCACCGTTGTCACGTGAGGTGTGAATCCAGTCGATCCATGGACGCCGCTTCTCGGAAGCAACCGGACCGGTTGCACCGAGCATCAGCATCGGCGCACGATCGCACCATGCGTTGAAGATCCCCATCATGCCGTGCAGCAGGCCGACGTTGCTGTGCAGGACGCACGCCATCGGTTCGCCGGTCGCCTTCGCGTAGCCGTGCGCGATCGCAACGGAGTGATCTTCGTGCAGGCAGAGAATGATGCCGGGATTTTCGTTGCCAAGGTGGTTAACGAGGCTGTCGTGAAATCCGCGATAGCTCGCGCCTGGGTTGAGGCTGATGAAAGGGATATTGAACCGGCGCAGCATCTGCGCAGCGATGTCGCTGCCCCACGCAACCTTGTCGTCCGGTTTGCCTTCAATCTTGTCCAGCTTCATCGTCGCTACTCTCTTTCTTTTTGCTCGTTTGTGAATTCGTGGCTGCGATCATTCAGCGCAGGCGCCGCCCGCCGCACTGCCGATCACAATCGCGCATGGGCACTGCAAAGAAGCCCTTCGCGGGCGCTGGTATGCCACCACGGTTCCATCTGCGACCATGCGGGCGTTTTGCACAGTCGTCACTATAAAAGAAACGACTTTCGCATGACGCGATCTTCTGCTTACATCCCCTCAAAACCGGGGGGTTGGCTACCATGCTTTGGCAGCGCGCACTAGTGCGGCCGTTTGCATGTTTGAGGGTAACGTGCTGGGGACGGGAGGAGATTGGGCCATCGCAATCGGTCGCGGGCCTGGCTGCAGTGCGGTGAACCTGCAGCACGATAAGCCGCCATCTTGAACTTGTATCGGCATGGAATCGAGCGTGGGACGATCCTGCGCTTTTGGCGTAAGACAAACGACCTGACGGTCGGCGGAATTGGGTTGGGGTGAGGAAATCATGGAAGCAGTTACTGGCGAAATTGCCTTTATGGCAACCGCTGCAGGCAAGGCGTTTCTGATCCTGATGGAGCCGACGCGCCTGATGTATCTGGCGGCCGGCTGTCTCATGGGCCTCGTCCTGGGAATCGTGCCCGGCATCGGCGGCCTTGCCGGAACGGCGATGCTGCTGCCCTTCACTTTCAACATGGATCCGTACGCGGCCTTCGCACTGCTGCTCGGTCTCGGATCGACCACCACCACCGGCGATCCAATCCCCGCGGTGCTGTTCGGCGTGCCCGGAGGTGCCGCTTCCGCCGCGACCGTCTTGGACGGATTCCCGATGGCGAAAAAGGGAGAAGCGGGTCGAGCGCTCAGCGCTTCATACATGTCGTCGATGATGGGCGGCATCTTCGGCGCGTGCCTGCTGGCGATATCTATTCCGATCCTGCGACCCGTCATGCTGTTCCTGGGCTCGCCGGAATTGTTGGCGTTCGCCGTCTTGGGCATATCGATGGTCGCGATCCTGTCGGGCAACGCACCGTTGCGCGGGCTCGCGGCCGGCTGCCTCGGTATCATGATCGCGATGATCGGTACCGATCCGCAGTCCGGAACGTTGCGCTGGACCTTCAACAGCCTCTATCTCTGGGACGGCCTGCCGCTCACGCCGCTGCTGCTCGGCATCTTCGCTCTACCGGAGCTTTGTGACCTGCTCATTACACGGCAGGCGATCGCCGCCGGGTTCGAGAAGGCCGACATCTACAAGGGCCAGTGGCAGGGCGTGAAGGATTGCTTCCAGCACTGGTGGCTGATCGTGCGCTGCTCGTGGATCGGCGGCGGCATCGGCTCGATCCCCGGTATCAGCGCCTCGGTCGTCGACTGGCTCGCCTATGGCCACGCGTTGAAGACCGAAAAAGGCGCCGCGCAAACCTTCGGCAAGGGCGACGTGCGCGGCGTCATCGCGTCGGAGAGCTCCAACAACGCCAAGGAAGGCGGCGCGCTGGTCCCGACCATCGCATTCGGCGTGCCCGGCAGCGCCACCATGGCGATCCTGCTCGGCGCGTTCCTGATCCACGGCCTGGTGCCGGGCCCCGACATGCTGCACAAGAACCTCGACATCACCTATTCGATGGTGTGGTCGGTGGCGCTCGCGAACATCCTCGGCGCCGGCATGTGCTACCTGTTCAGCCCGCAATTCGCCCGGCTGGCGACGCTGCGCTTCAGCCTGATCCTGCCGGCGGTGATGGGCATCATCTATATCGGCGCCTTCGAAGCGACCCGTCAGTGGGGCGACCTGTTTGCGCTGCTGTTCTTCGGCCTGGTCGGCTGGTGCATGAAGCAGTTCAAGTGGCCGCGGCCGCCGCTCATCCTGGGCGCGGTGCTCGGCGACACCATCGAGCGCTACCTCTTCATCTCGGTGGAGCGTTACGGCATCAGCTGGTTCGCGCGCCCGGTCGTTGCGATCCTGTTCATCATGGCCGGCATCGGCCTGCTGCGGCCCCTAATTCAGGACATCAGGAGCCAGGGCGGCGTCATCAAGCTCGCGCAGAGCTTCCAGGCGCCGCGCTTCCATCCGGCCCAGCTGTTCACGATCTTCATGCTCGGCATCCTCTCCTCGATGGTGTTGATGGCGCTGAGCTGGGATTTCAGCGCCAAGATCGTGCCGCTCGTGGTCGGATCGGTCGGCATCACCGTGTGCCTGCTGAGCTTGTTCAACGACATGTGCCGCAAGCCGACGGTCCACGCGACGGAAAGCCTCGCTGAGTCGGCGCAGCATCAGGTCGAGCAGAAGATCCACATGGATCTTGCGTCCGACACCGAGCATCTGCCGGTCAGCACCATCGTCAAGCGCGCGGCCCGGTTCTTCGGCTACCTGATCGCCTTCATGGGCGTCATGGCGGTGATCGGCCTGGTCCCGACGGTGGCGCTGTTCGTCGTCATCTTCATGCGCTATGAGAACAGGGAGCCGTGGAAACTGGTCATCAGCTACGCGATCGTTCTGGTGTTTGCGATCAGCTTCGTGTTCGACAACGTGATGTCGATCCCGTGGCCGCCGACACTGATCGCTCAGTGGATCCCGGCACTGAAGTTCCTGCCGTCGATCTGATGCAATACGGTCCGTCCGGTGGGACGGACCGCCCTTGAACACGAACGACAAGAGCCCGGAAGGGAAACAGGTATGAACATCAATTTCTCTCAGTTCCTGCTCCAGTGCGCCGCCATGGGTGTGTGGGTCTTCATCGCAGCCGGCCTCTTTGCGATCTTTGAAAAGTTCGCCAACAAGTATTTCCCCGGTTTCCTCGACGTCGAGGCGGTAGGCGCGAGCCAGGCGCCGTCACCCGTGGTGCAGACCGACGCCGTCGAGAAGAAGGCGTAAGCAGCACGCGATCGGTTGCGCGTTTGCAGGGCGCGGTCATCCGACCGCGCCCCTGTTCATTTTCCGGAGCTGAGCTGCCGATAGGCCGCCACCACGTCGGGCGTGACACCTGCCGCCAGCTCTCTCATCATCGCTTCCAGCACGCCGCCGTCGAGCGGCGCGCCGATCGGCTGATCGATGCGCGCCGCCTCCGCGCGATACTCCGCGTCGTTGCTCATGTCGATGAAAGCCTTGCGCAAGATCGCGAGGCGATCGGCCGGAATCCCAGGCGGCCCGACCAGCGGCAACCCGAAATTTTCGAGCGCCAGCACCAGCGTGAGCAACGATTGCCGGCTTGGCGGCAGCACGTCGCGCACCAGCGGCACGCCGGGCAGCGTCGGCTTGTTCTGTAGGATCGGGATGACCACCCTGTTCTTGATCAGGTCCTGACGGCGGGCGAACGAATCCTCGACCGTGAACACCGCGTCGACTTCGCCCTGCTCCAGCGCCAGCAGCACGCGCGCGGTCGAGACGTAGCCGAAGATCACCCTGATCGGCAGGCCTTCGCGCGCCAGCATTACCGGGATCATCGCCGTCGGCGTCGTGCTGCCGATCGAACCGAAGGTGACGGACTTCGGGTGCGATTTCAGGTCGTCGAAGGTCTTGATGCCGGTCGCCGCGCGAACGAACACCATCGAGTTCACCGCGCCGGGGCTGCCGACATAGCTGAGCTGCGTCGGGTCGAAGGTCACGCTCGGATTCTTGACGACGCCTTCGACGAACCAAGAGCGGCCGGGCACCGCAAGCGTCAGTCCGTCCGCCGCCACCCGCCGGCCAAGATGGTTGGCGGAAACGATGCCGCCGGCCCCCTCCATGTTCTGCATGACCAGCGCGGGCTGCCCGGGAATGAACCGGACCAGGTGCCGCGCGACCATGCGCGCGGTGGTGTCGACGCCGCCGCCGGGCGCAAAGCCGACGATCACCGTGAGCGTCTTGCCGTGATAGAAGTCGTTGGCGCGCGCCGTGCGCGGCAGAATGCCGGCGAGCGCCGCGGCGCTCAGGCCGGTGAGAGTACTTCGCCGCGATGGCCGAAGCGCCATGACGGGCGCGCCGCTATTCGGCGGCCTGCATCGCCACGCCCGACGTGTGAACCGCCGCCTCCATGTCGGAGAGGTCCGGCAGGCCGTAGTGCAGGAGTTCCATCGCCTCGCCGGCGGAGAGCGTCGTGGTCTCGCCGGTGTCGAGAAACACGCAGGTGTGTTGCCGCAGCGGCTCTCCTTCACACTGGCCAGCGCCGGAGAGGACGAGATAGACCCCGCGGCCCGCGATCTTGTGACTCGCGCCGGCCTCAAGCTTGAGCATGCCGGCCTCGGTGCGCCGCTCCGTCCAGACCCCGAACAGCTTCTCGGACACGCCCTCGGCGCCTTTCACCGGCGCCCAACCGTAATTCTTGGAGTCCGCATAGATCGGCGCATCGTAGCGGCCCTTGGGATAGACCATCGCGCGGCCGTGCATATGCTCCCAGATCGCCTGGTAGGCGTCGGCGTTGCGGCGCCCGGGCACATCGTCGTGACGATGGAAAATCCCGTCCTTGAATTCGCCGAATTTTTTCAACTCCTCCATCCCGGCCTTGACCTCGCGCGGAAGCAGATAGCCGGAGCCGCTGGCGCCGCCGAATTGCAGCACCGCGCAGAAGATCTCCGTCTTGTTGACCTGCGGACCGTAGGGCACGCCTTCCGGATAATAGCCGAGCATGCCGGCCTTGAGCGGGCCGTCCTGGCCGTAGTCGGACTCGCCCTCGATCATGAAGCGGTACTGGTCGAAATTGTGCCGGTGCCGCGGCCCCGAATAGTCGGTGCCGAGCCAGCTCAGCGAGAACTTGAAATTGCCCGGCGTGCCCGGCGTCCCCTCGGCCATGGTGCGGGAGTGGAACGTGCCGCCGCGGTGTTCGAGACCGCGCACGAGCGGGGCATCCTCAAGGTGCATGATCTTCATTGTCTCGCTCCCGGATCGCTTGTGCGTTGTGCGCAGTATACCAGAATTGCAACGCCGGGGGCGCGCAATTGCCCTACTCCCTCCCTTTGACCATGTTCGGCCGGGGTCTTAAGACAGATGGCAGTGAGAGCAAGAAACGTGCGGGGTAGGTCGCGTGTCAGGTGAGGCCATGTACCGGTCGCCGGAGTCGGTGCTCCGCGCCAAGTCGATTGCGATCGTGGGAGCTTCGGAGCGGGCGCCCTGGGCCCGGCTGATCTACCGCAACCTGCGCGATTACGGCTATCCGGGCCGCATCACCCTGGTCAATCCGCGGCAGAAGGAAGTGTTCGGGGAGGCGTGCATCCCTTCTTTGCGCGACTCTCCCGAGCCGATCGAGCACGCCATGGTGATCGTACCCGCCGTCGGCGTCGCCGGCGTGCTGGAGGATGCGGAAGCTGCCGGCGTCACCACCGCCACCATCTATTCGGCCGCAATGGGTGACGGTCCCGATCCCGCGTCGCACCAGCGCGGCGCCTGGCTGAAGGACTTCCTCGGCCGCAGCAGGATCAAGGTTGCGGGCCCGAACTGCATGGGCGCCTACAGCTACCATGAGAAGATCTTCGCCTATCCGAACAACGAGCTGCCGCGGTTCTCGGCCGGCTCGGTGAGCGCGGTGTTCCAGTCGGGCGGCACCTTGCAGTTCTGGCTGCGCACCTCCGCCGACCGCGGGCTGCGTTTCTCCTACGGCATCACGTCGGGCAACGAGATCAGCTTCGATCTCGCCGACTACCTGAACTTCCTGGTCGACGACCCCAACACCCGCGTGATCGCGCTGTTCATCGAGGGCATCCGCCGGCCCGCCGCCTTCATGGCGGCCGCGGCGCGCGCGCTCGAAGCCGGCAAGCCGATCGTCGCGATCAAGACCGGCGCCACCGCAAAGTCGCAGGCCGCCGCGCAGTCGCATACCGGCGCGATCGGCGGCGATTACGCCGCCTATCTGGCGATGTGCGATCGTTACGGCATCGTCAACTGCCGCAACCTCGACGACATGATGGAAACAGCGCTCGCCTTCGACGGCGGACGGCTGCCGAAGGGGCCACGAATCGGCTTCGTCACGACCTCGGGCGGCACCGTCGACCTGCTCTACGACTACGCCGAGTTCGAAGGCGCCTCGATGCCCGACTATTCGCCGGCGACGCTCAAGGGCCTGATGCCCTATATGCAGGAGGGGATCGAGCCGAAGAACCCGCTCGACCTCGGCATCCCCGGCGGGCTAAAGCAGGCGGCCGGCGTCTGCGAGGTGGTGGCCAGGGACCCGAACATCGACATGATCGCCTGGGCGGCGATGCTGCCGTCGAAGGCCGGCGCCTGGGACGGCGTCGAGACCCTCCAGGCGATGGTGCACGGCACCGACAAGCCGATCGTCGGTTTCGGCCGCATGAGCTACCAGATGACACCGGAGGCGGTCGAAGCGCAGACGCAGGCCGGCTTCCCGTTCCTCCAGGGACTGGAGCCGACCCTCCGCGCGCTCAACGGGCTGTGGTTCCACGCGCAGCGCGCCGGCCGGAAGCCGGCGGCGCCGCCCCCTGCCCCGCCCAGCGATCTCACGCCGGCCACGCTCGACGCCACGCTCACGAAATACGGGATCGCGCTGCCGCAGAGCCGCGAGGTCGCGACCGCCGCCGAAGCTGCCGCTGCGGCCGAGCAGATCGGGTATCCAGTGGTGCTGAAAATCCGCTCGGCCGACATCCTGCACAAGACCGAGGCCGGCGGCGTGGCGCTTGGCCTTGGAGATCGTGACGCCTTGCTCAAGGCTGCCGAGGCGCTCACTGCTTCGGCCAAGGCCGCCTATCCGAACGCCAAGCTCGACGGCTTCCTGGTGCAGGAGATGGTCTCCGGCATCGAGGCGATCGTCGGCGCGCGGGCCGACAAGCTCTACGGCCCGATGCTCTTGGTCGGCGCCGGCGGCATCCTGGTCGAGCTGGCGAAGGACGCGGCGTTGCGCATGCTTCCGGTGACCAAGGGCGACGTGACGGCCATGATCGACGGCCTCAAGCTCAACAAGCTCATCGCCGGCTATCGCGGCAAGCCGGCCGCCGACCGCGCGGCGCTGGAAAAGACCGTGCTGGCGCTGGCGCAGTTCTATCTCGACCACCGCGCGCGTATAGAAGACATCGAGATCAATCCGCTGATGGTGCGGCCGCAAGGCAAAGGTGCCGTCGCGGTCGACGTGCGCGTGATCTGGCGCGACGACAAATAACGAGAGAGAAGAAACGGGAGGTTGGTGATGGAATTCGAGCTCCCCGAAGAACTGCGGATGTTCAAGGACTCGCTGCGGCGGTTCGTGAACAACGAGCTGATCCCGATCGAGCGCCAGACGCTCACGGCGGAGGGCGAGGAGATCAAGCCGGAATTCCTCGGCAAGCTCCAGCAGCGCGCCAAGGACCTCGGCATCTGGATGATGGAAGTGCCGGAGGAATTCGACGGCCCCGGCCTGTCGCTGTTGCAGCGGACGATCGTCACCGAGGAGCTGTCGCGCACCATCGCGCTGCCGGCGCGCGGCGAAGGCATCACCGGCCCGTCGGTGCGCCATATCCTTTTCACGCTGAAGGGCGACCTGCGCGAGAAGTACCTGATGCCGGTGCTGCGCGGCGAGAAGAAGGTCGCGTTCGCGCAGACCGAGCCGGACGCCGGCTCCGATCCCGGCGGCATGCGCACGACGGCAGTTAAGGACGGCAACCACTACGTCATCAACGGCACCAAGCGCTTCATCACCGGCGCCAACAAGGCGCACTTCATGCAGCTGATGGCGGCGACCGACCGCGCCAAGGGCTCGCATGGCGGCATCTCGTGCTTCCTGGTCGACATGGACACGCCCGGCGTCAAGCTCGGCACCTCGTACCAGACCATGATGGGCGACCGCCCGTGGGAGATCATCCTCGACAATGTGCGGGTGCCGGCCGAGAACCTGGTCGGCGAGGAAGGCCGCGGCTTTGGGCTGGCGCAGAAATGGCTCGGCGCGGGGCGCGTGAAGCACGGCGCCCGCGCACTCGGCGTCGCCGAACGCTGCCTCGAGATGGCGACGTCCTACGCCAAGCAGCGCTCGACGTTCGGGCGCCTGCTTGCCGACCGGCAGGCGATCCAGTGGAAGCTCGCGCACATGTATATCGAGCTGCAGGCCGCCCGCCTCCTCGTCTACAAGGCGGCCACACGCCTGGACGCCGGCGAGGACGCGCGCGAAGATTGCTACGTCTGCAAGTATTATGCTGACGAGATGGCATTCCGCGCCGCCGACGAATGCATGCAGGTGCACGGCGGCATCGCACTCACCACCGACCTGCCGATCGAGAAATTCTGGCGCCAGCAGCGCAGCTACCGCATCACCGAAGGCGCCAGCGAGGTGATGATGATGGTGATCGCGCGGCACGTGCTGAAGACGTACGGTTGAGAGTGGACCGATGATCGACATCCGGCGGATTTCGCACGCGACCTTCGAGACGCCCGACCTCGAGGCGCAGATCGAGCACTACACCAAGGTCACGGGGCTGGTGGTCGCCGCACGCGAGAAGGACCGCGCGCTGCTCTCCTGCAAGGTCGGGCAGCTCGCACTTCAGCTCGTGAAGGGCGAACGGCCGCGCTGCGCCAAGCTCGCCTTCCAGGTCGCGCCCGGCTCGGACTTCGGCGCGATCGCCAAGTGGCTGACATCGCAGAGCATCGAGAGCGACATCCGGAGCGACGACATCCCCGGCATGTCGACGTCGCTCGCCTTCAAGGATATCAAGGACACCACGATCGAGCTGATCACCGACTGGCAATTCCTGACGCCCAACCAGTCGGTCGGCGGCGTCGCGCCGTTCAAGTTCGGACACGTGGCGTTCGTGGTGCCGGACGTGCAGGCGATCGCGGACTTCTATCAGCGCATCCTGGGCTTCCGCGTCTCCGACTGGATCGAGGACATCTTCGTGTTCATGCGCTGCAATCCCGACCACCACACGGTGAATTTCGTGAAGGGCAAGCGCGCCGTGCTGCACCACTTCGCGTTCCAGCTGCGCGACTTCTCGCATCTGGAGAACGGCTGCGACGTGCTCTCGCTCAACCGCATCCCGATCATCTGGGGCCCGCTGCGCCACGGCCCCGGCCACAACGTCTCGATCTATCACCGCAATCCGGACGGCCAGGTGGTCGAGTTCTTCGCCGAGCTCGACCAGCTGCTCGACGAGGACCTCGGCTTCTTCGATCCGCGCCCGTGGCACGAGGACCAGCCGCAGCGTCCCAAGGTCTGGACCCGCGCGAACCGCAGCATCGCCGGCTGGGGTCCGCCGCCGAGCGCTGACTGGCACATGAACCCCGACGAATGAAAACGCCCCTGCCCCTTGCAGCCGTCGTCGTGGCAGCGATGCTGCCGCTCAGCACTGCCGCCGAGGCGCAGGACCCGATCGCGGATTTCTACCGCGGCAAGTCGATCCGCTTCATCATCGGCGCCATCGCCGGCGGCGGCAACGACACCTATGCGCGGCTCGTGGGCCGCCATCTCGGCAAGTTCATTCCCGGTAATCCGACCATCGTGCCGGTCAACATGCCGGGCGCGAGCGGGCATGTCTCGGCCGGGCACATCTACAACGTCGCAGCGCGCGACGGCACTGTCATGGGTACGACGACGCCGGGCGTGATCACCGAGCCGCTGTGGGCGGGCGAAGCCGGCCGCGCCAAATACAAATACGACCCGACCAGGCTGATCCATCTCGGCAGCGCGCAGGCCGCGACCTACAACTGCTATGTCCGCGCGGATGCGCCCGCGAAGACCATCCAGGAAGCGATGACGACCGAGGTGATCCTCGGCGCCAATGCCGAAGGCGGCTCCACCCGCGACGCGCCGGTCCTGCTCAACAACGTGCTCGGCACCAGATTCCGCATCGTCACCGGCTACCCGGGGACGCGCGAGATCCTGGTCGCGATGGAGCGCAACGAGGTGCACGGCCTCTGCGGCACCGGCTGGGATGCGATCTACAGCCAGCGGCCGGACTGGGTGGCGAAGGGCTTCGCCCGCGTGCTGGTGCAGGAGAATCTTTCGGGCAATCCGCAGTTCGACAAGATGGGCGTGCCGCGCTCGATCGATCTCGCCAAGACCGCCGAGGCGCGGGCGATCATCGAGCTCGCCTATATGCAGCAGGCATTCGGCCGCCCCTACATCCTGCCGCCCGGGACGCCAGCGGATCGCGTCGCCGCCTTGCGCAAGGCGTTCATGGCGGCGACCCAGACGGCGGAGCTGTTGGCCGAGGCCGACAAGATGCGCGTCGAGGTTCGGCCGCTGTCAGGGCAGGATATCGAGGCGCTGGTCAACAAGATGTACGCGCTGCCGAACGAGGTGATCGAACGCACCCGCGCCGCGCTGATCTACAAGCCGCCGACATGACGCGTCGATCCTGACGCGTCGTAGCTGCTCATCGGGCTTAGTAAGAACTTATAGCCGGCGCATCACTTGGTATACCCGCCAGCGCGCAAAAAGTGCTTGATGCGCGCATCCAGGCACCCCGGCGCGAGAAAGGCAGGTCATGCAGCGATTGGCTATGGAAGTTGCGAATTTTGCCCGTAGCGGCGTCAAGTTTGCGGCCTGCGCCGCCGTCGCACTCGCCGCCACCGTGACTCTCGCCGGTTCCGCTGCCGCGCAATCGTATCCGAACCGCTCCGTCCGCATCATCGTGCCCTATGGCGCCGGCGGCATTGCCGACGTGACCATGCGGATGGTCGCGGAGAAACTCTCCGCCAGGCTCGGCCAGCCATTCGTCATCGACAACCGCCCCGGCGCCGCCGGCATCATCGGCCTCAAGGCGGTGATGTCCGCGCCGCACGACGGCTATACCCTGGCGATGATCGGCGGCGGGCTGACAGCCGCGAAGGCGCTGTTCAAGACGCTGCCCTATGACCTCGAGCGCGATTTCATTCCGATCTCGACCACGGCCGCCTACAGCATCGTCGTCGTCACCAGGGCCGGCTCGCCCTACAAATCCGTCAAGGACGTGATCGCCGCCGCCAAGGCCAACCCGGGCAAGCTCAACTTCGGATCGATCAATCCCGGCAGCAACCAGCACCTCTCGGGCGAGCTGTTCAAGTCGCTCGCCGGCATCAATGCCACCACCATCCCGTTCAAGACCACGCCGGAGCTCCTGACCGGCGTAATCAGGGGCGACGTCGATGTCGCGTTCGAATACCAGGCGGCGATGCAGGGCCCGCTCGACGATCGCCAGATCATTGCGATAGCGACGACCGGCCGTGAGCGCGCGCCGTCGCTGCCGGATGTGCCCACCGTCGGGGAGGGCGGCGTGCCGGACTACGACATCACCAGCTGGAACGCGCTTGCCGCGCCCGCCAAGATGCCGATGGAGATCGTCACGCTGCTCAACAAGGCGGTGAACGAAGCCTTGGCGCTGCCGGAAGTTCGCGCCGGCGCTGGACGCTTCGGCATGCAGGCGCGCGGCAGCGGCATCGACGAACTGCGCGAGCGCATCAAGCGCGAGGTCGCGCAATGGGCGAAGGTCGCGGAAGCCGCCGGTCTCGAGAAGCGCTGAGCCCGGCTTCGTCCCGCCGGAACGCCGTGCAGGCAACGTCGTCGAAATTTTTTCGAGAGGTAGGTCGTCGGCTCCGCCACGGCGGTGAGCGCCGATAGGGCCGGCACCATCGCTATCACCATCGTCGCTCGCATCATCGCGCGCACCTCCGGCTTTGCCATGCCCCCCGTTGCCGACTGAGCGGGGATCACTTTGACCGGCACGCCTCGCTGCGGCCGACGCGCGTCAATGTCGCGTCGCGTCCGCGGATCCAGAATTCGACGTCGGCATTGGCGTAGCGGCCACCGTCGGCCGACTTCACCTGCGGCAACGTGAGCTTGTCAGGGGAACCGGCGAAGACCAGCACCACGCTGCCCGGCGAGGCGCCCGGGGCCGAGAACGCCGCGGTGACGTGTGTGCCGCCGTCGCAGGAATAGTGCACGTCGGCGGCGAGCGCGGGGGCCGTCGTCAGCGCGAGCGCGCAGGAGATGGTCGCGGCGTGTTGGCGCAAAATCTTCACGCAGGCCTTCCCCGAAAGCGTCACCACGTGCGCTCCTCGCCGTGCCGATCGAGTTTGCCGCCGCAGGCCTTGCATGTCCATTGCGGATTGTGGAACTGCGCGCCTGACCCACCTTTCAATCAGCACACCTTTGGCCCATTGACATTAGAGTGTAATTACACCTACATCATATCCCATGACGGCTAAACTTACCGCCAACGACATCGGAGCCACCTGCGTCTGCCTCGGCATACGCAAGGCGGCGCGGCAGGTGGCGCGCCGCTACGACGACGCGTTCCGACCGCTCGGAATTACCTCGGGGCAGTTTTCGATTCTGGCGGCGCTCTTGCGCGAAGAGCCGGTGGCGCTAGGTGCCCTCGCCGATACCCTGGGCATGGATCGGACGACACTCAATCGAAATCTGAAGCCCTTGGAGCAGGGAAAACTCGTCGCGACGAGCGCGACCAAGGACGACCGTCGCGTACGCGGGCTGAGCCTGACCGAAAAAGGCCACACCCTCCTGGACCGTGCGATCCCGATCTGGCGCAGGGCGCAGGCCGACAGCGAGCGACGGCTGACCGCGACGCAATGGCCAAGGTTTCGCTCCCAACTTCGGGCGCTGGGCTGACATGGCCGGCGCGGCGGACGAGTTCAACAATCGATCCATATATGTGTAATTCAACATATAAACCCACCGGAGACGAACCATGCGTACGCTTTCGCCAACCGAGATGCGGCAGATCACCTGGGCCATTGCAGGCGTGGTCGCGATCTGGGGTGCCGCGGTCGTCGTCGGTGCCGAGACCGGTTTCTTCGCGTCCCTCCATATGCCGCTGATTGCGGCCATCGTCGCGGCGACGATCATCCTGCCGACGTTGCTCTACCTCGCGTCGCCACGCCTCCAGGCCTATGCCGACAGCATCGGGCATCGCCCCATCTTGCTGTTTCACACGTGGCGTCTTCCGGCCGCAATGGCGTTCTTCTGGTACGGCGCGCAGGGACACCTGCCCACCGCATTCTGGGTGCTCGCGGGCGTCGGCGACTTTCTCGCCGGCAGCTATGCGGCCTGGCTGGCGTTCCGGCCCGAGAGCGCGCGGCGGTATCTCTCGTTCCACATCTTCGGTTTCGCCGATTTCGTCGTGGCCGTCGGAACGGGCCTCGCGTTCACGCTGATGCAGGACCCGCGCATGGCGCTCATAGCGGCGCTGCCGATGGCGCTCATCCCGCTCTGGGGTGTCGGCATCTCCGGCGTCACCCACCTGATCGCGTTCGACATGCTGCGCAGGTCCACCGGCTCGTCCGAGGGTCAAGCCAAGGCCGGGGCAATCCTGCCATGATGGAAGCGGATGCCAGGTCATGGACGCCTGGTCATGCTCAAATCCTCCCGTTCGCCTGCGCCACCCGCATGATGGCGCGGACGATGCGGTTGTGGCTGCCGCAGCGACACAGATTGCCGTTGAGCGCGCCGCGAATCTCGGCTTCGTTCGGCCGCGGATTGCGATTGAGCAGGTCGGCCGCCACGATGATCATGCCGCTGGTGCAGTAGCCGCACTGCGCGGCCTGCTCGTCGATGAAGGCCTGCTGCAATGGATGCAGCTTGTCGACGGTGCCGAGCCCCTCCAGCGTCGTGATCTCGTTGGGAAAGAGCTGCGCGATCCGCATCAGGCAGGAGCGGACGGCCGCGCCGTTGATGAGCACCGCGCAGGCGCCGCATTGCCCACCGCCACAACCGAATTTCGCGCCATTGAGCTCGAGATCGTTGCGCAGCACGTAGAGCAGCGGCGTATCCGGGGCGGCCTCGACCGAACGGGTCGTCCCATTGACGTTCAGGCTGATGGCCATCGTGATGCGCCTCCTCACGCGGAAAGCCGGGTGTCGCTGGCGTCGTGCGGCCGGGGTTCTAACTGTCCTTCATTGTAGGCAAGACAGGGGAAAAATAAATCGTACCGGACCTGGTGATTTCCGTCGTGCTTTTTGAATCGCGTTTCGCTTTAGCTCGTAGGCCGCGAAGCGCCCTTGGCGCGAAGCAGGATGGAGCGGGCGAAGGGAATCGAACCCTCGTATGCAGCTTGGGAAGCTGTTCGCGTACGAGAAAAATCAATGGGTTAGACCCATTATTCTCCGATTATTCTCCGCTCGTCGGCGTAGTTTTCGGGGCATAGCGGACATGGCTGGACAGACGACTGATTTGACCCGGTCGCGAATGACCCCAAGCGGACGCGCGCTTGCGTCAGCTTGGGCGTGTTGTCATGAGCTATCGCGCGCCAACGACCTCCAGCCCATGTGCTCTCAATACTTCCACCGATTCTGCTTGCCCGAAATAGCTGACAAATGCTTCGGCAGCATTTCTGTCCTGGGCGGAGATACCAATGCCGGATGAATAGTGGACATAGTCCTGTAGTTCGCGCGGAAGTGGACCGGCCAACTCGACACCGGGTTCCGCAAGGATGAACGGGATCGAGACAATGCCGATCTCGACCTCTCCCTTTGCAACCGGAGCGACGACCAGTGAGCCTGCGCTCATTGGCTTGAGCTTCGGCTTTACCTCCTGTGCAATTTCGAGACGGTCGAGTAGGCCGATCAGGTGTACCCCGCTCGGTCCCTGTGCTGCATAGGCGATTGATGTCGATACGAGAAGAATACGCTTGAATGCCTCTATCGTTCGAATGTCGGGCTTGGCCGCTCCCTTCTTGAAGGCTACTCCAAGCCCTGCACGGGCGATGTCCACGCGCGTGCCGGCGGTGACTTTGCCCTGCTCGATGAGTTGATCGACAACGGTCGGAAAGACCAGGACAACGTCGAATGGCGCGCCGGCATCGATCTGCTTTTGTAGAGGCGCCGATGGAGCGTACTTGACCGCGAGCCTGTGGCCCGTCGTGCGCTCGAACTGCGGTCCGATCCGGTCAAGTGGTCCCTTGAACGGGATGCTGAGCACCTTGATCTCCGCTCCCAGTACGACGCCGTGCGCACCGGTTGTAACGCCGACGGCCAACAGTGCTGCAAGTAGGCGAGTCAGCATAGTAGTCTCCGGGCTTCATCACCGGGGACGACCATGCGAGAGTTCACAGATTTCACAAAGTTCTAAGATCGGAGGGTGATATAGTTGATCAGCTATCGATCTCGGGAGCAGCATGGACTGGTCGGACCGCATCGGGCGCCGGATCAAACTGCGGAATTTGCACATCCTGCAAGCCGTGGCCCAGCATGGCAGCATGGCCAAGGCCGCGCGGCATCTGGCCGTCTCCCAGCCGGTCATCTCAAAGGCTATCGCCGACCTTGAACGGGAGGTAGGCAAGCCGCTCCTCGACCGCGATCGGCACGGCGCCGAGCCGACGATTTATGGCGCTTCGTTGCTGAAGCACGGACTCGCTGTGTTCGACGAGCTGAAACAGAGCGTCAAGGAAATCGAATACCTATCGGACCCGGCGACCGGCGAGCTGCGCATCGCCACACCCAACGTCCTGGCTGCCGGCTTCGTTGCCGCCGTCATCAAGTCTCTGCATCGCCGCCATCCGAAACTCGCAATTCATGCCACTTTACCCGTGGCCGTTGAAGCGCTTTACCGCGAGTTGCGCGAGCGTAGTGTCGACCTTGTCATCGATCGACTCCCGAGTCCATTTGCGGAGGAAGACCTGAAGACTGACATCCTGTTCAAGGAAACAACTGTCATCGTCGCGGGATGGCGGAATCCGTTAGCGCGCCGCCGCAGCCTCACGCTGGCCGATCTGGTTCACGAGCCATGGGTATTTCCGGCAAGGGGTAGCGCCGCGGAGCTCATTGCGGCGGAGATGTTCCGGGCGATCGGGTTGGAAATGCCGCGGCAACGCGCGATCTGCGCGCCGATGCCGCTGGCTACTGCTTTGGTTGCGAATGGCCCCTATCTGGCGAATTTCCCGGCGTCGCTGGTGCGCTTTGGCGGCAGTCATCTCCAGATCAAGGTTCTACCTGTCAAGGTCCCGGTGCCGGCCGGCCCGGTCGGAATTGTCACTCTGAGACGCCGAACGATAAGCCCGGTGGCTCGGCTCTTCATCGACCACGCCCGAGAGGTGGCGAAGCCTTTGGCGGGTTAGCCGCCAGTGAACACGATGTCGGCTGCTGGCACATCGCGTTATTTCGTGGCGACGCAGAAATTCTGTCGCTTTCGGAGCAAAGCGGGCATTCAGCGAGTCGCGACTGCAGAAAGTGCATGCGGTGAGGACAGCGATTTCTATTCTCTCTTTATTCTCTCAAATCGCGTTTGCTGGGCCATTTTGCGGGGGATTGGAGCGGGCGAAGGGAATCGAACCCTCGTCAGTTGCTTGGGAAGCAACAGCTCTACCATTGAGCTACGCCCGCGAACCATTTTCACCAACGCTTGGAAGCTGCCGTTCTACCATTGAACTACGCCCGCGCTCGCCCAACCATAACGAAACGAATTCGCCCGGGGCAAGGCGTAACCGCGCGAGCACGGCCGACGCAAGCTGCATGTCACATAAGACAGATTAAGGCGCGGCGAACGGCGCTGCCGGGCGACCGACTTTGGTCCCAAATACGTAGTTGACACCACAAGGGGCTAAATATAGATCGTGGCCGACAGGCCGGCGCGATCGGAGGCAGAAT
>JAIESR010000110.1 GCA_019745775.1 Xanthobacteraceae bacterium | reverse complement strand
GATTCACAATCAAAATCAGCCGGGAATCCCCAGCCCGATCACAATCGATTCATCGCAACCGGGGAATGCTCTAGATTTCCACCTTGCGCAGGCGCAATGCGTTGGCGACCACGCTGACCGACGAGAGCGCCATCGCGGCGGCGGCGATCGCCGGCGACAGCAGCACGCCGAACAACGGATAGAGCAGGCCGGCGGCGATCGGAACGCCCGCGGCGTTGTAGATGAAGGCGAAGAACAGGTTCTGGCGGATGTTGCGCATGGTTGCGGCCGAAACCCGGCGCGCGCGCTCGATGCCCACGAGGTCGCCCTTGAGCAGGGTGATGTGGGCGCTCTCCATCGCGACGTCGGTGCCGGTGCCCATGGCGATGCCGACATCGGCGGCCGCGAGCGCGGGCGCGTCGTTGACGCCGTCGCCGGCCATGCCGACGACGCGGCCTTCGGCGCGCAGCCGCTCGACCACCGCCGCCTTGCGGTCGGGCAGCACTTCCGCCTCGACCTCGTCGATGCCGAGATAGCGCGCGACCGCCTGTGCGGTGGTGCGGTTGTCACCGGTCAACATCACGACGCGCACGCCGTCGCGCCGCAGCGCCGCTGGCGTCGTTTCCTTCACTGGATCGGCGATCGCGATGACGCCTGCGAGCTTGCCGTCGAGCGCGACGTAGATCGCGGTGGCGCCGTCGCGGCGCTGCCGCTCGGCCTCGGCATCCATCGTGGTAGTGGCGAGCCCGAGTTCCGACAAGAACGACGCATTGCCGAGGATCACCCGGCGGCCATCGACCATGCCGACCGCGCCTTTGCCGGCCGGCGAGTCGAAACCCATCACACGCGCGAGCTCGAGGTTGCGCTCGGTTGCGGCGGCGACAATGGCGGCGGCGAGGGGATGCTCGCTGGCGCGCTCGACGCTCGCCGCGAACCGCAGCACTTCGTTCTCGACGAACCCCGACGCGGTCACGATGGCGACGACCTTCGGCTTGCCTTCGGTGAGCGTGCCGGTCTTGTCGATCACGATGGTGTCGATCCGCTCCATGCGTTCGAGCGCCTCGGCGTTCTTGATCAGCACGCCGGCCTGTGCGCCGCGCCCGACCCCGACCATGATCGACATCGGCGTCGCGAGGCCAAGCGCGCAGGGGCAGGCGATTATGAGGACGCTGACCGCGGCGACGAGGCCAAAGGTGAAACGCGGCTCGGGGCCGAAGATCGCCCACACTATGAACGCGAGAACCGCGACCACGATCACGGCGGGGACGAACCAACCCGACACTTGATCGGCCAAGCGCTGGATCGGCGCGCGCGAACGTTGCGCGGCCGCCACCATTTGTACGATCTGGGACAGGAGCGTGTCGCGCCCAACCTTGGCGGCGCTCATCACGAACGAGCCCGAGCGGTTGATGGCGCCGGCGATGGTCTTGTCGCCCGGCTCCTTCGTCACCGGCATCGACTCGCCGGTCACCATGGATTCGTCGACCGAGGAGCGGCCCTCGATGACTTCGCCGTCGACCGGAATGCGCTCGCCCGGCCGCACCCGCAGGCGGTCGCCGACCGCGACGTCATCGAGCGAGACTTCGACCTCGCTGCCGTCGCTCTCGATCCGCCGCGCCGTCTTGGGCTGGAGGTCGAGCAGCGCGCGAATCGCGCCCGACGTCGCCTCGCGCGCGCGCAGCTCCAGCACCTGACCGAGCAGGACCAGCACGGTGATGACCGCCGCGGCCTCGAAATAGACCGCGACCGCGCCGTCGGCGGCGCGGAAGGCCGCGGGAAACAGTCCGGGGATGATCGTCGCGATCACGCTGTACACCCAGGCGACGCCGGTTCCCATCGCGATCAGCGTGAACATGTTGAGATTGCGGGTGGCGAGCGACTGCCAGCCGCGCACGAAAAAGGGCCAGCCGGCCCACAACACGACCGGCGTGGCGAGCGCGAGTTGCAACCAGTTTGAGAGGGTCTGCCCGAGGATCATGTGCAGGCCCAAAAAGTGCCCGCCCATCTCGAGCGCCAGCACCGGCAGCGTCAGCGCGAGCCCGATCCAGAACCGGCGCGTCATGTCGACAAGTTCGGGGTTCGGCCCGGTGTCGGCGGTGGCGATCTCCGGTTCCAACGCCATGCCGCAGATCGGGCAGGCGCCGGGCCCGACCTGACGAATCTGCGGATGCATCGGGCAGGTGAAGATCGTGCCCTCGGGCACCGGCTCCGATGCCTTTTCCCTGCCGGGCAGGTACTTGGCCGGATCGGCTGCGAACTTGGTGCGACAGCCGGCTGAGCAGAAATAATAGGGATGGCCGTGGTGGGTATGGCGGTGCGGGGTCGTGTGCGGATCGACGGTCATGCCGCAGACGGGATCGATCACGGCGTTTGCCGCCGGCTGATTGCCTTCGCTGTGAACGTGATGATCCATGGGGAAAATCCGAGGCGCGGTTGGCCAGATATATGCGCCGCTTAGTCTGGCTGCCAGTGATAGAGCCAGTTGTACGGGCGTAGCAATCCGGTTCCGCGCATGGCAACAAGCGCAAGGCCGCGCAGGAACGCCTCCGCGCCGCCCATATGATAGACGGTGCCGTTGCGGCGGGCGGCGCGCTGGGCGCGTGTGGTGCGCTTGCGGCGCTTGTCTTCGTAGCGGCGCAGCGCTGCCGGAAGGTCATCCGATGCCTGCGACATGCATTGCGCCAGCACCGCCGCATCCTCGATCGCCATCGCGGCACCCTGCGCGAGATAGGGCAGCATCGGATGAGCGGCGTCGCCAAGCAGCGTCACCGGGCCGGCGCCCCACTGCTTGAGCGGACGGCAGTCATAGAGCGCCCATTTGTGCCAACCCGATGCGGCGGCGATCAGGTCGCGCGGGGCTCCATGCCACATGCCGGCGGGAAAGCGCGCGAGCACCTCGTCGCGATCGCCGGGCGCGCTCCAGCCGGCTTCGCGCCAGCGGTCGCGCAGGATCGCGACCACGTTGATGAGGCTGCCGCCGCGCACCGGATAGTGCACGAGATGCGCGTGCCGGCCGAGCCACAGATTGACAGTCAGCGCGCGCAGCGCCGGCGCAACCGCCTCGGCCGGAACCAGTGCGCGCCAGGCGCTGTGGCGCGCAAAGCGCGGCTGCATGGGGTTCGTCAGACGCCCGCGCAGCACCGACCACAGGCCGTCGGCGCCGATCAGCGCAGCCCCGCGGGTCTCGATCGGCTGCCCGCCTTTACGGCCGCCAACGGTGACAGCGCCGTCGTGGACCGCGAAATCCTCCGCGCGCACGCCGAGCTGCAATGCGATGAGCGGCGTTGCCTCGATGGTTTCGCGCAGCACCGTGTGCAGGTCGCCGCGATGGATGACCCAATACGGCGCACCGTAGCTCCTGACAGCGGCATCGCCCAGCGCCGCGCGCGCGAGCACCTGGCCGGTGCGGGCATTCATGACGTTGAGGGCCTGCGGCACGACGACATAGGGCGTCAGCCGTTCCTCGAGGCCAAGGGCGACCAGCACCCGCGATGCATTGGGCGAGAGCTGGATGCCGGCGCCGATTGCCTCCAGCCGTTCAGCCTGCTCGATCACGGAGACGGGAAATCCGCGCTTGGCGAGCGCGATCGCCGCCGTCAGCCCGCCGATCCCGGCGCCGGCGATGACGACGGTGCGCGGGGAGGTCACGGCCGGGTCTCCGTATTGCTGCTTCCGTCAGGCCGCGGCGGTTTCGGTCAGCGCGCATTCCGGCGGCCGCGCTGCGTGGGGATCGAGGCTCGGATCGACGCGGAACAGGGTCGAGCAATAGGGACAGATGATCTCGGTGGCGTCGCCCATGTCGAGGAAGACGTGCGGATGGTCGAACGGCGGCACCGCGCCGACGCACTTGAATTCCTTGGCGCCGATCTCGATGACCGGAACGCCCGGCGTGTTGTGGAAATGTGGAACGTAGCTCTCCGCCATGGTCCGATCCGACGCCCGAATTCGGCGGCCGTCATGGCCGCTTCCGTGCGCCGCACCATAGCGGCCGCCTTCAAGGATTCATAGCGTTAAACCACGCAAGCCCCGGATTTGCTGGGCTTTCTTCCGTCTCAGCGGCCCGGGCGCCGCGGCTACCGCGCGAATCGGATAATTTTCCGGACGGGCATCTTGCCGGCGCAATCCGCCGGTACCAGTTGAGGCCGGGTGGGGCGCGGAGAACGCAAAAATCAATGTACGGCCCTCGGATTGCATTGCCGCTTGGCGCGGCCTTTGCCTGCGTGATCGCGGCGCTGACGATCGTGCCGCGCGGCATCGAGGCCGAGGCGCTGCTGACCGCGCAGGACGATCCGGTGCGGCTTGCCGACCTCGCGCTCGACCGCTCGTTCAACGCCGACGTCGCCCGCCGTGAGATCGAAGCCGCACTCAAGGCCAGCGACGCCGACCTCGCCCAGAGCTTTCTCGACCTGGCGCGCGACCGCAAAGTGCCCGTGGACCCGGCGCTGGTTGCGCGGGTGGAGGATGCCAATTCGTCGGCTGCCGCTGCCAAGCGCGCCGCCTCGAGCTTTGCACAGGGGTTCATCGTCGGCGAGCCGCAGGATTTCGTCGGTCTGGCCGGCACGGCGCTCGGCGATCTTTTCGTCTTCGGCGACATCCGCGACGCGGTCCGCGAAGGCTCGCGCATGGCGGCGGGCGAGCCCGCCGACGAGCTGGTGCTCGGCCTTGCCGGCGTCGGTATCGCGCTCACCGCCGGCACTTACGCCACGCTCGGGGCCGGCGCGCCGGCACGCGTCGGCCTCTCGGTGCTCAAGGCGGCGCGCAAGACCGGCCGCATGACCACGCAGATGAGCGCGTATCTCAACCGCACGATGCGGGAGATCGTCGATTGGACGGCGCTACGTCGCGCCGTCAGCAATGTGAGCATCACGGAGCCGGCGCTGGCCGCCCGCGGCGTGCGCGAGGCGGTGAAGGTCGAGAAATCCCGCGACCTGGTGCGGATGGTCGGGGAGGTCGGCCGCATCCAGAACAAGGCCGGCACGCAGGCCGCACTCGACGGCTTGAAGATCGCGCAGGGCCCGCGCGACGTCGCGCGTATTGCACGGCTGGCGGACGTCAAGGGCAACCGCACGCGGGCTATCCTGAAGATGTTCGGTCGCGGCGCGCTGTTCCTGGCTGCCAGCGCCTTTAATCTCGCCTGGTGGATCCTCTGGGCGGTGCTGACGGTGCTGGGCTTCGTGGTCGCGCTCAAGCGCACCTGCGAACGCGCCACCGAGCGCTATTGCGAACGCCGCCGTGCCCGGCGGCTGCGTGCGATCGAGCGCCACGCGGCGATGACGGCACGTGCTTGAGCGTCTAGCATTGCCGCATGCCGATCTTACGGAACGAGGGCGTCGATATCGCTTATCTCGACGAAGGCGAGGGCGAGCCGGTGGTGCTCGTCCATGGGTTCGCTTCGACCAAAGAGGTGAACTGGGTCAACCCGGGCTGGGTCTCGACCCTGACGCGGGCCGGGCGCCGCGCGATCGCGCTCGACAACCGCGGCCACGGCGCCTCGGCCAAGCTCTATGATCACGCCGCCTACTACAGCGCGGTGATGGCGGAGGACGTGCGGGCGCTGCTCGATCATCTTGGGGTCGAGTGCGCCGACGTCATGGGCTACTCGATGGGGGCGCGCATCTGCGCGTTCCTGGCGCGCGCGCATCCGAATCGCGTGCGCAGCGTCGTTCTCGGGGGGCTCGGCATCCGGCTGGTCGATGGTGTCGGGTTGCCGGAATCGATCGCCGATGCGCTTGAGGCGCCATCATTGACTGATGTGAAAGATACCCAGGGGCGGACGTTCCGCGCCTTTGCCGAACAGACCAAATCCGATCTGAAGGCGCTTGCGGCCTGCATCCGCGGGTCGCGCCAGACGCTGTCGCGGCCCGACTGCGCCAAGCTGACGATGCCGGTGCTCGTCGCTGTCGGTACCAAGGATGACGTCGCGGGCTCGGCGCAGGAGCTTGCCGCGCTGCTGCCGCAGGGGCGGGCGCTCGACATCCCGGGTCGCGATCACATGCTGGCGGTGGGCGATCGCGTCTACAAGCAGGGCGTGCTCGACTTTTGGGCTGAGCGGGCCTGATAAAATCGTCCGGTAACCCTCTGGAGTGTCTGTTTTTTGCCGCCATATACGAATTGGGTGGGCAGTTGTGCTAAGTTCCCGCCAAGGCCAGTCGCTGGAGTCGCCGATGGCGCAGAGACACGCACGAGCCGCAGAGGCGCTCGACACAGTTGATCCGGTTTGGGCGCGCATCCGCAACGAGGCCGAAGAGGCCGTGCGGCGCGAGCCCGAGCTTTCGACGTTCATTTATTCGACCATCCTGCATCACGACACCCTGGAAGCTGCGGTGGTGCACCGCGTGTCGCAGCGGCTCGACCACCCGGATGTGCCGGCCGAGCTGATCCGGCAGGTGTATGAAGGCGCGCTCGAGAGCGATCCTTCGATCGGGCTGTGCTTCCGCGCCGACATCGTCGCCACCTTCGATCGCGACCCGGCCACCCATCGCTTCCTCGAGCCGGTGCTCTACTACAAGGGCTTCCATGCCGTGCAGACGCATCGGCTGGCGCACTGGCTGTGGCGCAAGGACCGCAAGGATTTCGCCTACTACCTGCAAAGCCGTTCGTCGGCGGTATTTCAGACTGACATCCACCCGGCGGCGCCGATCGGCCGCGGCATCTTCCTCGACCACGCCACCGGCCTGGTCGTCGGCGAGACGGCGGTGATCGAGGACGACGTTTCGATCCTGCACGACGTCACGCTCGGTGGCACCGGCAAGGAATACTCGGACCGCCATCCGAAGATCCGCCGCGGGGTCATGCTGGGAGCGGGCGCGAAGATCATCGGCAACATCGAGATCGGGCACTGCGCACGCGTTGCTGCGGGCTCGGTCGTGCTCAAGCCGGTCCCGCACAACACCACCGTGGCCGGCGTCCCGGCACGGGTGATCGGTGAAGCCGGTTGTCCGGAGCCCTCGCGCACCATGGACCAGTATTTCCACCATAACGACGGTTGATGGTGCCATTGCAGCCCAGCGTCCGGCGTGGCACGGTCGCCCGCCAGAACAAGAGGGTAGCCCGCGTGGACGTACAAGAAGTCAGGAAGCTCGACGCCTATCTCAAGCGGCTGTTCAACAATCCGCGCATCCGCGTCGTGCCACGGCCGAAGAAGGACGACTCCGCCGAGGTCTATATCGGCGAAGAGTTCATCGGCGTGATGTTCGTCGACGACGAGGACGACGAGCGTTCCTACAATTTCCAGATGGCCATCCTGGGCAGCGATCTGGAGTAGATCGTTCCCGCTCGCTCACGCGCCCGGCGGGCGCAGCTTCGCAATCAAGCGATCGATGGTCTCGGCAACCGGACGCCAGTCGGCGAGCCAGTCGCGCGCGAAACGTATCGTCACGTCGGCCTCGCCGATGCGCCGCACGAACAGACACACGCCGGGCGTAAGCCCGTTGCGGCTGCAGCGCACCAGGAAATTCTGCGGCGCTTCGGCGTCGTAGATCAGATCCTCGCCCTGATAGGGCGTGCCCTGGCGGAACGCCATCACCGATAGTCCTTCCGGGCCGGCGGTGACGTCAGTTTCCAGATATCGCGGATAGATGGTCTTCACCCGCTCGTCCGGGGCCAAGGAATCGCGCGCGGCGGCGATGGTGACGAAGATGCGCTCGAGCGCCTGGGCCTTCGGCAGGCCTTTGGTTGGCACGTTGGGAAGTGCTGCGGCTTCCGGTGGCTGCAACGACGGCCACAGGAAGGCGAGGTCGAGGCGCTCGTGCGCGCCGGGCTGGCGCTGGATCGGTACCCGGATCGCGGCCGGCGGCACATTGAAAGCGACACCCGCAACCGTCACGGGGAGGGCGGGCGCATGGTGTCCGAGCGGCGGTCCCTGCCAGCCGGGCCAGAGGACGTGGAGGATGAAGCCGATCGCTCCCGCCACCGCGACGCCGGCCCCGAGCAGTGGCAGCGCGAACAGGCGTCGATGCTGCCAACGCTGGCGTGGCGCGGCGCGCCGCTGAACGTACGTCGTGCTCATCCCACCAAAGCCCGGTCAGTCCCCGCAAATCAGTCGGTTCCATCAAGCATGACGCCCGTTAAGGATTAATTAAGTATGTGGTGGCGCCCGCCGGGCTGCCTTGCGATGCATGCGGCCCCTGACGTTCGTGGGGCTGCGATGTCGCCGGAAGCTGTTCAATCGTTTTATGCGCTCGTGCTTGGCTTTGCCTGGGCCGGGTTCCTGTCCACGGGCTATCAGGCCATGACCAGGCGTCCGGCGAGCTTCCGCCTGCTGAGCCGGGGGCCGCGTCCGTCGGCGTTTGCCGCGATCCCGTTCCTGGCCTTCGCCGCCCCGTTCATCATCATGCGCAACACGCTGCGGGCGCGCCGCTTCGACGGCCGCCGCTTCGAGAGCGTGATGGTCGCGACCATCGCCGCGGGCATGTGGAGCCTGATGACCGGCACCGTCGTGGTGATGGCGGTCGCCGCGTTGAACAGCTAGCCCACCTCGCAAAACACGAACCATCATGGCAAGGTCGCGCCCTCATAAAGGAGTGCGCGCATGGCGATCTACGAGCTCGACGGCCAGGAACCCGAGCTGCCGACCGACGGCCGTTATTGGATCGCCGAGACCGCCACCGTGATCGGGCGCGTCCGGCTGCTGACCGACGCCAGCATCTGGTTCGGTTCGGTGCTGCGTGGCGACAACGAGTGGATCGAGCTCGGCGAGCGCTCGCAGATCCAGGACAACGCCACGCTGCACACCGACCCGGGATTTCCGATCGTGATCGGGCGCGATTGCGTGATCGGCCACAACGTCATCCTGCACGGCGCCAAGATCGGCGATAACAGCCTGATCGGCATGGGCGCGATCCTGCTCAATGGCGCGACCATCGGAAAGAACTCGCTGGTCGGCGCCGGCGCCCTGGTGACGGAAGGGAAGTCGTTTCCGGACGGTTCGCTGATCGTCGGCGCGCCGGCGCGCGTTGCCCGCGCGCTCGACGAGAAGGCGGCCGCCACGATCCGCGGCGCAGCCGACATCTATGTGCGGCGCTGGCAGCAATACGCCAAGGGCCTGCGCAAGCTTTGAGGTTCCGTGCCAGCTTGTTGGGGCTGTTGAGGGGGCAGCCCTCAACGGCGGTGCCGGAACCCGTTTGAACCAATTTGAGCCTTCGCGCGACTAAGCGCGCTACGTCCGTTCCCGGAGGCGTTATGGAGCGCGGGCGATGGGTGCGCGCAACCTCAGCGGGCATCGGGTTTTGCGATTGCACAGGTACAGAGACAATGACGCTGGTACTACCAACGGCCCTTCGGTCAGGGAAGAAAACGTCCGCGGTTTCGGTGCGAACGCAATTGGCGGATGCCGCGTTTGCCGCCGTGCGGGACTTTTACGTGTCATCGCGCTACGCGCAGCATCGTAACGATCCCGATATCTGCGACTTCACCTTCGGCAATCCGCATGAGATGCCGCTTGCCGGTGTCGTGTCCGCGATCCGCGAGCACGCAGCACCGCACGACAAGAACTGGTTCGCGTACAAGACCAGCGAACCGGAACCCCGGACTTTTCTGGCCGACCGTGTCGGGCGCGAGCTGGGGCTCGCCTTCGAACCCTCGGACTTTGCGCTCACCGCAGGCGCCTTCGCGGCGATCATGGTGGCGTTCCACCTGATGCTCGACCGCGGGGATGAGGTCGTTTTTTCCGAGCCGGCCTGGTTCTGCTACGAGCCGATGTTGCTTGCCGCCGATCTCACGCCGCGCAAGGTCCGGTTAAAGGGCCCGGAATTCGATCTTGACCTCGATGCGATCGAGAAGGCGATCGGGCCGAAGACCCGGCTCGTCATCGTCAATACGCCGCACAATCCGACCGGCCGTATCTACGGCCGCGACACGCTCGAGGCCTTGGCCGATCTGCTTGAGCGAGCCTCGGCTCGGTTCGGCCGGCGCATCTTCCTGTTGTCCGATGAACCCTATCGGCGGCTGCGGTTCGATGGACGTGGCTTTGTCAGTCCGGCCGCGGTCTATCCTTGGACGCTCATCTCTTACAGCTACGGCAAGGTGTTGCTCGCTCCGGGTCAGCGCGTCGGGTACCTGGCGCTCTCTCCCTTGATGCCGTTGAGCGATCGGCAGGCGCTGCGCGATGCCATGTTCTCGGCGCAGATGGCACTGGGCTGGTGTTTTCCCAATGCCGTGATGCAGTACGCGCTACCCGATCTTGAGGAGCTGTCGATCGACAGGGCTGCGCTCGCGCGCCGCCGCGACCAACTCACCGCGACGCTCGCGCACGCGGGTTTCGACGTGCTGCGGCCGGAGGGCACGTTCTATCTGTGGAGCAAATGGCCGGCGGGCGATCCAGAGCGGCATTGGAATAGGCTGGCTGATCGCAAGGTTTTCGTGATGCCGGGGTCGATCATGGGCGCGCCGCCTTATCTGCGGATCAGCCTCACCGCGTCCGATCGAATGATCGAGCTGGCTTTGCCAGCGTTCGCCGCGCTCGCGGCGGCCTGATTGAATTGCGGAGCAAGACGATGACAAGACGGTTCAACAACATCCTCGAGACGGTCGGGCGTACGCCCGTCGTCAAGGTTGCGAAGTTTTCTCCGCCCGGCGTCGAGGTCTTCGTGAAACTGGAGGCCTTCAATCCGCTCGGCTCGGTCAAGGATCGGCTGGCCTTGGGCGTCATTGAAGCGGCGGAGCGAAGCGGGGCCTTGAAACCGGGGCAGACCGTGATCGAAGCGACCAGCGGGAATACCGGCATCGGCCTGGCGATGGTGTGCGCGCAAAAGGGCTACCCGCTGGTGGTGACGATGGCGGAGAACTTCAGCGTCGAGCGGCGCAAGCTGATGCGCTTCCTGGGCGCCAAGGTGGTGCTGACACCGGCGTCCGAGAAGGGCAGAGGAATGGTCGCCAAGGCGCTGGAGCTTGCCCAGACCCACGGCTGGTTCCTTTGCCGCCAGTTCGAGAACGAAGCCAACCCGGACTTTCATTCCAAGACCACCGCGGTTGAAATCCTGGATGCCTTCGAGGGCGACCGGCTCGACTATTGGGTCACCGGCATGGGAACCGGCGGCACGCTCAAAGGCGTTGCGCGCGTTCTCAAGAAGGAGCGACCGCAAACCAAGATCATCGTCTGCGAGCCCGACAATTCTCCGATTGTCGCAAGCGGTGTTGTGCAATCGCGCGGCGCCGACGGGGCGCCAGCGGAGAGCCATCCGCACTTCCGTCCGCACCTCATGCAGGGCTGGACGCCGGACTTCATCCCGAAGCTGGTCGAGGATGTGGTCACTGCCGGCCTGATTGACGAGTTGCTGCCCATCAAGGGCGGCGATGCCTTGCGGCTCGCGCGCGAGCTGGCGCAAAAGGAGGGCATCTTCACCGGGATCACCGGCGGAGCCACGTTCGCCGGGGCGCTGCAGATCGCCGCCCGCGCCGAGCCAGGCGCGAAGATTTTGTGCATGCTGCCGGATACCGGCGAACGCTATCTGAGCACGCCGCTGTTCGAGGACGTTCCGGCTGAAATGACCGGCGAAGAGATCGAGATATCTCAATCGACGCCGCGCTATCGATTTGACGTCAAACCTGCCGCGCCAGCGCCGACAAAGCCCCAGGCCGAAGCACCCGTGCAGCTTAGTCCGCAGGCCGACGCGTTCGTGACCAAGGTGACGTCAGATCCCAACCAGCCGATCGTCATGTTTGCGCTCGAGTGGTGCGAGTTCTGCTGGTCGGTTCGCAGGCTGTTCAAGCAATTCGACATTCCTTACCGCTCGGTCGATTTGGATTCCGCCGACTATCAGAGGGACAATTGGGGCGGGCAGATTCGCACCGTGCTCAAGGCACGCACCAATTCCCCGACCATTCCGCAAATCTTCGTCGGCAACCAACACATCGGCGGATGCACCGAGACCTTCGATGCATTCAATGATGGACGACTACAGAAGCTGCTGTATGACCGCGGCATAAAATTGAAGCCGACCGAGAATGTGAACGCCTATTCGTTCCTGCCGAAATGGTTGCATCCGCGATAGCGGGAATACGGATGTTGCGGTCGGATAGCCCTGGCGTAGCCCGCCGAAAAAGGTGCGGCCGCCTCCGGGGGGAGAGGCGGCCGCGCGCGAACCCGGTCTGGGGACGGGGAGGGGTGGGGACGTGACCGGGGCCGCGTAACTCCTTTGTCTCGTTCGTATCGTTCAGCGCGACGTCGCGGTGGCAGCCGCGGGGCGGTTGTCGCCGAGTGCGACCCAGACGTTGGGGTCGGTCTGCGACTGCCGCTTGACGAAGCGGTAGCTGGTCTCCGACCAGAGCAGGATCTCCTCGTTCTGGTTGTCGAGGATGAACTCGCCCTTGTCGGTCTTCACCGTGAGCACAGCGTGCCCGTCGCCGCGTTGATCGCGCACGACCGTGATCAAGAGCGCCTGCCGCGGCCAGCCGGCCTGCATCAGCATCTTGCGCTTGAGCAGCACGTAGTCTTCACAATCTCCGTACCCGTCTTCCGGGTAGCTCCACCGCTCGACCACGCCCCAGTGCTCCATATCGGTGAGGGGCTTGATCTTGCTGTTGACCCAACGGTTGATCCGCACGAGGTCGCGCCACGCCGTCTGTGACAGCACCACGTCGCGGGCCTCCATCGGCCGCGTCGCGCACTCCTGCCGGTTCTCGGCACAGAACTCGGTCCAGCCAATCGGCGGCCGGGAACTTGTGCCGATGGCGATGAACATCGGACGTTCGCTTGCCGCCTCTGCTGCCGAACCGGCGAATGCGACCAGCAAGATGGCCGCAGCCAATCCGGCGCCGACGTGTTTCTTATATTTTTGCATTCCCGTGACCCCTTCCCTGTAACGGGGCCACTTTTCTCACAAAGCCTTTGAGTCGCCGCTAAGTTGGGCAAGTCATTTTGAAGACAAGCCAAGTAAAAACTGGATCGAATACTGTGATCATTCGAATGAAATTCGATTCAAATACGATCTATCTGCATTTGAATAAAATGCGACCTATTAACCGGGCGCGGGCTGAATTTCGGCGCGGCCTACGCGGCTACCGCGGACGCGCTTAACCATGCATAGGACGTGGCGGCCGGCGATCGACGACCAGGAAGTGCGCCTCAGGGCGCGCAAAACAGCGGTAAGGCCGGCCCAAGCGGCGGCAGCCGTTTACCCGCCGGTGACGTTCTCTTCCACAAAGTCGGGGTGCTGGAGGCGGGTGAACTCGACCGCAAAGCCCTCTTCGAGGTGGCGGACCACCCGTCCGGGTGCTTTCCCGATGGTGATCAGTGCACCGATCTCGGGCCGGTGCTCGGTCTTGATCGCGGCGCCCGAGGCCGACAGGTCGATGATCCGGCAGGCCGCATTGAGGCCGTTCGGAAGGATCAGGCGGGCCGCCGGGTTGCGTGGCGTGAACCGGCCGTGGCGGCGGTCTTCCGGCAGGTTGAGGATGTGGCGGTTGGCCAGCCAGGTGAGCTGGGCTGCGAGCTTGTCGCGCTTGCGGGTTGTCGCCGAAACCGTCATCGCAAAGCCGTTCTGGAAATGGCGTGCGACAACGCCTTCCAGGCGACCCACATGATCCACGTAGGCAATGACCCGTTCGCCGACCTGGCCGCTGACGGGGGCGATCACGGCCATGCCGCCGGGCGACATATCGGTCACCTGACAGGGGAATTCCCGGCGGTCCGCCAGCATGTAGCGGCCGAGCAGATTGACCCGCACGCGCGAAAAGCGGCGGCGCTCGTCGGCCAGCGGCAGGATCGCGGCTCGGGTCTGGGGCAACGCCATGCGGTTCTTGGTGCAATGGGCACTCGCCCGCGGGCGAGCGCATTGAAACGGACCCGCAGCCTACGGGAGGTTTTGTTAACGCCGCGTTAGTCAGCAATCACGTCTGGCCACCGTCATATACGACGAAGCCATGGCGGATGCGGCCTTCTGGACGCGCCCGCGCCGGCGCCGGGGTGATCGAGGGAGCCTGCTCAACCTTGGGCGCGAGATAGCGCAGCGTACCAAGCGTCAGATTGCCAAGTGTGCAGGCGCCGAGCCAATACGCGGCGTCGCGGGGTCCCAGGGCGCCCAGCACGCGCGCCCTGGTATGGCCGCGGTGGCCAAGCGGCAGCACCAGGAGCTCGACGTCATGGGTGGTCCCGGCCGTCGAGTTCCCGCGGGCGCTGGCGACCACGGGGGCGGTTTCATTGGTGACGACGCTAAGGAGGTCGCGCACCTCCCGCCGAGAGGCGGCGGCCCACAGGCCGAGGAACGGTTCGTTCTTGAGCTCGCGGCCGAAAGCGGCGCAGATGCGGGTGCCCGCGATGCGGAACGGATGGCCGGCGCGTTCATCGAATGACAGGATGAAGGTGTCCGCCAAGACGCGGCGGATGGCGCCCGGCTCGATGTCCGCCCGATCGGGAGCCGGCCGCTGGCCGCGCCGCTCATTCCAGTAATCGTACAGTTGTCGGATCGATGGATGTCTCATCGGGCGCCCTGTGTCACTTCGGGTGCGCAAGGCACGGCTGATGTCCGTATCCGGGACATGCCGGACGCTTTGCGCGCTATCTCGCAGTCACAGAGCAGGGCGCGTGCCTGCGGCGGCCGGTGTTGTGCCGGTTCCAGGCCCTCGCGATATTAGCGTTAAAGTGGGGATGCGCTGGCCCGTAGCGGCGGCATGACCTAGCCTCCCGCTCGTCCACACGCTGGTCGCCGATACGGCAGCCGGCCCAGAGAGCAAGTATCCAAGAACATCCGGGGAGCGAGGGGATGTGACGGGCGCGACGCCGAACTCATCAAGCGTCTTGCTGAGCTCGACGTCGCGCCACTTCTCCTTTTGGACAAGCGTCAGCGCGCCGACTTTTCCCGCAGCTATTGCTCTTCGCTCCGGTCTTCCGCCTTCTCGGCGAGACGCATCCAGGTCTGCGCCATCTGCAACAGCAGCGCCTTGTCATCCTCATTGCCGGCGCGCTCCGCCATGCGGACGCATTCGGCGGCGCGTCGCTTGTACTGGTCGGCCAAGGCCATGATTTGTCCCGATGCCCGCCCCATAAACAGTGCGGATGCGCGTTTCTTCCCGCAAAAGATAATGTCGCTGCGGTCCCTAGAATTTTCTTCCAATGAGCGCCGCCTGCGGCGGTGCTAAATTCCACGCCGCCGATGTCCGAACCCGACAATTCACGTTCCACACCCGTCGCCTGGCAGAGGATCGCGCATGTGCCGCGCCGGGTCGGGCAGGGCCTGGTCAGGCTCTATCGCTATACGTTGTCGCCGCTGATCGGATACGACTGCCGGCACCTGCCGACCTGCTCGCATTACTCGGAGGAGGCGATCGGCCGCTTCGGCCTGTGGGCCGGCAGCTGGATGACGCTGGCGCGGCTGTGCCGCTGTCATCCCTGGGGCACGTCGGGACTCGATTTCGTGCCACATGCGAAGCCCGGACGTGCGCACTGGTTCTTGCCGTGGCGCTACGGGCGTTGGCGCGGCACCAACGAGACGCCGCCGGATTCCGCAGCGACCGGCGAGCGATAAAGAGATATCGAGCAGCCGCAACGGCCGCGCGCCGGTTGTTGTCAGGGATTTTGGGAACGACAAAGCCGGCACGTCAAGCGCCCGGCGCGCCAGGGCCTAGCGTTGGCGTTGCTGGCCCTGCGCCGAGGTCGTGATCGTGTTCGGCGTGGTGGCGGCGACCGGAGGGGCCGGCACATCCTGCTCGAACAGGTGATCGACCGTCGTGACCTTCATGCGCCGCAGCTCGTCGACGTTGAGCCGGTGCATCGGTTCCCACGGGGGCACCCGCAGCGCCGTCTCGATCAGCTCCATGCTGCCGCCCATCTCGGCGGTGTAGCGGACGAGGCGGCCGACGTCGCGCTGAACGAGCTGCAACTCATCGGCGGTGTAGCTCGTCTCTCGCGCGCGCTTGCTCTTGGCGCCGAGCCAGATCTGATGCACCAGCACGCGCGCCTCGCTCGGCACGTAGCGGCGCGTTCCGGCGAGCAGGATGAACGCGCACATGGATTCGCAGCTCGCGTTGGGCGAGATCATCGCGCGCTGCGCGCCATTGCCGTCGGACGGCAGCAGGGTGGTGCGGCCGACCGTGGTGGTCATGTCGAAATTGCGGATCGCGCGACCGAGCGTCATGGCGGAGAGCACCGATCCGCCTTCCGAATCGAGCACCAGCCGGGCGCCGCGCACGTTGTGGGTGCGCGCAAAAGCTTCGAACGCGCGCGCGGTTTCTTCGGTGATGACACCGGTCGCGGAGATCCAGGTTCGGCAATGCGAGCCGCACTGATCGGCAGGACCCTCTATGCGCCATTCGAAACGCATCGGGGCGGGCTTGTCATCCCGCGCTGTCGATGGATTGCCGACAGTCAACGCCAAGACGGCGGTGGCGCATGCCAGCGCCGTGGCCAGAAAGCGTTTCACGCTGTCCCCTTTCCCATCCCGTATCTGAGACTTGTGCCGGGCTGAGCCCAGTTTGCCGGGCCGCTTAAGCTCCGCACGGCGGCTTTACGCCGCTCTTCAAGGCAAGATACGAGCCACCTGTCTGGCCTTCATAATTCGGGATGCGAGGGCGGTCTAGTGCCGAAACGACACAAGCGGCAGGAAATTGGCAGGGCTCAACGAAGTTCCGTTCCGGGACGTGCCTGGTCCCCCGGAATCGGCGCAGATCCTCCCGGGCGGCCCCGATGGGCCCGCCCCGGACTTCATGTGCCCTAGCGTTTCGCCTGCGCGAGGCGATCGAGCCGGCGGCTGGCTTCGTTGGCGCCAAGTTCCAGGGCTTTTTGGTACCACTCGCGGGCCATGGCCGGATTCGGCGCGAATCCAAGCACCCCGATCTCCCGCAGCACGTCGGGATCATAGGTCCCGCCCAAGATCAGCGCAGCCTCGGCGCTGCCGCCATTGGCGGCCCGCTGCAGCAGCAGCCGTGCGGGCGCGATGTCGCCGGACGCGAGCAGCTGCTGGCCGCGCTTGATTAGCCGGCCGATCTCTTCTTGATCGAGCCGGGGCTGCTGCGGTGCGGCGACTACCGGCCGTGGCGTCACGGCTGCCGTCTGCTCGGGCTTCTGTTGCTGTTGCTGTTGCTGTTGCTGCTCGGCCTTCTGCCGTTCGACTTTGGGAATCCACTCGAGCTTGACCACCCGGGTGTCGACCACGGCATTGTTCGCCGCATGCAGATTGATGGCGGCGTGCATCGCGCCGATATAGTCGATCGGCGCGTAGGCCATCACCGATCCCAAGTCTCGCGCCGAGATGCGCCAGCCCTTGCTGCCGTAAGGCGTGCCGGCGGTCAGCCGGGTGCCGTTCTCGAGGCCGCTCAGGAAAACGGTTTCGCCGCCGGACGAGTCCTTGAGCGTCACGCCGAGCGGCAGCGGATCGTTTGCGGCGGCACGCCCGCCCTGCGAAGGCACTACCAGACTGGCCGACGTCAATTCAAAGTTGCCGCCGCTTGGCTGGGTCGTCGGCGTGAAGCCGCCGGCGCCTTCGGAGCGATCGCCCCTGTTGCCGGCCGGTGAATAGAGGTCGGTCACCGACAGGGCAGTGATGCAGAACGCTCCGAGGCCCGCCGCCAAACAAACGAAGCCGAGCCGCGCGATCCACGGGAAGGGTGCCTCGCGGCGCACCACAATCGGCGGCTGCGGCACCGCGTCGGGCTCGAGCGTCAGCCGCCGGCGCAGCGCCTGGATCGCGACATCGCCCGTGAATGCTTCCTGCGGCGGCGCTTTCGGGGCCCAGGTGATGTTCGGCCCTCCGACCCCACGCGGCATCCGCGCCCGCTCTTTCGGAGCAGCTGCGTCTTCGTTATCATCGTTAGCGGACGCTACCGGCGGCGAGCTGGTAAATTGGGGCTGACCCGCCGCCGGCAGCGGACGCTCACGCGCCCATGGCGGCGCGTAAAGCCTTGCATCATCTGAACTGAAGCTTTCGTCACGTTGAACTGGAGCGCTCATACTGGTCTCCCATCCGACCGGCTGATCGATACGCGGGCACAAGAACCGCAGAGTTATTCGTCGGACTCCCTGTCAGCGACGGTTATTGGCCTGGCTCCACTTGACGAATTCTTGGAACAGCCGCTCACGGTCCGTGGATGACATGTCATAGATCCGGCTTGCGGCCGCCGGCCGCCCGGAAAGGAAGCGGTCGAAGTCCTGCTGCGAGCCGGCCGCCTGCGCCTGTGCGCGATTGCGCGCGAGCCATTCGTCGGCTGCGTCAAAGCGTTTCCAGCCGGGAACCTGCGCAGCGAGATTGACCTCGCGCCATTTCGGGTGCCGCGGCGGTTTCTGGAATTCGTTGAACTTCGAGAAGAACTGGTCGACGAACTGCGCAATGCGGCGATGCCGGTCGCTGCCCTTCGGCCAATTGTAAGCGACGATCATCGAGCCATAGGCGATGGTGTCGATGTTTTGTCCCTGCGGAATCAGGTTTGGATAGTCCGTGTGCGAGATGCTCGCCGGGTAGTAGTCCTCGTGGAACTGCTTTGAATAGGTCACGGGGATGAGGCGAAAGCCGTCGGCGGGGCGCAGGCGCGCGATCGCCGGCGCCGGCGTCGCATTCGACAAGAGTGTGGCCGCCATTTCATTGCGCTTCATCGCCTCGTAGGCATCGGCTTGGCCGACGTTCACTTCCTTGACGTCGACGTTGAGGCGCTTGAACACCTCGCGCCCGGACTGCTGGGTGGCGCTGCCCGCGTCGCTGAAATTCACGGTCTTGCCACGCAATCCTTCCAGCGACGTGATGCCGGAGTCGGCGCGGACCAGCACGTGCATCTCCTGGTTGAAGAGCTTGGTGATGTAGACGATGCGGTCGTCGATATTGCCGAGTTCGCCGGTGCGCCGGAAGGTGGTGAGGACCGGCGTCACGGTGATCCCGAGGTCGACGCCCTTGAGGTAGCGTACGTCACGGACGTTTTGTTCGCCGCCCCGGCCGATCACCGGCAGGACCCGGAAATCGTTGCCGTCGTCCAGCACGGCGGAAAGGTCATAGGCGATCGTCAGCCAGGCGGCGTTGATATTGCCCGATACGATCGCGATCGTATTGCTGTTGATCCGTTCGCCCAGGGTACCCAGGGCAGGCTTGTCGGGCAGCGGAACCAGACCGGGGCGGGCCCGCTGGCCCTGCGCACCGGAAGGCGAGATGGAAACGGCTGCGGAGAGGACTACCGCGGCCAGTACGCTATACAATGTTAATGGCCATTTCGGCCGCCGCAGACACCCCATCATCACCCCCGAGTGCGGCGGGTCTACTCAACGCAAAACACACACATTCTCGCGCAGCATACCCGGCAGGCCTTACGCAGTACGCTGTCCGCTTGAGTTGCCCCCACGTTGAACTCGCGGCGTGTCTCGCGAACCGTTAAAGTTTTCTCAGGAATCTTGGCTGCCGTGTGATCTGACTTTGATCATTGTGCGGCCGGTTGAATCCTCGCCTGCTGTTCGCGCCCGTCAGAATTCCAATGACTATGCCGTGTGTTGTGGCGTCTCGCTTACACGAGACTTGCACCGCGAGACGCGCAGGATGGTGCTCCGTGCCGCAATTTGACCGGAGTTAGACCAAGATGAACACATTTTCGGGAGGATCGTTCCCCTGTGGACAAGATTTTGCATCCACAACGTCGTCGGGCTGACAACTCGAGCAAGTCATCCGCGACGTTGGCTTGCGATGCCACCTTATCATACCGCATAGCTGTGGCTGGCGCTGATGACTGACAGGGAATGTTTGCCGGCCATAACGAAGCGTTATATGCGACTGCGCAATTCATGGTGTATGTCGCTGTGAATCTCGTTTTGAAGCAACGCTTACCTGCAATCGTAGGCAGCGAGTGAGCAACAGGAGTGAAGCATGGTCGCGCTGACCTTTCCCGACGGCGCGCGTCGGGACTACCAAGACGGCATCTCCGGTTTGGACATCGCCAAGGCCATTTCCCCATCGCTCGCCAAGCGTACGGTGGCGATGGCCGTTGACGGCGACGTTCGGGATTTGTCCGAGGAGATCCGCTCCGACGGCAAGATCGAATTCCTCACCCGTGAGGATCCGCGGGCGCTCGAACTCATCCGGCACGACTGCGCCCATGTGCTGGCGGAGGCGGTGCAGTCGTTGTGGCCCGGCACGCAGGTCACCATCGGTCCGGTGATCGAGAACGGCTTCTACTACGACTTCTTCCGCAACCAGCCGTTCACGCCGGACGACCTGCCAGTGATCGAAAAGAAGATGCGCGAGATCATCGCGCGCGATAAGCCGTTCACGCGTGAAGTCTGGTCGCGCGACGAGGCCAAGCGTGTTTTCCGCGACAAGGGCGAGCTCTTCAAGGTCGAACTGGTGGATGCGATCCCGGCCGACCAGCAGATCAGGATCTACAAGCAGGGCGACTGGTTCGATCTCTGCCGCGGCCCGCACATGACGTCGACTGGCAAGGTCGGCGGTGCCTTCAAGCTGATGAAGGTCGCCGGTGCCTATTGGCGCGGCGATTCAACCCGCGAGATGCTGTCGCGTATCTACGGTACCGCCTTCGCCAGGCAGGAGGACCTCGACCAGTACCTCAAGAACCTCGAAGAAGCGGAGCGTCGCGATCATCGCCGGCTCGGGCGCGAGATGGACCTCTTCCACTTCCAGGAGGAGGCGCCCGGCTCGGTGTTCTGGCATCCGAAGGGGTGGACGCTGTTCCAACTGCTGGAGCAGTACATCCGCCGCCGCCAGGCTGAGTCCGGCTACGTCGAGGTGAATTCGCCGCAGCTGATGGACTCTACACTGTGGGTCACGACCGGCCACATGGAGGCCTATCGCGACATGATGTTCCTGACCGAGCATCGCAACGACGACGAGCGCATCTACGCCATCAAGCCGATGAATTGCCCGGGGCACGTTCAGATATTCAAGAACGGGCTCAAGTCTTACCGCGACCTGCCATTGAAGATCGCTGAGTTCGGCAAGGTGCACCGCTTCGAGCCGTCGGGCGCGCTGCACGGACTGATGCGCGTGCGCGCCTTCACCCAGGACGATGCGCATGTGTTCATTACCGAGGCGCAGATCGCCGAGGAGTCGCTCAAGATCAACGACCTCATCCTGTCGATCTACGAGGACTTCGGCTTCTCCGATGTGCGCATCAAGTTCTCCGACCGGCCCGACAAGCGCATCGGCGACGACGCGGTGTGGGACAAGGCCGAGGCCGCGCTGATGGCGGCGCTCGAAAGCAGCAAACGGCCGTGGACATTGAACAAGGGTGAAGGCGCCTTCTACGGGCCGAAGCTCGAATACGTGCTGCGCGATGCTATCGGCCGCGACTGGCAGTGCGGCACCGTCCAGGTCGATCTCAACCTGCCGGGCCGGCTCGGCGCGTTCTACATCGACGAGCACTCGAACAAGGTGGTGCCGGTGATGCTGCACCGCGCCATGTTCGGCTCGCTCGAGCGCTTCATCGGCGTGATGATCGAGCACTACGCCGGGCACCTGCCGCTGTGGCTCTCGCCGGTGCAGGCGGTGGTCGCCACGATCACCTCCGACGCTGACGATTTTGCGCGCGAGGCGATTGCGGCGGCCGGGCGTGCCGGGCTGCGCGTCGAGGGCGACCTGCGCAACGAGAAGATCAACTACAAAGTCCGGGAGCACTCGCTTGCCAAGGTGCCGGTCATCCTGGTGATCGGCCGTAAGGAGGCAGCGGAGCGGACGGTGTCGATCCGCCGGCTGGGCAAGGAAGGCCAGCAGGTGATGCCGCTCGACGCCGCGCTCACGATGCTGGCCGACGAGGCGGTCCCGCCCGATGTTAGGCGCCTGCGACAGGCGGCGTGAGCGCCCGCGCCGCCTTCCGCCCCCGGAAATATTCGAGAGGGAGCCCGAAATTCCCGCCGCGTGTCCGTCTGACGGAGCGACGGGCCGGCCAGGCATCCCGCCGCGCCGCCCGGCGACAAGGGAGCACTTCCATGAAAAAGTCCGTTGTGATGTTGGTCGGCATGATTTCCGTTCTGGCTGCCATGGCCCCTGCACAAGCCGGCGCGCGAACCGTTCAGGCGGACGGCGCCTACCAGCTTGCTTCGTGGTGGCCCGCGCCTCCGCGGCCGCCGCGTGCTGCGGTTGCCGCCGTGCGGGGCTAGACGGCCTCGCCGTTGAAAACGGGAGAGTGCCGCGCGCTCTCCCGTTCTGCATTGTGATAACGCACAGGCCGCAACCAGATTTTTCCCGAATTTTTGTCACTGACTCGTGTGAACGGTGCGCGGGTGTATCATCACGACCGATTCTATCAGAGACGCACCCACAGCGACCCGCCGATGGGCAAGGCCAAAACGCCCCAGGTTCAGTGTGCCGCGCTGCCTTACCGGCGATTGGCGAACGCCGCCATCGAGGTCATGCTCATTACGTCGCGGGACACCGGGCGCTGGGTAATCCCCAAGGGCTGGCAGGATGAAAACCTGGGGCCGCAGGACTCCGCCGAACGCGAAGCGCGCGAGGAGGGCGGACTGGTCGGGCGGATCGGCGCCCGGCCGATCGGGCACTATCGTTACCGGAAGCGCCTGCCTGACGGCTCATCGGTGCCCTGCTCGGTCGAGGTCTTCCCGCTCGAGGTCAAGCGGCAGCTCAAATCGTGGCCGGAGCGCAAGGAGCGGCACACCCGCTGGTTCATGCTGCGGGAGGCGGCCGCCGCGGTGCAGGAGCGGGAGCTCGCCGCGATGATCCGCAGTTTGCGCAAGCTGCTTATGGCGGCGCAGACGCAACCGGCGAAAACAGCGCGGCGGCGCGTCACTGCTGCGTAATCGACAGCCCCTTGAGCACGGCGGACCACAGCTTAGTCTCCTCGGCGATGAAGCGCGCGAATTCTTCCGGTGACGTCACCCACACCTCGTTGCCGGCATCGCGGATCGGTTTCTGCACCTCGGGCTGCGCCATGGTGTCCTTGATGACGTGGTAGAGCCTTTGGATGATCGGTTCCGGCGTACGGGCGGGGGCCAGGAGCCCGAACCAGGAGCCGTGCACGTAGTCCAAGCCCTGCTCGCGGGCCGTCGGGACATCCGGAAACAGCACGAGGCGTTTCTCCGATGTGACGGCTATTGCCCGCAACTGACCGGCGGCGATGCCGCCGCCCGCCGATAGCGGGGTGCCGAACGCCATCTGCACTTCGCCGGTCATGACGCCGACCGCGGTCGGCGCGCCGCCGCGGTAGTGCACGGCCTGCATCCTGGCGCCGATCAGCGACTCGAATTGCAGCGCCGCCAGGTGCGCGGAGGTACCGACGCCGAAGGTGCCATAGTTGATCTCGCCCGGCCGCGCCTTGATGTAGGCGATCAGGTCGCCAAGCGTCCTGACCGGCAGCGATGGATTCACCACCAGCACGCTCCACTGGTTGGTGACGGTGGTGATCGGAATGAAATCGCTCTGCGCGTAGGGCACTTCCTTCAGCAGCGTGTAGTTCGAGACGTGCGGCAGGCTCACCATCACGATGGTGTGGCCGTCGGGCGCCGCGCGCGCCGCCTGCAAGGTCCCAAGCGTGGTCGAAGCGCCGGGACGGTTGATCACCAGCACGTTCTGGCCAAGACGTTTTTCCAGGCCCTGCTGGAGAAAGCGGGCGGTCTGGTCGACCGCGCCGCCGGCTGCATAGGGAACGATCAATTGGATTGGCCGGTTGGGAAATTTCGCGGTTTCGGCGGATGCCGCGCACGTTGTGCAAATCGCGGCGAAAACGCCGCCGAGCAGCGCAGCGGCGTTGCGTGCGGCGGCGAAAGCAGTTCCGGCGTCGGCTCCGACCATCGCGCGCCTTCCCTCGGCGATCAGGCCAGCAAGCGAACTAGCACCGCCTGCTGGTGCTGCGGCTGTGCTTGCGGCCCTTGGCCTTTGGCCGGTCGCACTCCCATTGCCACAGCGGCTGTGTTTTCTGGCTCGGCTGCGTGAAGCGGTCGATCGGCGATTCCTGGAACTGCTGCCGTGCGCGGCCGGGCAGTTCGCTCGACGGGATATTGGGCGCCGCGTCCGCACTGGCGGCGAGCGAGGCTAACAGCGACGCAACCCCGATACGGCGTAATGTCTTGGTCATGATCGTCTTGCTCATGGTCGTTGCAGCGACGCCCGCGGCATGGCCAACCAGACCACCGGCACACCGATCAGCAGCACCGCGACGCCAACCAGTGCGCCGACGCCGGTATAGACCAAGCTGGCGTATAGCAGATAGGCGCAGGTCAGGCAGAACAGGAGAGGGGTCAGCGGATAGAACGGCGCCCGGAATGGTCTTTCCCGGTCCGGTTCGCGGCTGCGCAATACGAAATAGGACACGCCGACCAGCAGCAGGAACAGCCAGAACACTGGCGCGGTGTAGGCCACCATCGCCTGAAACCCGTCGCGGGTCATGGCCCCGAACCCGATCAGCGACATCGCAACCCCGCCCTGCGCAACGAAAGCGACGGTGGGATTGCCGCCGCGCGAGGTGTCCAATCCCAGCCGCCTGAGCACCGGCAGATCGTTGCCCACCGCGTGGTAGAGCCGCGCGCCGGTAAAAATCGTTCCGTTGAGCGCCGACAGCGCAACGAAGCAAATGACGAGGGCAAGCGCGACCGCGCCATGTGAGCCCGCGACCTTGCGCACGGCATCGGCGCCGACCGCGCTGCTGCGGCGCATGCCCTCGAGACCGAGGATATTGAGATAGGCGAGGTTCATGAGCACATAGACCACCGTGATGATCGCGGTCGCGATCACCAACACGCGGACCATATCGCGGCGCACGTCCCGAAGGTCGCCCGAGAGGTAAGCCGCCTCGCTCCACCCACCATAGGCGAGCAGCACGAACACGAGCGCGAGGCCGTATGCGGCACCGGACGGATCGGGCGCCACATGCGCAGGTCGCGCGGGCGCGAGCCACAATCCCGCGACGACGATCGCGCCGATCGCAAGCAGCGTCAGCGTGGTCAGCGCCAGCTGAAAGCCCTTGCCTTCCTGCAAGCCGAGCACGTTCACCAGCGTCAGGACCGAGAGCGCCAGTGCGGCATGGATGGCCGAGCCCCAGGGGCCGAGCGGAACAAGTTGTTGTGCGTAGTCGCCGTACACGAACGCGAGTGCTGCGATGATGCCGGTCTGCAGCACCGAGATGCGGGCCCAGGCAAACAGCAGGCCGACCGGACGTCCGAGCGCGCGCGACAGAAAATGATACTCACCGCCGCCGGAGGGATAGGTCGAGCCCAACTCGGCGTAGACCAGTGCGCCGATCAGCGTCGCGATGCCGCCGACGACCCACAACAGCACAAACGCGGTTTCGCTGGTGACGCTCTGGGCGACGAGCTGCGGGCTCTTGAAGATGCCGATGCCGATGACGATGCCGACGATAAACGCGACACCCTGCAGCACCGAGATGCCAGGCCGCGGCGGCTGCCGTCCGTCATCGTCAGGCATGGCTCACTCGAAGAGCTCGACTTCTGAACCGCCTCAGACCGCTACTTGGCGCGTGCCGCCCGCCACTCGTTTCGCCGGCCCTCGATCCGGTCGCCGCTCACGATGCCCTGGAAGCGGTAAGGCATGCCGTCGATGTCGATCGCAAAGCCGATCTCGGCGCCGCTGAGCGACGCGTCGCGCAGCGGAACCGACTTGCCGCCGATCTCGGCCGTGCCGCTGATCTCCTGGTACTTCTGCTGCAGCGTCACCGTGAATTGGTGCGAGCCCTCGATCGCCCAGCGGCCTTCCACGCGCGCGGGGACGATCCACAGATAGACGGTGCGGCCAATCACGCTCTCGCGGTGGTCGGGCGTCCAGTCGCCCATATCGAAGGCGTGGGAAACGATGCGCGTGCCGGGCCACATGTCGCGCAGGACCTTCGGCCGCAGCTCGAGATTGACCGATGGCAGGAGATACATGGTCACGACGTCGGCCTTGCCGATGTCGGTCTCGAACAGGTTCTTCAGCTCGAAAATGGCGCGGTCGCTGACGTTCGCCTTTTTGGCGTTGGCACGGGCTTCCTCGATGCGTACCGGGTTGAGATCGACCCCGAGCGAACGGGCGCCGTGCTTCGATGCCGACGTCACCGCGATGCGGCCGTCACCTGATCCGAGGTCGATGTGATATTCGCCGGTCCTGACCTTGCCCAACTGCAGCATCCGGTCCACCACCTCTTGCGGCGTCGGGACGTACGGGACGTCGAGCCTCGGCTGCTGCTGGGCGATGACCGCCGTCGCTCCCACGGCCATGATGGCAGCGATCGGCCCGAGCGATGCAGCGCAAACCCGGAACAGACCTTGCATGACTCTCTCCTCGCAATGGGCGCAGGCCCAAGCGCAGGGCCAAGGGTGCAATCTACCGTACAAGGCGACGGACGCCAGCCCCTCGACCCATGCCAATGGGCGTCATGGCACCTTTACAATCGTTATCCCGCCAACATGAGCCTGCAACGCGATCTCGCGACCAGCACCAACAAGGTCGCCGATGCGCTGCTCTCACTCAAGCGGATGGAGGAGGCGACGAAGGCATTGCTGGCGGGCCTTGCCATCGTCGACCGCTATTCGGCAACCGACCCCGAAAATCTGCGCTGGCAGATCGATCTTGTGCTGTCGCTCAACAAGCTCGCGCTCGCGGGCGACGAGCCGCGCACCAGAGATCAGCGTGCCAGAACTTCGACTTCGGTATCGACGCCGGTCACGACCTTGAAGGTACGCTCGTAGGGCTTTTCGCGGTCGTCGCTGCGCGCGACCGCGCGGTATTCGCCTTCCGCCAGGATCACGCGCGGGAAGGCGCCGATCGATTCCTTGACCACGTCGCCGCCAGGGGTGAGCACCGACCACTGCGTATTGGCGCGCGCCTCGCCGCCATACTGGCTCACCAGCTTGAGCGTGATGATCGCGGCGCGATGGGTGACGACCGCGTCGATCAGCTTGCCGCTCTGCACGCGGATGTCGGAGCGCACCACCGAGTTGCCGTCTCCGTAGTGGGAGACGATGTGATATGAGCCCTCCGGCACCAGGATCACGTCACCGGCCGCAACCGACTGCACCAGTGCGCGGCGGTCGCCCACGTCGAACTGGCTGCCGGGGAAGAGGTCGAACCAGACCTGCCCCGGCGGGATGCGGGACTCGCCGACCCGGCCGGTGATGCGCAGGCCGCCGGCGGGAATCTCGAAAACCTCGCGTGCGCCGTCAGTTCGCACCTGGACCGTCCGCGTCGCACTGGCGAGCCCGAAGCCGACATGCACCACGTAATTGCCCGGCGGCAGCGAGAACACCGGCGCGGCGCCCTTGTCCTCCTTGATCGGGCGGAAGCCGCCCTGGTCGGGCTTTACGGGATAGATGCGCCAGTGCAGGCCGCTGGTGATCTGGGGCAGGTCCGAGCCGTAGCGCGCGGCGAGCTGGAGCTGCGCCTGCGCGGGACCGCTCGGGCGCTGCTGCTGCGGCTGCGACGGCGCCTGATTGGCCGGCGGCAGCGCCTGCAACGTCGGGCCACTCGGCGCACGCGGCGCCGCCTGGCCGGGCGGCGCCAAGTTTTGCACGGGCGGATTCTGCTCAGGAATGTCGGCGGGCGGGCGAATGGTCGGCAGGTTGAACAGCTGCGCATGAGCTTCGCTGGCGGCACCGCCGGCCAATGCGCCGAGCAGTATCCCCACAGCCCAAATCAGACGCGCCTCCCGGCCCGTTCTGGTCCTTCCCACGCCCATCGGCCCGGTTTCTCGACCGGAATCTGGGCGAATTCAAGCCAGGGAGTGGATGGTCACGGGCTCACCCGTGTGGTAGCGCAGGCAAAATCACGGGAAAAAAGATGCCCGACGCCCTGGAATTGTTGAAAACCCGCCGTTCGCTCAAGCCCGTGGAGCTTGTCGCTCCAGGACCGACGGCGGCCGAGATTGAAACGCTGCTGACGGTCGCTTCGCGCGTGCCCGACCACGGCAAGCTCACCCCCTGGCGGTTCATCGTGTTCGAAGGCGAGGCGCGGGCCGCCGCCGGCGAAGCGATCGCCGCTGCGTTCTGTGCGAAGTATCCCGGCAGCAAGCCCGAGCACATCGAGAACGAGCGCAAACGCCTGGCGCGTGCGCCGCTCGTCATCGCGGTGGTGAGCCGCGCCGCCCCGCACGTGAAGATCCCGGAATGGGAGCAGGTGCTCTCGGCCGGCGCCGCCGCGATGAGCTTGGTGCTCGCTGCGCATGCGCTCGGCTACGGTGCGAACTGGATCACCGAATGGTACGCCTATGACCGCAACGCGCTTACCGCGCTCGGGGTCAGTGAGAGCGAGAAAGTCGCCGGATTTATCCATATCGGCACGCCCGTGCAGCCCCCGGAGGACCGGCCGCGGCCTGCGCTCGCCGATATCGCGACGCGTTTCAACGGCGGCTAGGTGGCAGAAGGGGATAGGGACGCATGTTCTACGAGACCAGCAAGAACGATCACGGACTGCCGCGGTGCCCGTTCAAGGCGATCGTCTCGCCGCGTCCCGTCGGCTGGGTCACCTCGATGAACGCCAATGGCGCGATCAATCTCGCGCCGTACTCTTTCTTCAATGCTGTTTCGGATGATCCGCCCATCGTGATGTTCTCGTCCGACGGCTACAAGGACTCGATAAGCTTCGTGGCAGAGACGAAAGAGTTCGTCTGCAACCTCGCGACCTTCGACCTCCGCGCCGCCGTGGTTGCGACCTCGGCGAGCTTTCCGCGCGGCATCAACGAGATGGTCGAAGCAGGGCTCGTGCCGGCGCCGTCGCGGCTCATCCGCCCGCCGCGGGTGGCGGCGTCGCCCGCCGCGCTCGAATGCAAGCTGTTGCAAATCGTTGCGCTCGATAATCTCGAGGGACAGCCGGTCGACCGCCACGTCGTGTTCGGGCAGGTGGTCGGCGTCCATATCGACGAACGCTTCATCAAGAACGGCCGCCTCGATACCGCCGCCGTGCAGCCGATCGCACGCTGCGGTTATTCCGATTACGCCGTGGTCGACAAGGTGTTCGCGGTGGCGCGGCCGGCGAATTCCGACGGCGATGCGGCCGACAAGCAGCAGGCGGCGGAGTAGGCGTGCGTTACACCGTCTGGATGTAGCCCCGCAGCTGCTCGGACTCGCGCTCCATCTCGCCCAACCGTTGCTTTACCACGTCGCCGATCGAAATGATGCCGATCAGGCGGTCCTGCTCCAGCACCGGGATGTGGCGGAAGCGTCCGTGCGTCATCCGTTCCATCAGGTCGCTCACGGTGTCCGTCTCGCCGCAGGTGACGACGACCCGGGTCATGGTCTGCGACAGCGGTTGCTTGAGCGCGCTGGCACCGTGCTCCGACAACGCGCGCACGACATCGCGCTCGGACAGGATGCCGATCACGCGCTGCTCGGGGCCGACCACGACCACCGCGCCGATACGGTTCCTGGCAAGGACCGCGATCGCTTCCTCGAGCGTGGCAGCGGGGGCGATCGTGATGACCTCGCTACCTTTGGTCGACAGAATCGTTTTGACGGTCATGCTTCCTTCCTTCCCTATGGCCGGTCATCTCCCGCTCCCGCGATGTGCCGGCCGTTTATCGTCAACACTGACAGGCGCTCTTCAGTTCCACGTCAACCAAATTCGCGGCAACCGAATCATGATCCCTAATCATGGCTTACGCACGACGAAGCGTACCAGCACAGATGCTCAGTGAGAATGCGGAGAGATTGTTGCCGCTGGCTACTGACGCCTGATCGGATCATCATCCGTGGTTATCGTCGATGGCTCCGGCTCGGTGTCCGGCGCCGCAGGGCGCACCGGATCGAACAAGGAGAAGCCGAGCAGCCCCGCCAGGAAGCCGCCGATATGCGCTTCCCAGGCTACGCTCCCTTCCGTGCCCGGCATCGAAACGGCGCCCATGCCGAAGATGATGTTGACGCCGAACCATACAGCGAGGAACGCCAGAATGCGCGGATCCCGCAACATCACAGCAAGCGATGCCGCAGGCACCTGGTAGGATTCCTGCTCGCCGCGGCCGAGCAAACCGAGCGGTCCGCCGCGCTGAAAGACGAAACGCATGGCCGCCGCCATCATGCCGGAGATCGCCGCGGATGCGCCGATCATCGGCGCGAACTCGCCGATGTGCATGACGAGATGTGCAAGTGCGCCCGCCGCGGCGGTCGCGGCGCAGAACACAAGGAAGCGCCTCGCCCCAAACCGGCGCGCGATCGGGGGACCGAATGCCAAGAGCCAAACGAAATTAAAGAAGAGATGACCGAGGTCGGCATGGAGGAACGCATAAGTGACGAACGTCCAAATTTGCGGACCCCACCAGTTCGGCAACCAGGGCGGTGCAACCTCGGCGTAACGCAGCGGAGAGAAGGCAAACAGAGCCAACAGCTCGTTGGTTTGTGCGATGGTCAGCAGGTATGCCGCGAAGAGATGGATACCCAGAAGCAGCGCGATCAGCGCAACCACGACGCCGGGCACATTGAAGATTCGTTCGCGGGGAGGGTTCACGAGGGGTCTCGAATGGAGTCCCCGACATAGGCTGCCGCCGGGTCGGCGACAAGCTTTAGTCCATAAGTACCCGTTTCGGCATTTGGCCTTTTCAAGGCTTCCGACATAATATCGGGCAAATTCGTGGGGTCTGATCCACGGGAGATGGTCTTGTACCGGCGTGCTTCCAACCTGTCGACGCCACTGACGCATATGGCCATGGCGCCATGCTTGCGCCTTGCTGCGACGCTTGTCGTCCTGGCGCTCGGTGCCGGTAGCCTAAGCGGGCAGGAGCGCGGCACCCCGCCGAAGCTCGACCCGCCACCGAAGCAGCCCGGTGGCATGACCTTCACATGGGTGAAGGAGGGCCCCGCCGACAAATGTGGAAGCGCGTGCAGAGAGTGGGTGTCGGCCAAGGGCATGATCGTGCCGGACTCCGCCCGCGATTTCGAGGCGTTCGCGCGCACGCGCGACATCTCCGGCAAGGTGGTGGTGCTTGAATCGCCCGGCGGCGCTGTCACCGCGGGTTTGGCTCTCGGCCGTGCCTTTCGGCGACTCAACCTGACGGTCACGGTCGGCCAGACGGTCATGCTGCCGGCCGATGCATCGGGCGAGCAGCGCGCGAGCTATTCGCCGAAGGCCATCTGCGCGTCGATGTGTCCGTTCGTGCTGCTGGGCGGCGCGCGCCGGCATGTTCCGCCGGAAGCGCGCATCCTGGTGCACCAGATCTGGCCTGGAGCGGCGCGCGCCGACTCCACCGCTGCGATCTATGCCGCCCAGCATGTCGCCGGGCTGTTGCGTGCGACCTCGGAGATCGCCCGCTACACCGTGGATATGGGCGGCGAGATCGAGCTGTTCGATCTGTCGATGCGGATTCCGCCGTGGGAGGACTTGCGCATCCTGACCAACATCGAGGTGCAGCGGACGCGGCTCAACACGGTCGATACGCCGTTCCCATCGTCGGACGCCGATGCGGTGTCGATACCGCCGGGTGTGCTGCCGCCGACCGGCGGTCAACTCGCCTCCTTGCAGCGCTGGACGTTGGTCGGGGATGGCGCAGACCGCAGCGTGGTGCGCAGGCATCCGCTGACGCGGGAGGGAGAAGAGATCGGCACTCTCCTGGTCACTTTTGCCTGCGGCGAGAAGCCGATGAGCATGAACGTGCGCTATTGGGAGACGCGGCGGCTTGCGAGCGCCGACGATTCGATCACGCGCGCCGTCATCGGGCTCGGCCGCGAACGCGTGCCGCTCAACGTCGAATCCTCGCGCATGGTCGCCGGACGTCTTGAATCGATCGCCCATGCGACGGTTTCCACCGGCCTGCTCGCCAAGATGTTTGCGCCCAACCAACCCCCGGTCACCGTGGCGACGCTGACCAAGGCGAAGCAGCAGACGGTGATTCACATCGGGCTGACCGGGCTCGGCCAGGCGCTGCCGCAACTCACCAAGGAATGCCCGCGCTAGACGAGCTATCCCTTACGCTTGGCCTCGATCTGGCCGATGGCGTCGACCACGGCATCGAAGGTGAGCAGGGTCGAGGCGTGCCGCGCCTTATAGTCGCGCACCGGCTCGAGCACCGCGATGTCGGTCCAGCGGCCCTCCGCCGGCGGTGCGCCGTTCTCCTTGAGCATCTTGCGCACCGCCTCGCGCAGGCTTCGCAGTTCCGACGCCTTCGCCCCGACGATGTTGCGGGCCATGATCGAGGATGAGGCCTGACCCAGGGCGCAGGCCTTAACCTCATGAGCGAAATCGGTGATTTCGTCACCCGCCATCTTCAGGTCGACGGTCACGGTCGAACCGCAAAGCTTGGAATGGGCGGTGGCGCTGGCATCCGGCGCGTCCAGCCGGCCCAGCCGGGGGATATTGCCTGCCAGTTCGATGATTCGGCGGTTGTAGACCTCGTTGAGCATGGCTTGTGATGGCGGTCCTTATGTCCCGGCACCTGATTGCGCCGACCGTGCGATAGAATATATAGGGAATCGGCCCCCCGGTACGAAAGCGCCGGCCGGCGCCTGGTTTCGCAATGGTGTGGAGCCATGTAATTTGGGAATGCGGCGTCCAGTCCGCGCGCATGGGATTTACCCCGACAAGGCGCGTATTACTGATGCGGCCGCCCCGGTGACACCCCCGGCCTCGTGTAAGCCGGTCGAACGGAGAGACCGTTATGGACGCTGTCGTCAAGCCTTGGCCCAAGGCCTCGCTCACTGATCATGTCCGCCAGGCGCCGCAGGCGCCGTCGCCCCGCCCGACGCGCGAGGAGGCGCAAGCCGCCGTGCGCACGCTGATCGCCTTCGCCGGCGACCACCCGGAGCGGGAAGGGCTGGTCGAGACCCCGAAGCGGGTCGTCGACGCCTATGAGGAGCTCTATCGCGGCTACCGCGAAATCCCCGCCGAGGTGCTCGACCGCACTTTCAGCGAGATCGGCAAGTACGACGACTTCGTGCTGGTGCGCGACATCGCCTTCAGCTCCCATTGCGAGCATCACATGATGCCGTTCATGGGCAAGGCGCACATCGCCTACAAGCCGGTCGAGCGCGTCGTCGGGCTCTCGAAGCTCGCGCGGCTGGTCGATGTCTATGCCCGGCGCCTGCAGACGCAGGAGCACATGACCTCGCAGATCACCACCGCGATCGAGGAGATCCTCAAGCCGCGTGGTGTCGCCGTGATGCTCGAGGCCGAGCATATGTGCATGTCGGTGCGCGGTGTCGAGAAGCCCGGCTCCTCGACCATCACGACGCAGTTCATCGGCAGCTTCCGCGAGAATCCGGAAGAGCAAGTGCGTTTCATCACCATGGTGCGCGGGGCTGACCGCTGATCCCCGCGTCATCGCGGGAGGCCTTCCTTGGCTGAGCAATCCACTTTTGCGTCACCTTCCTCGACCGAAGCGGTCGAGGAAGGCCTTGCGTTCGCCCCGAAGTTCGACGCCGACGGGCTCGTCACCTGCGTCGCGACCGACGCCAAGACCGGCGACGTGCTGATGGTCGCGCACATGAACGCCGACGCGCTGCGGCGCACGATCGAAAGCGGCGAGGCCTGGTACTTCAGCCGTTCACGCAAGAGTCTGTGGCGCAAGGGCGAGAGCTCCGGCCATGTGCAGCGCATTCTTGAGATGCGCGTCGACTGCGATCAGGATGCGGTATGGATCAAGGTCGAGCAGGGCGGTCCCGGCGCCTGCCACACCGGACGGCGCTCGTGCTTCTATCGCGCTGTGCAGATCGGCGAGCCGGGCGCCGCGACGCTCGAATTCCGGGACGGCGACAAGGCGTTCGATCCGGGCGCGGTCTACAAGAAATAGTCGATCCCTAGGCGTCGACACCGGCGCGCGCGAGCATTTGTCTTGCGCGTGCAAGGTGCGGCCGGTCATACATCACGCCGTCGATCGCAACCGCCCCTGCGCCGGACGCCGCGGCGAATGCCGCGATGATCGCGCGCGCTTTCGCGAGCGCTTCGGCGGTCGGGGTGAACACCTCGTTGATGACGGAAACCTGCGCCGGATGGATTGCGAGCCGTCCGACGAAACCGTCGCGGCGTGCCTCGTCGGTGTCGCGGCGCAGGCCGTCGAGATTGCGGAAGTCGGCATAGATCGTTTCGATCGCGGCGGTCTGCGCCGCCGCGGCGCCGAAAAGGCAGAGCGAACGCGCGAGCTGATAGGGCGCGGTCAGCCGGCCGTCCTGGTCGCGGTTGGCGTCGGCGCCGAGCTCGGCGGACAAATCCTCCGGCCCCCAGGTCATACCGATCAGGCGGGCGCTCGCGCCGTTGAAGGTGCCGGCGACGAAGATGCCAGCGGCGGTCTCGATCGCCTGCGCCAGGATCTTGATGTGGCCGTCGGCAATCCCGGCCATCGCCTCGCGCGCGGAAAGCTTTGCATCCGCATGGACGACCGATGCGCCGCCTTCCGCCTTCGGCAGCAGGATCGCGTCGGGCTTCGCCGGTACGACGGCGTCGAGATCGGCGTCGATCAGGCCGGTGGCGATGCCGTTGACCCGCACCAGCAGGCGAGGGCGCTTCGCCTGCGCCACCGCCGTCTTGATGAAGGACGTCGCGCTGGCCCGCGCGGCATCCTTGCGGTCGATCGCGATCGAATCCTCGAGATCGACGATCACGGCGTCGGCGCCGCTCGCGAACGCCTTGTCGAGCTTGGGACCGCCGTCGGCGGGAACGAACAGGAGAGAGCGCATCGGGGCTCAGTGGGTTCGAATCGCCATCATCAACGCGGCCGCATCCGCATGAAGGCCTGGCGGTGACATTCGGCGACAAGCTTGTCGTCCTGATTGTAGGCGCGGTGCAGGAATTCGACGATACCGGCACCCGGCCGCGAGTTCGATTCGCGCTTGCCGATCACTTCGGTATTGACGTGGACGGTGTCGCCCTCGAACAGCGGGTGCGGGAATTTCACGTCGGTCATGCCGAGATTGGCGATGGTGGTGCCGACGGTCATGTCGGAGACCTGGATGCCGATCATCAGGCCGAGCGTGAACAGCGAGTTCATCAGCGGCTGGCCCCATTCGGTTTCCTGTTCGCAGAAGTGCCGGTCGATATGCAGCGGCTGCGGATTGAGGGTCATGTTGGAGAACAGCATGTTGTCCATCTGCGTCACCGTGCGGCGCAGCGGATGCTCGTAGACGTGGCCGACCACGAAGTCGTCGAAATAGATGCCACCGCGCGGATGGCGATGAACGAGGGGCTCGGGCTTCTGGGTCATATCTCGGTCTCCCGGACGCGGATACGGAGGTACTCTGTTAACGATCCGTTTACCATAATCGTTAACAGTTAGCAGGACTCGTGGCAGGCGCCACGGGCGCTGATAGAGCGTCCAAACCGCGCGTCATGTCCGTCCTTCCGAAGCAAACTGCCGGCCGGCAGCCGTCCCAGATCACCCCGCCGCCTTCGGGTGTCGCGGGTGCGATTCAGCGTGCCGCGCAGTCGACCGGTGCGAGCTTCGAATACCTGCTCGCGACCGCCAAGGTCGAGTCGAACTTCAACCCCGGCCTGAAGGCCAAGAGCTCGAGCGCGACCGGGCTGTTCCAGTTCATCGAGCAGACCTGGCTCGGCATGATGAAGAATACCGGCAAGGCGCTCGGGTTCGGCAATTATGCCGACGCGATCTCGCGCAATTCCTCCGGGCGCTACCAGGTCAATGATCCGCAGCTGCGCAACGAGATCCTGGCGCTGCGCAAGGACCCGGCCGCCAACGCCGCGATGGCTGGCGCCTTCACCCAGCGCAATGCCGCCGCCCTCAAGCAGCGCATCGGCCGGAATGCGACCGACGGCGAACTCTATATGGCGCATTTCTTCGGGACCGGCGGCGCCGCTCAGCTCATCAATGCTGCGAAGGAGCGCCCGCAAGCTGAAGCCGCCGGGATGTTTCCGGCCGCGGCCCGCGCCAACAAATCGATCTTCTACGATCGGGCGGGCAATGCCCGCAGCGTCGCCGGCGTCTATGCCGAGCTCAACCGCCGCTACCAGGTCGCCCGCGCCAATGTGATGCCCGGCGTCGCGCCCACCGCCATTGCCGCCAACACCACCGCGCCCCCGGCCGCACGCGGAACGTCGCCGGTGCCCGATACCGCCGGGACCACCAATGCCTTTGCCGTGGCGTCGGCGAGTCCCGTGGTTGCCGGGGCCGAGCCGGCGTTCCGCTCGCTGTTCAGCAATGGCGACGGGAATCGCGACGGGCGCGGCGCGGTCTCGCCGATCGTCTCGGAATTGTGGACCACGCCGGGTGCGAATGCGCCGCCGTCGGGCGCACAGGGCGCACCGAGCATGACTGCTCAAGCCGTGGCGCAACCGGCTGCCGCGGAGCCGCTCGATCTGTTCCGGGATCTGCGGCCGGACGTGCGCAGCCTGTTCAAGGGCAGCAGCCGCGCCTGACGGCGTTGTGGTGCTCGCCGCCGTTAACGGACCGGCAATCAATCCAAAGATTTATGGTGAACGCTTTATTAAATATCCGCCCCTATGCTGGCACCTATCCCGTGCCGTGTTGCGGCACATTGTTGTGCTCCGGTTGAGGCATGATCGTTCGTCAGTTTCTTCAGTGGCTCCGTACGGCGGGTGCCGCCGAACGTGCCGAGGCAACCACCGCTCTGGCGCGTGCCTATCTCTACTCCGACCTGTCCGCCGACGACCGCGCCGCCGCCGAGGGCGCGATCATCATGCAGCTCGACGATCCGTCGCCGCTGGTGCGCGAGGCGCTCTCTCGCGCGCTCGCCTTCAGCGACCAGTCGCCGCCGCCGGTCATTCTCGGGCTCGCTGCCGACCAGCCGCAGGTGGCGAGCTGGGTGCTCGAGCATTCGCCGCTCCTGATGGACGCCGATCTGGTCGACGCGATCGCCACCGGGCGTTCGCCGGCACAGGTGCCGATCGCACGCCGCGCCGACCTGCCGTGCGCGGTGTCGGCTGCCATCGCCGAGGTCGGCTCTGCCGAAGCCTGCCTGGTCCTGATCGAGAACGAGAGCGCCGAGATCGTCGCGTTCTCGCTCGATCGTATCGTCGAACGCTACGGTCATCTCGCTGCGATCCGCGAAGCCATGCTGATACGGGACGATCTGCCCGCGCCGACGCGGCAGGCGGTGGTCGCGAAGCTCTCCGAGACGCTCGCCGGCTTCGTCACTGCGCGCGCCTGGCTCGACCAAGACCACGCCCAGCGCATCGCCAAGGAAGCGTGCGAGAAGGCAACCGTCACGCTCGCCGCGGTCTCGCCGTCGACCGAGATGCCGCCGCTGATCCGGCATCTGCGCGAAAGCGGCCAGCTGACCGCCGGCCTGGTGCTGCGCGCGCTCCTTTCGGGCAACATCGTGATGTTCGAGCAGGCGCTTGCCGAGCTCGCGGACATGCCGATCGCGCGCGTCAGCGCCCTGCTGCACGACCGGCGCGGCAGCGGCTTCCGCGCGCTCTATGAGCGGGCCGAGCTGCCGGCGTCGACCTACGCCGCGTTCCGCGAGGCGGTCGACGCCATGCGGGAAGGCGGCTTCATCGGCGAGCCGGGCGGCGCGACGCGTCTGCGGAGGCGCATGGTCGAGCGCGTGCTGACGCGCTGTGCCGACGAATCGTTCGGCGATATCGAGCCGCTGCTGCTGTTGCTGCGGCGTTTCGCGGCCGAAGCGGCGCGCGAGGAAGCGCGCATGTTCTGCAACGAGCTGGTGGCCGATGACGCCGTCGATCCCTTGTATTTCGCCCAGCCGGGCAACGACGAGTTCGTCGACGACGCGCGCTACGCGGCGTAGCCGGTAACTTGGCCATCAGAACGATGGCGCGATCGGCGGTGCAAAAATGCCGGCGAGCACGTCCGGCCGGTCCTTGTTCTCCTGCGCCAGGAATTCGTCGGTGACTTCGCGCAGCCGCTTGGTCAGCGCGTCGGCGACCTGCGCGATGTCGGGCCGTGCCTTCTCGCGGATGATCGCGCGGACCGCGTCGACGTGCTGATCGACCAGCGCGAGCGGGATACGCTTCATGTCCGGCGTGTGATCGATCAGCCGGCACAGGCTGTCGGCGGATGATGCGACATGCGGATAGCCGAATGTCGCGGCTTGGCCCTTGATGTCGTGCGCGGCATGGAACAGCGCTTCGCTGGTCGCTTTGCTGAGCCCTTCGCCTTGACGTCGCGGCGCGCGGCGTCGAGCCGCTCGCTTTCCGCGTCCATCCAGGACGTGAACTCGCTCGACAGCGCCGCCAGCGCCTGCTCGGCGCGCGCGATCGGATCGTCGTCCTTGCCGGGATTCCCCGCGACCTCCGACACCGCCATGCGCAGCCGGTTCGCCGGCGTGATCATTTCATAGTCGCCATAGGTCGTGACCGACGGCTTCATCTCCTTGTTCTTGTCCTTCTCCTTGTTCTTGGGCATTGATGAATTCCGCTTTCTCAGCTTGCGACCTTGGCCTTGTCGATGAGTGTGGACGCTTTGATCGTGTCCGCCTTGCCGCCCTTGCGACGTTCGGGTCCGACATAGTTTGAACTGGCATTGCGTCGCCGGTCGGGGCCGAAATAGGTTTTGGTCTTGATGAACGGTCGCGGGTTGGCGACCACATTGAGAACGCGCTGATACAGCGCCTTGGCAGAGATCGGCTTGGCCATGAATTCGGTGATGCCGGCATCGCGCGCGGATGTAACGCGCTTCTTTTCCGAATGACCGGTCAGCATGATGATCGGAACGTACGGATTGGCGTTCGCGCCGGGTTGCCGGATCATCTGCGTGAGCTCGAGTCCGTCGAAGATCGGCATCGCCCAGTCGGCGATGATGATATCCGGAGCGAAATGCGTGAACGCTTCCAAACCGGTGGCGCCGTCTTCCGCTTCGTAGACTTCGCGCGCGCCAAAACCATGCAGCAGCGTCCGCAAGATGCGACGCATATGCGTGTTGTCGTCGACAATCAGGAAGCGAAGCCGATTGAAATCGATGCGAAGCATGGCACCACCGAAAGCCCCGGGATACGTCCCCAGGGCTTTGCAATCGCAGATGGTAGGTTTGCGCTGTTAAGGAAGGGTTAAGCATGACGTTCCGGATTCGATGTTCCGGTAAACTGCTCCGAAGCGATCACGCCGCACGCAAGCGGCCTCCTCGAAAACCGTTCCCGGCATTTCGCGATCGCCGTCTCCGGCCAACGCTTTGTTGAGGTTTGTTTGCGAGGGTTCGCAACGTTCTTCGAAGAAAGCGGTGGAATGTCCGATCCTGTCGTCATCGATCAGCGCCGGATGGATTGCGCTTCGGTGCAAGACGCGCGTGACGTTGTGCGCGCAACGCAACTTGCGATCGAATTCACCGTTCATCATCAGCTCGGCGAGGTCGAGCGGGAATGGCGCGCGTTCGAGCGGGGCGCCGACTGCACCGCGTTCCAGAGCTTCGACTGGCTGGCCGCGTGGTGTCATCACGTCGGCCCGGTCAGCCGCGCGCAGCCCGCGATCGTCGTCGGCCGGCAGGCGGGTGCCGTGCTGTTCATCCTGCCGCTGGCGGTGACGCCGGGCGCGATTCGCCGCCTGACCTGGTTTGCAAGCGATCTCTGCGACTACAACGGCCCGCTGCTGGCGGCCGCTTGCGCATCGCAACTGACGCCCGAGCGGTTCTGCGACCTGTGGCGCGAGATCCGCCGGCGGCTTCAGTCGGATGCGCGCACGCGTCACGATCTGGTCGAACTCAGCAAGATGCCGGATCGGGTAGGGGGTCAAGGCGGACAGCCCAATCCGTTCATGGCGCTCGCGACCAATCTGAATCCGAGCAATGCTTATGTCACCGACCTGTCCGGGACCTGGACCGAGTACTACGAGGCCAAGCGATCGTCTTCGACCCGCCGGCGCGATCGCAGCAAGCTCAAGCGGCTTGGCGAGATCGGCCCGGTGCGGTTCGTCACGCCGCTGGACCGCGGCGAGATCGAACGCTCCGTGGACACCCTGATCGAGCAGAAATCGCGCTCGTTCGCGCGCATGGGCGTCGCCAACATGTTCGATCGGCCGGGCTGGAGCGCATTCTTCACCGCGGTCGCGACCGACGAACGCACGCGCGGCCTTGTGCACGTCAGCCGGCTCGACGTCGGCTCCGGCTGGGCCGCGATCAATCTCGGCCTCACGTTCCGCGACACCTACTACCACGTGCTGGCGAGCTATGATGACGGCGAGACGTCGCGTTTCGGAGCGGGCGTTGCGCATCTACGCGATCTCCTGCGCTACTCGATCGAGCACGGGCTCAAGCATTTCGACTTCACCATCGGCGACGAGCGCTACAAGCGCGAATGGTCGGATCGCACGGTGACGCTCTACGATCATGTTGCCGCCGGTTCGACGCGCGGAGTTCCGGTCGCCGCGATGGTGCTCGGACATCGCCGCCTCAAGCGTTTCATCAAGCAGAACGAGGCGCTCTGGTCGCTGTTCAGCCGTGTGCGCGCGGCGATCGGGCTGAAATCGGCGGCGGCCGCCGCCGCCGCAGACGACGCGCCCGAGACCGTCCGCAAGTCGCCGCCGATCGCGCCGCAGTAAGCACATTCGAAATCGTTCCATCGTCATTCCGGGAAAGACGCGCGCCATTCTTTCACCGCCGGCGTAGGGTGTAAGATCGGGTGTAAGATATATTCTTCAAAGCGATCATCGGCTTAGGTTCGATTCTTACATTCTTACGGCTCTTACCACTATGTGCCTTTTCGACGTGACATCGGCGCGTTCGCACGTCCCGCTGGTGGTGGTGGGAGCGCGGTGTCGCTCGCACGCTTCCGGGCGTTCGGTGTGCACGCACCGACTCGCGTGACGCTGCGTCCCGCCCTGCTTAGCAATGCCTCGCGATAATCACCTTCGCCGGACGGACATGGCGAAAGGTAGGTGAGCGCGCAGCAGTGTCAAACGCGCTATCATCAGAGATCGTATGATAACGTGTCCGCGAATTGTGGCGCGCTTCGGCAAGGCGCGGCGGCAGCCCGTGTTTTCGCCGCAACGCTATGATCAGGTTTTTTTTTATCGTGCGATGAAGATACAAGTCGCACACCTCGCATAGCGCATCCATCTACGTTGACGCCGGTTTCATGCCCGCCTGCGCCAGGAAACTGGCAATCTCCGAACGCACCTCGGCTTCGCGGCCGACCAGCAGATGCCCGCCCGTTTCAAAAACGACCAGCTTTGCGTTGGGTATTGTGGCTGCGGCGAATTCGGCCGCCGGCAAGGTATTGAACAGATCGTCCCGTGCTGAGATGACCAGCGTCGGCACCTTGATCGCTTCAAGTGGCGGGGGGTATCGAACGGGCCTGCTGTCGACGGCGATGCCCGCAAAGCGCTTCGAGAGCGGTTGGATCTTTCTGACCGTCCGCATCGCACGTTCGCGCTGGGCCGGCGACGCGGTCGCGAGGTACTCCGGGGAGACGCCGGTGAAACGGATCAATATCGAAGGCGCAATTTTCTCGATGGCCCACCAGATGAAATCTGCACCGGCATTGACCAGGCAGAACGCAAATCGACTTCCTCGACTCCCCTCGATCGCGACAGCGCTCGTCGGGGCGTAGGTTGCCGGGACGATCAGAATGAGTGCGGTAACTCGATCGGGATGCCGCAAGGCCAACTCGACGGCCGAAAGCGCGCCTGCGGACGTCCCAACGACGATCGGCCGGTCGATCATCAGCGCGGCAAGAAGTGCCGCATGGGCCTCGGCCTGAGCGAGGGGCGAAGCATCGGCGGGGATTGGCGTGCCGAGATATCCGAACCGGGATGGTGCAAGAACGCGAAATCCATCGCCAACAAGTTCTGAGGCAATGGCGAGCCCTTGGTCATAGCCGCCGCCAGAGCCGTGGATCGAGAGAAGAGCCGTGCCCGAACCGGTTTCTGCATACTCGATGCGACCAGCTGACGTTTGTGCGATACGGCCCCCACTAGCTGCGGACGCCCGCGCGTGGTTGATCTCGCGGTTGTAAATGATGGCAAGGGCAGCGCCGCCGATAACCAGCGCGGCCAAAGCAATCGACAGCAGAAACGCGTTGCTGCTCATGACTTGTCGATCACCGCCTCGATGGGTCGACGCAGCGACGGGGGCAACATTGGCCCTCGCCCGAACCGAACGATCAGGTCCGGCCTCCGATCTGCGATCCCGAGGTAGGCGGCGATCTGCGGTCGAAGCGATGCCACCTCGGCCGGCTGATTGAGGAATGCCTGCCGAATGCCGAGAGCGGTCGCCCGCAACGCGAAGCGCTGATAGGCTCGGCCGGCGGCGATCCACCCAAGCTTGTCATTTTGTCGGGTCGAGAACACGGCAATTCCAGCCGACGATCGGACGTGCTTTGCGTACTTGTCGTTCTCCCCACTCTCGGTCATCACGAACGGTAGCAGGCGTCTGGCCAGCCATGCCGGCAGAGAGGGATTGCCGGAGCTGCGGGCAGCGAGCCCGTCGAGATGCTTTATTGCCATCGCGTCGTTGAAGCGAATCCAGTGGATCAGCTCCCGCATGAAGGCCTCATCACGCATCTGTATCGTATTGCCCTGGTTGACGTAGTCGAGCATCGCGTCCATGCGAGGCCGCTCTGTCACCAGCAGACATTCGACGCCGTCCGCGGTCCCGGCTTTTCCCAACGCGCTCAGATGCTCGGCACTGAGAGCTCTGCCATCAAATGCGTCACGCGTGCATTGCCGCTGAGTGATGGCATCGGTGAGCTCGTTGCGCGCCGGCGGGCGTCGATCGAGAGCTATTCCGACGCGATCCGGGTTCGTGACGTCGACCCTGGCCTCGGCGTCGAAGCCAAGCGCGGCCGCTGCCTGGACCATATTCTCGACGGCACAGCCCAATGACGCGAACAGATGATGGTCATCGGGATCGACGGCGGGGCAGCGACGGCTGAAGTCGGGACCGATCACGATCTGTTTGTCGGAAACGATGAAGCGCCATGGCTGCGTGTTGTGACTGTTTGCGGCAAGTGTCCCCGCGCGAACGATTTCCGGTGTGCCTCCGGACGGATCGAGGGGGCGCCACGTCACCTTGACGGCTTCGCCGTAAGTTCTTGGCCTCGGGGCGTTTGCGAACGATGGTGCGGCGACCGCTGTTGCGCCCGCGGCGCTCGCTCCCGACAGCAATCTTCGACGGTTCATGGTGACTACCCGCGATTATGGTCCGATGTGGAGCGTGCCGGCAAGAGGCTCGCTCGAAAACCGGATCATCGTCACCCCCATGTCCGTGGGATGAATTGATCCAACTCAAGGTGGACTTGGCATCAATGCAGCGGTCAATATGAATGGGGCCTGGGGCAGGAGTGGGTTGTGGGACATCGATCACCGGCGCGCGCGGCTTGGGCCGGGCTTGCGTGCTTCGGTATTGTGTTCGTGGCAGGGTTTGCACTTGGCACGCTGCGTGTCCTCGTGCTGGCCCCGAGATTTGGCGTGAACGCAGCCGTGCTCGTTGAGCTCCCGATCATCTTGGCATTGTCCTGGGCGGCCTGCCGGTGGCTCATCAAGCGCTTCGATGTGCCTCCGGTGCTGACGGCTCGGCTCGTTATGGGCGGGCTCGCATTCGCGGTCCTGATGTTCGCGGAGATCGGCGTCTCGGTGCTCGGGTTCCGGCGCACGTTGTCAGCTCACCTGGAGCAATATCGTCAGATGCATGCCTTGATCGGATTGGCGGGACAAATTGTCTTCGCCATGCTCCCGATCATCCAGCAAACGAATGATCATAATCAGCGTGCGTCCTAGAATTACGCCCGTCCCCGGCCAGCTCGTGCCGCGTTCGGGGGCCTGGCGTGCAACCGCGCGGCGCGGCTTGCCTGCCGCGTCACAGTTTCGTGCAATGGCGATTGGAGAGCCAGATACCGCCTGACGACGGTGGCTTCACGTTGTCGAGAGACCCAGCTGCGCGCTTGATCGTGCGGTGATAACCTTGCTGCGAAGACGGCGATTAGTCCGTCCAGCAAGGGAGGATTTGATGAAACATATCGGGACATTTGCGACCGCGCTGCTGCTCGCCGCTGCTGCTGCCCAGCCGGCAACGGCACAGGCGCCGGCGGAGCTTGTGCGGGCGGCGGTCGCCGCCCAGGGCGGCGCCGATGCGCTGCGTGGTCTGACGACTCTCGTCATCAAGGGCGAGGCGAAGCATTGGGAGCCGGGCCAGTCGGTGCGCGCCGGCGGCGAGACGCGCTTCATCGGCGACTCGACCTTCACCATCCACGCCGACATCCCCAACCAGGTCATCCGCGTCGACTGGGATCGCGACATGAAATACGTCGTGGTCGAGCGGTTGCAATTCAGCGAGATCGTGCACCGGACCTACGGCGTCGTGGTCGACGCGCAAGGGATGCGGCCGATGTCGGGCATCCGGCTCGCCGCGCACCAGCGCGAATACGGCCGCGGCTCGCCATTCCTGCTGCTGCGGGCGCTCGATAATCCGCAAGCCGTGTCCGCGCTCGAAGACCAGCGCTTCGGCGAACAGATACTGCCGGCGATCGCGTTCCAGTCCGGCGCCACGCGCTACATCGTGCTGTTCGATCGGACGTCCAAGCTGCCGGTGGCGGTACGCACGCGCGACGCCGACCACATCTACGGCGACAGCGACTACGACGTCGTGCTCGGCGACTGGAAAGCGGTCAACGGCGCGCAGATCGCGCATTCGCTCTCGTTCCGCCTCGGCGGCCGTGAAACCCAGCGCCTGACCTACAAGGAGATCACGGCCAATCCGACGATCGCAACCGCCACGTTCGATATTCCGGAGAAGTTCCGGACCATGGCGCTCGCGTCGGCCAATACCGACGTGCCGTATCAGTGGGTGCTGCGGCGGATGTTCCTCGGCCGCTTCCTCGACAGCGATGCGGTGTACTTCCCGCCCGGCGGCGGCTTCAAGCTGGTCGAGCTTGCTCCCAATGTGCAGCACGTGGTCGGTGGGGGCGCCAACAACCTCGTCGTCAACATGAAGGACGGCATCGTGGTGTTCGACGCGCCCGTCAACGAGGGCCAGTCGCGCTGGGTGATCGATGCGGCGAAGGCGAAGTATCCCGGCAAGAAGGTCACCCACCTGGTGCTGACCCATCACCACATGGATCACACCGGCGGCATGCGCACCTATGTGGCGGAGGGGGCGACCGTGATCGTGCCGGCGCCGACCAAGGCCTATTTCGAGCAGGTGGTGAAGGCGCCGCATCAGGTGTCGCCGGATGCCCTGCAGAAGCAGCCGCGGGCGGCGACCATCCAGGAAGTGACCGACACGATGACGCTCAGGGACGACACCATCCAGATCAACCTGCACAACATTCCGAACCCGCATTCGGAAGGCATGCTGATCGGGCACGTGGTCGGCGCCAACATCGTGTGGGTGACCGACCTGATCTCGCCGCGCGGACCGATCGCCCGCAACGCGGCGACGGTGGCGGTCGGCGACGCGCTGCGCAAGCACAACATCACCGATGCCACCATCGCCGGCGGCCATGGCACCACCGCCAGGCAGGCGGAGAGCCAGGCTGCGCTGGCGGCGAATTAGCTGGGCTCGCGTGTCCCGGACGCGGTGCATCACTTCGTGCTGCCATAGCGCGTCGAAGACGCGCGTATCCGCGCTTATGGCGTCCGGGACACAAGCTCCTCAATATCGAAACTGCTCGCCCTACAGCCGCGGGAACATCGCCACATGGACGAGCGCATAGATCATCACGGTGCTCGCCACGAGGAGCAGACCTCGTCGCACGCTCCGAATTTTGAACCGCTGCGCCACGGCGACCAGGAAAAGCACGGTCGCGAGCAGCACCGTGCTGCGGACATAGCTCTCCGCGACCGCCCGGGCTTGGGTCCCCTCGGTGAATGTAGCCGCGGCCTCTTTGTTGAGCTCAGCGGCCTTTTCGAGCAGAGCGTTGCGGTACTCGGGCATGGCGGTGGGACCGGACGGCGCATCCGGATTCGTCAGCGGATTGGTCTTGAGCCAGGCTTCGAAGGCAACGCGGTATTCCGCGCTCAGCCGGTCCCGGTAGGCATCGGCCAGCTGCTGGTTTTTTGCATCGTGGGCTCTGATCCATTCGTTGGATTGAACGACGTCCAGCAGCCGTTGTTGAGCACCTTCGATGGCAGCGACACTGGACTCGACACGCAGCTTTGAGGCGTGCCCGTACAACAGCGCCTGATGACCATCCCACTTCGCCGCCTGGTACCCGCTCCAGGCCGTTGCCACGGCGATCAGCGCAAGCACGACGGCTTCAGTGATCTCCAACAAGTCGAGCCGGCGCGACGCTGCCGCATCAGTCTCATATTCGGCCAGCTTTTGCGCAATTTCGATGTTGTACTCTTCCGGCATGCGTCTCCTCCTGCTGGGTGCAGTGTGACGTCATCAATACTGAAACTGCTCGCGCAGGATGCGTTCGTCCAGGCTGTGGCCGGGATCGAACAGGATGTTCATCGCGATCGCGTGATCCATCTGGATGTCGACGCGGCTCACGTCGCGCACTTCGTCGTGGTCGGCGACCGCGGCGACCGGGCGGCGGTCGGTGGCCTGTACCTCGATGCGCACGCAGGCGCGGTCGGGCAGCAGCGCGCCGTGCCAGCGGCGCGGCCGGAACGGGCTGATCGGCGTGAGCGCCATCAGCGACGCGTCGATCGGAATGATCGGGCCCTGGACGGAGAGGTTGTAGGCGGTCGAGCCGGCCGGCGTGGACAACAGGATTCCGTCGGCGACAAGCTCGGCGAGTCGCTCCTTCTCGTCGACCAGGATACGCAGCTTCGCCGCCTGATGGGTCTGGCGGAACAGCGAGACTTCGTTGAAGGCGTGGTGCTCGTGCTTCCGGCCGCGCGCGTCGGTCGCGCACATCAGCAGCGGATGGATGATGGTGTTGTGCGACTTCGCAAGCCGCTCGCGCAGCTTCTCGACCCGGAAGTCGTTCATCAGGAAGCCGACGGTGCCGCGGTGCATGCCGTAGATCGGCTTGCCCGAGCGCATGAAGCGGCGCAGCGTCTGGAGCATCAGGCCGTCGCCGCCGAGCGCAACGATGACGTCGGCGGTTTCCGGCTTGACGTTGCCGTAGAGCTTGGCGAGCCGCTTTTCGGCGGCCTTGGCCTCCGGGAAGGGGCTCGCCACAAAGGCGATGCGGTCGTAGGCCCCGCCGCCGCCCGTATCCTGGCCAGCCTTTGGGCTTGGCTTAGGGCTTGATCTTGGTGATCTTGGCGACCTTGGGCTCATAGGACGGGGTTTCCGGAGGGACGCATGAACACGGACCGCGCAGTGTTCGTCTATACGACGTATCCATCGATTGTCGAGGCGGAGGCGGCCGGCCGTGCGCTGGTCGGTGAGCGGCTATGCGCCTGCGTTAACATCCTGCCGGGCATGGTTTCTTATTACTGGTGGCAGGGCGCGGTCGAGCGGGGCGAGGAGGCGGTGATGATCGTCAAGACCCGCGCCGAGCTGTCCGAACGGGTGGCCTCCGCGATCAAGGACAGGCACTCCTATGCGGTGCCGGCGATCATCGTGATCCCGCTGGAGAGCGTCGACCAGCCGTATCTCGAATGGCTGATGGCGGAAACGGAAGCGGCGGCGGGGCAGGGGTAGGTGATCGCGTGTCCCGGACGCGGTGCAGCGTGAAGCGAAGCGGGCCGGTGCACCGCTGATCCGGGACCGTTCCAGCGCCGGTTTCTCAATTCGGAGTGCGCGACGGTCCCGGGTCTGCTGCGCACCACTTCGCTTCGCGACGTGCTGCGCAGCGCCCGGGACACATGCCGTTGCTATTTCTTCTCCCGGCTCGCCTTCCAGAAGCTCAAGTCGGTGAAACGCGCGAGGTCGAATTTTTCCGCCGGCGCGATCTCGCCGGCGAGTTGCAGCGTCGCCACCACCTTGCGCAGCCCGGCCTCGGTGACGTTGAGATGGGGATCGAGGATCGCGAGCTTCTCGGCGTCGCCCAGGGCGCGCGCCGCGAGCGCGACCGTCGTCTGCAATTCCTTGGCCGCTATCGCGGCGGTCTCCTGCGGATTGCTGCGCATGAAATCGCGGCCGCGCTGCACCGCGCGCAGGAAACGCACCACCACGCCGCGGTTCTTCGCCGCCCAGGCCATGTCGGCGTTGATGGTGGTGAACTGCCAGTCCGGTACGAACGGGATCACCGAGCCGAGATTGGTGAAGCCGGCATCCTCGGCGATGTAGCTCAGCGGGAACGGCTGCAGCCCGACGTCGATCTTGCCTGCCTGCAACAGCTTCCAGCGGGTCGGCGCGCCGCCGACCACGGTCATCGTGTAGTCGGTGGGGGTGAGCCCGATCGCCTTGGCGATGTCCTGCACCACGTATGTGGAGCCTTCCTTCTCGGACAGGATGCCGAAATTGGCCCCGCGCAGGTCCTTGAGCGTCTTGATGTGCGGCCGGGCGATGATGAAGTGCGGGAGCTTGCCGGTGTTGCCGGCGATGATCCGCAGCGTGCCGCCCTTGTAAGCGTCGATGATCACCGCTTCGGGCGTGCCCATCGCGATCTGCATCGCGCCCGCGCGCAGCGCCGCGTTGATCTTCTCGGCATTGTCGAGAATGCTGGAGGTGGTTTCGAGGCCTTCGTCGTTCATGAAGCCGCGGTGCTGCGCCACCCAGAACGGCAGGCTGAACAGCGTGCGCGAGACGTTGGCGACATTGACCACGTCGGCGGCGGCGGCGGGAGTCGGCGCGGCGAGGGCCGCGGCTGCGAGCAACAGCAGGAGCTGACTTGTCATGCGATCCTCCCGGCATTTGTCATTGGCATCATGCTTCGATTGCATGTGGCCGGAGTCAAGCGGCCGAGGGTGTGACAATCCGGCAACGGCCAAACCGGATCGCCTCCCATCATCTTGACGTGGGGACGTTCCCACGGAATGCTCAGCACCGTGCTGGTTCCCCGGCTTGCGCCGGGGAGGCAAGAGGGAACACGGGCCAAGCTGCCGTTCGCAGCATGAATCCGTGGCTGCCCCCGCAACTGTAAGCGGCGAGCCTGTCGTCCGCGTCAGCCACTGGGAAACTGGGAAGGCTGGACGACCAGGCAACGACCCGCGAGCCAGGAGACCTGCCAGCGCAGTCACCCAACCGGTGGTCGGTGGGACCATACGGAGCGGCTGTTCGCAGCGGTGACGCCACAACCGATGCGAAGGCCGTGCGAGATGTCTCTCACGATCCAAAGCTCGAACCGCAAGCGGCCCGGACGCTGACCGTCCGTCGCCGGGCGTTCGTGCGCCTTCGTTTCGGTCCTGTCACCGGCGCCCCGCAAGGGGCGCGAACGAGGACGCATGCCATGGGAGCACTAGGACTGGGAGCATCGAAGAGGAGACTTGCGAGGACGCTGGCGCTGGCCGCCGGCGTCGCCGCGCTGGATTGGGGAGCGGCATCGGCGCAGCCGACCGAGACCACGGTGCTGCCGGAGATCACGGTGACGAACACCCGCCTGGTCGGCGGCGCCAGCGGCGGCCGCCGCGGCGCCGCGCCTGGCACCGGC
>JAIESR010000022.1 GCA_019745775.1 Xanthobacteraceae bacterium | reverse complement strand
TCACCCCGTCGTGTCCAATCCAACGGAATCACGATCAGGTCTTGCCGTCGAGCGAGTTTTTCAGCAGCCTGCTAGCGGTTCTCAAGCGCGCCATCCGGCAGCGCGACGAAAATCAGCACCGCCATGATCACCATGACGAAGCGGAAGGCGCTCGGCACGCCGTCCCATGATTGCGACTGCCACATCCCGAACCACTCGCCGCCGATGGTCATGAAGCCGACCTGCCACAGCAGGAAGCCGAGCGTCAGGCCCAGCACCGCGAAGGTCTTGGCGCGGTTGAACGACGCCGCATCGGCACGCAGCCTGGCATAAAGCACGTAAGCGCCAATCCAGCACAGCACCGCGGTAAGCGCCTCGGCCGCGATGATGATTGCGTAGGCCAGGTGCTGCAACGGCGGACTGGTGATGGCGCGATAGCGGATGGTCGAGCGCTCGAGGATCGTATCCATCGACAGCACGTGCTGCACGAAGGCGAGATTGGTGCCGTAGTCGGTGATGTTGCCGAACGCGACGATGGTCGCGAACAGCGCGATGGCCGCCACCATCACGATCTTGGCCAGCCGGATGACGATCATCGCCGCCTCGGGATCATCCGCTACTTGAACAGCGCCATCGCTTCGTTCGCCAGCACGCCGCCGGTGATCGAAATCGGTGCGAACTTCGCGGTCGCGGCGACGTCCGCCGCCGACAGCATGATCTGGTCGATCTTGGTCGCGAGTTGGGCAACCGACGCGGCGAACACCAGGCGTCCGATGTGGCACCACAGGATCGCGCCCATGCACATCGCGCAGGGTTCGCCCGAGGTATAGAGCGTGGCGCCCCGCAGCATGGCCGGCGGATACTGATCGAGGAAGCGGCGGATCGCGACCATCTCGCCATGCGCGGTCGGATCGCCGAATGTACGCCCCAAGTTGCGCCCGCGCGCCAGAACCTTGCCGTCCTTGACGATCACCGCACCGAAAGGAAAGTCCGCGATGCTCGCCTGTTCGATCGCCATGCGCATGAAGCGCTCGTCCTCGGCTGTGAATTGGGCGGCCGCCGGCGCAGCAAGAAACGGCGCCGCAGCGGCGGCGCACGCGAACCCGGCCAGCACCGACCGCCGGCTCGGCAGGATACTGGTGCGGCAGCAGCCGCAGCTTTCGTGCGGGCGCATCGTTTCGGCCTTGTGCTTGAGGGCTAGGCCGCCCGATTCGCGGCCATAAGTCCAGAGACCAGGACACCGCTCATGACGCCATTCACGGCGCCCCTTGCGGCTGGCGCACCCGCATCGTCTCGCCGCCGGCGACCGGCGCGATCGAATAAAGGTCCTTCGGCCGCCAGATATTGACCACGCCGAAGCGCTCGGGATGGGCACGATACTGTCGCGCGATCACCTGCAAGGTGCGGAAGCGGGTCTCATGCTCCTTGCGCTCGAAGCGCGGGCATTCCGCCGGCAGGTTGAGCAGGGACTGCTCCCACATCACCATCGCACGCAGATGGCGCGCGCGCCGATCGCTGAGCTTCTCGTAGGTCAACGCGATCACGAAACGGTATTCATCCATGGGGCGGCCGAGCGCAAGGTCAATGGCGTCGTTGCTGGTGCATTTCTCGCTGACCAGGCTGATCAGCGGCCCGTAGACCGCCTTGTAATCGTCCTCGCGCTGCAGGCGCACGCGCTGCTCTTTGCCATCCTTGACGATCTTCACGCTGGCGAGGAGGTCGTGCGCCAGGTCGTCGCAGCGGCGGCGCAGCCGTCCCGCGAAGGTGTTAGGCGGCGGTTCCAGCTGCGCAAACGCGATCACCGGATTGTCCTCGGTGGTGCGGCGCGCCGCCCCGCGGATCATCGACTGGCGGTAGGCGTTCGGCCACACGAACCAGATGCGCCGGTCCGCCACGATGGTGTCGAACTTCAGCTTGTCGTTGTCGATGATGTTGAGCGTAACATTGATGATGTCGCGATCGTCGCCACGCAGATAGTAGAACCAGCCCTGGACGTAGCGTCCCGCGGCGGTGAGCCCCTTGCTGCCCGCGCCGCCCAGCGAGCGGATCAGCGCGCCGGTGAAGACCGCGCCCAGATAAACCGCCAGCACGCCGAGCCCGAACAGGAGCCCGTCAAGGATCTGGCTGGCATTGGCGCGAACATATTCCGACATTCTTGCGAAGACCCCGGGACCGGCCTCAAGATCGTCATCCCCCGATGACGGCGACGCCCTGAATTTCGATCAACATACCAGAGCGCGCAAAGTGCGACACCGTGATGAGGGCGGAAGCCGGGAAGTTCCCGTCCGGAAAGAATCCCTTGCGCAACTCGACAAAGCGGTCGCCGTTGCGCGGATCGTTGATGAACACCGTCATGGTGACAAGATTGGCGAGCGAGCCGCCGGCGCGGCGAAGTGTCTTGTCGATCAGGCTGAAGATCGTCCCCACCTGGGCGTCGAAATTGCCGGAGATGTCGTTGCCGGTCTCATCGCGCGTCGCGGTCTGCCCGGCGAGCCAGACGGTGCGGCCGCCTTCGGTGATGACGGCGGGCGAATAGGCACGCGCCGTCTGCTGGTCGGATTTGTCGAGGTATTGGGCCATCGCTCGCTCCTTTGGATGCACGCAGCGATGGCTGCGTGCTTGGGGCGAGCATACGAAGCGATCAGCTTGCGCGTAAGCTGCGCTCGTCGAATTTCACGGCAAAACCGCAGGTGCGGCGGGTCGTGGAATCGGTACGCTCATTGCGACGGGTTTCGAGGTGGCGCGACGTGCGGCGCATCGCGGCGCCTATCGTGCCGTAGAACCGACGCGCCTGCTTGCGGGCAGCGATACTGGTCATGGCTCGTTTCCTTCCGTTCCCTGTGCGCGGTCTCCTTGCTCCTTCGTTGCTCCGCCGCGCGAGGCGGTTCAGCTTCGGCGAAGGAAATTGCCTGTGAGGCGTCTCAGGTTTTGGACGGCCTTTTCGAATCCCCGCATGGTGCCCAAGGGCAACCCGCAGGGGCCCCGGGTTAAAGAGCCGGCCTCACCCAGTTGCGAATAAGTTGCAATTGCAATATCCTCCTCCCCGCCCACTACCAGGAGGATAGGTATGCGTTCAGGACGAATGACGGCTGCGGTTCTGGCAGCCCTGATTGCCACCGTGGCCACCGTGAGCGGCGCTCGCGCCGCCGGCGACCTCTCGCGGCAGGACCCGATCGAGATCAAGGTCGAGCTTGGCAAGCCCGGCGCGCATGTGTTCGTGCCCAACCGGCTGCGCTTCGAGACCGGCAAGCTCTACAAGCTCGTGCTGACCAACCCGAGCAACGATCCGCACTACTTTACGTCGCACGCGTTCACGCAGCTCATCTTTACCCGCAAGGTGCAGGTGACGCAGATGCGCGACGGCAAGCCCGTGACGCTCGCCGAGTTCAAGGGTGCAATCCGCGAGATTGAGGTCTACCCGGGCCACAGCGCGGAATGGTGGTTCGTCCCGGTCGCGACCGGCCGCGTTACTGATCTCGAATGCGGCATCCGCGGCGCCGACGGCAAGACCCACAAAGAACACGGCATGATCGGCGAGATCGTCATCGAGTAGCCGAACGAGGAACCTGCTCGAGCGCCTGGCGTTGAACTCAGGGACAGTCACGAGCAGGAGTTGCTGATGCCGCGCGGCGACAAGTCGAGCTACACCAACAAGCAAAAGCGCAAGGCCCGCCACATCGAAGAAGGCTACACGGAGCGCGGCGTCTCGCGCGACGAAGCCGAGCGGCGCGCCTGGGCGACCGTCAACAAGGAAAGCGGCGGGGGCAACAAGAGCGGCTCCGGCCGCGGCGTGCCGGATACCAATGTTTCTGCAAGGCGAGGCGGACGCATGGGTGGACGCGCGGCGGCGCGACGCCCGGCTGCGGCACGTTCCCGGTCGGCAAAAAAGGCCGCAGCCACGCGCAAGCGGCGCGCGGCGTCACGTTGAGGGATCACCGGTCAGCGTTGCGCGACGCGCGGCGACGAATCCTGGATCAGGATGCGCGTTTTGGCCATTCCGTGCCTCTGCACCAGCGCGAACAGCGCCGCGGCATTGGACGGGTGCAGCCGCACGCAACCCTTCGAGGCGCGCGAGCCGAGTTGCGCCACCGCGGTGGTGCCATGAATGGCGTAGTGCCCGCTGTAGAAAATCGCAAACGGCATCGGCGCGTTGCCGAAGATGGTCGAACGATGGTTGCGCGACAGTATTTGCGGCCGGAACGAGCCGATCGGCGTGCCACCGAGGCCGGTCGACACCGGCCACGTGTAGCGGTGCTCGCCGTCGACCACGACGAACATGCGTTGCTTCGCCTTGTCGACCGTAACGACGATCTCGGCGGCTGCGGAGCCGCATGTGAGTAGCGCGGCAAGTACCGCAGCCGAAAACACGGCTGCCATTCCATTTTGTCGCATCACAGCGCCTCAGCCAGGATCGTGCGTCACTGCCGCAGGATCGCCTCATAGGTTCGGTTTTGTAAAGCGGCTGCGTTAGCGCGGCCTTAATCCCCACATCGAGTGTGCTTTCCATGCACCGGCGGTTTCCGATGACAGGCTCCCACGATACGAATTTCCTCTCGATCGGCCATTCCAGCCTGCAAGCGGACCAATTCCTGGCTCTGCTGAAGACGCATGGCGTGACTATGATTGCGGATGTGCGTTCGGTGCCGTTCTCGCGGCGATTCCCGTGGTTTTCGAGCCGCGCGCTGGCGGACCGCCTCCAAAGCAAGGGAATTGCTTACATGATGGTTGGCGACACGCTGGGCGGCCGCCCGACCAGTCCCGCGCTCTACCGCGACGGCGTTGCCGACTACGAGGCGATGGCGCGGACGGCCGAATTTTATGCCGGCGTCGATCGCGTCGTCCGCGAGACGGCGCATCACCGCGTGTGCCTGATGTGTGCCGAACGCGAGCCGCTCGACTGCCACCGCTGTCTGCTTGTGAGCCGGTCCCTGGCGGAGCGCAGTTTTACCATCGGCCACATCCTAGGCGACGGAGCGCTCGAGCCCCATTCGGCCACCGAAGAGCGACTGCTGGCCGGCCTGCGGCCTGGCGCCGCTGCCGACCTGTTCGGGGACCGCGAATCGCGCTTGGCCGAGGCCTATCGCCGCCGCGCCCACCGAATCGCCGCGCGGTTGTCGGATCGAGTCCGGCCCGGACGGACACCACGAGCGGTGTCGTCCTGATCCGATTGGGATATCGAGTTGCATTCTTGGCGCCGATTGACGCCGCGGCCGCGCCAGAAGGGCTTGCAGGGCGCCCGGCCAAGGCGAGAAGCGATGCTCAAGTGCGCATTCCGATGCACTTGCGCCGGTGGTAACGTAGCATTCAGTGTTGAGCCGCTTCTTATGCATTCCGGGGTGACGTTTCGACGGACGGGAACGGGCAATGACAGCGTCGTCAATGCTTTCTCTATGGCGTATTGTTCTGCCGGGCATGGCGATCGCCGCCATCGCAACCTCGGTCGCGAGCGCGCAGGATAAAGGCTCGGTCAATCCGAAGCCGCTGCCGCCGCTCGCCAATCCCGACGATCCGAAACTACCAGCGAAGGAATTGTTCGGCCGCCGCGCCACCGCCGCGCCCTTGCAGGCGCGCTCGATCGGTTTCTACGCCAAGGGCTGCCTGGCCGGCGCCACGGCGATGCCGATCAACGGCAAGACCTGGCAGGTGATGCGGCTGTCACGCAACCGCAACTGGGGTCATCCGGACCTGATCGCGTTCCTCGAAGAGCTGTCGAAGAAGGGGACGAGGCTCGGCTGGCCCGGGCTGCTGGTCGGCGACATCTCACAGGCGCGCGGCGGACCGATGCTGACCGGGCATGCGAGCCATCAGGTCGGCCTCGACGCCGACATCTGGCTGACGCCGATGCCCAGGCGCGAGCTGACGCGGCTGGAGCGCGAGGAAATGTCGGCCACCATGGTGGTCGCGAAGAGCCGCAAGGACGTCGACCCGCAAATCTGGACGCCGGCGCATGCCGCCATCATCCAGGCGGCCGCGGAGGATCCCAAGGTCGAGCGCATCTTCGTCAACGCGGCGATCAAGAAGGCGCTCTGCCGTTCGAACGACACCGATCGCAACTGGCTGCGCAAGGTGCGCCCGATGTGGGGGCACGACTATCATTTCCACATCCGCATGAGCTGCCCGGCAGGCAGCCCCGATTGCCGGCCGCAGGACGCCGTTCCTCCCGGTGACGGCTGTGGAAAGGAGCTCGACTGGTGGTTCCGGGACGCGGTCATCAAGCCCCAGCCAAAGCCTAAACCAGTCGATCCGGAAGCCAAGGACAAGCCGAAACCGAAGCCGCGCGGGATCACAATGGCGGACCTGCCGCCGGCGTGCCGTCAGGTCTTGCTGGCGCCGTAACTCCCATCAACGCGAAGCGCCGATCGCCGCGATCAGCGCAAGGCGCACGGCGACGTCGAGAACGATCGCGCAAATCGCGACGCCGAGGATGTAGGGCAAGGCACGCTCGCGCGGCACCTGCATGAGCAGCGGTGCTCCCGTCCACATCAGGTAGAAGCCGTAAAGACCGAGCAGAATCAGAAAGCTCGCGCCGGGCACCAGCAGAAAGACGCCCGCGAGCCAGACCGGCGTGAACGAATAGGCAGTCAGGCGCAGCGCGCTCGAATAGCCGCGCGCACCGCCGAATTTCGGCGCCAGCCGATCGACCGCGAATGCCACAACGAAGACGGCCGCGAAGCTCAGCACATAGGCGACGACGGCGCCGATGAGCGCGGCCAGGAACGGCGTATAGCCGCCGATCAGCCAGCTGCCGATGAGGCGTGCCAGCACCGGGATCAGGGCCAGGATCGCAACATAGCGGAGCGCGAGGGCGCCGCTCGATTCCGCCGCGACCGCCGGCCATTCGGCCTGCGGCGTCGTCATGATCGCCCGGATGCGCGCAATCAGTCCCAGCACGGTGCCCCCTGATGCTTAATGTCGCCCACCTCGGCGGCGCGAGCAATGCCTCGCCACATTGCAACGGTGGAAGCGCCCTGTTAGGTTGCCTGCGTGACCCACGGCGCGCCGTAAGCGCGCCTCTGCCTGCCGGAACGGCGCTTCCGGCCCGGTCGCTCAGAAACAGAAGTTGCCTGCGAGGGCCGCGGACGCATGTGCCGCCGGCCGGCAGTCCCATGGAGCGCCGATATGCTTAAGGTGTTCGTTCGCATCGCCATCGCGGCCTTGGTTGTCGTCGCCGCCGGCACGGTTTCACCGCCGCAGGCCCAGCAGCAGGTGACGGTCTTCGCCGCCGCGTCGATGAAGAACGCGCTCGATACCGTCAATCTGGGCTTCACCAGGAAGGTCAGCATCAGGACGGTCACGAGCTATGGCGCGACCTCCGCGCTGATGCGCCAGATCGAGCAGGGCGCGCCCGCCGATATCTTCATCTCGGCCGATCTCGAGTGGATGGACTACGGCCTGAAGAACAACCTGATCAACCCCGAAACGCGCGTGAACCTCCTCGGCAACCAGCTGGTGTTGATCGCACCGAAAAATTCCAAGGTCCCCCCGGTGAAGCTCGAAAAGGGTTTCGATCTCGCCAAGCTCGTCGGTGACGGCCGCATCGTCACCGGCGAGGTGAAGTCGGTTCCGGTCGGCCGCTACGCCGTCGCCGCGCTCGAGAAGCTCGGCATGTGGTCCTCGGTCGAGAAACGCATGGCGATGGTCGAAAACGTACGCGTGGCACTCACGCTCGTCACCCGCGGCGAAGCCGCGTTCGGCATCGTCTACGCGACCGACGCCAGGGTGGAGCCGGGCGTCAAGATCGTTGGGCACTTCCCGGCCGGCTCGCACCCGGAGATCGTCTATCCGGTCGCAGCGACCGTCAAAGCGAACGCCGATGCGCCGCGCTATATCGACTACCTGCAATCCTCGATATCGAAGTTCGTCTTCGAGAAAAATGGCTTCAGCTTCCTGGTGAAGCCGACATCGTAGGCATCGATCCCGGCGTAACGCGTGTTCGACCTCACCCCCGACGAATGGATCGCGATCCGGCTCTCGATCCGGATCGCGATCGTCGCCACGGCGGTCGCGCTGCCGTTCGGGATCGCGGTCGCGTGGGTGCTGGCGCGCAAGGACTTCTGGGGCAAGTCGCTGCTCGGCGGCTTGGTGCACCTGCCGCTGGTGTTGCCACCTGTGGTGACCGGCTATCTGCTGCTGATCACTTTCGGCCGGCGTGGACCGGCCGGTGCATTTCTTGCCGACAATTTCGGCATCGTGTTCTCGTTCCGCTGGACCGGCGCCGCGCTGGCCTGCGGCGTGATGGCGTTTCCGCTGCTGGTGCGCGCCATCCGGCTGTCGTTCGAGGCGATCGACCGGCGGCTCGAGGACGCCGCAGGCACGCTTGGCGCGAGCCCGTTCCGGGTTTTTCTCACCATTACAATGCCGCTCGCGCTGCCCGGGATCATCGCCGGGATGGTGCTCTGCTTCGCCAAGGCGCTCGGCGAGTTCGGCGCCACCATCACCTTCGTCTCCAATATCCCGGGCGAGACGCAGACGATCTCGGCGGCGATCTACACGCTGACCCAGGTTCCCGGCGGCGACGCGGCGGCGTTCCGCCTGGTCGTGGTCGCGATCGTCATCTCGCTCGCGGCGCTGATCGCATCGGAGTGGTTCGCACGCCGCGCCGGCATGCGCTACCACGGGGACTAGGCGATGCTCGCCGTCGATATCGAAAAGCGGCTGGGCGACTTCGCGATCAAGGTCGCGTTCGAGAGCACAGGCGGCGTCACCGCGCTGTTCGGCAGCTCGGGCTCTGGGAAGACCTCGGTGGTCAACATGGTCGCGGGCCTGATCAAGCCCGATCGCGGCCGGATCGCGCTCGACGACCAGGTGCTGTTCGACTCGCACGCGCGCGTGAACATGGCGGCGCATCGGCGCCGCATCGGCTACGTGTTCCAGGAAGGCCGCCTGTTTCCACACTTGTCGGTCGCCGCCAATCTCGACTACGGCCGGCGGATGTCGCGGCTGCCGCGCGACGAAGCCGAACAGCGCCGCATCGTCGAGCTGCTGGACATGGGGCACCTTCTCGACCGCCGCCCCGGCCGGCTGTCCGGCGGCGAACGCCAGCGCGTCGCGGTCGGCCGCGCGCTGCTGATGCGCCCACGGCTCCTCCTGCTCGACGAGCCGCTGGCCTCGCTCGACAGCGCCCGGAAGCGCGAAATCCTGCCTTATCTGGTGCGGCTGCGCGACGAAGCCAAGGTGCCGATGGTCTATGTCAGCCATAACCCCGGCGAGCTGCGCCGCATCGCCGAGACCGTGGTCTGGCTCGACGGCGGACGCGTGATGAAATCGGGCGGCCTCGAACTGCTCGATCAGGCCGATCTCGACGCACTCTGATACACTTATCGGATGTTCCCGCCCGAGCGCATCGTCTGCCTGACCGAAGAGACCGTGGAGACGCTCTATCTCCTCGGCGAGGAGCGCCGGATCGTCGGCGTCTCCGGCTATGCGGTGCGGCCGCCGCGCGTGCGCAAGGAGAAGCCGCGGGTTTCGGCCTTCATCTCGGCCGATTACGGGAAGATCCTCGCGCTCGACCCCGACCTCGTGCTCGCCTTCTCCGACCTGCAGGCCGATCTCGTCGCCGAGCTGATCCGCCGCAACGTCGCGGTGCACGCCTTCAACCAGCGCGACGTCGCCGGCATCCTGGACATGATCCGCACCGTCGGCGCGCTCGCGGGCGTCCAATTGAAAGCCGACGCACTGGCCGTGTCGCTCAAGGAGCGCCTGCGCAAGGCGCGCCAGCACGCTGTCGACCTCCCGCGCCGCCCACGCGTCTATTTCGAGGAATGGGACGACCCGATGATCTCCGGCATCAAATGGGTGTCGGAATTGATCGAGATCGCCGGCGGCGTCGAGGTGTTTGCGAAGCTCGCCGAGCGCAAGAACGCCAAGGACCGCATCGTCGCGCCGCAGGACGTGATCGCCGCGGCGCCCGACATCATCGTCGGCTCGTGGTGCGGCAAGAGGTTCGTGCCGGCGAAAGTCGCGACGCGCGCAGGTTTCGACGCGATCCCGGCGGTGCGCACCGGCTGGCTGCGCGAAATCAAGTCGCCGCTGATCCTGCAGCCCGGCCCCGCCGCGCTGACCGACGGCCTCGATGCGCTTGCCGCGATGTTTTCGGAATGGGCGAAGCACGCGTGACTACTTCTCCGCCGCCGCCAGCTTCGTCAGCACATCAGTGAGATAATCGAACGCCGCGACCAGGCTCGGGCCAGCGCACAGCGTGAAGCGGCTCGGCAATAGGATGCGCTTGCCGCGCGGATAGAGCGCGCGCAGCGCCGGATGCGTGAGATAGAGCGTCCCCTGCCCGTCCGGCGTCTCGATGATGCTGGCCATCACCAGAAAATCCGGACGCAGCATGACGAGCTGTTCGAGCGGCACGTAGCCGCCATAGCCGCCGGGCGCGCCCTCCGGCGGCTTGAGCCCGGCTTCGCGCATCAGCGCGCCGGCAAGGCTTTCGGGGCCGACGGTGTAGCCGCTGTTGCCGACCAGCATCGCAGTCGACGACTTCGGACGCGGCGCAGCCGCGAGCCGCTGGCGCGCCGCTTCGATCTCCGCGATCAGCGCCTCGCCGCGCTCCGGATGGCCGAGGAGCTTGGCGATCTCGCGGATCTGCGCCTCGCCCTTGCGCACGTCGTTCACCAGCGGGACGGTCACGAGGTTGAAGCCGAGCACATGCAGCATGCGCTGCGTCAGCGGGCGGTCCCAGGGACCGACCAGCACGAGGTCGGGCTTGAGCGGAACCATGGTCTCCGCCGTGCGGCCAAGCAGCGGATACTTGGCCGCCTGCTCAGTCACCACCGAGATCGCCGGATCGCGCGCGTTCGGCGACAACGCGACGATCTGGCCGGGATCGGCGAGCGCGATCACGAGCTGATCGGCGCAGACATTGAACGAGGCGACGCGCCGGGGCGGATCGGCCGCGCCCGCGTTCGTGCACAGCGCGAGCCCCGCCAGCACAACAATGCTTCGTCTGGTGATCGTCAACAGCATGGGCCGATAGTGCCGCAATTCCGTTGGAGGGCAAGCCGGAAGCCTGTAGGAAAGGCGCCGGAGAAACCTCGATGACTCGCGCCGAATCCAGCGGCCTTCGGCTCAACCTGACGCTTACAGCCCTGATTATCGTGCTCGCCTTCGTCTCGCTGATGGTCGGGCCCGCGGGCCTGTCGCCGCGGCAGGCGCTGGAAGGCCTCGCCGGCAACGGCGATCCGGCCGCCGCGATCGTGGTCCGCGACATCCGGCTGCCGCGCACGCTGCTGGCGATCCTGATCGGCGCCACCTTCGGCTTCGCCGGCGCCGCCCTGCAGGGCCTGCTGCGCAATCCGCTCGCCGAGCCGGCGCTGTTCGGCGCGCCGCAGGCGGCCTCGGTCGGCGCGTCCTTCGTCATCGCCTATGGCATCGCCGGCGCGACCTCGTTCGCGGTGCCGGTTGCCGGCATCGTCGGCGCGCTGGTGTCGATCGGCGGGCTGGTCGCGATCGCCGGCCGCCGCGCCAGCCTGTCCGTCACCCTGCTCGCCGGCCTGGCACTGGCGAGCCTCGCCGGCGCCGCCACCGCGCTGATCCTCAACCTCGCGCCCACGCCCTATGCGGCGCTCGAGATCGCGTTCTGGCTCCTGGGCTCGCTCGAAGATCGCAGCATGGATCATTTGTGGATCGCGGCTCCGTTCTTCGTCGCGAGCTGGGCCCTGCTCGCGCTCAATGTCCGCGCCTTTCGCGCGCTGACGCTCGGCGAGGACGCCGCCGCCTCGCTCGGCGTCGACGTCGGCCGCACGCGGCTCATGGTCGTCATCGGCGTCGCGCTCGGCGTCGGCGCCGCGGTCGCGGTCGCGGGCTCGATCGGCTTCATCGGACTTGTTGCACCCCATCTGGTGCGGCGCGCGGTGCATTCCGACCCGGCGCGCGTGTGCCTACCGGCAGCGTTGATGGGTGCGGCGCTGCTCACCGCCGCCGACATCGCGGTGCGGCTGGTGCCGGCCAATCCCAACGCCACCGCGATCGAGATCAAGCTCGGCGTGGTCACGGCGATCATCGGCGTGCCGTTCTTCCTGGCCATGATCTTCCGCGAGCGACGGCTGAGCGACGGGGCGTCGTCATGACCGCGGAACCGAAGTTGCACGTGGGCGACGTGGTGGTGCGGCTCGGCGACCGGTTGATCGTCGACGGCGCCTCGCTCGATCTCGCGGCCGGCAAGCTCACGATGCTGATCGGGCCGAACGGCGCCGGCAAGACCACGCTGATGCGCGCGCTCGCCGGCCTCGTACCGGCGGAAGGCCGCATCGACATCGGCGGCCGGCCGCTCGCCGCCCTCACCCCGCGCGACCGCGCCCGGCGCATCGCCTACCTCCCGCAGGGCCACGTGTTCCACTGGCCGATGCCGGTCGCCGCCGTGGTCGCGCTCGGCCGCTACCCCTACGGCGACGCGTTCTCGCCCGTCACCGATGCCGACCGGCGCGCGGTCGCCAAGGCGCTCGCCGCCACCGGCACCGAAGGCTTCGCCAGCCGTGCGGTCACGACGCTGTCCGGCGGCGAACGCGCGCGCGTCGCGCTGGCGCGGGCGCTCGCCTGCGAGGCGCCGATCCTGCTCGCCGACGAGCCGACGGTGTCGCTCGATCCGCGCCATCAGCTCGTCGTGATGGAGCTGCTGGCGCGCGCCGCGCACAATGGCGGCGCCGTGCTCGCGATCGTCCACGACCTTGCGATGGCCGCGCGCTTCGCCGACCGTATTGTGATCATGGACCGCGGCCGGCTGATCGCCGACGGCGCGCCGCGCGACGTGCTCACGGCGGAGCGGATCGCCGCGGTGTTCGGCGTCGAGGCGCTCATGGTCGACGACGCGACCGGGCGGCACCCGGTGCTGCTGCGGCCGATCTAGCGCATCATGTCTTGAGATCGAATCGTGTCCCGGGCGCAGCGCAGCACGAAGTGATGCGCTGCAGACCCGGGACCGTCGCGCACTGCAAACAGCGAGACCACCTATGGAACGGTCCCGGCTCTGCGGTGCACCGCTGCGCGCTGCACCGCGTCCGGGACACACACGGGTCAATCTTATCGCATCACGATTTAGCCCGCCACGCGCAACCAGAGCCGCTGGGCGGCCCGCTTCGCTCGCTGGCCAAAAGTTGCCGGCGGCGCCTCCGGCTCGAGATCGTCCGCCAGCCGCAGACCGACGGTGGCGACGCGGCCTTCGCTGACCTGCTGCACCACCAGCGCAATCGCCCCCAGCGGCACGACATCGCCGGCCCTGGGATGACGGACCGTGCGGCGGGCGATGAACTCCGCAAGCGGCATCGCGCGCTCCTCCGGCGCGATCGGGAGACCGTAGATGTCCGAAAGCTCGCCGAGCGTATGCTCGCCGGTGACGAAGAAGTCGCCGAGCAGCTGCGGATCGGGCCGCGCCGGCGGCGGCATGTCGACAAAGAAACGGTCGAGCGCCTGCGCCCGCTCGGGGGGTGCGAGGACATAGATGTAATCGCCCTCGCGCAAGGGATCGGCCTCGGCCGGGCTGAGGATGCGCTCGTCGCGCACCACCAGCGTCGGCCGCGCCCAGTTGGGCAGCGCGCCGCGCCGCAGATAGGGACTGTTGGCCGACAGCGGATAGCCCACGATCTCCTGCTCGAGCTGGCCCGGCAGGTCGAGCTCGACCCGGCGCGGCAGCGGATCGGCGCGCGGGAACGACACGCCGAGCGCACGCGCCGATGGCGCGATGGTCCAGCCCTGCACCAGCAGCGAGACCAGCACCACCACGAAGCCGACGTCGAAATAGAGCTGCGGGTTCGGCAGGCCGACCAGCATCGGGATCGAAGCGATGAAGATGCCGACCGCGCCGCGCAGGCCGACCCATGACATGAACGTCTTTTCGCGCCAGTTGAACGGATAGGGCGCGAGGCACAGGAACACCGCCGCCGGTCGCGCGACGAACATCAGCGTGGCCGCCACCGCGAGCGCCGGCAGCATGGTCTGCGGCAGCCGGTCCGGCCACGATAGCAGCCCGAGCACCACGAACATGCCGATCTGCGCCAGCCAGGTGGCGGCGTCGAGGAAGGTCACCACCGCATTGTGGGCGCGGGTCGCGCTGTTGCCGACCACCAGCCCGGCGACATAGACCGCGAGGAAGCCCGAGCCGTGGCCGACTTCCGCGAGCGCGAAGATCACCACCGCGCCGGTCGCCACGAACGGCGCGTGCAGGCCCTGCGGCAGGTTGAGCCGGTTGAGCACCATCACCACGCCGCGGCCGCCGGCATAACCGATCAGCGCGCCGAACACCGTCTCGATCACCAGGAACGATACGATGTCGTGCCAGGGCTTGGCGCCGTACAGGATGATCTCGATCAGCACGATGGTGAGGAAGATCGCGAACGGGTCGTTGATCCCGGACTCGACCTCGAGCGTCGCGCTGACCCGCGGCCGCAGCCGCAGCCCCTTGGCGTGGAGGAGGAAGAAGACAGCCGCCGCGTCGGTCGAGGCCACCACCGCGCCGACCAGGAGCGCCTCGGTCCAGCCGAGCCCGAGCGCCCACACCGCCACCGGGGCGGTGAGCGCGGCCGTCACCAGCACGCCGATGGTCGACAGGAGCCCCGCCGGGCCGATCACGTTGCGGAAGGTCTGATAGCGGGTGCGCAACCCGCCGTCGAACAGGATCAGCGCCAGCGCCACCGAGCCGATGGTGTAGGCGAGCCGCACGTCGTCGAAGCGGATGCCGAGCGGCCCCGCCTCCCCCGCCAGCATGCCGACCAAGAGGAACACAAGCAGCAGCGGGGCGCCGAAGCGCAGCGCCACCAGGCTCGACAGGATGCCGGCCAGGATCAGCAGCGCCGCAAGCAGAATACCAACGCTGACGGCGTCGAGCGCGCCCATGACGACAGAATCTCCCCTCTTCCGGAGATTTGTTACAGGACGGATCGGGCAACGCCAAATCGCTCGTGCGTAGTCGCCACGTCATTGCCTGAGCCCCAGGCAGGCACGGCCGGCGGGCGCGGTTCCGACGTCGGCGTGTTGGCAACTCAGACACGCATCGTCCTTCTCGCGAGGCACCTCTCCTTCAGGTTTGAATTTTTCCCTCTCGCACGAGAGGGAAGCGGAGCGCCGACAGGCGCCCGGGTGCGGCGGCACCCGTTGTTGTGGGCGGACCACTCGCGTGGCCCGCGCGCGTCCCCGCGCAGATCAGCTTTCGCAATCCGCGCGCCGGGGGACGCTCGCCTCTCGGCGGCGGCGGGCCAGCGCCTTCTTCTTTCATTCTTTCACCGCCAGCGTCGGGTGTAAGATTGGGGTGTAAGATATATTCCTGAAACCGATCATTGGCTTAGGTTCGAATCTTTCATTCTTTCGGCTCTTACCACTATGTGCAGTGGCCTTCGACGTGACATTGGTGCGCTCGCCACGTCCCGCTCGTCGTGGCGGGAGGGCGGTGTCGCTCGGGCGCTTTCCGATAGCACGGCGACGAGCCGTGCATGCGGGACGCCGCATCCCGCTCCGCCTGCGGCACGCCTCCGGAAGACGCCCTTGATGAGCGGGACGCCACGACGATAGGCGCGCGCAAGCGCGCGTCAAATTATTTCGATGTAATGAGCATAAGTCTGATGACGGCAATGGCGCAAAACGCGAAACAAGCGCCGCACCATCGCACAACCCTACGCACAGGATGTCATAAGGTTTTAAGCGTTGTTTCGGGCCGCAAGCGCGGCACTCGTTACTGTGCCCTCGCCCCGCGAGCGGGGAGAGGGCTGCGCGGTCCCTCAAGGCAATGAAATGGGTGAGGGGGACTCTCCACACGACGTCGTGTCGATGGTCCCCCTCACCCCATTTGAGCGCGCTGAACTTTCGGAGTCGCCCTCTCTCCGCGAGCGGGGCGAGGGCACAGTAACTAAGACGCCTATCTGCTAGAATGAAGCGCAGCCGACCACGTCGCGACGATTCCGGAGTGCGCCATGCCGCAAGCGCGGATCGAACTCCTGCAATGCATGCCGATCTTCGGCGGCGTTCGCGCCGACATCCTCGAATTTCTGCTCGGCTTGTGCCCGGTCGAGTCGGTCTCGAAGAACGGATACTTTTTCCGCGAAGGCGACCAGGCGGACTCGATGTTCGTCCTGGAAGTGGGCAAAGCCGCCGTGCTGAAATCCTGGCGCGGAAGCGATCACCTGCTCCGAACCCTCGAGCAGGGCGACTGCTTCGGCGAGATGGCCGTTATGGACCTATGTCCGCGCAGCGCCTCCGTTCGTGCGGTCGAGGACTGCGCCGCGATCCGTATTTCGGCCGGCAACCTCTACCAGGTGTACGCGAAGGACCTGAAGCAGTTCGCGCTGATCCAGATGAACATGGGCCGCGAGGTCTGCCGGCGGCTCCGCGACCTGGATAATCGGCTGTTCAGCGTCACGATGGAAACACCCGAAACGACGTCGTGAAGGCTACGCGGGAAGCACGCGCCCGCGACATTCCTGCTCACAACCCTTGCGGCGAGGCGCCGAGCTTCTCCGCCACCCAATCGGTGATGTAGTCGACGATCAGGCCGCCGTTGTCGGCGCCGCAATGCTCGGCGCCGCCGTCGGCGAGGCTGAACACCTTCAGCTCGCGGTCCTTGCTGTTGACGGCATGCTGATACGTCTTCTCGGCGTGCCAGAGCGGAATCTGCCGGTCGTTCTCGCCATGCACGATGAGCAGCGGACAGGTGATCTTGTCTGCGACGTTCTCGAGCGTCATCTGCCTGGTGATGGCGCGGGTCTCTTCGAGATTTTTTGTCCCGAACACCCACTGCGCGTGCTCGACAAAGCCCGGCACCGACGGCTCGTTCAAGCCGCCGACGCGCGCCTCGAACGCCGCGCCGAAGTCGAAGATCGCGCCCCAGGCGACGCAGCACTTGAAGCGCTTCTCGAAGGCCGCGGCGCGCGGCGCGTAATAGCCGCCGAGGCTGAGCGCGACGATGCCGATGCGGTCGGGGTCGACGTCGGCACGGCTCGACAGATAGTCGACGCAGGCCTTGGCCGGCCGCTCGGTGTGCGGCGACGAGTGCAAATGTGAAAGCCGCAGCGCCGCGCCGACGCCGGGATGATCGACGATCAGCAGCGAAATGCCGCGGCGGCGGTATTCCTCGGCGACGGCGCCGTAGATGATCTCCTTGGTGACGTCGAAGCCGTCGAAGTGCACCATGCAGGGCGCACGGCCCACGACCGGCGCCTTCATGAAATAGGCCGGCAGCCGGTGCTCGCCATACGGCACCTCCACGAGCTCGACCGGCTCGCGGCGCGCCTTCAGCCCCTTGGCGTAGACCTCGATGCCGCGCTTGTAGGCGATCAGCCGGCGCGGGTCCTTGTGGCTCGGCATGCGCTCGGCGAGCAGGTAGTAGAGGCCGGCGCGCAGGTATTTGCGGCCGGCGGAGAGCGGATGGTTCGCCTGCGCGTCGACGTCGCCGAGGCGCTCGACCCGCTCGGCGAGCTTCATGAAGCTCTGGAACCAGGCGTCCTGCGCGGCGGGATCGTGCTTGCGCGCGGCGATCTCCCTGAGCGGCCGGCACGCTTCGTCGATCTCGGAGATCTGGCCGCCCCGGTTGAGCCCGCCCATGACGGCGAGGTTCCAGGGATAGTTGTTGGAAAAATACTCGAACATCACTCACCCCCTTGGAAAATTATTGCGGCTGCAGGCCGATGCGTTTCAACGTGTCGACCTGCCAGCGCATGTCGTCCTCGAGGAAGCGTGCGAATTCCTCCGGCGTCGAGCCGATCACCCGCACGCCCGAGTCGTCGAGCACCTTCTTCAGCAAGGGCGTCTGCAACGCCTTGACCGCCGCCTGCTGGATCAGCGTAACGCGCTCGCGCGGCGTCGCCGCCGGAAACAACAGACCGAAATAGCCGGTCACGTCCATCTCCTTGAAGCCTTGCTCCTGGAAGGTCGGCACGTCCGGCAGGCTCGGAGCGCGCCGCGCGCCGCTGATGCCGAGCGCGCGCAACTGGCCGTTTTGCATGTTCGGCAGCGCCAGCAAGGTCGACATGAAGCCGACATTGACATGGCCGGACATGATGTCGGGCGCGAACGAGGCCGTGCCGCGATAAGGCACTTTCAAGAGCTCGATGCCGGCGAGCTTAGCAAACAGCTCCGCCGCCACGTAGGTGACGTTGCCGATGCCGGCATGGCCGTAGCTGTACTTGCCCGGATTTTTCTTCGCCAGCGCGACGAATTCCGTGAGGGTCTTCGCCGGAAAGTCAGGCCGCGTCATCAGCACGATGCCGTAGGACTGCGCGAGCAGCGTGATCGGGGCGAAGTCGGTGACCGGGTTGTAGGCCGGGTTGGCGCTGATTGCGACGTTGCCGGTGATCGATCCGGTCGTCATCAGCATCGTGTAGCCGTCGGGCGCGGCCTTTGCCACGAACTGCGTGCCGAGCGAACCGGCGGCGCCGCCTTTGTTCTCGATCACGAACGGCTGCCCGAGCGCTTCCGACATTTTCTCCGCCAGCGGCCGTCCGAGCAGGTCGTTGGGCCCGCCGGCGGCGAAGGGAATGACGATCCGCACCGGACGGTCGGGATAGGATTGCGCAAGCGCAGGCATGGAATGCACCGCGAGGACAAACGCGGCGATTTGCAATAGCGCCCTGCTGGACCAAAGCATCGAATTCCTCCCGGCATTTTCTTTTTTGCGCCGGCTAGTTGATACCGTTTCCTTTCGCATTGCCACCGCCGAGTGCGCCCGTCGCCGGTGCAGCCATGCTCACGCCGCCCGTCGCCCCCTAGACTAGCGTCTGCGGTCAGTCAGGGCGCTCGCAACCAATTCGATGCTGGCCGGCGCCTTGATTGAGATTTCCACGCCGCCGGCGTGCAAAGTGCTTGACCAGGGGTTGAAGGCAGGCACGCGGGCGACGACAAATTCGCCGACATCTCTCGTCACCACGGCCAGGTCTTCCAGCGCGGCGATCGCGGCAATGAATAGATCGGGTTGTCCGAAGGTGTGACCGCGGCGTTGTCCTTCGACGGCCATCGTCTTCCAACGCAGGACGACGTCTTCCGTGATGGTCAGCACGCGTCCTGCGAACAGCGGCCTCAGCCTTCGATCGAGCCAAAGGTGGATGTCGGCGCGACGGCCGGGATCCTCCAATTGCTCGATACCAAACCTGATCTCACCGAAGGTCACCTCGGTCGTGAACAGAAGCTCGCCCGGCTGAGCGGCGACGAATTCAACGACCTTTGCATTCGGTTTCGGCTTGCGCAGTTCCGAGAGCACATTGGTGTCGAGCAGCCAGCCCCTCACAGGCCGCTATCCCTCACAGGCGACTTGAGCGTCATCCGCTCGATGGTCACGTCGCCCAAAGGCGACGATGCCAGTGCCGATACGATGTCGCCGCCGCTGACGGGACGGCGCATCCGGTCGAATTCATCTGCCCGGACCACGACGACGGCATCCCTCCCGTGCACGGTCACCCGCTGGGGACCCCGCTGCTGGGCGTGGCGCACGACCTCGCTCAGCCGGGCCTTGGCGTCCTGGAGGCGCCACCGATTGCCAGTCCTTGAACCGCCGACTTTTGCCTGTTTTCGCGATTTCATCCGGCATCGCTCTAGTCAGAACGACTAGAATATAGCCCAAGTGGCATATAATTCAATGGAATTCGTGATTGCCATGGCAGCGGTCATCGCTACCTCGCGGCGAGGTGAGCCGATGCCGGGGGGCACGCGTGCCCCAGCATCACAACCCTTGTTGTTCCAGCGGCGCTCACGCCTCCGGCCCGGCATACTTGCCGGCGGTCTCTGGAAACATCGCCTTCACGATCTTGAAGCGCGAGATGTCGGTGGTGCCGTCCATGTGCGGGAAGATCGCGGCGTCGCGGAACACTTTCTCGACGCCGAAATCAAGCATCATGCCGTTGCCGCCGTGCAGCTCGACCGCATGGGTGGCGACCTTGAGGATTTCCTCCGACGCGAACAGCTTGGCCATGTTGCAGAGCGCGTCGGCGTCTCCCGCCTTGGCGTCGACCGCGGCGGCGGCGCGTTCGGTGAGCGCGCGCACCGCCTCGATGCGCGTCGCCATGTCGGCGAGCCGCAGCGCCACCGCCTGGTGCTTGATCAGGATGCGGCCGCCCTGCACGTAGTTCTGCACGTAGTCCGCGGTCAGCTCGAAGGCGCGGACGCCGACGCCGAGGTTCTTCGCCGCCTGGATGATCTTGCCGGGCTGGAAATAGACGCCGGCGCGGCCGAGCGCGTCGTTCTCCGCAAGCAGATGATCCTCCGGCACCCGCATGTCCTCGAACACCAGCTCGCCGTTGTTCATGAAGCGGCAGCCGAGCGTCTCGTTGCAGCGCGCGACGGTGAGGCCCGGGGTATCGCGCGGCACGAGAAACGACGAGGTGCCCTGGAGCATCCCTACTTTGGGATTGGTGTTGGCGTAGACCACGAACAGGCCGGCGTCGTAGCCGTTCGAGATGAACTGCTTGCGGCCGTTGATCACCCACTCCTGGCCCTGCTTGACGGCGCGCGTCTGCATCGCGGCTTCCGGCACGTTGTAGGGGAGCCAGCGGTCGGAGGCGCCGCGCGGCTCGGTCAGGCAATGCGCCAGCAGGAATTGCGGGTCTTCGACGATGCGCGGGAACCAGCGCTCCTGAAGGTGGCGCGGCGCGAGGTTGCGCAGCAGCACCGAGACCTTCCAAATCTGCACCAGCTTGTCGGAGAGGCCGGAATCGCCGCGCGCCATCTCCTCGGCGATGATGGCGAAGGTCTGCGTCTCCGTGCCCTTCTCCAGCTCGACGCCGCCGAACTCCTCCGGCACGCCGAGCGTGCGGATGCCGACGTTCTGCGCGCCCTCGAGGATCTCCGGCGGCAGCCGCGCCTCCGGCCGCATGTCCCACTCGCGCTGCCAGTTGCCGCGGATGAACGGGATCACGACGTCGTCGACGAAATCGCGGCAGCTCTGCCGCATCATGCGTTGTTCTTCGGACAGGCTGGCCATCGTGATCTCCTGGTACAAATGTCTCTTCTATGCGAGTCTTGGTCGAGCCGCGGCGGCAGCGGGCTCCCTCTCCCCACCCGAACTCGGGTTTACCCGAGTTCGGCATCATAAGGAGTGGTCGAAGTCGGAAACATCCGACTTCGACTGGGGAGAGGGGTTGGGTGAGGGGGAATAGTTCTCTCGATAAGTTCGAACCCCCTCACACTCACCCTCTCCCCTCCGGGGAGAGGGAACGCACCGAGTCCACGGCATCGTCAAAGAGTCATACAGCGATTCATCCCGCGTCCTCGCACAATACAGTCCGCCATGGGGGCTACTCAACGGATGCCAATGGGCCGCGAATCACGTCATATCCGGGCCGAAAACGCCCACCCGGCCTTTGTCGGGATCTTGGACCAGGATCATGGAAGGTTTCGACGAACTCCTGGACACGTTGACCAGCGGGCTCAACGCGCTGCCCGCGAGCGTCACCTCGGTTTGGATTCCGATCCAGCTCGCGATGATTGCGCTCGCCGCGCTGCTCGGCTGGGCGCTCGCCGCCTATGTGCGCCGCTACGTCAACGTGCTGCCCTATATCGCGAACTGGCCGGCGATCCTGCGCCGGGCGCTGCGGGTCGCGATCGCCAATCTCGGGATCATCCTCTGCATCGGCGTCCTGATCCTGATGGGCCTTGCGATCAAGGCCGCGACGGCGCCGAGCCGTGCCTATCTGATCGGCGTCGCCGCGAGCCTCGCCACCGCCTGGGTGGTGATCGCGATCGCGGCGAGCCTGATCCGCAACGCCTTCGTCAACCGCATGGTGTCGGTGGTGGCGTGGTCGATCGCGGCGCTCAGCATCGTCGGGCTGCTCGACGAGGTGATCGCCGGGCTCGACCGCGCCGGTATCGTGATCGGGGGCCTGCGCGTCACCGCCCTGCTCGCGCTCAAGACCGCGGCGCTGCTCCTGATCTCGCTGTGGGGCGCGGTGGCGATCTCGAACTTCCTCGACACACGGCTCAAGACCTACCGGGACCTCACGCCGTCGATCCAGGTGCTGCTCGGCAAGCTCGCGCGCGCCGCACTCGTCACCTTCGCGGTGCTGATCGTGCTCGGCTCGGTCGGCATCGACTTCTCGGCGCTGGCGATCTTCTCCGGCGCGGTCGGCGTCGGTGTCGGCTTCGGCCTGCAGAAGATCGTGTCGAACCTGGTCAGCGGCATCATCCTGCTCGCCGACAAGTCGATCAAGCCGGGCGACGTGATCACCGTCGGCAACAGCTTCGGCTGGGTCGACAGCATGGGTGCGCGCTACACCTCGGTGGTGAGCCGCGACGGCCGCGAATACCTGATCCCGAACGAGGACTTCATCACCCAGCGCGTGGTCAACTGGACGTTCTCCAACGACCGCGTGCGCAACGACATCAAGTTCGGCGTGAGCTACGGCAGCGATCCGCACCGGGTGCGCGCCGCCGCGATCGCCGCCGCCGCGAGCGTGCCGCGGGTGCTGAGAGATCCGGCGCCGACCTGCCACCTCACCGAGTTCGCTGAATCCTCGCTCGACTTCACGCTGCGGTTCTGGATCCGCGACCCGAACGACGGCCTTGGCACCGTGCGCAGCGCGGTGATGTTCGCGCTGTGGGACGCATTCAAGCGCGACAGCATCGCGTTCCCGTTCCCGCAGCGGGACATGAATCTCAAGGAGCCGGTGCGGGTGGTGGTGGAGCGCGGCGATGGTCCGTCCGCGGCGGTCTAGATCAGGACGTGAAACAGAGGGAGCGCTTCGATGCGGCGATTGTTCAGGCTCGTTTTCACTCTTGGTGTGTTGACCTTCGGCAGCACGGCTCATGCCGAGCCTACGCATGCCGAAAGGGCGGCCTGCCAACAAGATGCCTTCAGGCATTGCAGCCACGCAATTCCCGACCGGGACCGGGTGCGCAGTTGCCTGCGCCAGAACATCCGTCGCATCAGCTCGCTCTGCCGAGGCGTATTGCAACGAACCCGGTAGCGCCGGCGCTCACGCCGCCTTCCGGCTCGCCAGGAAATCGCCCATGCGGTCGAGCGCCTTGCGGATGTTCTCGGTCGAGTTGGCGTAGGAGAGCCGCACATAGCCCTCGCCGAGAATGCCGAAATCGGGGCCGCCGATGATGGCGACCCCGGCGTCGTCGAGCAGCGCGTTGGCGAGCGGCTTCGCCTGCCAGCCGGTGCGCTCGATGTTGGGGAACGCATAGAACGCGCCCTTCGGCGTCGCGCAGTGCGTACCTGGCAGCTTGTTCAGGCCTTCGACCACGACTTTGCGCCGCTTGTCGAATTCCGCGACCATCTTCACGACTTCGTCCTGCGGGCCGGTCAGCGCGGCGAGCCCGGCATATTGCGCCGAGGCGTTGACGCAGGAGTGCAGGTTGACCGCGAGCTTGCGCGCATAGTCGTAGAGCTTGCCCGGCCACACGGCGTAGCCGAGCCGCCAGCCGGTCATGGCGTAGGTCTTCGACCAGCCGTTGAGCAGGATCAGCCGGTCGCGGATCGACGGGTACGACAGAAGGCACACATGCCGCTCGCCGTCATAGACCATGTGGTCGTAGATCTCGTCGGAGAGGACGCAGACGTCGGGCCACTGCTCGAGACCGGCGACGAGCTTGTCGACCTCGCTCTTCGGCGTCACGCCGCCGGTCGGGTTGGCCGGCGAGTTGACGATCAGGAGCCGCGTCTTCGGCGTGATCAGCTTGAGTGTCTCCTCGGCCGAAAAAGCAAAGCCGTTCTCCTCGCGGATCGGCACCGGCACCGGATTGGCGCCGGTGAACTCGATCATCGAGCGGTAGATCGGGAAACCGGGGTCGGGATAGAGGATGTCGACGCCGGGTTCCCCGAACATCATGATCGCCATGAACATGGTCGGCTTGCCGCCGGGCTGGATCATCACCTCGTCGGGCGACACCTTCACCTTGAAACGCTTGTACAGGTCAGCCGCCACCGCCTCGCGCAGCGGCGGGATGCCGGTCGCGGGCGTGTAGCCGTGGTGGCCGTCGCGCAACGCCTTCACCGCCGCCTCGACGATGAAGTCCGGCGTGCGGAAATCCGGCTGGCCGATGCCGAGATTGATGATGTCGCGGCCCTGCGCGATCAGCGCATTGGCGCGCGCCAGCACCGCGAAGGCGTTCTCCTCGCCGATCCGATCGAAAGCCGCGATGGTGCGAAGCATGCAGGCGTTCCTCTCCCGTATATGAGATTTTTATCTCAATCCGACGCGAATGTATCTTGCTTTATGTCGCGGCCACGAAACACTGTCGAGCGCGGTATCGAGCGAGGGCTTGCGCTCCATGCGCCTCAACCTCGGTTGCGGCAACCACAAAGTCGACGGCTGGCTGAACGTCGACAAGGTACCGGCCTGCAACCCCGACCAGATCGTCGATCTCGAAGCCCTGCCATGGCCGTGGCCTGCGGACTCCGTCGACGAGATCGTCCTGAGCCACGTCCTTGAACATCTCGGAGCGGCGAACGATGTCTATCTCGGCATCTTCAAGGAGCTCTACCGCGTCTCCCGCAACGGAATGCGGATCACCATTATCGTCCCGCATCCACGCCACGATCATTTCCTGAACGATCCGACGCATGTTCGCCCGATCACCGAGATCGGCCTGCTGATGTTTTCACAAACGGCCAATCGATATTGGATCGCGGCGGGCGGCGCCGACACGCCGCTTGGCATCTATCTCGGCATCGATTTCGAGACGGTCTCGGTCCAGCGGCGCCTCGGCGAGCCCTGGAGCGGCCGTTTTGAGCGCGGCGAGATAACGAGCGCCGATCTCGACTACGCGGCGAGCACCTACAACAACGTCATCCAGCAGACCGAGATCGTGCTGCGCGCGATCAAGCCCGCCGGCAGCAAGAACAACACCTGACGTCACCGTCAATCGGTGCGCTTCGGGCGCTTTCCGATCTCGAATTCGGCCATGCGCATGACCTCGAAGATGACGGCCACCGACCAGCCGATCAGCAGGAGCCCGTTGAGCGCCATGATCGGCCCGAGCAGCCGGTAGCGCACGTTCTTCGGCAGGGCGTCGCCGTAGCCGAGCGCGGTGTAGTTCTCGAACGCGAATTCGAAGCTCCCGACATTGACGATCTGCACGCCCATCAAATCGAGGGCGGCCGCCCACACGGTAATCTCCAGGATATGCGCAAACATCAGGATCGAGACGGCAACCGTCAGCAGCGTGCTCAGGCGCACGAAGATGCCGTGATGATGGGTGCGCAACTCCGCGCGCCGTGTCGCGACCACAATCAGCGCAGTCAGAACCGCATGGATGCCGAAATTGAGGAAGCTGATCAACAGCCCGATGAACAGGTCGCTCGTGTTCCCCATCCGCCTACGCCTTCATCCCGGGCGGCGCCACTTGCGACGTCTTCAACCCCATCATGTCGAGCGCGCGGCGCACCAGACCGGAGGCCTTCGCCTCCTCGATGAATTCGGTGACGTAGGCGCGCGCCGCCGGCCTGTTCTGCGGCACCGCCACGGCGGTGGTGGAGTTGAGGAAGGCTTCATCGAGCACGCGCGAGCCCGGCAGCGCGGCGACAAGACCGCCGACCGACTCGCGCGACAGCGCGATGGCGTCGAGCCGGCCGGCCTTCATCATGGCGACCGCCTCGTCGGGATTCTTCACCTTCACGGTGGTCGCGTTGGGCGACGCGGCGACCGAGGCGCGGCCGGTGGCGGTGCCGTCGACGATCGCGATCCGCACGCCGGCGCGGTTGGCCTCTGCCAGCGTCTTGATCGCGGAGCCCGGCGCGATCAGGTAGGTGCTCTGCAGCAGGTGATACGGCGCGCCGAAATCGATCGCCTTCTTGCGGTCGTCGTCGACCGGCACGAAGGTGACGTCCCAGGCGTTCCGGTCGCGGGAGGCGACGATGTCGCCGGACGACGCATATTCGACGAGTTCAACCGGGATCCCCAGTTTTTGCGCCATCGCGGTGCCGAGCTCGACCGGCACGCCCTTGGGCTTGCCGGTTGCGGCGTCGCGCACGGTCCACAGCGCCGAGGCCGACGGCCCGACCGCGATCGCGACCCGTAGTTTTCCGGTGGGCGCGAGCTCTTGGCTCACTGCGTCGTTAACGGCCATGGGACGGGTCTCCTAGTGCGCGAGCGAGCTACATCGCAATTGTTCGGTACAGCCCCTCGCCGTCATGCCCGCGCATAGCACGTCGAAGACGGGCGTAAACGCCCTTATTTCGCGGGCATCCACGCCTTTGGACACCGTCGCGATCGAAGACGTAGATGGCCGGGACAAGCCCGGCCATGACGCTCGATAGGCCTCATCTGGTCGGCATGTTGCTAGCGCGCCGCGCCTAGTCCTGCAACCCGGCGGCGCGCAGGTAGGAAAGGTCGACGAAGCGCGCCGCCGGCGGCAGCGGCGGCTTGACGATGCCGGCCTCACCCAGGAACGAGATCGCGGTCTCCATCCCCTTCATGCCGATCTCGCCGCGCATCGGCAGCACGCGCTGCTCGGGCTCGAAATAGAGCGCCAGCGTCAGCCGCGCATTGGCTTCGGCGAAGCCGGTGGTGGCGGCGATGGTCTTGACAACTTCCTCGCGGTTCTTGGGATCGCGGATGAAGGCGAACGACGCCGCCATCGCGCGGGCGTATCGCACGACCGCTTCCCTGTTCTCGTTCGCCCAGGAGCGGCGCGCCGCCGTCACGGTGTAGAGGAATTCCGGCACCGCTTCGGTCGACAGGCCGAGCAGGCGGAAGCCCTGCCGCATCGCCACGAAATCCTGCGGCTGGCCGAGCGGCACCGCATCGCAATCGCCCTTGGTGAGGCACACGAGCCGGTCGGGCGTGCCGTCGACAAAGCGCGAGCGGAAGTCCTCGCGCTGGATGCCGTTCATGGCGAGCAGCTTGCGGATCGAGATGGTGATCGAGCCGGTCTCGGCCGCGAGCCCGATCAGCTTGCCTTTGAGATCGGCGTAGCTCTTGATCTCGGGCTTCGCCACCAGGCTGTAGATCGGGTTGTTGAACTCGGTGACCACCGCGACCGCGTCGGAGCCGGCGAGCGCGGCCTGCACCAGGAACGGCGTCGCGACGTGGCTGATATGCGCGGTGCCGTCATGCAGCGCGTCGATCATCTTGGTGCCGCCGCCGGGCACCGGTACCATGTGGAAGTCGAGGCCTTCGCGCAGGAAGAAGCCCTGCCGCTCGGCGAGCAGCATCGGCAGCGCGAAGATCGAGCGCTGCGCCGAATAGGCCTGGCCATAGCGGACATGAATGGGCTGGCTGAAGGCGGCGCTTGTTGCGCCGATGCACGCCAAAACCGAAGCGACCACCAAACACAAACGGCGGACGACCAGACTACTCATGCGAGACTCGTGTCATGCAAGACTCGTGGGCTACACATGCATCAGCACATCTCGGGTGCCTACGTCTCGTGCCCTCTCCCCTCGAGGGAGAGGGCTCAAGAAAGAATCCGCAAACGCAATCGGGTGAGGGGGTTTCTTCGTGAAAAAATCTCGCGAAGCGACCCCCTCACCCATCGCATGCCCTGAGACACCTTCTGGCCCTCTCCCTCGAGGGGAGAGGGCACAATAACAACCGCCAGCGTCGCGGCGGTGTCGTCGGGCGGGTCACGCCCGCTGCATCGTGCATTCGGTCTCGATCGGGACCTTCGGATCGGCGTCGGGCGCGGTGCGGCGGAACACGCGGACCTGCTTGTAGCCCTGCTTCTCGCACGAGATCAGCACCTCCTTGGGATCGATCTCCTTGCCGAAGCCGGGCACGCGATAGGCGCCGAGCGCGTCGGTACGGGTGATCACGCCGCCGCGATCCTTGATCGCCACCGTCACCTTGGCGTCCGCAACGGTGGCGCCGTTGGTGTCCTTGACGAAGCCGAAATAGGCCGGGCCTTCGTTCTCGTGGTCGTGATCGTCGTCGCCGAAACCGGACCCGCCGGCCCAGAGCGCCGTCGACAACGCGCAGGTCATGCCGAGCGCGAGCGCCGCATGCCAAGCAGAACGCCGACCAAGGATTCCCATTCGCGACCTCCCGTGGCTCGCGGCCTTTTTCGATGGAGCCGCTGGCTTTGGCATCCAATCTAGCGCGCCGGACGGGCGATTTCTACCGCGTCGGCGACGCCTTTCGACCGCATTATTGCGGCGCCGGTATGGACGGCGGCCCGGCGGTCGGCCGCCAGCGCATGCCGGTCTCGGTGCCGCTCGCCATGAACGCAATGCAACTCGCACTGTAAGGCACGCGGTCATTGTCCGGGCACGGCGCCGGCGCAACGGCCACGACCCGCGGCCGCGGCGCCGGCTCGGGCGCGGCCTTGAGGTATTCCAGGCATGCCGCGCTGTACGGCACCGCATCGCTGTCGGAGCACGCTGCGCTGGCGACCGCGGCTTCGGCCACCGGGGCGTCGATGACGACCCGATGGCCCTGCTCGATCCAGAGCGCGCCGCCGGCGATGGCGACCACGACGACCGCGAGATCGAGCTTCGACACTGTCGCTGTCGCTTTCACTTGGCCTCTATCGCTTTCCCTACAGCCAGCCGCCCTTCTCCCAGAACGGCTTGAGCGCCCAGGCCAGCGGCACCATCGCCAGGATCGGCAACAGCCAGATCAGCGCCAATGGAATCGCCCGGATCGCACGTTCCGGCAACAGCGTGGCGAGCCATCCGATCACGGTGCAGCCGATCAGCATGGTCGCGGTCCAGCCGTACCAGTACATCGCCGGCCCCTCGCCGCTGCGTCCGGGCGCCCAGCCGAAATCGAAGCGGTTGGTCGCCGGATGATACGTGAACAGCGGCAGGCTGAAGAGCTCGCACACCACGTAGAGAATCGGCGCGGTGATCGAGAAGACGATCGCGAACGTCTTGAATTTCGCCGATGCGGCGAGCGACGAGGATGCCGGCTTGGCTGCGGTCGATGACGTTGTGGTGGTGGTCGTGCTCATGATCCGTACCCCCGAACGTTATTGATGACGTGTCCGACAATGAATCCGAACCAGATGATGACGGCGAGCAGCACCGTCAGCCACTTGCGCACGCTGTCGTATTGCGGGTCGCGCGCGTTCTTCCAGAAGTACCAGTATGCCGGCAGAACGCCCATGCCGATGGTGACGGCATGCTCCTTGAGCTCGAAGAAGCCCTGCGTCTTCCAGAAGCCGGCCTGCTCGATCGGGATGCGGATATAGATCCGGAATTTGACGTAGATCCACGCGCCCATGATGAAGGTGAGGACCCAGAGCACGCACACCGCGGTCGCATAACCGGCCGCCGGCACCGCGCGGAAGCGGTCGACGAAATTGCCGGCCGCCTGGCGTACCGGCATCAGCACCGCCATCGCCTGATGGGTGAGCGCGCCGAGCAGCGCCACGGCCAACAGGCCGTGAATGATCAAGAGAATGGTCCAGAACGTATTGACGGACATCGACCTCCCCCCGTTTCGTCGCGCAGCGGAAGCCCGGGCTCCGGCCGCGCCGGTTTTTTTCCAACGCCGCGGATGTTCGCACGGTGTGCCGGGGTTGTGAAGGCGAACGCGTGTCGCCGATCCTCGATCCCGGCGTTTGCAAGCGAGATTCCGCAGTGCGGCTGCTGCAAGCCCGGGTTCGAGGAGGCCGACGTCCCGTTGTAGGGCAGAACCGGATTGGATATGCTTTTCGCGACCAGGCCAGAGCCGCCCAAGAGCCGCACAACGAGCCTGTATAAATCCGTCATAAACGAGAGAGGGATGACGCAATGAGGATGACACGAGCATTGTATGCCGGCGTCGCCGCCGTGGCGCTTGCGCTCGCGCTCAGCGGGCCGCCGGTGCAACTCCAGGCGCAGACGAACGCCGTCGCGATCGACAACGACGACATCGGCGGCGTTGTAACCGGACCTAAAGGACCAGAAGCGGGGGTATGGGTGATCGCGGAGACCCGCGACCTGCCGACCCGCTACGCCAAGATGGTGGTCACCGACGACCAGGGCCGCTACGTCGTGCCCGACCTTCCCAAGGCCAAGTACAAGGTCTGGGTGCGCGGCTACGGCCTCGTCGACTCGCCGAAGCTCGACGCGGTGCCCGGCCAGCAGCTCAATCACAAGGCGGTGCCGGCGAAGACCGACGCCGAGGCGGCGCAGTATTATCCGGCGATCTACTGGTACTCGATGATGAAGATTCCGCCCAAGAGCGACTTCGGCGGGTCGTCCGACATTCCAGCCAAGGTCACGTGGACCGACTGGATGAACAATATGAAGAACAACGGCTGCATCGGCTGTCATCAGCTCGGTCAGCTTTCGACGCGCACCATGCCGGACGGCATCGGCAAGCACTCGTCGTCGGTCGAGGCGTGGGTGCGGCGCGTATCCTCGGGCCAGTCCGGCGAACAGATGGTCACGCTGCTGGCGGGAGCGCTGGGCGGCGCGCCGTTCAAGTACTTCGCCGACTGGACCGACCGGATCGCCAAGGGTGAGCTTCCGCACACCAAGCCGACGCGGCCGCAGGGCCAGGAGCGCAACATCGTCGTCACGACGTGGGACTGGGGAACCGAGAAGCACTATCTGCACGACCTGATTGCGTCCGACCGGCGCTTCCCGACCGTCAACGCCTACGGCCCGGTGTTCGGCTCGCCCGAATATTCGACCGACGCGTGGCCGATCCTCGATCCGAAAACCCACACCGTGACCTACTTCAACGCGCCGATGGCCGACCAGACGGCCGGCATGGCGCTCGGCCCGGGTCACGCGGCAAGCGATCGCCAGGTGGCGCCGTCGCCCTATTGGGGCTCGGAGCTGATCTGGGATACGCGCACCAACAACCATAACGCCATGTTCGACCGTCACGGCCGGGTCTGGTTCGCGGCGCGCGGACGCGGCTCCAAGAATCCGGACTTCTGCAACAAAGGCTCGGATCACCCCTCGGCGAAGGCGTTCCCGGTGCCCTCGTCGCACCGGCAGCTCTCGATGCTGGATCCGAAGACGATGAAGTACACCTTCATCGACACCTGCTTCCAGACGCACCATCTCCAGTTCGGCTACGACAAGAACGACACGCTGTGGACCTCCAGCGGCGGCGGCACCGGCGTGGTCGGCTGGTTGAACCTGAAGATGTACGAGGAGACCGGCGACGCGGCCCGCTCGCAGGGCTGGACGCCGATGATCCTCGACACCAACGGCGACGGCGTGCGCGGCGAATACACCGAGCCGAACCAGCCGCTCGATCCGACCAAGGATCGGCGTTACGCGCAGGTGTTCTATGCCGTGATGCCGAATCCGGTCGACGGCTCGGTCTGGGGCACGATCCGATTCAACCCGGGCGCCGTCGCGCGCATCAATCCGGGATCGAATCCGTCGGAGACCGCCCTCACCGAGATCTACAACGTGCCGATGCCGGGCTTCGGTCCGCGCGGCGGCGACATCGACAGCCAGGGCGTGGTCTGGGTGTCGCTCGCGAGCGGCCACATGGGCGCGTTCGACCGGCGCAAGTGCAAGGGTCCGCTCAACGGACCGCAGGCGACCGGCAACCACTGCCCCGAAGGCTGGTCGTTCTACCAGTACCCGGGCCCGGGCTTCCAAGGCATCGGCGAGAACAGTGCGGAGTCGAGCTATTACACCTGGGTCGACCAGCACAACACGTTCGGCCTCGGCCGCGACGTGCCGATGTCGACGGCGAACCTGATGGACGGCCTGGTCGCCTATGCCGACGGCAAGATGGTCTCGCTGCGCATCCCCTATCCGCTCGGCTTCTATGCCAAGGGATTTGACGGACGCATCGACGATCCGAACGCGGGCTGGAAGGGCCGCGGGCTGTGGACCTCGAGCGGCGATCGCACGCCGTGGCTGATCGAAGGTGGCAAAGGCATGAAGCCGATGGCCGTGCACTTCCAGCTGCGGCCCGACCCGCTGGCGAAGTAGCCGAAAAAAAATGTGATGATGTGCGATGGCCGGGCTCGTCCCGGCCATCGTGTTTTTGAAGATGCTGCGCGATTGAGTCGGATAGCTGCGGCGGACTCGGTCTGCCCCCTCTCCCCCATAGCCGTCGAAGACGGGCGTGAACGCCCTTTCGGGGGAGAGGGATGGGGTGAGGGGGAATAGCTCTCTCGATAGGTTCGATCCCCCTCACCCTAACCCTCTCCCCTCCGGGGAGAGGGAATCCCACCGAGTTCGCGGCAACGTCAGAAATCCATCGCGTTTAGAAATCCATGGCGTAGTGAAAAGTATGATATTTTCCGCCGAGCTGATTTCCGCCACGCTGGTGAAGCGCTACAAGCGCTTCCTCGCCGATGTCGTGCTGCCGTCGGGCGAGACCGTGACCGTGCATTGCGCCAATCCCGGCTCGATGCTCGGGCTCAGTACTGCCGGCGCGCGGGTGTGGCTCTCGAAATCGTCGAAACCGAACCGCAAGCTCGCCCACAGCTGGGAGCTGATCGAGGTCGACTTCGGCGGCGCTGCCGGCCCTGAGCTCGTCGGCATCAACACCGCGCTTCCCAACGCGCTCGCCGCCGAGGCGATCGCGGGCGGGCGCATCGCCGAGCTTGCCGGCTACGCGTCCATCCGCCGCGAGGTGAAATACGGCAAGGCCTCGCGGGTCGACTTCCTGCTCGAAGCGCCGGACCGGCCGCCCTGCTATGTCGAGATCAAGAACGTGCACATGATGCGCGCGCCCGGACTCGCGGAGTTCCCCGACGCCGTCACCAGGCGCGGCGCCAAGCACCTCGGCGAACTCTCCGCCATGGTCGTGGCCGGCGCCCGCGCGGTGATGCTCTATCTGGTGCAGATCGGCTCGGCCGAGCGGTTCGCGCTCGCCCGCGACATCGACCCCGGCTACGGGGCCGCCTTCGATGCCGCCCGCGCCGCCGGGGTCGAGGCCATCGCCTATCGCTGCCGCATCAGTTGCGGCGGAATCGAGGTCACCGACCCTGTCAAGATCACAGACCGACCAGCCTGATTGTGGCGCTTGCTTCCTGGACGTCGTTGCTTACATTGCATCGCAACAAGCCAAATTCAGGGTTGAGGAATGAGCTACGTCGACGCGGCCCTGGCGCCGCAACGCAAGACCGGGCAGGTCAAGCTGCACGGGTCCCAGGCTTTCGAAGGCATGCGCAAGGCCGGCCGGCTGGCCGCCGCGTGCCTCGACATGCTCGACGGCGAGGTGCGGCCGGGCGTGCCGACCGCGCATATCGACAAGCTGGTGTTCGACTTCGCCATGGACCACCAGGCGACGCCGGCGACGCTGATGTATCGCGGCTATCGCAAGTCGACCTGCACCTCGGTCAATCACGTGGTCTGCCACGGCATCCCCGGCGACAAGCCGCTCAAGGACGGCGACATCGTCAATGTCGACGTGACGCTGATCCTCGACGGCTGGCACGGCGACTCCAGCCGCATGTATCCGGTCGGCGCCATCCCGCGCCGCGCCGAGCGGCTGATCGAGGTCACCTACGAAGCGATGATGCGCGGCATCTCGGCGATCCGCCCGGGCGCCACCACCGGCGACATCGGCCACGCGATCCAGAGCTACGTCGAGGCGCAGCACATGAGCGTGGTGCGCGACTTCTGCGGCCACGGCCTCGGCCGCCTGTTCCACGACGAGCCGAACATCGTGCATGTCGGCCGGCCCGGCGAAGGCATCGTGCTGCGGCCCGGCATGTTCTTCACGGTCGAGCCGATGATCAATCTCGGCCGCCCGCACGTGAAGGTACTCTCCGACGGCTGGACCGCGGTGACGCGCGACCGCTCGCTGTCGGCGCAGTTCGAGCACACGGTGGCGGTGACGACCGACGGCGTCGAGATCTTCACGCTGTCGCCGAACGGCCTCGACCGGCCGCATTTTGCGGCGCAGGGCTGATCGGCGCGCGCACAATCCTGCGGCCGCAACGCCCACTTTGCAAACGGCCGCAGGCCCGGCATGCTGTGCGGATGCCAGGGAATGGTAAATCCAGCGCCAAAGCGAAGCCGGCGGCGGACGCGGAGGCGAAGCCGCACTATCACGGCCATCGCCAGCGCCTGCGCGAGCGGCTGTTGCAGGCCGGCACCGGCGGCGTGCGCGACTACGAGCTGCTCGAGCTCGTCCTGTTTCGCGCGATCCCGCAGCGCGACGTCAAGCCGCTCGCCAAGAGCCTGATCGGGCGGTTCGGCTCGTTCGCCGAGGCGATCGCGGCGCCGATCGAGCGATTGCGTGAAATCAAGGGCCTCGGCGACGCCGCCATCGCCGAGCTCAAGGTGGTGCAGGCCGCCGCCGGCGAATTCGCGCGCGGCCAGACGCGCAAGCGCCCGGCGCTGTCGTCATGGTCGAGCGTGCTCGACTATTGCCGCACCGCGCAGGCGTTCGCCGACAAGGAGCAGTTCCGCATCCTGTTCCTCGACAAGCGCAACCAGCTGATCGCCGACGAAGTGCAGCAAACCGGCACCGTCGACCACACGCCGGTCTACCCGCGCGAGGTGGTCAAGCGCGCGCTCGAACTGTCGGCGACGGCGATCATTCTCGTGCACAATCATCCGAGCGGCGATCCGACGCCGTCGCGCGCCGACATCACGATGACACAGGCGATCGTCGACGTGGCGAAGCCGCTGGGGATTTCCGTGCACGACCACATCATCGTCGGCAAGGACGGGCACGCGAGTTTGAAGGGGCTGAAGCTGATCTAACGGTCTGTTTGTTCCGCGTCGTTCCAGACCCGGCGATTCGGCGGTTGTGCCGCAGGTGTTGACCGCCAATAATAAAGGTCAGGAGCGCCGCAGGGGCGAAGCCAGGGTCGCCCGCCGCAGCGCGTAGCCAGAAATACTGTGACAGGAGGCAACCATGGAGTCAGATCGGCGCGACGTTCTCAAGCTCGTGGCGGCTGCCGGCGCGGCAGGTCTTCCTGCGTTGCATTTGTCCACGACCAAAGCCGCGCAAGCCGCAGGCGCATCCGCATACAATCCCGCCGCCACGTTCGAGCTAGCCGTCAGCGAGGTCGAGCTGCGGCGCAACAGCGCCGGCCGGATGCTGATGGCCCGCATCTACCAGCCGAAAGGCCCGGGACCGTTCCCGACCGTGCTCGACCTGCATGGCGGCGCCTGGAACCGGAAGGACCGGTTCGCAGAGGAGCCGATGGATCGCGCGCTGGCCGCGAGCGGGCTCCTGGTCGTCGCCGTCGACATGACGGTGGCGCCCGAGGCTCCCTATCCGGCCTGCGTGCAGGACGCCAATTACGCCGTGCGCTGGCTGAAGGCGAATGCCGCGACCTGGAATGGGGACGCCTCCAAGCTTGGTATCTACGGGTCTTCTAGCGGCGGCCACGTCGCCGAGCTCTTGGCGATGCGGCCGCATGATCCGCGCTACTCGGCGATTCCCCTAGCGGCTGCGGCGAACGTCGACGCCACGGTCGCATACGTCGCCACGCGATCGCCGATCAGCGACACGTTCGCCCGCTACAAAAACGCGGAGCGCCGCGGCAACGCGCGCATGATCAAGAACAACAAGGTTTTCTTCAATCCATGGGAGACGATCCACGAAAGCAATCCGCAGGAGATGCTCGAGCGCGAGGAGAAGGTCACGCTGGTGCCGCTCCTCATCATGCAGGGGGCGCTCGACAACAACGTGCTGCCCCAGATGCAGGAGAAATTTGCCAAGACCTACCAAGCTGCCGGCGGCACCTGCGAGTACCGGCTGTTCGAGAATTCGGTGCACGAATGGGTCGCCGAACCGGGGCCGCAGACCGACAAGGCGCGCGAGGTCGCCAAGGAGTTCATTGCCCGCCAGCTGAAGGCCTGATCGCGGCGAAGTGTAACAGTCAGGCCGTGACTGAGCCTGAAACGGTTGAAGCTGCTCTAGCGTCAAGAACCGGCGCGGGCGAAATCAACCTCCGCCGCGGACCACCGCGATGCAGGTGATGTCGTCGGACTGGGGCGCCCCGTTCGCGAACTCGTTGACGCGTTTGACGACATGCTCCACCACGCCGCGCGCAGGCTTATCGCGGGTCTCGATCAGGGCCTGCTCGAGGCGCGCCGTTTCGAACATTTGCGATTGCGGGTCTTCGGCCTCGGTCACGCCGTCGGTGTAGAGGAACAGCACGTCGCCGGGCGCCAGCGTGATCGATCGCGGGCTGTAACTGATGTCATCCATGATCGCCAGTGCGGGCCCGCAATTGCGCAATTGTTCGAACGTGCTTTCGCCCCGGCGCAGGACGAGCGGCGGATTGTGACCACAGTTGCAATAAGTCATCGCGCCGGTGGTCACGTCGAGCACGCCGCAGAACAGCGTCGTGAACATCGTCTCCCGGTTGTTGGCGACCAGGAGGTCGTTGGCGGCGCCGATCTCGGCCTGCAAATCCTCGCCGGAACGAACGCTGAGCCGCATGACCGTCTGCGTGATCGCCATGAACAGGGACGCCGGAACCCCCTTTCCGCAGACGTCGCCGATCGTGATCACGACGCGGTTCTCGTCCAGCTTGACGATGTCGTAGAGGTCGCCGCCGACCTCCTTCGCCGGGATCATCTGCGCGAAGACATCGAGCCGGCCTTCGGCGAAGTTCTCCTGCTGCGCGTCCGGCAGCATGGCCCGCTGGATGGCGGCGGCGCTCGCCATCTCGGCGTCGCGGGCGCGCTTCTCGGCCAGCTGCGCGGCCATGATGCGGTCGGCGACCACCAGGCGATAGCCGACGGTGGCGCCGAGGGCGGCCAGCGACGTCAGCAGCGGTTCGACCAGCGGCAGCGCCAGCGCGTCGCGGAATGCGACCACCGCGGCGGCGATCCAGGCCGCCGCAAGACCGAGGAACGCAATCACCGCTGCGGCCGGGCCGAGCAGAATCGCAGCTGCCACTGCAAGCGCCGCCAACACGAACGACACGATACCGGTACCGGTGCGGCCCAATTCGGTCAGCGCGTCGCCGCGCATCAGATTGTTGACCGCCGTCGCCTGGACATACACGCCGGATATCGTCGCGCGGGCAAATGCCTGCCCGGCGGCGGGCGTCGCCAGCGCGCAGCGCTCCGCCCGCGCGCCTTCGGGCGCGGTGGCAAATCGCTTCGACGTGATCTTGCGATCCTCGACGTCGAGCAGCGTCCCGATCAGCACGACCTTGCCGTCGAAATGGCGGCGGAAAAAATCCTTGTCCTCCTTCTCGGCACAGGCGCGCAGGTCGGCGAGCGAAAACGTCGGTATGTCGTCGGCGCCGCCCGCGAAATTCAGCGTGATCGTGTCAGCGACGGCGCCGGCGGTCCTCACCTTCGTTGAGGCCGGCGCACCGGTCGCGCGCGCGGCAAGCTCCGCCGACATGGAGGGGACCGATTCACCGTCGACCGAAAATGCGAGCGGGACGCGCCGGACCACACCATCGGGATCAGTGTAGACGTTGAGGGCGCGGATGTTGCGTCCGTGTCCGACCGCGGCGCGCTGTCCGGGGGTCGGCAGGACCGGATCGTCCTTGTGCTGCACCTGGCCGAGCACGACCTTGCCGGCACGCGCGCCGATCGCCAGCGCTCGAAGATAATCCCGGTCGAAGCCGCGCAGACGGGCGCCCAGCGTGTCATCGCCGAACCGCACCGCCGATTGCTCGATCGAGGTCGGGAATATGATGTCGAAACCGACGACCCTGGCGCCGCCATCGATGATCGCGGTCAGCACCCGGCCGATCTCCGGCGTCCACGTGCTGCTCGGGCTGCCTTCGAACGGCGGGGTCTTGAAGGTCTCCTCGTCGATTGCGACCACGACCGCCGGCGAGGACGCCGGCCCGTGCGGGTTGCCGAACGCCTGCCAGCGCAACATCGTCAGGAAGTCGATCGAGAAGCCCCGCAGCCAATCGAACGCGGGCGAGGCGGCGACGAGTCCCGCGGAGACTGCGATCAGGGCGCCCGCTGCGGCCGCGCGCAGGCGAACGGGATCCATGGCGGCCGGCCGGCTGCCGCTATTGGAAGCGGACCAGACGGCTGACGACCGGGCCCCGGCCAGACTTGGCTTTCGGATCGATCCGGAACGTCACCTTGTGGCTGCCGATGCGTGCATCGTAGGTGCCGCCGCGGGCGAGATTCACCTTCGCCCCGGCCAGATCGTAGAAGCGACTGGCGGCGATGCTGTCATTGATCTCCAGCCGGTAGCGTTCGCCCCGGCGATCGGTTCGCTCGAGGACCAGGGTACGGTCATCCAGCGTCCTGGGAAGCTGGACCACCGGTGAGCGCGCATAGAGCGTGCGCTGGCTATCCGCACTCTGAAGCCGGAACGCGGCGGCGGCGCTTTGGCTCGCCTGCTGGGCGCTCAGCCGCATCCTGCCGCCGTCACAGGGCACATTGGTGCGGACGACCCGGCCGCCCTGGATGGTGCTGCGCTCCATGCCCACCGTCACCATGCCGCCGGTGATGGTCTCGTGTTCACAGGACCTGAGGTAGCTGAGAACGAGGACGTCTTGCGGGCCGAGCTGGATCACCTGCCGATTGCCGACATAGTCCATGAACTGGACGCCCGCGGTGGCGCTTTTCACGTCTTCCACCAGCGCGGTCGGGACCAGTGGCCCCTGCGCGCGCGCCTCAATCGCAACCGCGAGGACCAGAGCCGCAGTGGCCGTGACGAGCGTTCTGAGCGCCATCAAAGAATCTCCACGTGCTGGGAAGTTGTTCTCAGCAGCACATAACATGGCGCGCAAGGATTTGCATAGTGGTACTTCCCGCCTGCCGCCTCATCGCGGTCGCCAATGCCCGCCGGCGAGACTGCAAAACCGCAGTTTGACCAATGCGGTAGACCGCGTCACCCGAGCGCGGCCTTGTGCGCTACCGATCTGCCGTGTTCAGTTCGGCAGCTTGCCAATGTGAGGAGTTCGCCCGATGACTATCATCGATTCCCAGGTCCACGCCTACGAAGCGAACACGGCCCGGCGCCCCTGGCACACGGTGCCGAACTGGCCCGATCACGTGACCGGCGACGAGATGGTCGAGGCGATGGACAAGGTCGGCGTCGACGGCGCGATCTTCATCTCGCCATTTTCCATGTACCGCTATGACGCGAGCTATGCGGTGGAGGTGCAGCGGGCGCATCCCGGCAAGTTTGGCATCGTCAAGCCGGTCGACCCGGACGATCCGGCCGTGGAGGACGTCATCGCCGACTGGAAGCGGACGCCCGGCACGGTCGGTATCCGCATCATGCTGACGCCGGAGGCGAAGCGCGAGCCGACGGATCCGGGTATCGACCGCATCGCGCGCGCGGCCGTCAAGCACGACCTTCCGGTCAATGTGCTGTTCTGGGGCAATATCGATGCCGGCACGGTGCTGATCGACCGCCATCCCGACACGCGCTTCATCATCGACCATCTGGCGATCCTGCAGCCGCGCACGCCCCCTGCCCCGCCGCAGCCGTGGGCCGAGCTGCCGAAGGTGCTCGACCTCGCCGGGCGCAAGAACGCGGTGATCAAGGTCAGCGGCGCCTGCACGCTGTCCAAGGCACCGTATCCGTTTGCGGACATCTGGGAGCCGCTCGCGCGCGTGTTCGACGCCTGGGGTCTCGAGCGCTGCCTGTGGGGCACCGACTGGACGCGCGCCTACGCCGTCGTCAACTACGAGCAGGCCACCGAGCCGTTCCTCAAAACCGACCGGCTGAGCGAAAGCGAGCGCGCGATGCTGATGGGCGGCGCCTGCGCCAAGGCCTATCGCTGGTCGCCGACCAAGGGTTAAGCATACGCGCGTTCGGCGTCCGTTCGTTCGCACTTGGTGCGTCACCTCTTCGGATCTTGAGGCCCGGCGCCGGCAACCGCCAACCGAGTCCCGCGCGGCGATCCATCACCCTTCAACGAAGGTCGACTGACAAGCTCCTGAATCGCTGCATCGCTTTTGGTGCATCCTTGCATTGCTGCTTGCCAATCGGCTCACCACCGTCATCGCTCAGGAATTGCACGGTTGTCGAGTTGTTCGGATAGAAGAACATGGCTTCCGGCCTCAAATCGCCGAACACCGCTTGCGGAATGGGCTTGGGGGCCCTGTCGTCCCGCCGACCCGACCAGCGATAGAGCGCAAAGGTCCCCGCATCGTCGAACGGTCCGGCAACGATCAGATACTCGCGCGATGCGGGGCTGTATTCGATGCTGCGGATGCCGCGCCCGCCGAGCGCCAGTTCGACGGGGTCGCCAAACCGGGCTTGCGCGCCCTTGATCACATCCTGCGGATTGTCGAGCGGCACCAGGAGGGCGGCGCTTCCGACAATGGGGTTTCGAAAGCCGATCAGCAATTTTCCATCCGGCGTCGCGGCGAGGCCTTCGATGTTGAAGCCGCCCTTGGCTTCGGGCGCCAGCGCTGCCGCAGCCGCGAGGTTGTATTTGCCCAGTGCAGGCGCCTTGATGAGATCGTTTCGGAGGCCCGAATAAAAGCCAAGCATATTCATTTCGACTTTGCCGTTCGTCACCGAGATATCCGTGGCGAAGAACCGATGGCGATTGGGCCGGCTCTTGGCATTCCTGTTCTGGCCATGCGACGTGATCCAGTACACGGTCTTTCCGATCCGTGCGGCGCCTTCGATATCCATCTCGGGATTTTGCGACGCGATCTTCAGCGGGCCCGAAAGGTCAAACCGTAGCGGCTCACCCGGCTTGTCTCGCCGATGGACGCGCAGAATGTTGTCTTCGTCGCCTGCAACGATGAAATAGTTTTCATCCAGAGCGACGGCCGCCGAAGCGTCGCACATGTCCGGATAATGCCGCACCGCAGGGCCTTGCTGCGCGAAGCTCGTGCCCCAGCAAAGCGCCATGAGGATAGTCGTCTGAACGGCGATACGATGCATGAATTCCCTCCCCGAGCGCCGCACGCGGCCAGCCGTGGGGCTCTCGACCGTTGGCGTCAGACCACTAGTCGCGCCCGAAAAACTTCCGCACCGTCTCGTCCGCGACGCGCTGCACGAAGTCCTTCGTGTCCTTGTCGAGCGCGCCGAAATAATCGTAGGGATTGCCCACCGCCGATTTGCCGTAGAGGCTGCCGTAGACCACGGCACCGGCGAGATACTGGCCCGCGACAGTCGGGTGGCTGCCGTCGTAGCCCATTTGCAGCTTGATGCCCGGCCGTTGCCGGTAGGCTTCGTGATACGCGAGCCCGACCGGAATGATCAGCGCGCCGACTTCATTGCCGACCGACAGCATCATGTCCTGCGTCTTGCCGAACATGTCGCTGTCGGCGAGCGGATTGGGCTTCACCACCGCCGGCAGCCAGAGCAGCGCGGTCTTGCCGCCGTGCTTCTTGATCACCGCGTCGAACGCGATCACCGTCTGCCGATACTTGGCGCGCGCCGCATCGGTCATCGCCTCCTGGATGCTGCCGGCCAGGACCACGATCTCGAACGGTTCCTTGAAGCCCACATTGGCGGGGTTCACCAGGAACTCGATCGGATAGTGGTGCAGATAAGCGCCGGTGATATGCACGGATTTGAACCCGTCTCTCACCTGGATCGGCGGGGTCGCGGCGGCCGCGATCCGGTGCGTATGCGTCTGCAGCGCGCCGTTGTAATAGACGAGGCTGTTGCCGAGAAACAAAACCCGCTTCGGCGTCTCGACCGGCGAGTGCTTCACCACCGGCGTCTGCACTGTCTGGCTCAGCGCGGCGGATGAGACCAGGACCAGCGCGGCCACTCCCAGGGCGGCGATTGAGCCTTGCACTTTGGCACGGCAGCGTGGGCTCATGCTGTCTCCCCTTGGTGTTCTCAGGACTGCCCGCACACATGCGCGCGAACCGCCACAGTCATCGCGCCGATGAGCGGACTTTCGAGGGTGATGACGTCGCCCGCCTTTACGGGACCGACACCGCTTGGCGTGCCAGTGTAGTAAACGTCGCCCGGATAGAGCGTATAGAAGGACGAGGCAAACTCGATCAGGCGGCGGATGCCATACACCAGATGGCTGGTGTTGCTCTGCTGGCGGACGTCGCCGTTCACCTTGAGCAGCAGCGGGACATCATCGGGATTGGCGATCTCGTCGGCGGTGACCATCCAGGGGCCCAGCACCGCATAGCCATCGGGTGATTTCCGGAAGCTCCGATCCTCCGGTCCGCGGATCGTCATGTCGAGGCCGAGGCAATAGCCGGCGACATGGTCGAGCGCCTTGTCATGGCTGATGTCGGTCCCCTGCTTGCCGATGACGATGACGAGCTCGAGCTCGTGGTCGGTGCGGCGATCCGGGAAGCGCACCGGAATCCCCTCCGACGGCCCGACGATGGACGAGGCTGCCTTGAGGAAAATGCCGTCGGTACCGATCTTCGCCGTGTGCTTCGATCCGCTCGCGACGCGCGCGGCCGCCATTTCTGCGATGTGGTCGGCATAGTTTGTCGGCGCGGCCACGGCCTTGGAGGGACGCGCGACCGGCGACAGAAGCCTCACTTCGGCGACGGGGACCCCAGGCGTGTTCTTCGCTTCGGCGGCCAGGCGATCCCGCCACTCAGGCAGCGCGGCAATGATCGCATCGCCTTTTGCGACATAGGGTGTCGCCGCCCTGATCCGCTCCTGAATGGCGGTAACGTCATGCACCAGGCCATTCGCGACGATACCCAAGCGATCATTGTCAAAGCGGCAGATGCGCATCCGGACCTTCCTGGACGCACGCAACGCGCATGCAGCGTTGCGGCCAATCGCGGCACCTCTATAGTGTCGTGCGAATTATCGCACGGCGAGATGCGGTCGCAAAGTTGAAGGTAGAATCAACATGTTCATCAATCGACATGTCGTCTTGATCGGCCTCGGTCTCGGCCTCGCCGTGTCTCCCGCGCTCGCGCAGGAACCGTTCTACAAGGGCAAGCGTCTCACCGTTCTGATCAACTTCGATGCCGGGTCCGCGCCCGACATCGAGGGGCGGGTGTTTGCACGCCACTTCGCCAGGCATATCGACGGCCAGCCGCAGGTGATCGTACAGAACATCTCCGGCGCGGGCGGGGTCAACGGCACGCAATACCTCGGCGAGGTCGCGCCCAAGGACGGCACGGTGTTCGGCTATCTCACCGGCAGCGCCTGGAATTTCGCAAGCCAGCCGCAGCTTTTCCGTCTCGATTATCGCAATTATGAGTTCATCGGTTTCCAGGGCGGCACGGTGGTGTACTACGTGCGCACCGACGTCGCGCCCGGCATCCGGCAGCCGGCCGACCTGCTCAAGGCGCAAGGTCTGGTTTCGGGCGGCATCGCCAACACCACGGGGCGCGATCTCGCCATCCGGCTCACACTCGACATCCTGGGCGTGCCGTTCCGTCACGTCACCGGTTATCGCAGCGGCGAGCGCGTGCAGCTTGCGGTTCAGCGCAACGAGGTGCACTTCTCCGCGGCGACGACGCCGGGCTATCGCGGCACCATCGAGCCGACCATGGTGAGACATGGCAGCGTGATCCCGCTGTTCGTCGATCCGATGTGGGACGGCCGGACCTTCAGCAATTCACGGCAGGTCGAGGGCCTGCCGATCGAGCCGTACCAGGAGTTCTACAAGCGCGTGAAAGGCGGCGCGTCGCCGTCCGGCGTCAAATGGGAGACCTATCTCGCGCTGACCACGCTGAACGGCACAATGCAACGGCTGTTCGCGCTGCCGCCCGGTGCGCCTGCGGCGGCCGTCGTGGCGCTGCGCGCGGCGCTCGGCCGGCTCGAGCACGACAAGGGTTTTGCCGAGGACGTCATCAAGACGATCGGCTATGTGCCAGAATACGAGGCCGGACCGCAAACCAACGACAAGGTGCGCGCGGCGCTGGTCGTCAGTCCCCAGATCCGGGAATTCGTGGCCGACTACATCAAGGCCGCGCATTGAGCGACACGTCGATGCCGGATCGGCATATCCGCTTCCGCTGTCTTGGTCGCGAAACCTATTCGGCGGTGGCGGCCACAATGCCGGCCATGGTCATCGCGACGATTACGGTCAGCCAGATGAATTCGACGGGAATGGCGGAAATCATGGCATTGGACCTCACGCACGGTACTGAGCCACCACAGGGTGGCATTGGCCTTCACCCTTAGTGTCGCGGGCGGCGATTTGGTTCATGCCAGGGCGACGTTGACACCAAAGTACGACACGGGAATTGACCATGCCGGTGATCAAGGCCGGAGCCTACGATCTCGACATCACGGATACCGGTTCCGGGCCGGTGGTGATCCTGATCCACAGCTCGGCGAGCGGGCTTCGCCAATGGCGGGCGCTCACCGACAGCCTGAAAGACCGCTACCGCGTCATCGCGGTGAACCTGTTCGGCTACGGCGGCACCGCCGCCTGGCCGGCGGCACGGCCGCTGACCGCCGCGGATCAGGCGGAGCTCGTCGTCGCGGCGGCGGGGCTGGCGGGCGGGCCCGTCGCGCTGGTCGGGCATTCGCTCGGTGGCTTGGTCGCGCTCGAAGCCGCCGCGCGGCTCGGCCATCGCGTGCGCGTCGTGATCGTGTTCGAGCCGATCCTGTTCGGCCACCTCGCGACCCACGGCCCCGCCGAGGCCTATGAAGAGATCGTGACGCTCGCACAACGCTTCGACGAACTGGCGAAGGTCGGCGACTGGAGCGCCGCCGGCGAGTGTTTCGTCGACTACTGGGCCCGCCCCGGCAGCTTCGCGGCGATGCCGGAGGAACGCCGGCAGAACACGCTCGCGATGCTGCCGCCGGTCGTGCACGAATGGGCGATGGCCGCAAGCGGCCTTCGCCCGCTCGAGGGCTGGAGCGCCATCACGGCGCCGGTGCACGTGATCCGCGCCGCCGACAGCCGCATACCGACGCGCGCGATCGTCGATTTGCTGGCGAAGGCCTATCCGGAATGGCACCTGCACGAGGTGCCGTCCGGGGGACACATGGCACCGCTGGCGCGTCCTGACCTGGTAAATCCGGTGATCGCGCGCGTACTCGACGGCGCGACGCGTTGAACATCGTCGGCGTCGACGCGCGTTCCCGCTACTTGGGACGTGCGTGACCTTGCGGTGTCGTGTTCTGACGAACATTGGCGCGGCTGCCTTGCTGAGCCGTGTTCGCCTTTTCCATTCGCTTGGTCTGTTCGCGCCGGCGCGCGTTGCCCGCCTTCACCACCCGCTTACTGGCCCGCTTGCGTTTTGTCGCCATCTCGCCTGGTTCCTGACAATGCCGCGATGGTAACGCGGCGCCGTCATTTGCGTTCCGGCGGCTTTGGCGACTCAACGCCCTGCAACAGCCCATCCACGATGCCGTGAAACCGCTCCCACGGGGCTTCGCGGTCCGACTGGTTGCGCACGATCAATGAATTGCCGGCATAGAATTTCTCGTACAGCATGTGACGGCCGGCGAATTCGGAGCCGACGATGTCCCAGGCGAGCTTGTAGAGCTTGTAGCGTTCCAGAGCCTCGATCGACGGCGTCTTCCACCAGCGCTCGAAGGTCGACCGCAGCGCATCGTCGGCCATCACGTCGATCGACGCCGGCATCAACAGCGGAATGCCGCCGAGCAGGGTGCGCAGCATGTCGACGATCTCGGTGTGGTGCTCCTGGCACCAGTTGAGTGCGGCATACATGATGCGACGGTTGGGCGTGGCGTAGCCCTTCGGCCACTCCTCGAACGCCTCGATCTGGCCCTGCACCAGGCCGCCGATGGTCGCTTCCAGCGCGGCGAAGCGGCCGAGAACTTCTCGCACGGCCGGCACCTTGTCGATGCCGTTCGCCAGCGTAATGCGGCTCGCGAGCCCCACGATCAGGCCGAGCTTCACCCAGAAGCGGATGTTGGAATGGTGGTTCTGGTAGCAGTTCGCCGGCGTCTCGGTGTAGATGCGCCGCGACATGACGGCGTCATTGTGCAGGAACACGCGCTCCCACGGAATCCTGACGCGGTCGCAGACGAGCACGCTGTCGGTCTCGTCGAAGCGATAGGACAAGGGATAGTCGGCCTCCTGCTTCACCGGCTGCGCGTAGGGCTGCCGCGACCAAAGCGTGAGGCCGGGGGCATTGAGCGGCAGCGCCGCGGTGATCGCCTCGGCCTTGAATTTCTCCGCGATCGGCGTGAGGTTGCCGATCAGGATCTCATCGGCATAGACCGCGCTGGTGGCAAGCATCTTCATGCCCGACACGGTGACGCCCGTGTCGTCCTCGGCGATCACCTGCAGGTTCGGATCGTCGCGTTCCTGGCCGGGGAACAACTCGGTGGCGCGCATGCCGGTCGGCGGCGTCACCGCGAAGCAGAGATAGAGATCGTCGCGGCGCGCGCGCTCGTAGAAGCGAAGGAGATTCTCGCCGAAGCCGGCGCGGAGGTTCTCCAGCACCGACGGGTTCATCGCGAGCCCGGTGATCAGGCCCGCGACCTGCTCGGGGGAGCGGCCGATGAAGCCGTAGGTCGCCTCGGCGGTGGCGCGCAGCGCGCGCATGCGGCGCGCGAGATCGTCGCGGGTGCGGCAGCGCAGCCACTGCAGCGCATAGCGCTCGCCGTTCTCTTCGTAAGCGAACAGGTCGGCCTGCGCCGGATCGGCCTTCAGGTCGTAGAGCGCGGCCACCGTCTCGGCACCGCGCCGGAACGCGGGATGCGCGGTAACGTCGTCGACGCGCTCGGCGCCGATATAGACGACGCGGCCGTCGCGCATACGCTCATGTTTCTGCCGCCCCGTCGCCAGCATGCGCCCTACACTACCGCGAGATCGTCGTGGGCCGAAGCGGTCGCCGCGGCGGCGGCCTGCTCCCTCTCCCCGTTGGGAGAGGGAACGTACCGAGTTCGCTGCAGCATCGTAGGCTCAATCGGCTAGCGCCCCATGGCGTCCTTGGCTTTCTCCAGGATAGCCGGCGAGAAGGCGGAAAACTGCTTGAGCAGCCCCATCACCTCGTCCGGGGTTACCGGGTCGATATCGAGGCCGGCCTTGGTCGCCTCCGCCATGAACTCCGGATCCTTCATGGTGTCGAACAGCGCCTTGCGCAGGATCGCCAGGCGCTCGGCCGGGATGCCGGGCGGGCCGGCAAGCGGGCGTCCCAGCAGCAATTGGCCGAAATGGAATTGCAGGATCGCCCGGTCCTCGTCGGTCTTGGCGTAGTCGAACACGCTTGGGACCTTGCCGAGCGCGTCCGAGCGTTTGCTGCCCATCTGGATGAACAGCTTCATGCGGCCGTCTTTCACCTCGGCCCCGAACTGCGAATTCACCGACGAGCCGAACATGCCGCAAGTGCCGTCGACCTCGCCGCGCTGCATGGCGATGTTGATGTCGCGCGTACCCTTGTAGCCCTGGATCACCTTGAAGTTCGCCTTAAGCACGTTCTTGAGCACCATCGGATGCTGATAGGTGATCGCCGCCGGCGCGCCACCGCCGATGATCGTCTCGTTGGTCAGCATCTCGTCGAAGGTGGTGGCGCGGCCCGGATGTGCCCAGACGCCGCAATAGGCGACGTCCTGCGACATCGAGCCGATCCAGGAGAATTTCGCGGGATCGAACAGCGCCGACTTGTTGCCGATCAAGGGCTCCATCGCCGCCGACGACGCGAACATCGCGAGCGCGAGCCCGTCGGGCGCGTATTTGGCATAGATGGTGTTCGCCGCCGTCAGCGAGCCGGCACCGGGCATATTGGAGGCGATGACGTTGGGCTGGCCCGGCAGGAAGCGCCCGTAGTGGCGGGCCAGCACCCGCACATAGGTGTCGTAGCCGCCGCCGGGCGGGAAGCCCGCGATCAGCGTCACGGTCTTGCCCTTGTAGAAATCGCCGGCGGTTTCGGCCTTCGCCGCGTTCGATGCCACGGCAATCAAGGCCGCAAGCGCAACAGCCGCCGGTCCGGTAAACCGCATGCTAGTCTCCCTGAGTCAGGTATCCGGGATACTCAAGAAGCCGCGGCGGACGAGGTCAACCGCCTCACTGTCGCACCAGCAAGAGCGGGTCGGTGCTGAGTGGCACGCGCTCCCAGACCGTGGCGTCGCTTTCGGAGAACCGCCACGAGCCGCCGCGCCCGGTCAGCATCAGCTGGTCGCCGTCGAGGCGCCAGGTCGAGGGATTGAAGGTGGCGATCGCCTTGTCGCAGCCCGGCTTCACGATAACGCGGAACGCGTCGTCGCCGCTCGCGGTATTCGACAGCGTCAGCCGGCAGAGCGGCTTGTCGGCCTCGCGCAACAGGTTCCAGTCGCCGACAATCTGCTCGGCGGTGCGGGTCTCGACCTTCAGCGATGCCTGGGTTTGCAGGAACAGCAAGCCCTCGGCGCCACGCTCGGATTCGAACATTCCGTTCTCGACTTCGGTGAACGCCATCAAGGCGGCACCCTTGGCGTCCAGCAGCCGCAGCATATCCTTCGGACCAAAGCCCCAGGCCACGACGTCGCCGAGAATGGGAAACGCGCCGGTACAGACCGGCTCGAAGTCGACCTTGTAGCCGCCGGGCGCGGGCTCGACGCTGAACACCAGCGGACAGCGGCGGTCGCGGTCGGCATTGGAAATTTCCCAGCCGCCGACCATGGCCTGTGCGGCCTCGTTGACGGCGCCTTCGGCGCGCGCCCAGCCGGGCAATGCTGTCAGGATCAGAGCCGCCAGCAACGCAAGGCTACGCACCATAACTCACCAAGCTCTCGGGACTCACTAAACGCTCGCTTCCCCGGCCATCGCTCAAACTAGGGTCAAAACTCATTAATTTTCCGAGCTGACAATACGATCCTGATTCGTTTTTGGAAGGGGATCGGAGTCA
>JAIESR010000061.1 GCA_019745775.1 Xanthobacteraceae bacterium | reverse complement strand
CCCCCACCGCGGGTTACCCCGTGTCCGCCACCACTGTTGTGGTCTACGTCGCAACCACCCGACTGCGACTGGGGGGGGAGGGGTGGGGTGAGGGGCCTAGGTCCCTCGATAGGTTCGAACCCCCTCACCCCAACCCTCTCCCCTCCGGGGAGAGGGAGCGCACCGAGTTCGCCTCACCATCTCAGGATCGTTAGCAAGTCACGAGCGACGCCGCTGTCGTTTCCAGAACAGTCGGCGTCGCATCAACTAAGCATCTTGAGCCAATAGCTTCACGATCATTTGCAAGGCGGGATCTTCAGCGCCTTGCAGGCGTCCTTCACGTTCTCGACGGTCGCGATCGTGTTCTGATAGAGCCGCCCGTTCTTCATCACCACTTCCGAGAGATACTGGTTCATGACGATGTCGCGGGTCTCTGGATCGATCAGGATCGGGCCGCGCGGGCTCGCGAACTTCCAGCCGCGCAGCGCCGCGAGCGACTCCTCGGCGTCCATCTTGCCCTTGGTGGCCCGGATCGCGTGCGCGATCGCCGCCATGCCGTCATAGCCGCCGACCGCCATGAAGTCCGGCGTCGACTCGGCGCCGTAGTCCTTCTTCCACGACGCGACGAAGGCCTGGTTTTCTTTGTTGGTCAGGTCGGCGTGGTAGTGATGCATGGTGACGAGGCCGACCGCGGCCTGGCCCATCGCCTGCAGCTTGTTGTCCTGCGTGATGTCGCCCGGGCCGATCAGCTTGATGCCGGCCTGGCGCATGCCGAGCGCGCCGTAGGTGCGCACCACCGCGGCGGAGTGATCGCCCGCCGGCACGAACACGAAGAACACATCCGGCTTCTTGTCCTTGGCGCGCTGGAAGAACGGCGTGAAGTCCGGCACCGCGGCCGGGCCGCCCATGGGAATCTCGTCGATTACCTGGCCGCCCGATCCTTCGAAGGCGCGCTTGAACGACGCCAGCATGTCCTTGCCGGGCGGGAAATCCGAGTAGCCGACCACCGCGGTCTTGGCCTTGAGGGTCTTGGCGGCGGTCTCGCCCATCGTGTAGCCCGCATGCCACATGCTGAACGAGGTGCGCACGTAGAAGTTCGACATCTGCGTGATATGCGCGGTGCCCGCGTTCATGATCACGGCCAGTTTCTTGCCGGCGTTCACCACCGGCGCCGCGGCGATCGCGTTCGGTGAATAGACCCAGCCGGCGAGCACGTCGACTTTGTCCTGCGTCAACAGTTCCTGGATCACGTTGCGGGCGTTGCCGCCGCCGGGATCCTTCACGTCGCGCTTGACGATGGTGACCTTGTAGCCCTTGACCGGATTGAGCTTGAGATACTGCTCCATGCCGCGATCGATCTGCTGTGCGAGCTCGGCGCCGATGCCGGTATACGGCAGGTTGACGCCGATCCGGACCTCCTGCTGGGCCTGCGCCACGCCGGCCGCGGACGCCAGAGCGCCGGCGAGAATTAGCCTTCCAATCATTTTCGAACCCTCCCAGGTGACTTTCGGCGCGGGTTTGTCGCCGCCCCGCTGGAATATGAAAGTTATGCTGATGTGGCCGCGTTTTCTTGGCTGCGCGATGGTGCGAAGGGACCACGTATCGACGGCATCAAAGGCCAGCCGGGCAGCCCCGTCAAGGCGTCAGGTTGTAGCTGGACAAACGGTAATTGGTCTAAGACGCACGCGCTTTCGCGGCCGCGGCGGCAGCCGCGTTTGCCGCATGGCCGGCGCCCTGCGGCTGCTCGGTGCGGACCCGCTCGAAGAAGTCGTCGACCTTCGATTCCAGCGCGACGGCGCCGGCGGAAAGCCGCTCGGTCCAGCTCTGGATTTCACCGGCGGCCTTGGCTCCGCGTTGTGCCACATGCTCGACCGCCTTGATCTCGTCGGTGGTGTCGACCGTGTTCTGGGCGGCGGTCTGCATGCTCGACGCGATCTGGCGCGCGGAGGCCGACTGTTCCTCGACCGCGGCGGCGATCGAGCTCGCGACTCCGGTCAGGTCATGGATGATGCGGGCGATCGAGGTGATTTCTCCAACCGCGCGCTTGGTCGCTTCCTGGATCTCCGTCACCTGATGCGAGATTTCGCCGGTGGCATGCGACGTCTGGTTGGCGAGCTGCTTGACCTCCGAGGCGACGACCGCGAAGCCTTTGCCGGCCGCGCCGGCGCGCGCCGCCTCGATCGTGGCGTTGAGCGCCAGGAGGTTGGTCTGCGACGCGATGTTGGAGATCAGCTCGACGACCGAGCCGATGTGGCGCGCCGCCTCGTCGAGCGTGCGGATCGCCTGGCTGGTCTTTTCGGCTTCGCCGAGCGTGGTGCGTGCCATCGCCAGCCCACGGTCGGCCTGCCTGCCGATCTCCGAGATCGAAAGCGACATCTCTTCGGACGCAGGCACCGCGATCCCGACAGACTCGCTGGTCGCGCCGAGCGCCCGCGAAGCCGACGCCGTGCGGCCGAGCGTGTCGCAGGCGGCCTGCTGCAGCCCGGCCGACGTCGTCGCGAGCGATCCGCTGGCTTCCTTGATGGCGTCGATCACGGCGCCTATCGTGCCGTCGAATTCCTTGATCGCCTCTTCGAGCCGCTGGCGGCGGCTGGCGCGGGAACTGGCGACGATCTGGAGATGGATGGTGCTGGTCAGCGCCGCGTCGCACAGGATGGCCTGGGTGAGGAGCTTGGCGTCGGCAGCGATGGTCGCCGGCGAATACCAGTGGCGCCGCGCGAGCACATCGGTCATCCGGCGCATGACCATAGAGCCGGAATTGAGCCGCACCCGCGCCTCGATGCCGATCATGGAGTGTTCCTTCGACGAATACTGGCAGCACTCGACATAGGCGTCGTCGAACCGGCCACACAGCAGGTGCCGGTGATGCACCAGCTCGAGCTCGCGGATTCGGGCGTGGTGCTTGGCGAAGATCGGCGCGATCTGCGGAATTTTGGACGCGCTGGCGATGAATGCGTCGATCGCCGCGGGCAGATGCGGCTCGAGTATCGGCCACAATCTCTGCAGGCGCAGGCGCGCTTTCTCGTCGAGCCCGTAGGCCTCCAGCCGGGGCGTGAGTTCGGCGTGTACTTCGTGCTTCATCGGGCGGGTCCGCCGGGCGTACACGCAGGAGCAATGACGGGCCGGTTTGGCCTCCGGTAGTTGATAACGGCGTGGTTAAGGAACGCTTAAAGCGGGCCGCTTCGGCGCTGGAATAGATCGGGCACCTCTCGCCGCCCTCGCTGCAAGAGGGTGCGGGAGGCATCGTCGTCGAAACGATCGCGTCCCGCCTTAGCTGCTGGCGCTCTGCTCGCGCAGCACCGGATGGCCGATCCCGAGCGGATGGGCGTCGATCAGCACGAACGCCGCGCGCGCGACCTTGTCGCTGCGGTTGACCCAGGAGTGGTTGGTGCCGCGCTGCACCAGGATGTCGCCGGCTTTCAGCTTCACCGTCGAGTCATCCATGTCCATGTCGATTTCGCCCTCCATCACGATGACGTAGTCGATGGTCTCGGTGCGGTGCATGCGGCCGGGATTGCCGGGCGGGAAGGTGATGACGGCGAAGCGGGTGCCGTTGACCGGCGGCGGTGTGCCGAGGATGCGAGCGCCGAGATCTTCGACATTCTCGCCGATCGGCATCTCGGCCGGGGCGCCCTCGGTGATCCACATCAGTGTCGACTGTGCGCCGGACGCGCCGCCTTTGTGGTTGGTCGCCGGCCCGTCGATGATGACCTTGGCGACGTTGTTCTTGTCGTGGCCGGTGACGACCCGGCGGATCGGATGAAATCGCGATGGTTGGGTGTTCATGCCTGCGTCCGTTTGTTCTGTTCGACGTCTCTATCGGTGCCATAGCCTCGCCGCCCTGTCACCATGTCGCGATATTCTAGGGTTGTGGCCGGCGGGCGGTTTCGGCAGTCTGGTGCGGATCGAGGTGTGGAGGAAGCACAATGCTCAAGCGTTCATTCATCGCCGCGACCGCCGTCTTGGCGTTGCTGGCCGGCGTCTTCGGATCGGCGGCGCAGGCGCAGGACAAGCTCAAGGTCGCGATCTCGCAGCGCGGCTTCTGGGATTCATCGTTCCTGGAGTTCGCCGAGAAGGAGGGCATGCTCAAGAAAGCCGGGCTCGACGTCGAGTTCTTCTTCACCGAGGGCGGCGGGCAGACCTTGCAGGTCATCACCTCCGGCAGCGTCGACGTGGCGATGTCGAACGGGTTGCTCGGCACCATCGGCGCCTATTCGAAGAAAGCGCCGATCCGGGTGATCTCCGCGCAGATGACCGGGGCGCACGAGCTGTTCTGGTATGTGCGCGCCGAGAGCGCGATCAAGAGCCTCAAGGACGCGACCGAGAAGAACACCATCGCATTCTCCTCGCCGGGCTCGTCGTCGAACCTGATCCTGCTGGCGCTGCTCAACCAGGCCGGCTCGAAGGCGCGGCCGACCGCGACCGGCGGGCTCCCCGGCACGCTCACCAGCGTGATGACCGGGCAGATCGACATCGGCTGGGCGACGCCGCCGTTCGCACTGCGCGAGATCCAGGAGAAGAAGATCAACATCATCGCGCGCGCCCGCGAAGCGACCGACCTCCGCAACCAGACGATCCGCGTCAACATCGCCAACGTCAATTCGCTCAAGACCAAGCGGGACGCGATCACCCGGCTGATGCAGGTCTACGACGAGGCGATCAAGTGGTCGTATTCGAACCCGCGCGCGATCGAATATTTCGCGGCCTTCGCCAAGGCACCGACCGACGTCGCCGGCGCGGCGGTGAAGGAGTTCTTCCCGATCGAGGCGCTGCAGATCGGCGAGATCCGCGACCTCGACCGCACGCTGCGCGACGCCGCGCAGTACAAGTTCACGGCCTCCCAACTCACGCAGCAGGACGTTGCCGGGCTGTTCGACATCCTCTACAAGCCATCGGCGAAGTAGCAACTGGCACTTCCGAACGCGCACCTACCGTCCCGCGAACTCGGTGCGTTCCCTCTCCCCGGAGGGGAGAGGGTTAGGGTGAGGGGGTTCGAACCTATCGAAAGAGCTATACCCCCTCACCCCATCCCTCTCCAGTCGAAGTCGGATGTTTCCGAATTCGACCACTCTTTTGATGCCGAACTCGGGTAAACCCGAGTTCGGATGGGGAGAGGGAGCCGGCCGGTACAAGCCCGCGCATTTGAATTCTTCAACGAGAGAAACAATCATGCCCAATGCCATCGACGATCTCTGCTATCAGCTCGCGCTCGCCAACCGCATCGTCGCGCATGAGGGCGTGCTCGACGGCTTCGGCCACATCAGCGTGCGTCATCCGGACAAGCCCGGGCACTATCTGCTGTCGCGCTCGCGCAGCCCCGAACTGGTCGAGCCCGGTGACATCCTCGAGCTTGACGTCGATTCCAACGTGGTCACGCCCGGCAACATCCTGCCCTATGGCGAATGCGTGATTCACGGCGAGATCTTCCGTAAGCGGCCGGACGTGATGACGATTGTCCATCACCATTCGCCGGCGCTCCTGCCGTTCTGCCTGACCGACCTGAAGCTCATGCCGATCAACAGCCTCGGCGCCACGATGGGCGAGGTGGTGCCGTCCTGGGACAGCGCGCACGAGTTCGGCGATACGCCGATGGTCCTGACCACCAATGCGCAGGGCGCTTCGCTGGCCCGTGCGCTCGGTCCGCACTGGATGGTGCTGATGCGGCGGCATGGCGCAACCGTTGTCGGCCGCTCGATCAAGGAAGCGGTGTTCCGCTCGATCATGACCCATCGCAACGCCGAGCTTCAGCTGCGCGCCGAAGCGATCGCCGACGTCACGCCGCTCAGCCCGGGCGAGGCCAGGCTCTCGCACGACTATTCGCTCCAGGAGCGGCCGCTCAATCGCGCCTGGGAGTATTGGGTGACGCGGCTCACCAAGGCCGGCGAGCTGCCGCCGAAGACCAGGACGCTGGTGGGCGGGAAGGCGGGCAAGGCCAAGGCGAAAAAGGTGGCAAAGAAAGCCGGCAGGAAGAAATAGCGCCCGATCGGAGCGCTACTTCCGCCCCATGATCTCGCGCGCCTTGGCGACGACGGCGGGCGACGCCTTCTGGAAATCGGCAAACGACTGCGCCGTCTCCTCGCCGGAGACGAAATCGATGTCGAGCCCGGCCTTCTCGGCTTCCGCCAGGAACGCCTTGTCGGCGACCGCGTCGGCCATCGCCTTGCGCAAGGCGGCGACGAACGCCGGCTGCATTCCGGGCGGGCCGATCAGCGGCCGCGCAATCTCCGACTGCCCGAAAAACAGGTCGGCGATCTGGCGCTGCTCGTCGGTCTTGATCATCTTGTAGAAGTTCGGCGCGCCGCCGAAGTAGGGAACGTCCTGGTTCTTGCCGAACTGCACCAGGAATTTCAGCTCACCGCGCTTGACGTTGCCGTCGAACGTCGCCTTCGCGGTCGAAAGCGCGAGCGCGCAGGCGGCCTGCACTTCGCCGCGTTCGAGCGCGAGGCCGATGTCCTTTATGCCGGTGAAGCCGGTGATGACGCGCAGCCTGGCGCCCAGCATGTGCCTGAGGATCTGCGCATGCTGGTTGCCGTAGGAGCCGGCGCCGCTGGCGCCGAAGACGATGTCGGTCTTGGCATTGATGATCTGGTCGAGGGATGTGATGCCGCTGTTGTGCCAGGTGCCGCAGGCGGCGACGTCGCGGATCATGTTGCCGAGCCAGGCGAAGCCGCCGGTCTCGAACTTCGCGTCGGCGTTGCCGAATAGCGGCTCGAGCGCCGCCGGCGCGCCGATCACGCCGAGGGTGAGGCCATCACGCGACGCGGCATTGCCCAGATAGTTCGCCGCGCGCAGGCTGCCGGCCCCCGGCATGTTCTGCACCACCATGGTCGGGTTGCCGGGCACGTGGCGCGGCATGTGGCGCAGCAGCAGGCGGGTGTAGACGTCGTAGCCACCGCCCGGACCGTAGCCGACGATGACGCTGATCTGCTTGCCCTTGTAGAAGTCGGCGACCGCGTCGGCGCGCGCCGCCGGGGCAGCGGACAGCGCGATCAGCGCGGCGGCGGCAGCGCCCATTCGTTGCATGCGGCTCATGATAGGGCTCCTGCCGGCGACCGGTTACTGCTGCGGAATATTGGCGGCCTTCACCAGCGCGGTCGCCGCCGCCACGTCCTCGCGGAAGAACTTGGCGAACTGGTCGACCGTCATCGGCAGCGGTTCGACGCCGAGCTTGGCGAAGCGGGCCTGCACCTCCGGCGCCTGGATCGCCTTGACGGCTTCCGCATGCAGTTGGTCGACGATCGCGCGCGGCGTCTTCGCCGGCACGAAGAAGCCGCTGTAGAACGGATAGATCGCGTCGGGCTTCAGCCCGGCTTCGACGATCGTCGGCACGTTGGGCAGCGCGGAGACGCGCTTCCCGGCGCTGACCGCCAGCGGCGCGAGCTTGCCGTCGTTGATCAACGGCAGCGTGGTGGTGAGGAGCTGCGGGCTGAAGTCGATGCGCCCGGCGACGACCTCGGTGATCGCCTCGGCTGCGCCCTTGAACGGAACGTGCTGCGCCTTGATGCCGGCGCTGACCAGCATCCGCTCGCCCCCGAAATGCGACGCGCTGCCGACGCCCGCCGACGAATAGTTCAGCGAGGCGGACTTCGTCTTGCCGGCGGCGATCAGGTCGCCGAGCGTCTTGTACTTCCCGGGCGTGCCGACGATCAGGAGCGGCTGGATGCCGAAGGCGACCACCGGGGTGAAATCGTTGAGGGTGTCGTAGGGGAGCTTGCTGTGCATCGCGTGCGCGGTCGCGAGCGCGCCGAATGCGAGCACCGTGTAGCCGTCGGGCGCGGAACGCGCGACTGCAGCGGCGCCGGTGGTGCCACCGGCGCCCGGACGGTTCTCAACGACGAAGGTGCGATTGAGCTGCCGGCTCAACTGGTCGGATACCACGCGCGCCATGATGTCGGACGCGCTGCCGGCGCCGAGCGGCACGACGACGGTGACGTTGCGCGTCGGCCAGTCCTGCGCGGCCGCCGGGCCGATCGTCGAAAACGGAATCGCCAAACACGCGAGCATGAGCGCGGCATTGCGCGCGCGGTTGCCGCCGCCTGATCCGGCCGTCATCGTTCCCTCCGTGGGTTTTGCGGTTGTCTGCTTTCTTCAAAGCATACTGAACCGCAAAATCACGGGGAAGTGGCCGGATGCCGCAGACAACGAGCAATGCGCGCAGTGCGATCAGCACGAGCACGCGCTCACTCCTCCGGTACGTGCGGATATTTCCGATGAGCCGCCTGCCGCGCTTCCAGCGCTTCGCTGAAAGCCTCATTCAGGCGGGCGAGAAATTGGGCGATCTTGATGATCAGTGCCATGGCGGTTCACTCCAGTATTGATGATCCCCAAGGCGCTTCCGAATCGTTTCTTTGACGTTGGCGGTTGGATAGTGGTTGATCGTGTCGGGGCTATGACCCCGTCACGCTCATTTTGTGCGTGCGGCGTCCCGATTGGTTCATGACAATATCGAATAGCTAGAATGCGGCATTCGGCAGCGTAGCCGTGAACAAACTCGCCGGAATCGCCGGATCGTCGGCATCCGTGACCAGAAGAAGGCGGATCACGTTATTGTCAACGCACCTTCCTCAACGATCATCCGCGTCATCGCCGCGACATCGCGGCTTGTACCGGTTGCGCTTTGACCGGATAGTATCCCACGGCAAGACAAAAATACTGGGAGCGCGCATGAGGATCCGCGGAGCGATGGGTGGACTGCTGGGCTTGTTCACGCTCGCCGCCACCGCGCAGGCGCAGGACACGGTCGCCGAGTTCTACAAGGGCAAGCAGATCCGGATCATCGCGCCCTCGGCGGCAGGCGGCGGCTTCGATCTCTACGCCCGCTACCTCTCGCGCCATTTCAGCAGGCATATGCCGGGCAATCCGAGCGTGATCGTGCAGAACATGCCCGGCGCCGGCGGCCTTGCCGCCTCGAACCACATGCATGCCCGCGCCGCCAAGGACGGGCTCACCATCGCGATCCTGCAAGGGCCGCTCACCTATGCGCAGGTCGGCAAGTCGCCCAACGTCCAGTTCGACATGCGCGCTTTCGGCTGGCTCGGCAGCGCCAACGTGACGTCGAACACCTGCGTGTTTTCCAAGCGCGCGGGCATGGCGACGGCAAACGATCTCCTGACCAAGAGCGTCGTGATCGGTGGTTCCGGCGGCTCGACCGAGTTCGCGCCGAACCTTCTGAATGCGCTGCTCGGCACCAGGTTCAACATCGTGAAGGGCTACCGTTCGACCGGCGACGTGTTGCCGGCGATCGAGCGCGGCGAGGTGGACGGAATGTGCGGCTGGGGCTGGGACAGCGCGCGCGTCAACGGACGCGATTATTTTGCGCGTGGCGTGATCTCGGTCGGGCTCGATTGCGCGAACGAGCGCCACCCCGAGCTGGCGGCGCGCGGCGTGCCGTTCATGATGGACCTCGCCAAGGACGAGGAGACTAAGAAGGTCTTGCACTTCTTGTTCAGCTATCTCGTCTTCATCCGGCCGTTCGTCACGCCGCCGGGAATCCCCGCCGACCGCCTGAAGGCGCTGCAAGACGCCTTCGCGGCGACGCTGAAGGATCCCGACTTCCTCGCCGAGGCGGAGCGCGCCGGCGTGGAAATCCGCTACGCCTCGCCGGAGCGGGTGAAGGTCGCGCTCGACGACATCTTCAACGCGCCGCCGGCGATCCAGGCGCGCGCGCTCGAAGAGTTGCGCAAGGCAGGCTGGGAAGGTTTGGCGCGCTAGGCCGCCGATCGCGGCCAGAAAGGTTGGGAAGATGCGAGGGAACATCAGTGCGTTCCCGCTCCCAAAGGAGAGAGGGAGCAGACCGAGCGCGCCGCACTTGCAGGGCTCGACCATGAGAACGAGGTGGCTGTCGGTTCTTCTGGTGCTCTTCGCCGCTCATGACGCGGCGGCGGAGGAGGCGGCGTGCGCGCGCGAGCGCGCGGCGATGATCGAGACCATCCGCGCCCATGCGCAGCGCGATACCACGGCCCTGCCGCAAGGCATCTCGGAAGACGTGCTCAAGGCGATGGAGGGGATCGAGCGCCACAAGTTCATCCCCGACGGCACCTGCGCCATTGGTTATGTCGACCGGCCGGTGCCGATCGGCCACCGCTCGACGATCTCGCAGCCGTTCATCGTCGCGCTGATGACGCACCTTGCCGAGGTCAAGCCGGATCATATCTCGCTCGAGATCGGCACCGGCTCGGGCTACCAGGCCGCGATCCTGGCGCGCATGGCGAAGCAGGTGTGCACGGTCGAGATCGTGGCGCCGCTCGCGGTCGGCGCCATCAAGGTGCTCGGCGATCTCGGTTATGACAACGCGCGGGTGCGGGTCGGCGACGGCTACCAGGGCTGGCCGGATTGCGGTCCGTTCGATTCCATTATCATCACCGCCGCGATCGGTCATGTGCCGTCGCCCCTGATCGAACAGCTCAAGGTCGGCGGCAAGCTGGTGATGCCGCTCGGGCCTCCCGACAACGTGCAGTACCTCACGGTGATCGAGAAGACCGGCCCCGGCGAGACCAAGGGCCGCATCGTGATGCTGGTGCGGTTCGTGCCGTTCGTGCGCCCGAAGAATTGACAACGCGCGCGGCGAGCCGATCATGTGGGGATGACGCGGACACAGGTTGCCATCGTCGGGGGCGGTCCGGCCGGGCTGCTGCTCTCCCACATGCTGGCGCGCAACGGCATCGATTCGATCGTGCTGGAGCGCCATAGCCGCGGGCATGTATTGGAGCGAATCCGCGCCGGCGTGCTGGAAGCCGGCACGGTCGAGCTCTTGCGCGAGGTCGGTCTTGGCGAACGCATGGATCGCGAAGGCCAGCCGCATGACGGTTCGGGCATCGCCTGGGAAGGCAAGCCGCATTTCCTGATCGACACCCGCAAGCACACCGGCCGGCCGATGATGGCGTACGGCCAGACCGCGATCACCGAGGATCTCTATGCCGCGCGCGACGCCGCCGGCGGAGCGATCGTCGAGGAAGCCGGCAACGTCGCGCTGCACGAGCTGACGTCGTCGCGGCCTTACGTCACCTATGAGAAGCACGGGCAGGCGTACCGGATCGACTGCGACTATGTCGCGGGCTGCGACGGTTATCACGGCGTCAGCCGCCAATCGATTCCGGCGACAGTGCTGCGCACGTTCGAGCGCAGCTATCCGTTCGGTTGGCTCGGCATCATGTCGGAGACGCCGCCCTATCCGGAGATTTGCTACTGCTACCACTCGCGCGGCTTCGCGCTTGCCTCGCAGCGCAGCCCCGCGCTCAGCCGCTACTACATCCAGTGCGAGCTCGACGCGCGCATCGAGGACTGGCCGGATGAGCGCTTCTGGGAGGAATTGAAGGCGCGCTGCCCGAAGGAGATGACCGACGCCATCGTCACCGGTCCGTCGATCGAGAAATCGATTGCGCCGCTGCGCAGCTTCGTCGCCGAGCCGATGCGCTACGGGCGCCTGTTCCTGGCCGGTGATGCGGCCCACATCGTGCCGCCGACCGGCGCCAAGGGCCTTAACCTCGCGGTGTCCGACGTGTTCTACCTGTCGCGGGCGCTCGCCGAAACTTTCAAGAGCGGCCGAACGCATTATCTCGATTGCTATTCCGACATGGCGTTGCGGCGGGTGTGGAACGCCGAGCGCATGTCATGGTGGCTGACGCTATTGATCCACCAATTCCCGGACGAAACGCCGTTCGAACGGCGCATGCGCGAAAATCAATTCGACTATCTGCTCGCCTCCGAACACGCCCAGGCCTCGCTGGCGGAGCAATATGTCGGCCTGCCGTTCGAAAGTTGAGCGGCAGCTACCGTTTTGCGCCGCCGATCGCCGCGAGCGCCTTGTCGATGACACGTTTCGGCGTGGCGTAGACGCGGTCGACGAACTTGTTGACCTCGACGCCCGACATCGGCGCGAGCTCGTGGTTGGACTTCACGAAGTCCGCCTTCACGGCCTCGTCCTTGACCATGGCGTCGAAGCCGGCGCGCAGCGCGTTGATCCGTTCCTGCGGCACGCCGCCCGGCATCACATAGGAGCGCGAGATCATCAGATGGCCGAACAGGAAATCGATCGCCTGCCGGTCGTCGTCGTTGATGGCGAGGTCCTGCGCCAGCGGCAGGTTCGGCAGGTCGGCATGCTTGGCCGGCCACTGCACCAGCGTGCTGACGGTCTTTTCCTTGACCCATTCCGGATGCTGCGACACCACCGACGACCACGACCAGCCGCAGCGGCCGAGCACTTCAGCGCGCTGCATGGCGAGCAGGATGCGCGGCCCGTCCTGGTAGCCGGGGATGACCTTGAATTTGGTGCCGAGCAGGCTGTTGAACGCGTTCGGCGCCAGCTCGGAATCGGCGCCGGTCGAGGCGCCGACGATCAGCTCTTTCTGCATCGCCTCCTTGATCGTGGTCATGCCGGAGGTGTGCCAGGCGACGCAGACATGCACCTCGCTGTTGAGGTTGCCGATCCAGCGCAGCTTCGTCGAATCGTAGTCGGCGCCGATCAGGCCGAGGAGCGGCGCCTTGACCATGCCGCCTTGCACCGCGGCCATGGTGAGGCCGTCGGGCGCAGCAATCTTGGCGATGTAGCCGGCGGCGCGCAGGCCGCCGGCGCCGGGCATGTTCTGCACCACGAACGTCGGATTGCCGGGCACGAAGCGCCCGAGATGGCGCGAGAGCAATCGCGCGAAGGTGTCGAAGCCGCCGGACGGTCCCGACGCGACCACGATCCGCACCGTCTGGCCGCGGTAGAAGTTTTCCACCGACGGCGATTGTGCCATCGCCGGGGCGACGCATGCCGACGCGGCGAGGACGCCAAGCACGAGCGGCAACCTCCGCGCGTCCCCGCGAAAGCGAGGACCCAGAATCCTTTCTGACGGAGTTGTAAGTCTGGATTCCCGCTTGCGCGGGAATGAGCGGAGGAGAGTCTGTAGTTTCATCTTGTTGCTCCTCGGTGCCTCACGACTTCGTCGTAAATTCCTTGATCATCTCCGGTTTCGGATCGAAGCCGAGGCCGGGCGTGTCCGGCAGCGTCAGCCAATCCTTGTCGAGTTGCGGCATGCCGGTGAAGATCGCCTCGCAGGTCTTCACCGCCGCGGTCTGGAATTCGAGCGTCGTGCCGGCGGCGCAGCCGCCCTGCACATGCATATTGTGCCAGAAATAGCCGCCGCCGTTGATTGGCACGTTGAACGCCGAGGCGAGGCCGGCAACGCGCACGCAATTGGTGATGCCGCCGGTGACGGAGACGTTCGGCTGCAGCACGTCGATCGCCTTCGCCAGCAGCATGTCGCGGAAGCGAAAACCGAGCCCCTCGGCCTGGCCGGCGTGGATCGGCATGGTGGTGCGCCGGCGCATGTCGGCCATCAAGAGCACGTCGTTCTGCACCAGCGGCTCCTCGAAGAAGCCGACATGATAGGGCTCGATCAGGCGGACGAGCTCCATCGCATGCGAAAGGTCGAGCCGGCACTGCGCGTCGATGCCGATCTCGATCTCGTCGCCGACCGCCTCGCGCAACGCCTTGATGCGGCGCGCGTCGTTGCGCACGATCTCGATCATCGGCTTCTGGCCGCGCAGATTGTCGAGGCCGGGGCGGCCCACCTGCGTCTTCAGGCATTTGAAGCCCATCGCGACCAGCCGGCGCGCCGCTTCGCACAGCTGCTCGATGTCGGCGCCGGGCACGCCGATGGTGGCGTAGGCCTGCACCTTGTCGCGCGCGCCGCCGAGCAATTTCCAAATCGGCTGGCCGAGCGCTTTGCCCTTGATGTCCCAGACCGCGGTGTCGAGCGCCGAGATCGCCCAGCTCGCATATTGCACCTGTGCGCCGCCGGAGAGCGTCCAATAGAGCACATGCCAGATGCGCTCGTTGTTAAGCGGATCAAGCCCGTGAAGCTTCGGCCCGACATTGTTGATCTGTACCGCGACCGCGGCCGAGTCCGAATGCTGCGTGATGCCGTGGCCTTTCAGCCCGGTGTCGGTCTCGACCTCGACGAAGCAGGCTGAGGCTGCGTTCTGGCGGTCGACACCGAGCCAGCCGAAGCTTGAGAGGATGCGCAGCGGTACAGCATGGACGCGGGCGATCTTGTGGTGTTGAGGCACGTCGTTTCTGTCCCCGTGGTTCTGTTAGTGGTCCAGCATAGCAGCCGTTGCCCCTCATGGTGAGGAGCCGCCGGAGGCGGTGTCTCGAACCATGTGGCCCCAGTCGGGGCCGCCCCATCCTTCGAGACGCGCACTGCGTGCGCCCTCAGGATGAGGCGGAGATAGAGCGCGCACTCACAACTCCCAGATCTTCTGCTCCGACTTGTGCAGGTGCTCGACCGAGCCGTCTTCCTTGATCAGAAAGTTGTCGCAGATGAAGGCGAAGTTCGTGGGTTTGAAGAATCCCGGATGCACCGCCATGTTCATGTTGGCCGCGAGCGGCATGGTCTCGTCGGAGCGCAGCAGCGGCCGTTCGACCAGGTCGTACCCCTGGCTGTGCCCGAACAGCCGCATCTCCGGCGGCGCGCCACGGCTCTTCATGTAGTCGTTGTGGCTCGCATAGATTTCGGCCGGCTGCGCGCCGATCTTCAGGTTCTTCACCGTGTGCTTCTGCGCGGCGACCACGACCCCGAAGGCGTCGCGCAGTTCCTGGGACGCCTTGCCGAGCACAAAGGTGCGCGCGAGCTCGGCATAGTGCCCGCCCGGGCCGTTGTTCTCGATCAGGAGCGTCATGTAGTCGCCGTTGCGCATGACGCGGCCCTGGTAGTGGCGGCCGCGCAGGATCGCCGGCTCGCCGAGCGGCGCCGACGAGCAGCGGAACAGGCCCTGCTGGCTGCCGAGCAGCTCGCCTTCGTATTGCACGAGCGCGGTCAGCTCGCTATCGCGCATGCCGGGCTTGATCTTGGGCAGGATCGCCGCCCACTGCGCGTCCTGCATGGCGGCGGCCTTGCGGATCAGCGCGATCTCCTCCGGGCTCTTGATAGCCTTGATGCGGTCGACCCAGTCGGTGGCGTCGACGAACCTGGCGCTGCCCGCCTGCTCTTCGGTGACGCGCACGAGGTCGTATTGCAGCCGCCCCTTGCCGACCCAGCCGACCGTCTTGCAGCCGCGGCGCTTGAGCTCGGCCGCGACCAGCTCGCCGTCATAGGGGTTGGTGTAGCCGACCGAGTAGAACGATGGGCTGAACACCCATTCGCCGACGCCGGGATTGAGCGGGTCCTTGCCGCCGAGCGAATTGCGGCCGCCCTTGTTGCCCATCTCCACCACGGTCATCAGGTCGTCGCGGTAAAAGATGACGTTGCGCGGGTAGTCGTTGTGCGCCGGCACGTCGGTGAACCATTTGACGTAGCCGCCGAGCCAGTCGCTCGAGTTCTGCGTGACCAGCGCGTCGATGTTGCGCGCTTCCATCTCCTTGCGCACGGCGGCCCAACGGCGCTCGAGCTCGGCCATGGAGGTCGGAAATTCGACGCGTTCGATCGCTGACATCCTTGCAGTCTCCTACCTCTTTACGATGAAGCGCATTTTCTCCGGCTGTCCGGCCGTGAATGCTCGCAAGTTCTCGACCAGCAACGGCATCACCTGATCGCCATAGGTGTCGGCCATGCCGCCGACATGCGAGGTGATGAAGACGTTCGGCATGTCCCAGAGCGGGCTCTCCTTCGGCAGCGGCTCGACCTTGAACACGTCGAGGCCGGCGCCGCGGATTTTTCCCGCGCGCAACGCGTCGATCAAGGCATCTTCGTCGACCACGCCGCCGCGCGCGATGTTGATCAGCACGCCGGAGGGCCTCATCGCGTCGAACACGCTCTTGCCGATGAGGTCGGTGGTCTCCTTGGTGTGCGGGATCAGCACGATCAGGAAATCCGCCTGCGCCGCCGCCTCGTTGAGCTTGACGCGCGGCAGGATGGCGTCGAAGTGGGGCGCCTCGGTGCGGCCGTCGCTGACGCCCACGGTGCGCATGCCGAATACCTTGCATTTCTGCGCCAGGTCCTCGGCGATCGAGCCGACGCCGACGATCACGGCGGTGCGGTCGACCAGCAGGCTCTGCTCGACGCGGTTCCAGCGGTGCGCCTCCTGGGTGGCGAAGAGATCGCGGAAGTCGCGGGTGAAATGCAAGAGGAAGATGAAGGCGAGCTCCGACATCTGCGGCCCGTGGAAGCCGCGCGCGGCCGCGAGCGTGACGTGTTTGCCGAGATTGGGCAGCGCCTGGATGTGATCGGTGCCGGTGGTCAGCGCCTGGATCAGGCGGAGCTTCGGCATCTTGTCGACGAGCTCGGCGAAGATCTCGTCGGTGCGGATGATCAGCACCTCGGCGTTCGCGCATTTCGCGAGCGCCTCGGCGCCATCGCGTGCGGCATGGAAGCGCAGGTCGGGGAGGGCTTTGGCGAGCCGCGCGGCAAAGAATGCGGCGTCGCGGCCTTTGATCAGGACTTCGGATGGCATGCGCTGGTCATAATCGGTTGCGGCCGGTTGCGCCAGCGGCCAAGATCGCGGCCGGAAACGCTCCGGGAGAATAACGATGCGACGGCCGCTCCTTGCACTGATCCTCGCCGGCGTGTTCGCGCCGGTATCCGCGCCGGCGCAGCAGGCCGACAACATCACCTTCGCCTATCCCAATATCGCGCTCACATTCTCGGCCAGCTATATCGCCGAGGACCGCGGCTTCTACGCCAAGAACGGGCTCAACGTGAAGGGGCTGGTGATCGCCGGCCCGGGCGCGACCAACGCCGTGATCTCCGGCAGCGCCGATTTCGCGCTCGCCTCCGCCGTCGTGCAGACCCGGGCCGCCTCGAAGGGCCAGCGGCTGCTCTCGATCGCCAATCCGCTGGAGCGGCCGGTGGTGCAGATCATTCTGCGCAAGGATCTGGTGCCGAGCTTCGATCCGAAGGCGCCGCTCAACGACCGCATCCGCGCGCTCAAGGGCCGCACCATCGCGGTCGACGCCATCGGCTCGATCCTGCACGGCTACCCGCTGCTGCTGGCAAAGCGCGCCGGGCTCAACACCGAGACCGATTTCCGCATCTCGCCGATGGCGCCGCTGGCCGCGCTCGCCGCGTTCAAGGCCAAGCAGATCGACGGCTTCGCGATGTCGATGCCGTGGCCGATCGGCCCGGTGCTCGACGGCGAGGCGGTAACGATCGCGAGCGGCGCCGACGGCGATCCGGCCGACATGGTGCCGTTCGGCATGGCGAGCATCATCACGCAGCCGGCGATGTGCGAGAAACGCAAGGCCGTATGCGAGAAAATGGGCCGGTCGCTCACCGAGGCGGCGATCTTCCTGCGCGACAACCCGATCGAGGCGATAAGGATCTTGAAGAAGCGCTTCGCCACGCTCGACGACCAGGTGTTCGCCGTCGGCTTCGAGCAGATCCGCAAGGCGACGCCGGCGCGGCCGGTGATGGTGCGCGCCGCGCTGGAGAACGGCGAACGCTATAATGTCGAGGCGGGGCTGTTGAAGCCGGAGGATCGGCTCAAGAGCTATGAGGGTTTGTATACGGAAGCGTTCATTCCGTGAGAGGTTGAGGCATTGGTGCCGCGAACTCGGTCTGTTCCCTCTCCCCGGAGGGGAGAGGGTTAGGGAGAGGGGGTTCGAACCTATCGAGAGAGCCATTCCCCCTCACCCCAACGGGGAGAGGGAGCCCGTCAGCGCAAGCCGTGACACCGAATCCAAGATCGTCGAGTCTCACTTCTCATCCACGATCCGCGTGCGCAGCACGCCGATGCCGGTGATCTCCACCTCGAGCACGTCACCCGCCTTCATGAACAGCTGCGGGTTGCGGCGGTGGCCGACGCCCTCCGGCGTGCCGGTGGCGATCACGTCGCCGGGCGCCAGCGTGGTGAAGTCGGAGCAGAACGCCACGATGTGCGGGATCGAATAGATCAGCAGGTCGGTGCCGGAGCGCTGCATCTCCTTGCCGTTGAGTCGCGTCGTCAGCGTGAGCCTGGTCGGGTCGGGGATTTCGTCGGTCGTGACCATCCACGGGCCAAGCGGCCCGGTGCCGGGAAAATTCTTGCCCGAGGTGACCGAGAATTTCTGATAGTCGCGCACGCTGCCGTCGACGAAGCAGGTGTAGCCCGCGACGTGATCGAGCGCGCGCTCCTTCGGGATGTAGCGGCCGCCGCGACCGATCACCACCGCGAGTTCGCCCTCGAAATCGAACTGGGCCGAGATCTTCGGGCGGATCATCTCGCCCTCGTGGCCGACCAGCGTGTCGGCGAGCCGCAGGAACATCGACGGCTGCTTGGGGATCTCGCGCCCGGTCTCGCTCGCATGGGAACGGTAGTTGATGCCGGCGCAGGCGATGCGCTCGGGATCGGTGATCACCGGCAGGAACGTGATCTCGGAGAGCTTGCGGTCGGGGCTCGCGTTCTCCGCCGCTTCCTTGATCTGCGGCAGCAGGCCGCCCGCGATCGCTTCGCGCAGCGACGCGGCGTGCCCGCCGAAGCGATGGTTCATGGTGATGACGCCGTCGCCCTTGACGACGCCATAGGCTTCGGCGCCGTCGACGCGATAGCTCGCGAGTTTCATATTTGGTTGCTCCCCAATTCTGCTCTCTCCGCCGCTCATTCCCGCGCAAGCGGGAATCCAGAACTTTTGATCTAGACTGGGTCCCCGCTGGGACGAACGGCAGACTTAGATTACAACTCCATCTCCCGCTCGACCGGCTGCCAGCGCAGCGCCCAGCGTTCGATGCCGTTGAGCACCGCATTGATCGCGAGCACCAGCGCGAGTGCGATCACGACGCCGGCGAACACGCCGGTCGTGTCGGAGACCTGCCGCGCGCCTTCGATATAGCGGCCGACGCCCTGCGTCGAGACCAGGAATTCGCCGACGATGGTGGCGCTGACCGCGCGCGGAAATGCGATCTTCAAGCCGGTGAAGAAGAACGGCAGCAGCGAGGTCCAGATGATCTCGCGCGCGATCCGCCGCTCGCTGGCGCCGATCACCCGCGCCATGCTGATCAGGCGGCGGTCGACGCCGCGGATGCCGGCGAAGGTGGTGATGAATACGATGTAGAACACCACGAGCGTCACGACGACGAGCTTCGGCATGTCGCCGATCCCGAACCACAGGATCAGCCAGGGCGCCAGCGCGTATTTCGGGATGCCCATCGTGAACAAGACCGCGGGCTCGACCGCCTCGGTCGCGCGCGGCGAGCGCCGCAGCAGGAACGGCAGGATCACGCCGAAGATGCCGGCGATGGCAAAGCCCGCCACCGCGACGCGCAGGGTCGCCATGATGTCGGAGAGCATCTGCCCGTTGACGGCCAGCGCCCACAGCCGTTGCGCGGTCTCGATCGGCGGCGCGAAGAACAGCGGCCCGAGCGTGCGCGCGCCGTATTCCCAGCCGGCGATCAGCGCGAGCGCCAGCGCGGCGCGGCCGCCATGGATGAGCCATTTGCGGGAGGCTGTGGGCGGACTGGCAACGTCGGCCATAGTGGCTGGGACATCGGTCATCGTTGCCACCGTTTACTTTTGAGCCGCGCGGCCCATTCGGTGTGCTCCCTCCCCCCTCGCGGGGGAGGGTTGGGGAGGGGGGTAGCAATGGATATTGAATCTGTGGCCACCCCCCTCCCTGTCCCTGCCCCAGCGAAAGGGCGTTCACGCCCGTCTTCGACGGGCTGTGGGGGGAGGGGACCGTGTGGCCCGAGCGTTCGCAACGAAAGAGCGGTGCTTTTCGAGACGTCGGTCATTGCACGTCCGCCCTGATCTTCTCGTAGGTCGCCGCGAAGCCCGGCAGCGCGAAGATGTCCTTCACATTGCGCGGGCGCGGGATCGGGATCGTATGCTCGGCGGCGATCCGCGACGGCTGCTTGGAGAGCACCAGCGCCCGGTCGCCGAGCGCAATCGCTTCGGTGATGTCGTGGGTGACGAACACGATGGTCTTGCGGCCCATTTCCCAGAGCCGCAGCAGGTCGGCCTGTAGCTGCGTGCGGGTCTGCGCGTCGACCGCCGCGAACGGCTCGTCCATCAGGATGATCGGCGGGTCGTAGACCAGCGTGCGGATCAGCGCGGTGCGCTTGCGCATGCCGCCGGAAAGCTCGTGCGGATAGTATGTCTCGAAACCGGCGAGCCCGACCGCCTGGATCAGCTTCTCGGCGCGGGCGCGGCTGGCGTCGTCGAGCTTGCCCTGCACCTCGAGCGCGAACAGCACGTTGTCGATGGTCGAGCGCCAGGGCAGCAGGTTGTCGTCCTGGGTGACATAGCCGATGCGCCGCTCGATGCCGGGCTTCAGGGCGCGCGGGTCCCGTGTCGTTACCGACGCGCCGCCGAGCAGGATCTCTCCCGCGCTCGCGGTGTCGGTCTGGGCGATGATGTTGAGCAGCGTCGACTTGCCCGCGCCCGACGGCCCGACGATGGTGAGGAATTCGCCTTCGGCGACCGAGAACGACAGGTCCTGGAGCACCCAGGGCGACGGCTCGCGGCCGTGCCGCGCCGGAAAGCGCTTGCCGAGCTTCTTGATCTCAAGCAGCGGGCTCACGTGCCCGTCTCCAGCCACGGTTCGCTCGGCGGCCGCCAGCGCAGCAGCCGCTTCTCCATCGCGTTCATGATGGAGATGGCGGCCTGCACCAGCAGCGTCGCCATCAGCACCGCGACGAACACGCCGGTCGTGTCGAAATTCATCGCGCCGTTCTGGACGAGATAGCCGAGCCCGCGGTTGGCCGAGATCAGCTCGGCGATGACCGCCGCGGCGATGCCGTAGGGCACGGCGATGCGGAAGCCCGCGAAGATCGAGGGGATCGCCGCCGGCAGGACGATCGAGCGCGCAACATGCCGCTCGCTGGCACCAAGAATCTGCGCGGTCTGCACCAGCCTGGCATCGAGCGCGCGCACGCCGTTGAGCGTGGCGAAATAGACGATGAAGAACACGACGGTGACCACGAGCGCGACCTTCGACTCCATGCCGATGCCGAACCACACGATGAACAGCGGCGCAAACGCGAGTTTTGGCGCGCCATAGCCGCCGACCATGAACGGATCGAGAATCGCGACCACGACCGGGTGCCGGCGGAGCAGCAGCGGCAACAGCACCGCGGGCACGCCGCCGATCAGCGTGCCGAGCGCCGCCTCGGACAGCGTGTAGCCGGCATGGCGCAGCAGTTCGCCGCTGGCGACGGTCTCGACGAAACGGATCGCCACCGCCCATGGCGACGATACCCAGTAGGTGCCGAAGTGCCAGGTCGCAAGCGACCACAGCGCGATGATGATCGCGAAGACGAGCAGGTGATCTAAGTGCGTGCGCCGGCGGCTTGCGCGCACGGGAGGCGAGGGCGCGGTGGCATCGATCATCGCGCGCTCGCTTCATGAGCGGTGGATGTTGTCTTGCTGAGTAAGGTGGCCACGCTCTCTCGCTCCCTCCCCCCTTGTGGGGGAGGGTTGGGGAGGGGGGTGGTCACCGCGTTACGCAAGTCGCCAGACAACTTCTACCCCCACCCCTAACCCCTCCCCACAAGGGGGAGGGGAACAGACCGCCGTTGTGGCACGAGCAATTGTCATTTGCTCGATCCAATCATTCACGGCTTCGACGCCTGGCCGAACACCGGCGCGAACAGGCTCTCGACCGGCACCGGCTTCTCGATCAGCGCCTGGTCGGCGAGATACTGCACCAGCGCTTCCAGCGACGGCCGGTTGGCGTCGATGCCGTAGGGCCAGGGATCGCCGCCGAACACCTGCTCGATCTCCTCGATCTCCGCCGCCATCCACGGCAGCATGTAGCGCAGCGTGCCGAGCTCGCGCATCTTGCGGTAGGCGATGGCCTTGGCGTCGCAGCAGGCGTTGTAGAGGCTCGTCGCGAGGAACGGATGCTTTTCGTAGAGCTCGCGCTTGAGCACCACCAGATGCATGATCGGGAAGATCCTGGTCTTGCGGTAGTACTCGATCTCGCTCTTGCGGTAATCGGGGAAGAGCCGCCCGATATTCGGATTGGTCTTCACCGATTTCGGCAGCGCCGAGCCGATCACGCCGGCGATGTCGCCCGCCTCGAGCCGGTCGTTGAGCGACATCTTGTCGGTATGGAGCTCGAGCTTGACCGGCCGCACCAGCGGGATCTTGCTCGGCGCGCCATGCGGCCTGGTATCGTTCATGCCGCCCTCGACCCAGGTCACGCCCGACATGTCCACGCCGTAGTCGTGCTGGAGCAGCCCGCGGATCACGATCGCCGCGGTCATCGCGTAGAGCGGCACGCCGATGCGCTTGCCGGCGAGGTCCTTCGGCTCGCGCACCACGCGCTTGTCGACCGCGATGTAGCCGTGGCGGAACACCCGCGACGGGAAGACCGGGATCGCGATCATCGGGCAGTCGCCGCGCGCCGCGTGCCGCAGGTAGTCCGAGCTCGACATCTCGGCGGCGTCGAATTCCAGGTTGTTGGCCATCCGGTCGAAGATCTCGCGCGGATGGTCGATGGCGAGGAAGTTGAGGTCGATGCCGTCCGGCTTCACCTCTCCGGTGTACAGCGCGAGCATGCGGTCGTAGAGCCCGCAGGCGAAGGTGATCGGCAGTCCTGACATCGTTGTTGTTATCCCCGGTTGAAAGTCCCGGCCGCATTATTCGTTATCTAGGCGTGGGGCCGCAACAGCGGGTATACAGGGCCGGCAAAGGAGTGCGCCCGGCATGACCGTCCGTTCCACCCGCCTTGAATTCCGCAAGATGCTCCGGCCGGGCGCCGCGGTCGTGCTGCCGGGCGTCGCCAATGCGCTCGCCGCCCGCGTGGTCGCCGATCTCGGATTTCCCGCCGCCTATGTCACCGGCGCGGGCATCGCCAACACCTATCTGGGAATTCCCGACAACGGGCTGGTGACGCTGTCGGAGCTATGCGACCACGTCGCCGCGATCCGCGACGTGTTTCCCGGGCCGATCATGGTCGACGCCGACACCGGCTTCGGCAACGCGCTCAACATGAACCGTACCGTCCGGATGCTCGAGCGCGCCGGCGCCGACGCCATCCAGATCGAGGACCAGGTGTTCCCGAAGCGCTGCGGCCATTTCGACGGCAAGGAGACCATTCCGAAGTCGGAGATGGTCGCCAAGGTGAAGGCCGCCGCCGACGCGCGCACCGATCTCGACACCATCATCGTGGCGCGCACCGACGCGATTGCCACCGACGGCTTCGAGGCCGCGCTCGCCCGTGCCGATGCTTATCGCGAAGCCGGCGCGGACGTCGGCTTCATCGAGGCGCCGCAGACCGAGCAGCAGATCGTCACGATTGGCGCGCTCCCCTGGCCGCAGATCATCAACATCGTGCTCGGCGGCCGCACGCCGGAAATGTCCAACGACACGCTTAAGCAGCTCGGCTTCGCCGGCGTGCTCTACGCCAATGTCGCGCTCCAGGCTTCGATCCGCGGCATGCAGCTCGCGCTGGGGACGCTGCGCGAGAAAGGCGCGATGGGTGACGCATCGCTGCTGGCCGTCGATTTCAGCGAGCGCCAACGCCTGGTCGGCAAACCGGAATGGGATGCGCTCGAGCAGAAGTACAGGCTTTAGCTTGCCCGTCATTCATGGCGTTGCGGGCGGTACGGATAAAGCAAACCCCCGCACCGGAGGTACGGGGGTTTACTTCCAGCAACCTCTGAAAGCAGCTACTGGCGATTGCCCTGGCCGAACGTCGTCGGCATGGTTTTGCTTCGGAGCATCCGCTCGGTCTGTGCCGGCGGATTGTTGGCGGCGGACATGGCGTTCGACTGATCGTCCCCGAAGAAATAGATGATCACGCCAAGCGTGACGAATGAGGCGGCCACGACGCCCAACAGCACGCCCATGCCTGCAAAATCGGCTTCCTGAAACGCAGCTTCTCTGCGCGGTTCCATTGGCGGACTCCCTCATTAAGGACCGGTACCAATAGAATATGGTGAGTTAATTTTGGGTTCGCGGCACGGTTGCGCGGACCGCATGGCCGGAATGCGCGGCCGGCAAACCCCTGCCGAGGCCGCGAATGCGGGATCGACAGGGGTGGCGGGTATTTCAACAAAATTCCTGAACGGATGCTTACCGATCGGCCGTCACAGCGGCTTCACCGCGACCTTGCGGAATTTCACCACGCCGGCGCCGTACTGGAGGGTGAAGTGGCCCTGCTCGAACAAGCCGTTGTGCAGGCTCGCGGTCTCCTTGCCATTGAGCTTCACGGTGATGTGGCGCCCCTTGGCGGAAATCTCGAAGGTATTCCACTTGCCGCCGGCTTTCGGCATCGGGTTGACTTCGGCGAAATAGACGATCGAGCCGGTGCCGTAGCTCGGGTCGGGCCGGGTGTCGAAGATGTTGACCTCGTAACAGGTCTTGGCGCCGATGTTCTTCGGATCGCAGCGCACGAAGATGCCGGAGTTGGCGTCGTCGCTGGTCCAGAACTCGGCATAGATCTCGTGGTCCTTGTACGCGTTCTTGGTGACGAGGTGGTTGCCGCCCTTGCCTTTGCTCTTGTCGGCGACCAGCGCGCCGTCCTCGACCCGCCAGTTGACGTTGTCGTTGCTCGGCGTCCAGCCGTCCATCGTCTTGCCGTCGAAGAGCTGGATCCATCCCGGACCGGACTGGCTGTTGGCGACGGGCGCGCCGTTGATGGCGGCGAAGCCGACGGCGGCGATCGCCGCGAGTGCCGTGAATACACGTGTCATCATTTGGGGTCTCCTCCCTGTACGCGAACGAGCGTTTCCCTGAACGTGAGGCGCTTGGCGCGCCCTCGCACGACAATGGTAGCAAGCGGTGGAGAGGGGCGGAAGGTAGGCAGGAGCCAGGCTGCCACGGCAGTCGCGCGCAGGGTCAGGCTCGCGACGCCGAACACGTACGCACCGTGCGCGAGAATCCTCAGGCAACGGCGCTGCGTTTCGATCAGCGCGGCGCCAGATCGGCGTTGGCGACGACCCAGTCGCGCGTGATGTGCAGCCCCTGGTCGCGCCGCTCCGGCGGCTCCGGCGGTTCGACCCGGATGGTGTCGACATGCTCGACATGGACGCGCGGCATATGGAACGCGTTCTCGATCGCCTGGCGCAGTTCGAGCACCTGCGCGCCATCAGAGGTGGTGACGGTTTCGGTTTCGTGGCCGGCGGTCTTCATCACCAGCCGGTATTCGAGAACAGGGCGGAAGCGCTGCCAGGCGAGGCCGAGGATCAACGCGACCGGCGCGGCGATCATGCTCCAGAAGCTTTCGTCCGGATATTGCTCGCGGCCGAGATAGGCGAAGGCGGCCAGGGCGACCGCCGCGAGCACCGTCGTCACCGCGATCGGATTGAGCTTTTGATGATGAAACACCGCGACGCTGCTGATACCGGCCATCTGGTAGGACACCGGCCCGAACCGCGCCATCGCCGGCGTCACCAGGATGTCGTTTACACGATAAAGGATTTGCGTATCCATGCAGGCCCCCGTCGGACGTGGTCGCGAACCGCGTCACGCGCAAGCAAAGACAGCGCAATCCGCCAATCTCATGGCATTCGGCCAGCGGGATCGCACGCGGTCCGAGAAAATTAGCGGCGGCGAGCATGCGGCGGGCGATCATTGCGACGAAACGAGACGTGAAACGCGCCGCGGCCGTGGCGGCAGGCGTCAGCAGTACAACCCTGGGTGCGGTGCTGTCGGGCGTGCCGCGATCGCGATTGCATCGCGGTCGATTGTTGGCGCGCGCCGAGGCTCGACCCGAGGGGCCGGAACGGGCTACCCTTGCGGGCAAGATCGAGTACGCCAGGGAGGAATGCACATGTGGAAGCTCGCCTTGATGCTGGCTGCGGCGGTGGCGATCGCGGGGCTGAGCCTCGGCGCGCATGACGCCGGCGCCGAGGGCGCCGTCGAAAAGATGGCGGTCACGTGCGGCGGCTCGATCCAGCGCTGCCCGCAGGGCAAGAAGGCCTATTGCAACCGCTGGCGACCCTGCAAAGGCAAAACCGTCAAGGTGAAGCGCTATTGCGATCAGCCGGTGTGCATGACCGAACGGTCTTCGGGAAACTAGGTCAGTTCCGCTCGAACTGACTCGCGTGTCCCGGACGCCATAAGCGCGGTCACGCGCGCCTTCGACGCGCTATGGCAGCACGAAGTGATGCACCGCAGAGCCGGGACCGCTATAAAGGCGGTGTTCGGTACGGTCCCGGTTCAGCAGCGCATCATTTCATGCTGCGCTGCGCCCGGGACACAGGATCGCCAGCGACAATCCTGGAGGACGAGATGCTGCGGTGGGTCGTGCGGTCTCCTGTTGCGCGGTACGCCGCGGCCATTCTCTGCGTCGCGGCAGCCATGATCGTGAGCGCGGGCGAAGCGCAGCAGCAGAAGGCGCCGTCGAAATTGCCGATGCCCAAGGCCGATCCCGCGCCCCAGCGCATCGTCACGCAGGGGCTGGGCAAGGTCACGATCGAGGACCTGGTGCCGTGCGGCGTCAACCAGCCCGGCATGAATGTCCGCAAGAATCCCATGGGCGAGATCGTCGCCAGGGACGGCACGCGCATCACGCTGCCGGTGCCGAACAATTTCCAGAAGGGGCCGAAGCTGCCCGACCTCTATAACGAGTGCAACAAGGTGACGCCGCGCAGCATGGCGGAGGTCGACCTCGACAGGGTCCCGATCGTCGAGCTCGACAAGGACGGCGAGGTCGTCACCGGCTTCATGATCGCCGACAACTATTTCGAGCTCTACATCAACGGCCGGCTGATCGGCGTCGACGCGACGCCGTTCACGCCGTTCAACTCGCATGTGGTCCGCTTCCGCGTGAAACGTCCCTACACGATCGCCGTGCTGGCGCAGGACTGGGAGGACAAGCTCGGCGTCGGCATGGAGGTGTTCGGCGGCAACGACTGGCACTCCGGCGACGCCGGTTTCGTGGCGCGGTTCTCGGACGGCACCGTCACCGACAGCTCATGGAAGGCGCAGTCGTTCGTGATCGCGCCGCTCGCGCATCCCGACGACGTGGTCGAATACGGCAATATCCACGACACCTCGCACCTCGGGCGCATCCATCCGCTCGCCAGGCTGCCGACCTGCCGCGAGCATTGCTTCGCGGTGCGCTATCCGATCCCGGAGGGCTGGGCCGAGCCCGGCTTCGACGACTCGAACTGGCCGCAGGCGTTCGAATATCTCGACCAGGAGGTCGGCATCATGGGCATGCCGGGCTATTGGCGCTTCCCGGAGGCGTTCCGCGGCAGCCGCTGGATCTGGACGATCAATCTCGTGTTCGACAACACGGTGCTGTTGCGCAAGACGGTGCGATGATGGGTAGGGTGGGTTAGCGCCGAAAGGCGCGTAACCCACCGACCGTTCGCGCGGGAAAATGCGCGGTGGGTTACGGCGCTTGCGCGCCTAACCCACCCTACCCACGGCGCGCCGTCTACCGCTTCGCGATCACCAGCTGATAGTCGCGGTGCAGCTCGCGATACTGCCGGTCGATGGCGGCGAGAAACGCATCGATGCCCAGCTTGGGCCGTTCAGCTTCGTTGTCCATCAGCGGCCATTCATAATCGTCGAAGATGACGATGCCGCCCGGCTCGATCAAAGGCCACGTCTGCACCGCGTCGCTATAGACGTCGGCGGCGATGTGACTGCCGTCGATATAGGCGAGATCGAACCGGCGTCTGGCGATGCCGAGCGCCGGCAGCACCGTGGTCGAGCTGCCTTTGATCTTCTCGATGCGATCGCCAAAGCCGCCGAGGTTGCGATCGAACTGCGCCTCGCTCTTGCGCGCGAGCGCGCGGAAATACGGGTCGGCCTGGTGTTCGGCGTTGCCCTCGAACGGGTCGATGCAGACGATGCGGCTCTTGGGAAGATAGTTCAGGAAGAACAGCGCCGAGCGGCCTTCCCACGAGCCGATTTCGAGGATGCGAAGCGGCTTGTCGCGCAAGTGGTCGAGCAGTTCCGCCCAATAGAAGAAGTGATTTCCGGCCCAGTCGGTCGAGAACGTCTTGTCGGTTTCCCAGTCCGTGATCCGCGCCTTGGTCAAGAAGGCGGTATCCGGCTGCGACAGCCACGTCTGATCTTCGTCCGGGTTGGTGCTCACGCGGAGGCCCTTGGAACGAGCGGTGACCCACCCCCTAACGACGGGCCATCGGCAAAGTTCCGGCCGCGATATGACGCGCCTATGGCGGCTTCGGCGCGGCCGCCGCCGCGAGCTCGGCATTGCCCTGGAGCCGCGCGACGATGAGATGCAAGAGCTTGAATCCGAATTGCGGGTTCTGGAAATACAATTCCTTGATCTGGTCGTAGCCGATCTTGGCGGCCTCGACGTCGGTCTTGCAGCGCACGGTCATGGTGCGGCGGCCGTTCGGCGTGAACAGTCCGATCTCGCCGAGGAACGTTCCCGCGCCGCGCGCCTGGCCGATCTCGACCAGCTCTACTTCGCCGGCGACCACGTAAAACGCCTCGGTCGCATATTCGCCGCGCGCCATCATCACCTCGCCCGCCTTGTAGCGCGCCGGCCGCATGTATTTGACCAGCCAGTCGACGTTCATGTCGGTGGCGAGCGCGGCGTCGATGCCGCGGACCAGGCCGATCATCTGGTACAGCCGCCAGGCGTTGAGCGGCAGCAGCAGCGCGTTGAGCACGAACGTCGGATAGGTGCCGTGCGAGAGGCTGTAGGCCATCGCCAGCGCATTGGCGATCACCGCCGCGACGCGCAACGGGATGATGGTCTTGGCGTGCGCCGCATAGAGGCTCGCGGCCGCCGCCGCCACGCCGACGATTTCCGCGTAGTAGGAGGAGTTCATCGTGACCTGCCAGGTGAGACGGGTGCTATTCGTCGCCAAAGTCCCAGGGCCGGCGCGCGGCGTGCCTGACCTGCAGAATCCTGACCGCGTCGCCCACAATCCGATAGAATATCTTGAATGGATAATGCACAAGCGGCACGATGCGCATACCGGGCCGCTGCTCAATGCCCGGCGCTCGTTCGGGCGCATGTGCTATGTCCGCGATGACGTCGCGGATGCGCGCTTCAAGCGCTGCCGTGACTCGGTCACCAAATAACTGGCGGCTGTAGTCTGAAATCTCGCGCAGGTCGCTGACGGCGCGGTTCGTAAATTCGACCTTCATCGACGGCGGAACGAACGAAACGCAGCTTCGACTTCCTCGTCGGTCGCAATCCCGCTACGCTCCGCTTCGTCCAGCGCGCGCAGCTCGTCCGGCGTTGCCTTGTAGACTCCGCTGCGCCGCGCCTCGATCTCGCGGGCAATTTCGGCAAGCTCTTCCTGATCCTCTTCAGGCCAGGAAGCCACGCGCTCGATGATCTGTTTAATGGCCGGGCTCATCAATGAAAGTATAGCATGTCGCAAAGCCCTTAAGGGGTTGACGCCATCGCAAAATAAGACTATAGTCCTTGAACGCCTTGCCGCGTGGGACACGGAATCGGTAGAAAGGCGAATAGTGGTAAGAGGTGTAAGAATGAAAGTTTGGAAGGCAACATATTGAATCTTGATGGATTTTCCCGTTTTTTGAATCTTACACCCCCGCTGCCGGCGCGTAAGATTGCCGGCCGCGTAAGATCGCCTTCCGCGCCAAGGTTGTTATCGCCTCGACCGCGCCGTGCGTCGGCATTATGATTGGTTACAAACGGTACTATCTCGCGCGAGCGGGCAGCCGATCGAAAAAAGAAGCCAAAGAAGCAAGATGAGTGACGCTCCAATCCACACCCCCGTCCTGATTGTCGGCGCCGGTCCGATCGGCCTTGCGCTTGCCGGCGATCTCGGCTGGCGCGGCGTCGCCTGCACGCTGATCGAGAAGACCGAAGGCCATGTCGATCATCCGAAGATGGACCTGATCGGCGTGCGCACCATGGAGTTCTGCCGCCGCTGGGGCATCGCCGACCGTGTGCGCGACGCGCCGTATCCGCCGGACTATCCGCAGGACTACGTCTGGCTCGAGTCGTTCACCGGCTACGAGTTCGGCCGCGAGAAGTTCCCCGGCCGCGGCTTCGAGCCGCTGCCGAAGGAGAGCCCGCAGAAGCGCGAGCGGGTGCCGCAGGACATGTTCGATCCCATCCTCAAGCAATGGGCGAGCGAATTCCCGAGCGTGACGCTTCACCACAACACCGAGCTGGTCGGCTTCAAGGATCACGGTAGCCATGTCGCCGCGACCGTGCGCGACACACGCACCGGCGAGACGCGCGAGATCACCGCCGACTACATGATCGGCACCGACGGCGGCGCGTCGTTCGTGCGCGAGGCGCTGGGCATCCAGATGAGCGGCCATCCGGCGCTCACCTACACCACCAACGTGATCTTCCGCTGCCCCGATCTCCCCTCACTGCACGATAAGGGCAAAGGCTACCGCTTCATCTTCATCGGGCCGGAGGGCACCTGGCTCACCATCGTCGCGATCAACGGCGGCGACCGCTTCCGCATGTCGATCGTCGGCTCGCCCGAGAAGGTGCCGCATACCGAGGACGACATCCGCAACGCGCTGCGCCGCGCCATGGGCAAGGACTTCGACTACGAGATTCTGTCCGTGCTGCGCTGGGTGCGGCGCGAGCTCGTCGCCGAGAGCTACGGCCGCGGCCGCGTCTACATGGCGGGCGACGCGATCCATCTCACGTCGCCGACCGGCGCGCTCGGCATGAACACCGGCATGCAGGACGCCGTCGATCTCGGCTGGAAGCTCGACGCGGTGCTCAAGGGCTGGGGCGGGGCGAACCTGCTCGCGACCTACGAGATCGAGCGCAAGCCGGTGGCGGTCCGCAACATCAAGGCGTCGACCGACAATCTCGAGCGCATGCTCGCGCCCCGCACCACGCACAAGCCGACGCCGGAGATGTTCCAGCCTGGCGCGGCGGGCGACATCGCGCGGAAAAAATACGGCGAATGGTACACCGAGCTGATGCGGCACGAGTGGTTCATGAACGGCTACCACCTCGGCTATCGCTACGACACCTCGCCGATCGTGTGGCCGGACGGCACGCCGGCGCCGCCGCTCGAGGGCCAGACCTATACGCAGATGGCGCGGCCGGGCGCGCGGGCGCCGCACGCCTGGATCGGCGAGGGCCGCTCGATGCTCGACCTGTTCGGCAAGGGGTTTGTGCTGTTGCGGCTGGGCAATGATGCGCCGGCAGGCGAGGGGATCGTGCGCGCGTTCGCCGCGGCCGGCGTGCCGCTGAAGGTCGAGACGCTCGCGTCGCCCGCGGTGCAAAAACTCTACGAGCGCGCGCTCGTTCTGGTGCGGCCGGACGGCCATGTCGCCTGGCGCGCCGACCAGGAGCCCACCGACGCGGCCGCGCTCGCCGATTGCGTGCGCGGGGCCGGGAGTTTAAGTCAGACGCAAGCGGTCGAGCGCGCGTCGTGATGGTGCTTGTCATGGATTTCGTGACCGTGCAGCAGACTCGGTGCGCCCCCTCTCCTCAATGGGGAGAGGGAGCCGACCGAGTCTGCCGTGGCGCAGTGCCTCTAGCTTGAACAAAGTGCCCACCAGATAAGGAGGACGTCATGCTCTTGACCATGAAACAGGACGACTCTCCCTATTACGCCAACTTGCGCGACCTCCACATGTCGCCCGGCTGGGCCCGGCCGGAGCCGTCGATGTGGGCGTCGCCGCAGCCGAAGTTCAAGCCGGCGGTGTGGCGCTTCGCCGACGCCAGGAAGGCGCTCGACGCCTCGCACAACATGGTGCCGGCGGAGCAGACCGAGCGGCGCAATCTCATCCTGGTCAATCCGATCGAGGGCAACACCTACGCCACCACCCGCCATCTCGTCGCCGCCTATCAATGCGTGATGCCCGGCGACCGCGCGCGCACGCACCGTCACAGCGCGGCGGCGTTGCGGCTGGTGCTGCACGGCAGGGAAGGCGTCTACACCATCGTCAACGGCGCGCGCATCGACATGCTGCCGGGCGAAGTCCTGCTCACGCCGGCGTGGTGCTGGCACGGCCACGTCAATGACACGTCGGAGACCGGCTACTGGATCGACTTCCTCGACATTCCGTTCGTCCAGCTCAGCGAGGCGATGTTCTTCGAGCCCTATCCGCAGGGCGGCCTCGAGGCGATCACCGCGACCGGCGACACGCCGATGCGGATTCCCGCGCGCGCGGCGCTGGGCGAAGGCGGCGATGCGAAGACCGTCGAGATCGCCGCGGGCGTCATGCCGACGATTGCGCTGAAACTTATCCGCCAGCCCAAGGGCGGCAGCGCGGCGATGCCGAAGACCACCGCCAACGCCATCTACGCCGTGGTCTCGGGCAAGGCGCGCTTCGTCACGGAGAATTTCGACGCCACCGCCGGCGTCGGCGACGTGGTCGCGATGCCGTGCTGGCACGCGCACACCATCGAGGCGCCGCAGGATACGGTGGTGCTCAAGGTGACGGACGAGCCGATCTTCGAGAAGCTCGGCCTCGCGAAGTCGGCGAATTAAGAAACGGACATTCGTAGGATGGGTTGAGCGAAGCGAAACCCATCGTTCGGCGCTCGGGGATTGGTGATGGGTTTCGCTGACGCTCAACCCATCCTACAGAAACGTGAAAACAAGGAGTGAAACGCAGTGCGCTACATCGACGCCTTCAATCATTTTTTTCCGAAGCGCTATTACGACGCGCTGCTCGAGACGCCCGCCGGCCAGAAGGACATCGGCAAGCGCGTGCGCGGCATCCCGGCGCTTTCCGACATCGACCTGCGGCTGAAGATCGTCGAGCAGTTTCCCGACTATAGCCAGGTGCTCTCGCACGGCTTGCCGCCGATCGAGCGGGTGTTCAGTGCCGATAAATCAGTCGACATGGCGAAGATCGCCAACGACGGCCTCCAGGAAGTCGTCGCCAGGCATCCCAAGCACTTCGTCGGCTGGTCGGCGATGCTGCCGATGAACGCGCCGGAGGCGGCGGCGAAGGAGGCCGAGCGCGTGCTCAAGAACGGCGCCAACGCGATCCAGATCGGCACCAACGCCAACGGGGAGCCGCTCGACGAGAAGAAGTTCTGGCCGATCTACGAGGTGATCGCGAAATCCGGCCGGCCGATCCTCCTGCATCCCGCGCGCACGCGCGAGATGCCGGACTATCCGACCGAGAAGGTCTCGAAATACGAAATCTGCAGCGTGCTCGGCTGGCCCTACGAGACCGGCGTGACGCTCGCGCGCTTCGTGTTCTCCGGCATCATCGACCGCAATCCCGGGCTGACCATCGTTGCGCATCACCTCGGCGGCGTGATCCCCTATCTGGAAGGCCGCGTCGGCCACAGCTTCGACCAGCTCGGCGTGCGCACCTCGGACGAAGACTACGGCGCGGTGCTGCGCGGCCTCAAGAAGCGGCCCTACGACTACTTCAAGGATTTCTACGGCGACACCGCGGTCGAAGGCGCGCGCGCGGCGACCGTGTGCGGCATCGACTTCTTCACGCCCGAGCGCGTGGTGTTCGCCTCCGACTGTCCGTTCGACAAGGAGAAGGGGCCGGGCTACATCCGCGACACCATCAAGGTGCTCAATGCGATGAACCTCGCGCCCGCGGACATGGAGAAGATCTGCTTCCGCAACGCGCAGAAGATCTTCGGGATCAATTGACGCCGATGCTCGGGGAGACGGCGCAGAGTGAGCCCGCTGCTTGATGCTGCCCGAAGGACTCAAGCAAGAATGAAGAGCCGTCATCAGGTTGTCATCGTCGGCGGCGGTCCCGTCGGCGTCGCGCTTGCCGTCGAGCTTGGACTACGCGGCATCTCCTGCGCCCTCGTTGAGCGAAGACTTGCGCCACAACGGATTCCGAAGGGGCAGGGGCTCACCCAGCGCTCCATGGAGCACTTCTACGCCTGGGGCGTCGCCGACAAGGTGCGCGCGGTGCGGCTCTTGCCGCCCGAGTTTCCGACCCGGGGCGTTACCGCCTATCGCGATCTCATGAACGAGTATTGGTATGCGCCGGAGGTGCGCGAGGTTGTCGACAGCTACTACTCCCAGGAGTCGGAGCGGCTGCCGCAATATCTCACGGAAGAGGTGCTGCGGGCGCGCATGGCGGAGCTTTCCCATGTCGAAAGCGCGTTCGGCTGGGCGGGGCAGACCATCGAGCAGGACGCCGCGGGCGTGCGCGTCACGATCGCAGAGGAAGGCGGCAGCGGGCGCATGACGCTCGAAGCCGACTATCTGGTCGGCTGCGACGGCGGGCATTCGACCGTGCGCCAGCAGGTCGGCATCGAGCGCGGCGGCACCGATTTCGATCAGCTGATGGTGCTCGCCGTCATCCGCTCGCGCGAGCTGCACGAAGGCTTCCAGCGCTTTCCGCCGCGCTCGACGTTCCGGGCGATGCATCCTGATCTCAAGGGCTACTGGATGTTCTTCGGCCGGGTCGACCTGGGCGAGAGCTTCTTTTTCCATGCGCCGGTGCCGCGCGACACCACGCGCGACAACTACGATTTCCACGGGCTGATGCAGCGCGCCGCCGGCTTCAATTTCAAGTGCGAGTTCGACTATGTCGGCTTCTGGGACCTGCGCATCGCGGTGGCGAAGCAATACCAGGTAGGCCGCGTGTTCATCGCCGGCGACGCCGCCCACAGCCATCCGCCCTATGGCGGCTACGGCCTCAACAGCGGCCTCGACGACGTCGCCAATCTCGGCTGGAAGCTCGCCGCGCGCCTGAAAGGCTGGGGCAACGACGCGCTGCTCGAATCCTATTCGCAGGAGCGGCGGCCGGTGTTCGAGGAGACGGCCGAGAAATTCATCGAGGCGCGCATTCGGCTCGAGCGCGAGCTCCTGGAAAACTATAGCCCGGAGCGCGACCGCGAAGCCTTCGAACGCGCCTGGAAGGAAATCCAGGGAGAATCGCGCGAGCGCACGTTGACCTATGAGCCGCACTACGAGGGCTCGCCGGTCATGTTCGGCCCGCCCGGCGGCGTCAGCAGCGCGCAGGGCTCCCACACCTTCAAGGCGCGCGGCGGGCACCACCTGCCGTCGCAGCTGCTTTCCTCCGGCCGCAATGTGTTCGAAGCGCTGGGGCCGGAGTTCACGCTGCTCGCGTTCGATGCCGACGACCGCGCGGTCACGGCGTTCGAGCAGGCCGCACGCACGCTCGGCGTGCCGCTGACCGTCGTGCGCGACCGCGTCGGGCAGAACGCCTACGAGGCGCGGCTCGTCCTGGTGCGGCCCGACCGTTATGTGGTGTGGACCGGCGACGACGCGCCTGGCGCCGCCGCCGCCGTCATCGGCCGGGCGGTCGCGCGCGGATAGCGCGCGGCTATCATCTACGTGGCCTCGTTCCGCTGGCTCACTTCCACGGCGTTAACCTCCGCTCAGGCCCGCGGCCTTGATCGGGCCGGCCCACTTGTCGATCTCGCTGGCAACGAATTTCTGCAGGTATTCCGGCGTGCGGCGTTCCGGCGTGACGATGTCGGCGCCGTTCTTTTTCAACTGCGCCGCCACCGCCGGCGTGGTCATCGCCTCGATCGCCGCCTCGTTGAGCCGGCGGACGATCTCCGGCGGCGTCCCCTTCGGGAAGAAGAAGGCGAGCCAGTTCTCGGCGACGAAATCCTTCAGGCCCTGCTCATGGGCGGTCGGGATCGCCGGGAAGGTCCCCGAGCGTTCCTTGGTGGTCATCGTGATCGCCTTCGCGGTCTTGCCTTCGAGATGCGGGATCGCGGCCGAGGCGTTGAGGCAGTGATAGTCGATCCGTCCGGCGATCATGTCCTGCAAGGCGAGCGCGCTGCCGCGATAGGGCACATGCGTGATGTTGACGCCCATCGCGACGTTGAGCAGGGCGCAGGCGAGATGCGTCGGCGCCCCGGTGCCGGCCGAGGCGTACTGCATCTTCGCCTGATGCACTTTTGCGTAAGCGATGAATTCCTTGAGATCGTTGGCGGGAAGGTCCGTGCGCGCGACCATCAGCATCGGCAGATCCACCAGCAGGCCGACCGGCGCGAATTCGATCATCGCGTTGTACAGCGGGTTCCTATAAAGCGTCTGGTTCTGCGCATGGGTGCCGACATTGCCCAGCACGAACTGGTAGCCGTCAGGCGTGGCCTTGGCCACGCGCGCCGCCCCGGTCATGCCGCCGGCACCGCCGATGTTTTCGATGACGACCTGTTGCTTGAGGATTTCCGAGAGCCTGGTGCCGATGATGCGTCCGATGATGTCGGTGGTGCCGCCGGCAACATAGGTCACCACCATGGTGACCGGCCGGTTGGGCCATCCCTGCGCGGCGGATGTTTGCGCCGCGGCGGGCGAATGGAGCAGAGCAAGAGAGAGCGCGGCCAGCAGTGTGAGACAGGTCGCTGCAGCAAGAATCCTGACCGCCATGTTCGCTCCTTTCCGGATTATTCGCCGACGATACCGGCCGCCCTGATCGGCGCCGCCCATTTCGCGATCTCGCTCTCGACGAATTTCTGCAGATATGCCGGCGACCGACGCTCGGGCGCCACCACCATTGCGCCGACTTCGGCGAGCCGTGCCTGCACCGCCGGCGTGTTCATCGCCTCGACGGCGGCGGCGTTGAGCTTCTGCACGATCGCCGCCGGCGTTCCGCGCGGCAGGAACAATGCGAACCAGATGTAGGCTTCGAAATCGGTCAGGCCCTGCTCATGTGCCGTCGGTAGGTCCGGCAAACTCCGCCAACGATCGCGCGTCAGGGTCGCGATCATCTTCGCTTGGTTGCCCTGGTAGAGCGGCGTGGCGACGGCGCCGGTCGGGCACTGGTAGTCGATGCGGCCGGCGATCAGGTCCGGAACGACACCGCCGGTGCGATAGGGGACATGGGTGATCTTGCTGGCGCCGATCGCAGACGTGAGCAGCGCGCAGGCGAGGTGACTGGACGAGCCGGCACCGGGAGAGCCGTACTGCATCTTCGCCTGGTTCGCCTTCGCATATGCGATGAACTCGGTCAGATTGTTTGCCGGCATGGTGTTGCGCGCGGCCAGGATGATCGGCTGGTCTGCGACCAGCGCCACCGGCGCGAAGTCGGTCGCGGTGTTGTAGAGCGGGTGCTTGTAGAGCGTTTGGTTCTGGGCGTGGGTGCCGACGCTGCCCAGCACGAACTGGTAGCCGTCGGGTGTCGCCTTGGCGACGCGCGACGAGCCGACCATGCCGCCGGCGCCGCCGACGTTCTCGATGATGATCGGCCGCCCGAGGATCTCGGCCATGCGGGCGCCCATGATGCGTCCGACGACATCGACGCCGCCGGCCGCCGCAAACGGGATCACCATGGTCATCGGCCGCGCCGGCCAGTCCTGGCCGACGGCAGGCGCGACCAGCGCCGGCCACGCGGCGAGCGCGAGCGCAAACATGCGTAACAGCACCGGCATCGTTGTGATGCGCGGCATGGGGCATCCCATTGGGCCGTTCCTCCCTATTTTGGGGAAGCTTCGCCCGCGTTGTCGCCGGGTTCAAGGGCACTTTGGCGCATCGCGGCGCGCCCTGTTGCCGTTCCGGTTCCAGCCGTTACGGTGGCGGCGCCCTTCCTCTTGAAAGAGCCAGCCCATCGATGCCTTCGCCGCGCCGGATCGACATCCACGTCCACCTCATCCCGCAGTTCTACCAGGACGCCGCCTACGAAGCGGGGGCGGGGCCTGCGATCGGCCGCTACCCGGACTGGTCGCCGGAGCTCGCGCTCGACCTGATGGACAAGTCAGGCATCGAGGTCTCGCTGATGTCGCTCGCGCAGCCGGGCGTGCAGTTCGGCGATCCCAAGAAGGCCGCCGCGCTGGCGCGGCGTTGCAACGAATATTCCGCCGCGCTCAACGCCCGCTGGCCGAAGCGCTTCGGTTCGCTCGCGGTGGTGCCGATGTGGAACGTCGACGAGGCCGTCGCCGAGATCGATCATTCGCTCAGAGAGCTCGAGCACCAGGGCGTCTGCCTGTTTGCGAGCTATGGCGGCAAGTTCCTCGGCGACACATGGTTCGATCCGGTGCTGGCGGCGCTCAACGACCGCGCGGCCGTCGTGTTCGTGCATCCGTCGCTGCATCCGTCGAGCCGCACGCTCGCGCTGCCCTGGCCGGGCTTCATGATGGAATACGTGTTCGACACCACGCGCGCCGCGGTGAACCTCGCATTCTCCGGCGCGATCGAGCGCTTCCCGCGCATCCGCTTCGTGCTGGCCCACGCCGGTGGGCTGATGCCGTATTTCGCCTGGCGGCTCTCGGTCTCACCGATGATCGACAAGCGGCTCGAGCAGCTGTCACCGCCGCAGGTCTACGAACGGCTGCGGCGGTTCTGGTACGACAACGCGCTGTCGCCGACGGCGGAAACCTTTGAATGCCTGAAGCACGTGGCGCCGGAAGGCCAGGTCGTATTCGGCAGCGATTGGCCGTTCGCCAATTCCGCCGTCATTGCCGAGGCGGTGCGGACCTATGAGGGCGTGGCAATGCCGCCGAATCAGCGGGCGGGCATCGACCGGGAAAATGCCTTGTCGCTTTTCCCGCAGTTCGCATGACGGTATAGTCCGATACCTTTGTTTCCCCTTGCTGCCCAGGGGAGGCATGAGCTGCAAGGAGTCCGTCCGATGACGTCCATCCGTCCGCTCGCCCAGCCGGTCAACCGCCGTCCCGGCGAGCTCGGCGTGCATTCGCTCGAGCGCTTCAATTTCTCGGTGCCCGACGTCGAGCAGGCGAAGAAATTCTATTCCACCTTCGGCCTCGACGTGCGCGACGACCGCAACGCCATCCACATCCACACCCACGGCAACGCGCATCGCTGGGGCTCGGTGGTGGAGGGGCGGAAGAAGAAGCTGCAGTTCATCTCGTTTGCCGCGTTCGAGGACGACCTGCCGCGCTTCCGCGAGCGCCTCGACGTGCTGCGCATTCCGCGGATCGACCCGCCGCCCGGCGTCGAGTCGAACGGCATCTGGTTCCACGATCCGAACGGCACGCCGATCGAAATCCGCGTGGCGGAAAAGTCCTCGCCGAACGAGAAGTCATCGACCGAGAACATCTCCTGTCCGCCCGGCATGGCCGGTGCGCCGAGTTGCAGCACCAAGCCGTTCGTGCGGCCGCGGCGGATGGCGCACATGCTGGTCTTCACCAAAGACATCCCGGCGACGATCAAGTTCTACAGCGAGGCGCTCGGGCTCCGGCTGTCGGACCGCTCCGGCGACATGATCGCCTTCATGCACGGCATCCACGGCAGCGACCATCACATGATCGCGTTCGTGAAGGCCGACGGGCCCGGCCTGCATCACCTGAGCTGGGATGTGCCGTCGATCAACCAGATCGGGCTCGGCGCCATGCAGATGGCGGACAAGGGTTTTGTCGCCGGCTGGGGCATGGGCCGCCATGTGCTCGGCTCCAACTACTTCCACTATGTGCGCGACCCCTGGGGCAGTTACGCCGAATACTCCTCCGACATCGACTACATCCCGGTCGATCACGACTGGCGGAGCGGCGACCATCCGCCGGAAGATTCGTTCTATGTCTGGGGTCCGACGCCGCCGGCGGATTTCGCGTTCAACCACGAGATCGCGTCGTCATAAGAAGCTTCACGGCAAGTCCGCCGCCGGCGTCTGGCGCATGCCGCCGGGCCAGCGCTCGTGCGTGAGCGGTACGGAGAGCTCGACATCGAGGCCGCCCGGACCGTAGGTCATCCGCGCGGCGCCGTTGAGCTGGCGCTCGATCACCATGGTGACCAGGCGCGAGCCGAACCCGGTGCGGCGTGAGCGCTTGGGCGTCGGTCCGTCGCGTTCCTTCCAGTTCAGCAGCAGCGTCAATCCGAGATCGGTACGTTGCACTTGCCAAGTCACCTCGACGCGGCCGGCGCGGGTCGACAGGCTGCCGTGCTTGCTGGCGTTGGTGGTGAGTTCGTGGATAGCCATGCTGAGCCCGAAAGTCGGATCGGCTTCGAGGAACACGTTCGGTCCGGTGAAGGTGATCCGGTCGAGATAGGGCGCGAGCAGCGTATTGAGCAGCTCCATCAGCGAGGCGGACTTCCAGCCGCCTTCGGTGATCAGGCGGTGGGCGTTGGCGAGCGCCAGCACGCGCGCCTCATATTTCGTCACCAGGTCTGCGAGGTTCTTCGAATTCTTGGCGGTCTGTGCGAACAGTGCCAACAGTTGCGAAAACAGGTTTCCCGAGCGGTGCCGCAGCTCGCGGATCATCAATTCCTGTCGCTGGTCGAGGTGGCGGCGCTGGATAGCGCCGGCAATCACATTGGAAACGGCGCAAAGGAACGAGACGTCGGATTCGGAAAACTTGCGCGGCTTCGCGGAATGCGCGCCGACGACGCCGTAGGCGCGGCCGTCGCGGCCCGCGATCGAGCACGAAATGCCGGCGACGACGCCATGCTCATGCAGCAGCGTCGGGCTTTCGAAGCGTGTTTCGGTCGCCAGATTTTCGACGATGACCGGGCCGCCGGATGCGAGCGTGAAGCTGGCCTGCGAGCCGCGCACCGTCGAGACATGCGCGCGACCGACGAGCCCCGGCTTCCAGCCGACGCCGGCGCGCAGCAGCAGTTCGGCGTCGCCCGGCACCAGCTCCAGGATCTTCACGAACTCGACGTCGAGGATCTGCGCAATGATTTTCGCGGTGTCGTCGAAAAAAGCCTGGAGATCAGTCTCGATCAGCGCGCGCTCGCCGAGCCGCGCCACCGCTTCCTGCTGGCCGGCGCGCAATTGCAATTCACGATGGAGTTGGACGCGTGTGCTGACGTCGCGGGCCGTGCCGAACATGCGGACAGCCTGACCGTTCTCCATGACAACGGTGCCGCGAGTCTCGATCCATCGCACCTGGCCGTCGGTATTTGTCGCGACGCGGTAGAGGAGACGAAAGGGGGCGCCGCTGCGCTTTCCCTGTTCGAGGACGGCGTTGACCTGCGCCCGGTCTTGCGGATGCAGGTTGTTCTCGAACGACGCAAACGTCCCGTCGAACGAGCCCGCAGCCATGCCGCGAATGCCCTCCATGTTGCTCGACCAGGTGAGGCGGTTGGATGCGATGTCCCACGACCAGACCCCGATCCCCGCGCCCGTAAGCGCGGCTTCGACCACGCGGGCGTCGGGAAAAAACGGCTGCCGCGCGTCCTGACGCGCCGCATCCCCGGTCCCGCTGTGCTCGTTGCTCTTGGTCGGCCCGCGCTCGGCGATGGTCATTGAGGCGATCCGGCGATTATCACTGCGATCTGCGTCCCTGGGTGAGTCTAATCAACCTCCACGATTGGGACAATTGTCGCTTCGTCCGCTGCCGCATGTCCTCGAGAACTGGCCCAATCAACCGAGCGGACTATCGGCGCTATGCGACGCAACGGCCCGCGATCTCGTCGGAATACATGTTGCCGCGCCACTCGGTCTCGGAGACGCAACCATCAGGCAGTTTCGGCTGGTTCGTCTGCTGCTGCTCGGGCACGACCTGACTGGCGCCGGGCAAGGCTGGCGCGCGGTCGCCCTTGAACGTGCGATTGACCGACAAGGGATCGACCCCGCGTGGCGTTGGTACCGACGCTTCCAGCGCCGACACGAACATCCCCGCCACCGCGGCCGCTCCCAGGCCCAACAGCGTGCAATTGAAACTGCCTCGCATGATATTCACCTCGCCCACAAGCGCATGCAGCTCGCGCCGAGAAAACGCGACGCCTGCCAAAGTAGTTCCCGGCTGGATTCACGTTCAGTCGAACCGGTGGGCCGCGCTTGTCGCGGGCGCCGCCGTCGGGCGGCGGAACCATCCCGCGCAATGAACGTTGACGACACGACCGGCCGCCCTTTTCCCCTCCCCGTGCTCGGCTGGTCACCTAGGGCGTAGCCGACGATGTCGGCTACGCCCCTGCTTTTTCAGACACCCACCTCGAGAAGAATCCGATGCGCGACGCCGGGGAACCATTCGCGCAACTCGCGGGTTCTTCAGCCATTCCAAGGACTGAGAACAACGGAGGACGAGATGAACTGGGATCGTGTTGAAGGAAACTGGAAGGAGTTCAAAGGCAAGGCTCAGCAGCAGTGGGGCAAGCTCACCAACGACGACCTCGACGTGATCGAGGGCAAGCGCGTCGAGCTCGCCGGCCGTCTGCAGCAGCGCTACGGCTACGCCAAGGAGGAGGCCGAGAAAGAAATCGACAGCTGGCTGAATTCGACGCACTAGCCGACGGAGAACTATGCATGGCGGCGTGGCGGCTCTTTGCGGGCGGCCACGCCGTTCTGCAATTCAGGCCACACGCCGTTCTGCAATTCAGTTCAAATGCACGTGTGAGACCGTACCACCTGAACCGCGAGACGTCCGATGGCCCGCCAGTCCAGCTATTCCCGTGAATTCGCCGAGGTCGAGCGCCGCGTGCAGCACCTGGAGCAGCGGTTGGACCGGCTTGGCAGCCTGGCCTCGCGCACTGCGGCCAATGGTTTCGCCGGTGCGGCGCATGCGACCGAACGCGTCAGCGACGCGCTGGTGTCGGCGCTCAGCGATCTTGTCGACCGGTTCCGCGGGGGCGCCCGCAGTGTCGGCGGCGAAGCCGCCCGCTTCGGGCAAGACGCGGCGCGGCTGGGCCACGAGGCGTCGAAGCTCGGCAGCGAGGCTCTGCGCCGGGTATCGACCGAGGTCGAACGCCGCCCGCTGATGATGATCGGCGTGGCGATCGGCGTCGGCCTGCTGATTGGATGGGCTGGCCGCAGGCACTGACGTTCCGTCGATCTGCCGAAATGAAAAAGCCCCCGGGGTGCAGACTTCCTGGGGGCTTTGCTGTCGCCGTCAGCAATCTCCCGATTAGGCGACGACCCGCCGCTCGCGGCGCTTGGCGGTACGATCGAAGAACAGCGCCTGGCTTGCGATCGCGGACACCGTTGAGGGTTGGAACGGCTTGGCGATCAGGAAGGCGGGCTCGGGCCGTTCACCGGTGAGGAAGCGCTCGGGATAGGCGGTGATGAAGATCACCGGCACCTCGAACGATTGCAGGAGCTCGTTCACCGCATCGAGGCCGGAGCTGTTGTCGGCAAGCTGGATGTCGGCGAGGATCAGGCCGGGCTTTTTGCTCTTGGTCAGTGCGAGCGCTTCCGAATGCGTGCGTGCGACGCCGAGCACGCGGTGGCCGAGGCTTTCGACCAGGCTCTCCAGCTCCATCGCGATGAAGGTCTCGTCCTCGATGATGAGCACATCGGTCGCGATCTCGGCGGCGAGCTCGCGGCCCGACTCCTCGATCAGCGAGCGCAGCGTCACCACGTCGACGTCGAGGATGCGTGCGGCGTCGGCCTCCGGGAAACCTTCGAGCGCGACCAGGAGGAACGCCTGCCGCGGCATCGGCGTGATGCTGGCGAGCTTGCGCTCGCCGGGCAGCGTGGACCGCCCGGCCTCGGGCTTGCCGTTGAGGGCGATCGAATTCCAGATCTTGGTGAACAGTCGGTAGAGCGCGACTCGCGGCCCGCCTTCGGCACTGATGGTCGCGGGATCGGCGATCAGCGCTTCCAGGGTTGCGGCCACATAGGCGTCGCCGGAGGCTTGGTCGCCGGTCAGGGCGCGCGCATAGCGCCGCAAAAGGGGCAAATGCTGAGCGACGGTCTTCGAATCGGACACGATATCTCCCTCCCGTTCAGGTCGTCCAAACTACCCCTCCAACGACCCCCGCCAAAAAAAGTTCCAATGGCCACGGAACTATGTTTTGGGGCTCGCGTTACATCCCGACGAACACCGGGAGGGGCCTCATGGCCGTGCTGTGGGGAACGAAAAAATGAAGGAGCAGAAACCACTTACGGCCGGTCCAAGCGAACGCGAGGGCCCGGTCGGACCGACCCAGGACAACGGTGCTCAGCGCGGAATCGGGCAGAGGCCGCAGATTGCGGGGTCGGGGGAGCAGGTGCCCATGAGGCCAAGGCCGATGATGCAGACAGATACTCAGACCCGCAAGCGCGGCGGCAAACTTGGCCGGGACGTGCAGACCAAGCTCGGCAAGACCCTCCAGGCCTATTTTGACGATGTCGTCAAAGAGGGCGTGCCGGATCGGTTCAAAGACCTCCTGCAGCAATACGACGAACGCAAGGACAAGGGATCGAGCTAATGACCCTCGAACCGTCAGTGCGCGAAGCGATGCTCTCGGCCGTGCCGAGCCTGCGTGCCTTTGCCATTTCGTTGAGCGGCAATGTCGACCGCGCCGATGATCTGGTGCAGGAAACGTTGTTGCGTGCGATGGCGAATATCGATTCCTTCCAGCCTGGCACCAATATGTCGGCCTGGCTGTTTACGATCCTGCGCAACCTGTTCCGCTCCGAATATCGCAAGCGGCGGCGCGAGGTCGAGGATTCCGACGGCAGCTATGCAGATACGCTCACGTCGCATCCGGAGCAGCATGGCCGGATCGAATTCGAGGAATTCCGCAAGGCGCTCGCGCAATTGCCGCCGGATCAGCGCGAGGCGCTGATCCTGGTCGGCGCGTCCGGCTTCTCCTACGAGGAAGCCGCCGGCATCTGCGCCTGCGCGGTCGGCACCATCAAGAGCCGCGTCAACCGGGCGCGTACCAGGCTGTCCGAACTGCTCGCGATCGACAGTGCCGACGATTTCGGCCCCGATCAGTCGACCCGCGCGGTGCTCTCCGCTGGCGGGCGCCGCTGACCTCCGCCTGCCGCAAATCGTCGCTTCAAAAAAAGAAAGCCCGGCGCAAGCCGGGCTTAGTCGTCATGAAGCTCTGATTGTGGCGGCTACGGTGCAGTCGGCGACCGGCCGCGCACCAGTCCGGCGACCGCCGAGATCACGAACAGGATGATCGCGACGAAAAAGATGATCTTGGCGATCTCGACCGCGAAGCCGGCGATGCCGCCAAAGCCAAGCACGGCGGCGATCAGCGTCACGATCAGAAATGTCAAAGCCCAACCAAGCATGATGAATGCTCCTCGTAAGGTGCGGCTCCATGCCGCGTCGAGGGAAAAACTTTGGTGTCGAGCGTTGGTTCCATCGGTGCGCGCCGTCCGGGAACCATATTGATGGAACCGTTAATCAGACTCCGAATTGACGCGGCGAAGGGTTATGAATCCGACACAACGAAACGTCGCAACGACAAAGGCCCGGGTCGCAGTCAAAATTTCATGTGGCAGAAAGCAAAGAAGTTGTTCGCTTTCTTCCCCTGGCGACGTTCCAGCGTGAGCCCAGAGGTCATCGTGCATGATCCGTCTGCAGCAGGCCCGCAAGACCTGGACGACGTTTTCCGCAATGAAGACGTTCAGCGACGTGTTGCCGACCTGATCGCAGCATCCAAGAAAAAAGACTAGCCCGCTACGGGTGCACGTCCTCGGTGAACCAGTCGGTCGGCAGTTCATGGCCGAAGCCGCCGTCCTTGGCCTTCCTGATCACCGCGGCGCCGACCGCCGCAAACTGGTAGCCCAGCCCGATATTGTTCAGGAAACACGTGACCTCGCGGTCCGAGGCGCGCCCCGGTGCGCGCCCGACGATCAGCTCCGGCAAGGTCGGGAGATTTGCGAAATCGAGCTCGCCGACCGAATTCCAGCCGTTCTCCTTGGCGGTCTCGGCGAGCTCGATGTCGCGCGTCATCACATGGATCGGCTTCTCGTCGTTGTTGTGAATGACGATGCGGTCGGCCTTGCGCAGCGCCGCCATCTCGATCTCCGGCCGCTTGATCGACGTGATGTGCATCCCGGCCTCGACCCACGGCGCGAAGAAGATATTGTCGAGGCTCGACGAGGCACACATCGCGATGTCGGCACCCTTCATCGCGTCTTCCGGCTGGTCGACGGCTTTCACCTCGATGCCGAGCATGCCGCTCATCTCGGCCGCGAATTTTTCCCGGTTCTCGCGGGTCGGGCTGAAGCAGCGGACCTGCTTGATGTCGCGCACGGCGCAGGCGGCCATCAGTTGCGAGCCCGCCTGCCAGCCGGAGCCGAGAATGCCGACGACCTCGGCGTTCTTGCGCGCGAGATACTTGATCCCGAGGCCGTTGGTGCCGCCGACCCGCATGCGCTGCATCACCCCGTCGGGCATGATCGCGAGCGGCTCGCCATTGTCGACCGAGAACAACAGCACCAGGCCGACCCAGCGGTTGCCGGGCGCCGCCGGCACCTTCTCGCGCACCACCGTGTTGCCGCGCTTGGGAAAGCGCACGATGTCGGAATTGATGCGGACCGCGCCGACGCCGAGCTTGGGGCACACGCCGTCCATCGACTTGAGCCCGTAGACCGCGTCGGGCAATTGCGTCGGCGCGATGCTGTCGGAGCGTGTGCGGGTGATGCCGCGACCTTCCGCCAGCTCGACATACGCCTCTTCCAGCACGTCGATGCATTCCGGCATGCTCAGGAGCTTGTCGACATCGTTGTTTGATAAGATCAAGGTCATGGGCGGGCTGAAGTCCGTTCTTGGTTCCGGGGCCGATACATCCTTATGGTACGGTACATCGAGGTCGGCAAGGCCAGGAAAACCAAAGTCCGGAATTCGAAGGTTGGGGGAGTTGAAGCCGATGACCGTCGCAGATCCGATGACCGCGCAACAGACGCTGCGCATCGCGCTTGGCGACTATCCGCACACCGCGGCGCTGAAGCGCAACGAGATCAGGTCCGATCGCGTCGCGCTCGACTTCGCCGGCATCACGCCCGTCTACAAGGCGTTCGCCGAAATGGTGCGCAAGACCGCCTACGACGTCAGCGAGATGGCGGTCGTCACCTTCCTACAGGCGAAATCTTACGGCAAGCCGCTGGTGCTGATGCCGTGCGTGATGCTCGGCCGCTTTCAGCACGGCACGCTGCTCTACAATTCCGAACGCGGGAGGCTCTCGCTGAAGGATCTCGAAGGCCGGCGCGTCGGCGTGCGCTCCTATACGCAGACCACCGGCACCTGGCTGCGCGGCCATCTCCAGAACGACTACGGCGTCGACATCTATCGCGTGAAATGGGTCAACTTCGAAGACGCTCATATCCTCGAATATCGCGACCCGCCGTTTGTCGAGCGCGCCGCCGACGGCAAGGTCCTGCTGAAGATGGTGCAGGACGGTGAGCTCGATGCCGGCATCTTCGGCGCCGAGCTGCCGACCGATCCCAGGCTCAAGAGCGTCATCGAGGATCCCGAAGCGGAGACGCGGCGCTGGCGTGCCGAGCACGGTGTGGTGCCGCTCAATCACATGGTGTGCGTGACGCAGAGCCTGTCGCGCGCGAAGCCCGAGCTCGTCCGCGAAGTCTACCGCATGCTGAAACAGTCCAAGCAGGCGGCCGGGCTGCCGAAGCCGGGCGAGATCGATTTCCATCCGTTCGGGGTCGAAGCCTGCCGGCCGGCGCTCAGGATGATCATCGACTATGCGGTTCAACAGAAGCTGATTCCGCGACCGTTCACGGTCGACGAGCTGTTCGACGATACCACCCGCGCGCTCGGCTGATTCGCCTTTCGGCGGTGCGTCGCGGTGCGCCTTAACCGCAACGAAAGCCATCGATTGCGCCGCGCGCCGCGACGGCGCCGATTTTCCTTACCAAACCGCCACTTGCCGGTACTTAGCTGCCGCCTGCTGTCGATAAGTTGATCGACTTTACCCGAGAGCAACGGTTATCTTGTACCTTACCTGCCGGGCTGGACGGGCGAACAATAAAGCTTGCTGAGGCGTTGGGAGATTGCTGTGCGCGAGTCGGTAACAATATGTCCCGGCACCACGTCGGGTAGCCCGGTTGTGGGTCGTGTAACAGGCCTGTGGCGCGTGGCGCTGCTGGCCGGCGTGTCCGCCGCATTCGTGATCGGTCGGATCGACGTCGCGGATGCGCAGTTCTTCCGCCCGTTCAACCGGCCCCCGCAAGACGTTCCGTCGCGCCTCGATAGCAAAGCGCCGTCCCGCGCGGACATGCAGGGCCGCAAGGCCAACCGGACCGCCACGTCGCAATCGAAGAAGGACGTCCCGATCCGGCATCCGTTCGGCGAGAACATGCCGAAGGGTCCGCTGCAGCTGATGGTCTCGATCAACGATCAGCGCGCCGTCCTCTATAGCAACGGTGTCCGCGTCGCGGAGACGAAAGTTTCGACCGGCACCCCCAGTCATCCGACGCCGACCGGCGTGTTCAGCATCATTCAGAAGAACCGCTGGCACCGCTCCAATCTCTATGGCAACGCGCCGATGTTCTACATGCACCGCCTCACCTGGTCGGGCATCGCGCTGCACGAAGGTCATCTGCCCGGGCACGCGGCGTCGCATGGCTGCATCCGCATGCCGACCGATTTCGTGTCGCGGCTCTGGAACGTCAGCAAGCTCGGCATGCGCGTCGTGGTCGCGCGCGTCGAGCTGACGCCGAAGGATTTCTCGCACGACAAGCTGTTCAACCCGCTGCCGAAGCCGATCGACATGCAGCGCACCAGCGAGAGGCCGGAAGGCTTGCGCCCGTCGATTGCAACGACCGGGCAGGGCGTCCAGCTCGCGCAGGCGGACACCACCGCGAACGATGCCGCCGCAATCCCGGCGATTGCCGACGCCATCAGCGAGCGCTCCAACGGCGCAAACCAGGGTGCGGCCGTCG
>JAIESR010000133.1 GCA_019745775.1 Xanthobacteraceae bacterium | reverse complement strand
ATCACCCCGTCGTGTCCAATCCAACGGAATCACGATCAGGTCTTGCCGTCGAGCGAGTTTTTCAGCAGCCTGCTAGGGATGTCGCAACCCGCTGTATCTGCAGCGATCGCCAATCTCGAAGTGACTCTTGGTGTGCGGCTGCTCGATCGGAACCCACGGGGTATCGAGCCAACGATCTATTCGAAAGCGCTCCTCAAACGGGGACGGGTGGCGTTCGACGAACTGCGTCAAGGACTCAGGGATGTCGAATTCTTGTTGGACCCGGCCGCCGGAGAAGTGCGTGTTGGCTGCCCGGAAGGAACGGCCGCCGGCTTTGTTCCGGCGGTCATCGACCGACTAACTCAACGTCATCCGCGCGTGGTCGTTCACGTCGTTACCGCGCAAACCGGCACGCAGGAATTTCGCGAATTACGGGAACGAAATGTGGACGTCATGCTGGGTAGGCTATTCAAGCCGACGGTGGACGAGGACATCGACGTGGAGATTGTAGGGCGCGATCGTCTCTTTGTGGCGGCCTCATCCCATGCTCCTTGGGTCCGCCGCCGTAAAGTGTCGCTGGTCGAATTGATCGAAGAACCCTGGGTTCTTTATCCATCAGACAATGTTGTCGGCGCGTTTCACGCCGATGCTTTCCGTCGCAATGGCCTCGAATTGCCGCGAAGACAGATCATTTCGTATTCGCTGGACGTTCGCATGCACTTGCTGGCAACAGGGCGCTACCTGACCATGCTCGGCAGCCAAGTGCTGCTGTACAATTCCGAGCGTTGGTCGCTGAAGCGATTGCCGATCGACCTGCATGCACCGGAAATGCCGATCGCGATCTTCACGTTGAAGAATCGAACCATCAGTCCCGTCGCCCAATTGTTTGTAGAGGGCGTGAGGACGCTGGCAAAGTCGGATATGAATATTTAACGGAACGAAGGACGCCCTTATGAACGATCGGCAGCTACTCGCCGGCCGCGTTGCACTGATTAGCGGCGGCGGTGGCGAGATCGGCGGCGCCATCGCGCGCCGTTTCGCCGAGGCCGGCGCGGCGATTGCGATCGCCGATATCAATCGCGAGGGCGCCGAAGCCGTCGCGGGCGAGATCACGTCGTCAGGCGGACAGGCGGTCGCCGTCCGCACCAATGTCGCGGTCGAGCAGGACGCCGAGCGCGCGGTGCGGCACGCGGTCGATGCGTTCGGCAAGCTCACGACGCTCGTCAACGTCGCCGCCACCGTGACGCCTGACGGCACCATCGACACGCTCACCCTCGACGACTGGAACGACGCGCTCGCGGTCAACCTGACCGGTGCGTTCCTGATGTGCAAATACGCGGTACCGCAGCTACGCACGGCCGGCGGCGGCACCATCGTCAACGTCGCATCGCAGCTCGGCCAGATCGGTATCGCCGGCCGGGCGCCCTACACCACCAGCAAGGCCGCCCTGATCCAATTGACGCGCAGCCTCGCGGTCGACCATGCCGCCGACGGCATCCGCGCCAACTCGCTATCGCCCGGTGGCATCGACACCGCGCGGATCCTGCGCCGCTTCAAGGACCGCGCGGAGGCCAACCGCGCCCGCGGCCCGGCCTATCTGCTCGGGCGGCCCGGCCGGGCCGAGGAAGTCGCGGCTGCGGCATTATTTCTCGCGTCGGAGGAGTCCTCGTTCATGACCGGGGCAGACCTTTTGCTCGATGGCGGCTATCTTGCCTTCAAGGGGCCCCTGCCCCCAAAGAGCTGAGAGAAACGACATGCCGTTACGGTGGACTTCCGCTCTCGCTGCGCTCTGCGTCACGCTCGCGCCGGCATCCGCGCAGCCCGTCGCCGATTTCTATCGCGGCAAAACCGTCACCATCGTCGTCAGCACGTCGAGCGGCGGCGGCTACGACGCGCTGGGCCGCGCATTGTCCCGGCACTTGGGCCGTTTGATCCCCGGTAATCCGACCGTCGTCGTGCGCAACATGCCCGGCGCCGGCGGCATCACCGCCGTCAACTGGCTCTACAACACGGCGGAGAAGGACGGCACGATCATCGGGCTGGTGCAGAACGGCACGCCGCTCGAGCCGCTGTTCGGTACCAAGGCCGCCCGCTACGACGCCACCAAGTTCAACTGGCTCGGCACGCCGAGCTACGAAGTCAGCATGGTGCTCGTGTGGAACACCGTGCCGGTGAGCTCGGTCGACGATTTGCGCAAGACCGAGACCACCATGGGCGCGTCCGGCGCGAACTCGACGCCGGCGTTCTACACGCGCCTGCTCAACGCCATGCTCGGCACCAGGATGAAGCTGATCAACGGCTATCCCGGGCAGAATGACGCCTTCCTGGCGATGGAACGCGGCGAGCTCGACGGCTATCCGAGCGTGTTCTACTCGGCGCTGACGTCGACGCGACCGAACTGGCTGCGGGACAAGACGGTGAAGGCGATCGTGCAATACGGGCCGCAGCGGCTGAAGGAGCTGCCGGACGTGCCGTTCGCGACCGACCTCCTCACCAACGAAGACGACAAGCTCCTGATGCAGGCCGCTTCCGCGCCGCAGGCGCTCGGTCGCCCGCTGTTGCTGCCGCCGGACGTGCCGGCCGACCGCGTCGCCGCCATCCGCAAGGCGCTGGCCGATACCTTCAACGATGCGCAGTTCAAGGCCGATGCCGAGAAGATCGGCCTCATCGTCAACGCGCCGCAGACCGGCCAGCAGTTGCAGGACGTGATTGCGCGCGCCTATGCGTCGCCCGCGCGCGTGGTCGAGCGCATCCAGAAACTCAACAACCCAGGGAATTGATGTACAACTCACTCAGCCCTCACGGTGAGGAGCGGCGCGCAGCGCGGCGTCTCGAACCGCAAGCACGGCGCCTGCGGCCATCCTTCGGACGCCCGCTGCACGGGCCTCAGGATGAGGGCGGAGTGAGGCCAGCGATACGGAAACATTGATGCTGCAAACGACCACAGCCCAGAAGCTCGCCACCGCTCCCTCGCGCGAGGAGCTACTGCGCCGCGCCGAGGCGCTCGTGCCGGTGCTCCAAGAACGCGCCGCGCAATGCGAGGCGATGCGCCGCTGCCCGGACGAGACGATCCGCGACTATCTCGCCAACGATCTTCTGCGCATCTGCCAGCCGGCGCGCTACGGCGGCTTCGAGCACAACTACGATGTGTTCTGCGAGGTAAGCCAGACATTGGCGCACGGCTGCGGTTCGCAGGCCTGGGTGCACATGGTGCTCACCGACAATATCCTGAAGCTTGCGGCCTATTCGGCGCAGGCGCAGGAGGACGTCTGGGGCAAGGACCCGACCGCGAAGCTCTCCAACTGCGTCACCCCGACCGGCAAGGCCCGGCCGGTCGCCGGCGGCGTCGTCTGGAGCGGACGGCACCAGTTCTCCAGCGGCGTCGATCATGCCGACTGGGTGCTGGCCGCCGGCGTGATCGACCACGGCGACCGCAAGCAGGCGTGCTCGGTGCTGGTGCCGAAGCGCGACATCACCATCGTCGACGATTGGCACGTGATCGGGCTCGCCGGCACCGGCAGCAAGACCTTCGTTATCGAGGAGAAGTTCGTCCCCGAGCACCGCATCCTCGACAAGAAGGCGTCCGACGAAGGCAATGCGCCGGGCGCGCATCTCTATGCGGCGCCGGTGTTCCATCTGCCACGCGGCGGCCCGTCGTCGGCGAGCTATTGCGCGGTCGCCGTAGGCATCGCCGAGGGGTGTCTCGAGGCCTATTACAACTACACGCGGCCGCGGAAATCGCGCGGCCGGCCATGGGCGCAGATGGCGGGTGCGCAGATCGTCGCGGCCACGGCTGCCGCCGAGATCGAGGCGGCCGCGCGCATGTATCAGGGGGCGCTGCGCGAGGCGATGGGCGTGCTGGAGCGCAAGGAGCCGTTCACGGAGCACATGCAGGTGCACGGCAAGCGCAACATGGCCTATGCCGCGCAGCTGTCGATCCAGGCGGTGCAGCGGCTGTTCAACGATGCCGGCGGTCGCGTGCTCTATCAAGACCACGACCTGCAGCGCAAGTTCCGTGACGCACACGCCGCGGCCGCCCATCACTCGCTGACCTGGCACAGCGCGGCGCAGAATTACGGCGCGCATGTGCTGGGTGCCGAGACGGACGCTGACGAGTGAGACGCTGACGAGTGAAATGTCAGTTGCTATAGTCGGCGAAACAAAGGGGCGGTCGCAAGACCGCCCCGGTTGGCCGCTAGCTGGACGATGATCGCGGGATCAGAAGCTAGTTCCAGTGATAGTTCGCTGCGAACCTGGCCACCCACGCGTCCCTGAACTTGTTGAGCCAGATATGGTCAGTGCCGAAATTACGGGACTTGTTGAAGTGGTACCATAGCCCTTCGGCTCTGAAGCTCAGGTTCCGATTCTGCTTCCATTCGATGCCGCCGCCGAACACCGAGCCCCATTTGTTGATGTTGCCGTTGGCGGGAACGGTGCCGCCCGGCGAGCGCGCATGGAGCTTGGCCTGTCCGAAAGCAAGGCCGCCCGTGCCATATATCAGCGCGCGGCCGAAGGTCATGCCCAACCGGCCTCGCAACGAGGCCAACAGAGTGACGCTGTTGTCAATCGATCTGCCGGTGGTGCCGAAGAAGGTGTTCTTGTTCCAGCCAGTGGCGCTGACGTCGGCCTCCAGGCCAAAGACGAAAGAGTTGCTCTGCCAGTTATATCCGGCCTGCATCCCGCCAACGACGCCGCGCGGCTTGTTATTGATGTCTCCGCGGCTCAGATCTTCGAGGTCGGCGATGGTATGGAAGCGGGACGACCCGTAGCCCAGATGTCCGCCGATGTACCAACCGGTCCAAGTGAGGACTTCCGGCGGCGGCGCCGCCCTGACCGCCTTTACAGGCATGTCAGCAGCAAAACTGGTTCCACCAATCGCCGCAATTATTGCAACGGCCGCAACGCTGGACAGAAGTTGTTTGCGCATGAATCCCCCCGTTCAACCTACCCGCCAACATGATCCTAGCCACGACCATCGCAGCCGGCAAATCTTGGTTCTTCTATGCACATGCGTCGCAAGATGCTGAACCCCGAGACCAGCATTTCGGATTGTGCTGTTTGATCAGCTACATAGCTCAGCAGTCTATCGGTGCTGGGTGTATCATTTTGCAACGGTCTCCTGAAAAGATACCGTGTTTGACTTCGCGACGGGGCCGCGAAAGAAATGGCCTTGGCGGCGAGGAACGCACGAGCGCGAAAGGCATGGTCCGCCGTACGCTGCCAGCGACGCGCAACCCCGGACAGGGCTCCTCATGTCTGAACAACGGCTCACAGGCGTTTCCTGGACCATTCGCCAGTCGGCGGCATCGTCCAGTCCGTTAAGCGACGCCTACAAACAATTGGAGCAGGCGGAAGCACTGCGCATGCAGGGGCGGCTCGATCGCGCTCGCGCGATCTGCGAGGCACTTGTCAGCCGGTATCCCGACTATTTTGGCGCGCTCTACACTCTCGGCTTGGTCCATGCCGATACTGGAAAATACCCGCACGCGCTCGGCTTTCTGGTCCGGGCGGTCATGCTCAATCCGCAAAGCTGGCAGGCGCTGACTGCGCTGAGCGCAGTCTACCTGGAGCTTGGTGCAAGTGAGATGGCAGCGCACACCTTGGAGCAAGCCATCGCCGCCAATCCGCGGGACCCGGGCATCCTGCTCACGCTCGGCGAAATCTACCGCGAGGAGCGCGAGTATGAACTTGCGCTGGAGGCCTACCGCAAGTCCTTTGAGCTCGATTCCAGCTTGCACGCCGCGGGCATCGGGCTCGGCGTTTGTTATTCGCACCTAGGTCAATACGCCCGGGCCGCCGATGTGTTTGAGGGCCTCTGGGCAAATGGCGCGCGTTACGCCGGTATTCTCAACGAACTCAACCATCTGCCGCCATCCTTCGTGAGCGTCAACATATTGGATGAACTCGACAAGGTGTCGGGCGCTCAGGACCAGGACGATGCGCACACCAGAAACCTGATTGCGTTCGTTCGTGCCTCAGCTTTAGACCGCTCGGGCCGGCATGACGAGGCGTGGCAGCATCTCGTCCCAGTCAATCGCCGCGTGCACGCCGCTGTCGAGCAGGACGCCCGCGAACTCGCCGAATTGCAGCGGCTAAACCTTGCCCAGATCAAAGAGGGAGCGATCAAGCCGGCCGGCGATGCCGGCGAGGGACCCATATCACTTTTCATCCTCGGCCCATCACGATCCGGCAAGACGACCATGGAATCGCTCGTCGGCACGCTTGATGGCGTCAAGCGCGGCTATGAAAACCCAAGCGTGGAGAAAGCAATCCGCCGCGCCTTTCAGGCGTCAGGTCTCCTTACGTCGGGAATATTCGAAATGCTCCCCCCGCAGCTCGACTCGACATGCCGTGATTTTTATTTGCAGGAGCTTGCCCGGCGGACCGGATCGGCCAAGGTGTTCACCAATACCCATCCGGGCCGCATTCATGACGCCGCGCGCGTTGCCGCCGCATTCCCGCGCGTCCGTTTCATTTTTGTGAAGCGAAACCTGGACGATATCATGCTCCGCATCTATATGCGCGACTACATGTCCGGGAATCCATATGCCAATAGCCTGCGATTGATTGCCGACCATATTCGCTGGTACCACGAAATGATCGACGTATTGGCTGCAAAGCTGCCAGACATCACGCGTGTCATTCACTACGAAGACATGGTATCAGACCCGGCTGGCGTGCTCAGGCAGGCGGCTGATCTGTGCGGCCTCGCCATGCACGACCGCCCATTGCCGCGTGTCGGCGACGACCGCGGATGCGCCGAGCCGTATCGACAATTGATGGCCGCCGAGCTTGCGCACTGAGCGCACGGCGAAAAGTCGTCGCGCCGATCAATTGCCGGCTCGATCATGAGTTCGCCTGCGTACGATTTCATCGTTATCGGTGCCGGCTCCGCCGGCTGCGTGCTCGCGAACCGGCTGAGCGCACGGTCAAGCAACAACGTGCTGCTGGTCGAGGCCGGCGACGACTACGCGCCCGGCGGCGAGCCGCCGGAAGTGCTCGACAGCTTCGCCGCCACCGCACATTCCAATCCGCGCTTCTCCTGGCCCGGCCTCACCGCCGCGTTCGGCCCCCGCCCTGGCAACGCGCCCGACGACCGCCCGCGCCGGCGCTACACGCAGGGCCGCGTGATCGGAGGCACCTCATCGATCAACGGCATGGTCGCAGTGCGCGGCCTGCCCTCGGACTATGACGACTGGGCAGCCCGCGGCGCGGCCGGATGGAATTGGGACGGCGTGCTGCCGTTCTTCAGGCGACTCGAGAACGACCAGAACTTCCACGGCCCGCTGCACGGCAATGACGGCCCGGTGCCGCTGCGGCGCATCGCGTCGGGCTGGCCGCCGTTCGTCGAGGGCCTCTTCGTCGCGGCGGCATCGCTCGGCTACAAGAACCTGCACGACCAGAACGGCGCGTTCGGCGACGGCTACTTCCCCATCGCCATCTCCAACGTCGATAACCACCGCGTCTCGAGCGCGATAGCGTATCTGACCCGCGCGGTCAGGGAGCGCACCAACCTCACGATCCTCGCTGGCACGCGCGCCGAGCGGCTGCTGTTCGACGGCACGCGCATCACCGGCGTGCGGGTGCGGCGGCGCAACGAAGCGATAGACATCTCGGCACGTGAAACCATCGTGTCGATGGGGGCGCTGCAGTCGCCGGCGTTCCTGATGCGCAACGGCATCGGCCCCGCAAAGGAGCTGCAAGCGCTCGGCATCGGCGTGGTCGCCGACCGCGCCGGCGTCGGCAAGCACCTGATGGAGCATCCCGGCGTCAATTTCGGCTGCTATCTCAAACCGGAGGCGCGGCTGGCACGAGACGTGAGGCGGCAGATGTTCGCGGGGCTGCGCTGGTCGTCGAAGCTCGAGGGCTGTCCCGCCGGCGACATGTACATCATCCCGAGCAACAAGGCGGCCTGGCACGGCATCGGCCACCGGCTCGGCCTTCTGATGATGTGGGTCAACCGCTCCTATTCCACCGGCGAAGTGCGCCTCACCTCGCCCGATCCCGCGGCCAGGCCCGATATCGATTTCAACATGTGCTCGGACTGGCGCGACCTGGAGCGCATGCTCATCGGCGTGCGCATGATGATCAAACTGCAGTCGCATCCTGCGGTGCGACGCACCTGCACGCAGATCTTTCCGGTCAGCTACAGCGACCGCGCCCGCAAATACGCCGTCTACAGCAAAGCCAACGAAATCCGGATGGCGCTTGGCGGCAGGCTCATGGATTTGCACGAGCCGCTGCGGCGGTTCCTGGTGGACAAGCTGATTGCCGATGGTCCCACCATCGAGGACCTCGCCGACGAAGCGACGATGAAAGCCTGGATCGCCGACACCGTGCTCGGACACTGGCACGCCACCTCGACCTGCCGCATGGGCGCGCCCGACGATCCCGGCGCGGTGACCGACCCGGCCGGCCGCGTCTACGGCGTCGCGAGCCTGCGCATCTGCGACGCCTCGATCATGCCGGCGGTGCCCTGCGCCAACACCAACATCCCGACCATCATGGTGGGCGAGAAGATCGCAGGAGCGATCCTGGACGGCCACCATTAACTTTGATGGCGTCCATTTAGCCGCGCGAATTCAGCGTTACCTGGTTTCCTGGTGAATATGGCGCTCACCAGGCCGCCGGGCCTGCCACCAAGCTGCCGCAATCCAAACGACCAAGACAGCGTAACCTTCCCGAGGGAGAAATTCGATGTTCGAAAGCTTGTCGCGCGGCTGGTCGATGGCGAAGGCGAGCTTCGCGGTGCTCAAACAGCACCCCAGACTCGCCATCCTGCCCGTGATGTCGGGCACGATTTTCCTCATGATCGCCGGGGCGATCCTGGCGTCGCTGATGCCGCAACTTGGCACGGTGCACTTCTCAACCAACTCGATCTGGAAGTGGCTTGGTAGCGACAACGGCCCCGGCATCCTCTTCTACGTCTCCGCCTTCGGCGTTCTCTTCGCGATGACGGCGGTCGCGATCTTCTTCAACGTGGCGCTGATCCACTGCGCGCTGCGCGCGCTCGCGGGCGAAGAGCCTTCGATCCGCGGCGGCCTCAAGGCGGCGGTCGCGCTGCTGCCGCAGATCCTCGGCTGGGCGTTCATCGCCACCACGATCGGCTTCATCCTCAACATGATCACCGATGCGCTCAAGGAGTATCTCGGCTTCCTCGGCGGCCTGCTGGGCGGCCTGCTCGAGTTCTCCTGGGCCGTCATCACCTACTTCGTCGTGCCGGTGCTGGTGACCGAAAAAGTCGGACCGGTCACGGCGGTCAAGCGCTCGGCGGCGATCCTGCGCGCCAAATGGGGCGAGTCGCTCGCCGGCGAAGCCCGCATCGGCCTCATCGGCGTCTTGTTCTTCCTCGTCTCCGCGCTGGTCTTCGGCATTGGCGCCGCGCTGGCGTTGACCAAGAGCGCGGGCGTGCTGCTCGGGATCGGCGTGATCCTGATGGCGACCGGCGTCCTCGCTGCGATCGCCGTCATGGTGATGGTGTCGACGCTGAGCACGATCTTCCAGTCCGGCGTCTATGTTTACGCGACGACCGGGCAGGCGCCCGAGTTCTTCGACCGCGCTCTGGTCGAGAGTGCGTTCCAGCCGAAAGCGAAGAAGAAGTAACAACACTTTGTTGCGTTGGTTAGGTCGCGTGGTGCCCGGCTTGTCGGCCGGGCATCATCGTTTCTACTCTAGCGCGCGGCCCACGGCGCAAGGTCGGCCATCCAGCCGCTGTTCCAATGATGCTTGCGCTGCGGACCATCGCGGTAGACATGCGGGACCTTCAGCTCTTGCAGCAGCTTGCGCGCGCCGCGCGTCTGCTCCCGGTAGAAGTCCCAGCCCGCCAGCATCAGCCGCCGCTCGCTGCCCAGCTGCGCCCCGCGCTCACGCAGCAGCGTCGTGACGCGATAGCGTTCGAAATTCTCCTGCGTGCCGGCGATCGGCGCCATGCCGTAGCGCGGCACATCCATGGTCATCGGCGCGTCCCAGGCGGCCGCCCGCTCGAACAGGTCCGGATGCCGCAGCAGGAGCGTCCAGGCGCCCCAGCCGGATTTGCTGAAGCCGAGCAACGCACGCGACAGGCGATCGGTCCCGACCGGATACGTTCGCTCGATGAACGGCAGCACCACCTTCAGGAAATGCGTCTCCTGCCGGATGTGCGGATCGCTCGGATGATCCGCGTACCACGGCAGATGGCTGAAGGTCGGGAAGACGCAGACCACGCCGAAGCCGTTGCCGTAGCGATCCGCGATGTTGAGCTTGGCGATTTCGGCACGCGCATCGCCCCAGCGCTTGTCGTCGTGCGCTTCGACCGGCAGAACGTAAAGCGCCAGCAGCGGGCCGCCCTTCAGCCTGGCCGGCGCGCGCACGAAGATCTGCGTGGTGCCGGCCTGGTATTCCGACTGCACGTCGTAGACGACGAAGCCGTGGTCGGCCTGCTTCGAGCCGGAAAAAATCGCATCGGCCGCGCGCGCGATACCACACCACGACAGTCCGAGCGCCACGACAGTCGCCATGGTAAGTGCCACGCGGTGGCGGGAGAGGCCGAAGCTCGGAGAGGTCATGGCCGTTCAGGCGACCGCGGGCTCGGCGAGCGCGATGGTCTGGCGGACCTCGAAGCCCTCGAACTTCGGGTGATCGAGGTAGAGCGGCCCGGTCGTGTTGTTGCCGGCACGCGCATGCGCGGCGCGGAACGCGTCCGACTTCGTCCAGTCCTCGAAATGGGACTTGCTTTTCCAGACTGAATGCGAGGCGTAGAGCGTGTGGTCCTCGGCTTCAGGACCTTTGAGCAGGTGGAATTCGACGAAGCCCGGCACTGTATTCAGCCGCGAGTCGCGATTGAGCCAGACCTGCTCGAAGGCCTGCTCCGAGCCGCGCGCAACGCGAAAGCGATTCATGGCGATGAACATCGGAAACTCCTCTTTGTGTATGGGCTGCGGCGGCTGGCTCATGGCTGGCGGCAGCGAAATCCAGGAATCCTATCTCCTCGGCTCCTCGAACCGCACGGACACGGTGAAATTCTGTCCCTTGCCGTCCGGAGGCCGCGGGAACGGCGACGCCCGGCGCGCCATCGCGACGACTTCGCGATCGAAAGCCGGATTACCGGAACTACCCACGACCTGCGACGAGGTCACGCGGCCGCTGCCGTCGACTGAAAACGATACAACGGCCCGGCCTTCGCCGCGCGCGCCGGCCGGATATTGCTTGTGGCGCTGAAGATGCCCGGCAACGAGAGCCCTGTAGTCGGCCAGCTTGGCGGAGCTGCCGACGCCGACGCTGCTCGCGGGATTGCTCGGCACGGTCGCCGCCACCTGCTTGTTCTGCGCCGCCTTCTTCTCGATGTGCGCGGCGATGCGGTTGCGTTCGGGCGCCTCCTGCACTGCCTGAACCTGCGGGCGCGGCTGCTCTGTCTGTTCGGCCGGCTGCGTCACCGCCGGCGCTTCCGCCAGCATCGTTTCGGCGCGCTGTTCCTGCGGCGTCGGCTCGACGGCCTGCGCTTCCGGTGGCGTCTCCACCTGCTTTACTTCCGGCGCCGTCTCTTGCGCCGCGACCGGAACCTCCTGCGGCATCACCGTGGCGACCCGCGACTGCTGTTCGGTCACGGGCTCGTCCTGCGGCTGCTCGGATGGCGGCGCGGGTTGCGCCTCACGTTCGCCCGGTGACGGCGCAGTTCCCGCCGCCTCGGTGGCGCCAAGCACGATGTCGACCCTGAGCGACTCGACACCGACGCTCGGCATCGTCTTGGGCTGATGCCAGAACATCACCGCCAGCACGCCATGGAGCACCAGCGATGCCGTGAAGAACGCGATGCTCGCACCAGGCCAAACTTTCGTGTTCCACGGCGCAGGCCGTTCGTCAGCGGCAATTGACGGCAGCGGGAACGGTGCCGCGAGGCTGTTGCGGTGCGGGCGGACAAACGGAATGACGTTGCCGAGATTGGCCGCGCCCTCGCTTCCCTCCCCCGCTTGCCGGGGAGGGTCAGGGAGCGGGTGCGGCTCGCCGCGACGCGCAATCAGGACCGAGCCATGGAGGTCGGCGCCGCCCTGATCCTGCACTCGTTTGGCGATCACCTCGCCTGACTGCGGAAACTGCCTCACCGTCACGCGCTGCCTGTCACCCGCTTTAAGAGCGTATCTCGAAACGTACCTTCGCATCGCCTGGAATCCATCGCAACCCTACTGGATGTTCGGCACGAGCTTCCTGACCGTGTCGATGATCGCCGGCGGCGTCTTGTACAGATTGTCGACGAGCTTCATGAGATCGTCCGGCGGGCGGTAGGTCATGTCGAGCTTGAGCCGTTCCGCTTCGGCGATCAATTCAGGATCGTTGACCGCGTCGGCAAACGCCTTGCGCATCAGCGCGACCAGCTCCGGCGGCGAGTCCGGCGGCAGCACATAAGGCCTCCCGAACTCGACGCTCGAGAACACGAACCGCATCAGCTGGCGCTGCTCCTCGGTCCTCGCGAGATCGTAGATCGACGGCACGTCGGGAATGGCCGCGATCGGCGCCTCCTCGGCGCGCAGGATGATTCTGAGCTTGCCTTCCTTGAGCGCGCGCTCGTGCACGCGGAATTGTCCGTAGGTCGCGCAGACGCCTTCGACCTCGCCGCGCTCCATGGCGATCACAGTGTCGTTGGTGCCCTTGTAGCCCTCGACCAGACGGAATTTGGTGCCGAGCACGTGGTTGAACACCGTCGGCAGGATGCTCAGCGACGATCCCGATCCGCCGCCGCCGACGATGAGTTCGGTCTTCAGCAGGTCGGCGGGCGTATGCACCCTCGATGTGTGCCATGCGGCGCAGACGCGGCCCGGCAGCGCGGTGCCGCCGAGCCAGCTGTACCGGCGCGGATCCGCCTCGAGGTTCGCCTGCCGCATCAACGCCTGGCTCGGGATGTTGCGCGAGAACGAGCCGAACACGGTGCCGTCGCGCGGCGCCGCGCCGTAGAGGAAGTTCGCCGCCGCCACGCTCGACGCGGCCGGCATGTTCGACACGACGATCAGCGGATTGCCGGGAATGTGCCTGGCGAGATATTTCGCAAGGAAACGTCCGCCGAGATCGTAGTCGTTGCCGACCGGATGGCCGACGATCATGCGGAGTTGCTTGCCGCGGTAGTAGTCCGATGCCGGCTGCGCTGCGGCGTGGCCGAGGAACGCGAGCAGCAATGACAGTGCGATGGCGAATGCGCCGCGTTGTTTCATGACCTGCCTCTTCGCCCAGGTGCTCGCGAGGCACTCCACCGCGGCGGGCCGGCGGCCTTTTCTTTCACCGCCGGCGCAGGGTGTAAGATTGAGGTGTAAGATTTATTCTTCAAAGCGATCATTGGCTTAGCTCGAAACTTACATTCTTACACCTCTTACCACTATGTGCGGCGCGCTTCGACGTGACATGGGCGCATTCGCACGTTCCGCTCGTCGTGGCGGGAGGGCGGAGTCGCTCGGGCGCCCCGGGAGCACGGATACGAGCCGTGCACGCAGGACGCCGCATCCCGCTCCGACTCTGGCTCATCTCCGGTGACGCCTTCGGTGAGCGCGACGAGACCCGTATAGGCTTTTTGCGCGCCACCGTCAAGGACTAATTTCCTAACGCAGCTTGGCTACTCAACGCAAGCCATTTGTAGGATGCGCGAAGCGCGGCAAAACTGATCACTCTCCGCAACGGCGGTTAAAGGGTTTCGCTTTCCGCTCAATCCATCCCCTGACTCAAGCAAGCCAGTTTTCGACCTTCAGACCGCGGACCCGTCTGAACTCGTCATCATTGGCCGTTGCAATCGTGGCGCCGAGTGCACAGGCGTGGGCGGCGATCAACAGATCGTTGCTGCCGATCGGCTTTCCGGCCATTTCCAGGTCGAAGCGGATCGCGCCGTATTCCGCGTCGCCAGGAACGTCAAACGGCAGCACATCGATCTCGCCTAGCAGATCCTCGACCGCCTTGAGCAGCCGTTGTGAGCCGCGCCTCGCGCATCCGTAGCGCAACTCGGCCGCGACAATGATGCTTGTGAAGACGTTGTCCTCGCCCACCTTAGCGATCCGCTTGGAAGCCTTGCCCTGCGGATTCCTGATCAGGTCCGAGATAATATTCGTGTCCAGCAGGTAGCGGGTCAAAGGACGCTCTCCTGCGTTGGAACCGGATCGTCGATTTCGGGAAACTCTTCGTCCACCGGCTTCATGGCCTTGAGCAGAGCTACGAGCCCGCGTTTGCGGACAGGCTCCAGCACCAACCGGTCGCCGTCACGATATATGACCGCTTCCTCGCCCGGCAGCTCGAACTCCACCGGAATACGGACTGCCTGATTGCGACCGTTTCGGAACAGCCTGACGTGCCTTGGCTCGGACATCGCTCCCTCCTGGCATATGCCATAGACATATGCCAGGACGAACTCGCACGCAAGAGGCTTATGATCACCTCTGGTGGAGCGACAGATGCGCAGCCGCGCGTTCGCGGGCGGCCACGCCATCGCGCGCCGGCCCCTCCATCGGCGCCGCCGACACGCCGCGGCGCACCGCACCGATCGCAAGACGGCCGAGGAACCGCGACCAGCGCCGCGCGCGCCATGTCAGGCCCTGGTCGATCGACATCGAGCGAAGCGTGAAAGCCTTCTCGAAGGAATGTCGGTCGCACGCCGTCTTCACGGGGTCGGCGTAAAAGGCGCCGATCTTCTCCACACCCATGCCTTCGCTCGCGAACCACTGCGGGACGTAGACGTTGCACAGCCGCTCGACGTCGGTGAACACCTTGCTGGTGCCGGTGCCGGCCGCCGGGCACGACGTGCCGAAGGCGTCGCCGACCAGCACGACGCCCGGCTGCCCATGGCCGCGCGTGACATAGAGGTCGGCCGGCCTGATCTTGACCGGCCCGACCACCTCGGCCTCGCCGGCGATCCTGCGCAGCGCCGGCATCAGCGCAAACAGCGCCTGCGTCGGCCGGTGACGCATCTCGGAGAGCCACGGATCCTCCATGTCGCGATAGACCATGAAGTTCGCGCGCATCGTCGCGCCGATCGGGAACAGCGTGATGTAGGCCATCCGATCCGAGGCGCGCTTGGGATAGTAGGTCATCGCCGGGAAGTCGAAATGACTGCGCCCGATCGGCTTCAGGTCGAACGCGATCGTGATCGAGTGGCACGGGCTCACGTCCTCGCGCGTCATGCCGAGCCCATGACGAAGGCCGACGTTCAGGCCATTGGCCACGATGACCAGCCGCGCGGAAATCGCCTCGCCGGTCGAGAGCGTGACGGTCTGGCGGTCGTCGCCGTTGGCGATCGAATTGACCTTGGCGTTGACGATCTCGGCGCTGTCGGGAATTTCGGCGCGGATCGTGTTCACCAGGTCGTCGTAGAGGATGCCGTATTGGTCGCCACCGCGCTTCTCGATCACGCGGCCGAAGCGCGCGACCCAGCATCCACCGTCGAAGGTGCCGGCGCGCAGCACCGCATCGGCGAGGCCGGTGCGCCGCAGGATCGCGACCTGCGGCCCGTCGAGCTTCTCGCAGCGCAGATCGGGCGGATAGACCGGATGCGGATCGACCAGGACGACGCGGAAGCCGTCGCGCGCCAGCATCGCGGCCGCAGTCGACCCTGCGAGACCGCCGCCGGCGATGACGATATCCGTGTGCCGCATGGGGACGCCCCCGTATCTTCTTGCGCGGCAATCTGCGGCCGGAATGCTGAATGAAGGTTGAAGTTAACCATGGAGAATCCGCGCCGTCGCGCGCGCGACGGTCGCTTTCGCGCAGCATGGTAACCGCAGCAACACATCGGCGAATCTACCTGCCTTAACTGAAAGGCAATGCCGCTGGCGCATGATGCGTTCTCAGCGACGCCGCGAGCCGCAATGCACAAAGTCTCCGTCAGCATCTCTTCTCCGGACCTGGAGATCGGCGACCATTGGTCGGCGCTGATCGCACGCGCGCCAGCCAACGTGTTCATGCATCCGGCGGCGTTGCGCGCGGCGCAGGCGACCGGCTTCGCCGACATCCACATGCTGCTCGCGTGGGCGCAGGAACCTGAGACGCAGGAATTTGGGAAGCACGACGCGGGCACGCGGCGCCTGGTCGGATTGTGGGCGCTCCAGCGCATGCACGTCACGCCGCTGTGGCCGTCGTTCCTGGCAGCGCCGCCCTACAACTATTCGTTCCTCTCCAATCCCGTCGTCGATCCGGAATTCACCGACGAAGCGATCGCGGGCTTCTTCGATGCGATCGAGCGCAATCGCTCGCTGCCGAAGGTGATCCGGCTGCGCTATCTCGACGGCAGCGCCGAAACCTATCCCGCGATCATGAGCGCGCTCGCGGCGCGCGGCGCGCAGGCGCTCAAGCTCTCCGAGCGCGAGCGCCCCTACGTGACCAGGGATTTCGGGCTGAAGAAGTCCGGATCGACCCGAAAGAAGCTGCGACAGGACTGGAACCGCCTGCTTGCACTGGGCAGCGTCGACATCGTCAACAATCGCACCCGCACCGCCGTACAGGAAGCGTTCGAGACCTATCTGACAATGGAAGCCGCGAGCTGGAAGGGCTCGCGCGGCACCGCGCTGCTCTGCGACGAGGAAGACGCGATCTTCACGCGCTGCCTGATCTCCGACCTCGCCGCCGGCAAGAATGCCTCGGTCGCGCTGCTGCGGGTCGACGGCCGGCCGATCGCGGCACAGGTGCTGCTCTATTGCGGCACTACCGCCTACACCTGGAAGACGGCGTTCGACGCCGAATTCTCGAAGTTCTCGCCCGGCGCGCTGCTGGTCGACAAGATGACCGAGCGGCTGTTCGCGGACGGCGGCATCGAGGCGATCGAGTCGTGCTCGCCGGAAGGCGGCTTCATGAACCATATCTGGGACGGCCGGCGGACCAGTGTCGACCTGCTGGCGGACGTCAGCGCGAAGCGATCGCTCGGCTTCCGCGCGGTGGTCGCGGGGGAGCGCGGCTATGCGCAATTGCGCGGCCTGCGCAATCGCCTGCGGGACATGTCATGGGCGCCGATGGCCTGGCGCAAGCGCGCCACGGCGGCGCGCTGACCGACCCATCCGTCATGCCGTAGGGTGGGCAAAGGCGCGGATCACACGCACAGGGCGCGCAGCAAAACGGACGCAGCGCTGTGCCCACCACAACGAGCAACAAAACGTTGAAGCGCCTTGGTGGGCACGGCGCTGCACCATGCGGGTGATGGACCACGCGCTGGGATCGCGCCTTTACCCACCCTACGGCTCGCTGCGCGGCCTGCGCAACCGCCTGCGCGACATGTCGTGGTCGCCGACGGCCTGGCGAAAGCGCGCCACGGCGGCGCGCTGAACGGCCAGGTTCTTTACCAGCAAAACCAACTCGATCCGATGCCGGCCCGTCAGGTCGGACATGCCCGGGGCTGCGGCTCGAACGATTTGCTCTCGATAAAGACGGCATTCCCTCGCGCAGCTGCATGCCGCAGCGCTCTCGGTGCGCGATACTCTTCCGAATCGTACCAGCGCCGGGCCTGGGCAAGGTCGGGAAATTCGATGAGCACCGGAAACACCGGCCGCCAGTCGCCTTCCACGACATCGGTTCTGCCCCCGACGGTGAGATAATGGCCGCCATACCGTTCGACGGTCGCGAGGACGGCTTCCCGGTACTTCTCCAGCTTTTCGGGGTCGGTGACTTCGAGCATGTCGAACAGGAAATAGGCGGGCATAGGGACTCTCCATGGGATCAGTGAGGCATCGGGAGCAGGGTCAGTAGAGAACCGACGGGAGGAAGGCAGCCGCGGGTTCCTGGTAAGGGCCCATCGTCATCAGCGTCATCGGCTGAACGATACGCAGCCCGCGCTGCAGACACCAACGCATCAGCACCGCATTGCGAATGGGCACCAGAAAGCCCGGTCCCGCGAACGATCGAGCCGAACCGATCATCGCCTGCAGGTCTTCGTTGGTTTCGCCGACCGCGTGCCCGAAAAATCCGACGCCCGTGGTGTAGCCCGTCAAGCGCCCGTCGCGCTCGACGACCGTCGCGGTGCCCTGCTCAATGGCCACGCGGAGCTCGCGCGTGCGGGCGTGCCCGTGAATGTTCCGGTAGAGTTGATCGGCGGCGTCAAGGTGTGCGGCCGTCGCGGTGCGCACCTGGCGGCCGTCGATGGCAAGGTTCAATGCCGGCCCCTGCATGACGGCCAACGGCTCGCGCACCTCAAAACCAAGCTGGGTGTAAAGCGAAAGCGAGCGTAGATGGTACGCAGCCTGTACCAGCCGCACGGAGGCGATGCCTTTGCGATGGGCCCGCTCAATCACGGCTTCCATCAGCCGGCGGCCGATGCGCCGGTTCTGCACCGCAGGATCAACCGTAATCGGGCCAACGCCGGCGACCGAACCATCTGCCCACAGGAAGTTGCTTCCGACCACGCGACCGTCGACCTCTGCCACGATCGCGTCAACGTCGGACCTGGAGACCAGGTGATCGACAAGGTCGATGGCGACATCGGATGTCGGAAAGTCGGGTGGAAAACGATGTTGATCGGCGATGGATTTGAACGCTGCATGGCAGATCGAGCCGGCACGCGGCGCGTCCGCTCGCGACGCCGGACGCAGGATCGGATTCGGTGGGGCCACGGCGCGCAGAGAGGAAACAGAGCCCGCTATCATGATAGTCTCCGTTGCAGAGGGCGCACGCAGACGGGCGGCGCCGGACGCGGAGAGACCTAGCTTTGCAGGCACACGGCTACAAACGATCGATTTTCTCGTGATGCATGAGGCGCAGGAATGGTTGGAAAACGGTACCGGCTTCCGCCGTTGAACGTCATCTCCGGGTTCGAGGCCGCCGCGCGCAACCTGAGCTTCACCAAAGCGGCGGACGAGCTTTTCATCACGCAGTCGGCGGTCAGCAAGCAAGTCAAGACTCTGGAGGATCACCTGGGCGTGGCGCTGTTCGAGCGCCGCACCCGGGAGCTGGTGCTGACCGCCGCGGGACAGCAGCTCTATCGCACCGCGACCGAGCTCCTGAACTGGCTGCAGGAGGAGACCGACAAGCTCAAGTCCGGCGGCAAAGTGCAGCAAGTCTCCGTGACGGCCAGCCCTGGATTCACCTCGTTGTGGCTGATCCCCCGTCTGAAGCGATTTCGGGTCAAGCAGCCCGACATCGATGTGCGCATCGCGGCCACGGTCGACATCCTCCAGCTTGAGCGCAAACGGCTCGACGTCGCGATACGGTACTGCCGCTCGGAGGCCGCACCGGAAGGGGCGGTCCGGCTGTTCGACTATGCGGCATTTCCGGTATGCAGCCCCGCGCTCGTCCGCGATCGATCGAAGCCGCTCGTGAAACCGCAGGACCTCGGTGCGCACGTGCTGCTCCATGACACCTACGTGACCGCACAGAAGGCCTATGTGGATTGGGAAGCATGGTTCGTCGCCGCCGGTCTCCAGGACTTGCAGCCGGCCGGAGCCCTCTATTTCAATCACTATGACCAGATGATCCAGGCAGCCATCCAGGGCCAGGGCGTTGCGCTGGGCATCAGCCCTCTCGTGCAGGAGCTGCTGCAAAGCGGATCGCTGGTTGCACCGTTCGCGACCTCGGTCGGTGACGCACGGGCCTGCTTCGTCATCAGGTCGTCGCTCGCCGCCGACAAGCCGCACGTCGACACGTTCATTGACTGGCTTCTGGATGAAGCCGCGCGTGACGCGGCGAGCGCAATGCCTTCGCTGCGGCAGGCCAGAAGCCCGCGATGATCGGCGGCGGCGGTGCTACCCGCCGGCCGCCCCGCGCACCCATCCGCTACGTCGGCGGCTTGTAGACCAGCGCGTTGATCGCGCGCTTCACGGTCTGCTCCGGCGTCGCGTAGAGCCGCTCGACGATCGCCTGCAGCTCGGTCCCCGACAGCGGGTCGATGTCGAGATTCATCTTGGCCGCCTCGGCGAGCAGCTCCTTGTCCTGCATCGCCTGCGTGAACGCCTGCCGCAGCGCGGCGATGCGTTCGGGAGGGGCTCCCGGCGCCATCACGAACGGCCGGCCGAACTGCTGCTGCGCATAGATGAAGCCGAGCAGATCGCGATCCTCCGGCGTCTTGGCAAAGTCGCCGGTGCGCGGGACGCCCGCGTCCGTCAGCTTGGGCTTGCCCCTGACATTCTGCTGCACCAGCATCTTGCCGCCGCCCTTGCCGGCCACCCATTCGGGCCGCTGCACCATCATCGCCGGCACGCCGGTGCCGCACAGTCCCGCGACCTCGTCGCGCTCCACCGCAAGAACGATGTCACGCACGCCCTTGTAGCGCTGCACGACGCGGAACTTGGTTCCGAGGATGTTGTTCTCGGCGACCGCGAAATCGCGGGTGGAATCGCCCTCGCCGCTCGCGCCGATGATCAGCTCGTTGGCAAAGAGATCCTTGAACGTCTTGACCTTGGCGTCGGTGCGCACCCAGCACAGGTTCACCTCGGTGTTGGCGTTGCCGAGATAGACGAGCTTGCTGAAGTCGTACTTGATCCGCTCGTGCACGTCATACAGCGGCCGGGTGATGCCGCCGGGCACGATCGCGGCAAACGCCGTCCCCTCCTTGGGCAAGGTGTACATATGCTGGACTGCGACCGTGCCGCTCGCGCCAGGCATGTTCATCGGCACGATCGACGGATTGCCGGGGATATAGCGGCCGATGTGGCGGCCGACCAGCCGCGCATAGGCGTCGTAGCCGCCGCCGACCGCGCTGGCGATGAGCATGTTGATCTGGCGGCCCTTGTAGAACGCCGCCACGTCCTGCGCATTGGCCTGGGCTTGGGCGTGCGACATGGCGAGCGCCGGCAGCATGAAGGCGACCGTGCCGGCAGTGACGGCTCGCTTGAGATGGGGCATGGCGTTCTCCATCAGAGGCATGTTCAATCCAAATTCAGTTCCCGGCATGAACCATCCGGACGTCGACCGCGCGCACGCCCCTGCTCAGCACCATCAGCGGATTGATCTCGATGTCGCTGAGCAGATGGCGGTGGTCGAGATAGAAATCGCAGAGGCCGCAGATCGCGGCGATGAGCGCCTCGACGTCGGCGGCTGGCCGGCCACGGAAGCCGGCAAGGAGCCTGGCGACCTTGAGCTCGCCGATCATCGCACGCACATCGGCGGGCGTGACCGGCAGCAGCCGGAACGAAACGTCTTTCACCAGCTCGACCAGGATGCCGCCGGCGCCGACCACCAGCATCGGCCCGTAGAGCGGGTCGGTGCGGGCGCCGACGATCATCTCGACGCCGTCGACCATCTCCTGCACCAGATAACCGTCGATGACGGCGCCCGGCACCGCCTTGGCGGCGGAGGCGGCAAGCGCATGCGCCGCGCGCTCGACCTCGGCCGCCGAGCCGAGATGCAATCGCACGCCGCCGGCCTCGGTCTTGTGCGAGATCGCGCGCGAGACGATCTTCAGCGCCACCGGGAAGCCGATCGTCTCGGCGGCCGCGGCGGCGGCTTGCGGCGAAGCGACCGACGCGCTGCGCGGCAGCGTCACGCCGTGTTTCGCCAGGGCGGCGTCAAGCGCGGCGCCTGCGAGCGTCTCGGCGCGGCCGGCCGGCGGCGCGAGTGGCGCAACCTTGCGGCCCGCACGCGCACCATAGAACGCAAGCCCGCCGAGCGCGCGGATCACGGCAGGCAGGCCTTGCAAGAACGGGAAGCCGACCTCGTTCTGGAACTTCACCGTCGCCTGGTCGGTCAGGATGCCCATGCGGATGAAGCCGATCACAGGCTTGTCGGTGGCGTCGGCGATGCTCCGGGTCACCGCCGGGTCGCGCACCCGCGACCCCGACGGCGGCGTGCCGCCCCAGGCCAGCATGTCGATGTTGGGATCGGCGGCGATCGCCGCGCAGAGCTTGGCGTCGTGCGCATCATTGACGGGATTGCCGGCGTCGAGCGGGTTCTTCAATGCGAGCTCGTACGAGACCAGCGGGCGCAGCACGGCCTTGGTGGCGTCGCTGAACTCCGGCGTCGCGATCGCGCTCTGCTCGTCGAGATAATCGAAGAGGAGATCGACGGTGCCGCCCGACGTGGTCACCCAGCCGACGCGATTGCCCTTCGGCAGGCGGCCGGCCTGGAACGCCAGCAGCATCTCGATCATCTCGTCGAGGGTCTGGCAGACGACGATGCCGTAGCGCTCGCACATCGCGGTGAAGGCGCCGTAGTCGCCGGCGATGGCGCCGGTGTGCGACTGCGCGCTGTCGCGCGCCTTCTGCGACTTGCCGGTCTTGATCGCAATGATCGGCTTGCGCGCGGCGAGCGCCTTCGCCGCCGCCGCCATGAACGCCTGCGGCCGGCGGATGCCCTCGACGAACAGTGCGATCACGCGCGTGCCGTCGTCCTCGGCGAAATAATTGACGTAGTCGGCGAGGTCGACGCTGAGCTCGTTGCCGCTCGAGATCAGGTAGTTGAAGTCGACGCCGCGGTGCGCGCCCATGGTGCCGATGTACTGCACCGTGCCGCCCGACTGCGTGACGAAGGCGACCGAGCCGGGCGTCAGCGCGCAGAGATCGGCGTTGGGATAGCCGAAGTTCTTTTCGCGCAGCGCGTTGAAGCCCATGCAGTTGGGGCCGCACATGATCAGCCCGGAGCGCTCGATCAGCTCCCGGAGCGCGACGCCGCGCGCGACGATCTCGGGATCGCTGCCTTCGCCGAGCTGCGCCGCGTAGACCGTCGCGGTCTTCAGCCCGGCGGCGACGCCGGTCTCCAGCACGCCCTGCACGGCGGGCGCCGGCACGATGACGTGTGCATGCGCGGGCGGCTCCGGCAGCGCGGCGAGATCGGGATAGCATTTTGCGCCCCAAACCTCGGAGGAGCGCGGGTTCACCGGATAGATCGCGCCGGCATATCCGTGCTCGCGCAGCTGCTTGTAGATCTGCGTCGGCCAGCGGGCCCGCTCCGAGGCCCCGACGATGGCGATCGACGGCGGCCGAAACATCGGCAGCGGCGACTTGAACGACACGGAAGCCTGGTCTTGCAACGCGACGACCCCTCGACCCTCTCGCCAATTCAAGCGCGGGATCGAGAAGGATAACAACGCGATTGCGCGCATGGAAGCTATGCGCGGTGCGGCGCAATGCGCACTTCCGCTCGTCCCCGCGCAAGCGGGGACCCAGTGCCACACGAAGATTCTGGATTCCCGCTTTCGCGGGAATGAGCGGCGGAGAGATCGCGCGCTAGTTGGTGCGCTGACCGCCAATGAACGCGCGGATTTCCTTCACCAGCGCCGGCTGGCCTTGGATTCCCGTCGTGCCGGTGTGGGACACACCTTCGAGCAGCACGAACTTCATGTCGGGCCGCGCCTTGCTGAGGTCCTGCATCTCCTTGAGCGTGTGATCGAGCGTGCCGACGATGCCCAGCGTCGGCACCTTGACCGCCGCCATCTGCGCGAGCGTGACCGCCTGGTCGCGATAGCCGCGCAGCGACGCCGCCACCGAATACTGGTCGAAATTCTTGTCGGCGCGGCAGCGCGCCTCCGCCTTGGCGTAGTCGTCCTCGGTGGGCTTGGCGTTCGGCGGCGCCTGCCGGTAGAGCCGGCTGCGGCTGATGCAGCCCTTCTCGATCTCGGACGCCTCCACCTCGATGCGCGAATCGTTCGCCGCCGCCGGCGAGCGGCCGGCGCCCGCCGCCTGCGTCGCGGTGAGGAAGCGCTCCGGATTGAGCGTGAGCAGTTGCGCCACCGTCGAGGATCCAAGCGAGAAGCCGACGATGTGCGCGCGGTCGAGCTTGAGCGCGTCGAGCAGGCGCGGCACGTCGAGCGCCTGCTGGCGGCCGTAGGCCTTCGGGTCGCGCGGCTTGTCGCTCCTGCCGGAGCCGCGCGCGTCGAACGCGATCACGCGGAAATCCTTCTGCAGGTCGGCGACCACCCCGGCCGTGATCCAGCTCTCGAGGTTCGAGGTGCCGCCGTGCAGGAGCACGATCGGCTCGCCCTGGCCGCGATCGATGTAGTGGATCTTGACACCGCCGAAGTCGGCGAATTTGCCGTCCTCGACCGCGAGCGCCGGCGCGATCGCGAGACCGATGAGCGCCGCGGCGCAACGGATGTGGAATGTCATGAGCAGAACCTCCCTGGCATGCCGCGAACTCTAGAGGTCCGGATTCGGCAGATCCGGCATCCGCCAGTTCGGCAGCGCGCCGGCAATCTCCCGCCGGATTTCGTCGACCGAGTAGCCAAGCCGCTTCATGACCAGGGCGAAGCGCGCCTTGTCCAGATGGCTCATGGCGGATGCGCGAAATTCATTGCGGGCGGTTTCAGCGTCCATTGCGCCCCAGCGTAGCCACATCCCGCCGGCGGGACCAGTGGGGCGCGCAGCGCCGGGTTCAGACCGCTCGATAATGGTATGGTCGTTGCGGGTCGCGATTGCATGGGATGGAGATTGAAAGTTGCGTGCGCGCGCGGCCGCTCACTGGTGGAGGCCGTGCTTCGCGAGCCAGCCGTGGACCACGCCGGCGACGTCGTCGCTGTTCCTGTCCGACATCACAAAGTGCGTGTTGCCTCTGATACCCAGCTCGGGGAGCCGGACCACGTCAACCAGGCCGCCCGCCGCGCTGACGGTCTTCAGGAATGCCAGGTTCCTGGCGAAGGCCTTCACCCGCTGCGGATCGGTATCGATGAAGTCCGCCAGCAGCCACATGATCGGCATGCCGCTGAACCTGTCGAGATCGCCGGGCGAGCCGGGCGTTGCGCTCTCGATGGCGATGAGCGCGCGGACCTTGTCGGGGCGGGCTTTGGCGATGTCGAAGCTCCAGGCCCCCGACTGGCTGTGCGAGATGACGACACAGGGGCACACCCGGTCGACCAGTTCGAGGAACGCTTTGATCGTCGCCGGCCCGGTGTGATACCAGCGCGGCACGAACCCTTTCACAAACGCGTCGTAGGCTTCGACCGGGAATTGGCTGCCGGGGAAAAGCTCGATGGCGTCCGGCTTCGCCCCCTGGGCGGGCCTGCCGGCGCCGATCCGCCAATGGGTGCGCTCCGCCGGCGACGACCGCGGCATGAACTCAGGCGGCGCGGGCCAAATCTCAGGATACATCGCCCAGCCGGAGCGACCGCGCTCGACGCCATCCACGTTGTAGACGTCCCAGCCGCGCCGGAGGAAATAGTTGACCCATCCCGGGCGGCCGTCGGGCGTCGATTCCCAGAACACGCCGGTCATGGCGCCGCCGTGCCAGAGGATGATCGGCACCCGGCCGCGCGGCTTCTCCACCTTGAAGTACTGAACATACATCTGCTCCACCCAGTACTCGCCGTTCGGGTCGAGCTCGAACTGCTGAACGCCCGGCGTTCCGGACATTATCTTGGGCCTGTCCGAGACGACGGCGATGCGGCCGCCGACGAAGAACGAGCCCATCTCGCGCAGCAGGATCGGCTCGGCACGCGCGGTCGTCGCCGCGCCACAGGCCGCCAGTGCGATGGTCAGAACGGTCGCAAACCTCATGGTCGCCTCCATCAAGGACACGCGTCCCGATCGAGTGTAGCACCGCCTTCCCGCCCCTTGCCCATTGCAATCGTTGCGCGTTCGCCCGTTGGGTTCGTTCTGCGCAGGCCGCGCGGCGGCCCCTAAGCCGACAAATGACGGGACACCCGCTCCGTAAAATCTCTGAGCCAGGGGAGGCCGGCGACAATCGCTGAAAACGCCGGATGCTCGCGAACTTGATTGTATTGCTGCTGCGGCTTTTCCGGGAGGGCGACGTTGAACTGTGTTCTGGTGCGGCCTCTGAGGGCTTGATACAGACGTTTGCCCTTGAAGAGCCGCAAGATTGCACCGGCGTCCCTGGCGTCGAGTGCCGCGTACAACCCGGCGGCGCGCTTTTCGAAATCCTTCTTGAGAGACGTGGGTGCGGTGACGGCGATTTGATCGACCTTTTTTGAGGAAGCCGCGAAATCCAGCCGCGGCATGGCCTGGTGGCAAAGATGCGATCGGACCCTGTCCAGCGTGGGTCCCACTTGCGAGCGGGCGCACTCGACCAGACAGTCGAGGTATTCGTCGCTGGACACACTCGTGCCTGCGGCGACAGTAAGCATCCACGTCGCGATTTCCGGGACAAGCAAGAAAGATTCGGTTTCAAAGAGCGGAAAGCAAAAGAGCCCACGCGCCTCCAGTTCCGCAATTTCATTTTGATCTCGCGTATCGCGATCGATGATGCCGCAAAACCTCGGGCCCGCCGATCGGAAATACGCCCAACCGGCTTCGCCTTTGGCCGCGGCGGCGACGGTTTTCCAGCTCCCGAGCGCGATCAGCTCGATGTCTTGGCGACCGCGAAAGAGATCGCCGATGATCAGTTTGGCCAGACCATCTTCACAGAAGACGGGTGATTTTTCAGATCGCAGCAATTGAATCCGCGCGCCGACGACTTGCCGCATTGCGTCGGGACTATCGAGTACGTTTATGGCTTCGATCTTGCGGCCTTGAGCGACAAGAAGCGCATTGGTGACACCGGGCCTGGTCGCGAAAACGAGGCTGTGAGTCGCATAGACGAACATCGCTGAAGGAAATGCCTGCTCCAGCCGCTCCCAAAACTGAACCGCTCCGGCTTCATTGAGATACAGCTCCGGTTCATCAACCAGAAAGACGCATCGTTGCGCCGACGGAGGCCCCATCAAGAAGAGGCCGAGCAGCATCATCTGCTTTTCGCCGTCCGACAGCGCCGTGACGTCAAATGTCTGCTCCCCCCGGGTGACGCGGACATCAGGAGCACTATCCGGCCCAACCTGATCGCGAATCGTGATCCGGCAATCCAGGATCGTCTGAAGCTTAGCCTCCGCCGCTTTGACCAGGCTTGGTTTCTTTGTGGGCTTTACCTCAACCCGGCCTTTTTCATGGGCGTACAGCTCGGAGATGTAACGCGACTCCTCGCTGCGGTCGGCGACGACGAGCTGCAGAAAAAGAAATCCCAAAACAGCGCTGAGGTCGGTCTTGGGTATGGCGCGCGACCCGTCAGGGTGTGAAGCCGAGAGTGCCGACACGATCTGCGACCACAAATCGTCCAGATCCTTGAATGCCGGAGCTGAGAAGCCACCGAAGGGCACCAGGCTGTTGAGGCGACGGTCAGAAGGAAGATGGAAACAGGGGACCTTCTGCGCCTGGATGATCTTTGCAGCCTCAAGCAGGAGATTGGACTTCCCGGCGCCGCTCGGTCCCATCAAAGCCCAGACGCGATTCGCGCTCTGGAGGTTGTAGACTTCCAAAATTGCGTCGGAGAGAATCCGCGGATTGTCCGGGTGACCGAAGGCAGACACATCAATCTCCATGCGGCCTGTGATCGAACGATCGACAAATCTCTCGGCATCGCTTTATGGCCGTGCGCCCGGGCGCCTCATAGCCGGATTGTGTGGGGACTAATTTTTAGGACCGACCCCCGCCATCTCCATCGTCGCTGGATTACAGAGGCTTATTGAATCGAACTGGCGGAGAGGGAGTCCGCGGAATGCTGTCCTAGCATGTCCGCCCCCGTCCGACGATGTCAAGAAGTGCCCATTCCATCGGATTAACCCTTCCGTATGCGTCCGAGCCCGTCCGGCCGACTCCGCCCCCATCAGGACACAGTTCGTGGGTACAATTGTGGGTGGAACGGCGGAGAGGTATGGCGGAGAACTTGCCCCGATGGCGCGCTCTTACAACAAGCTCATTCCCACGGCCCTGGCGACCCTGGAGCCGGGGCTCCATTCCGATGGTCGCGGGCTCTACCTCCAAGTCCGAGAGAGCCGTGACGAATCGGAGCGGCTGCATCGCTCCTGGATATTCAGGTTCATGCTCGACCGCAAGCAGCGGGACATGGGCCTAGGGCCGCTCGACGACGTGTCGCTGGCGGACGCTCGCCGCGAGGCCAAGAAGTGCCGCGCGCTCGCCCGAGATGGGACCGACCCGATAGAGGCGCGCAAGCAGCGCAGGCAGGCGGTTCGGGTCGAGGCGGCCAAGTCGGTGACGTTCAAGGACTGTGCCGAGCGCTGCATCGAGGCGAAGAAGCCCGAGTGGTCGAACGAGAAGCACGCTGGGCAGTGGACCCAGACCATGGAGGACTACGCCTACCCGGTTATCGGCCACCTGCCGGTGCAGGCAGTCGACAAGGGCCTCGTGCTCAAGGTTCTCCAGAAGGACGATTTATGGACCACCAAGACCGAGACCGCCACGCGCGTCCGCATGCGCCTGGAGACGATACTGAACTGGGCAACCGTCAGCGACTACCGCACGGGTGATAATCCGGCGCGCTGGAAGGGCAACCTGGACGCCCTGCTCCCGAATCCGCGCAAGGTCACGCCGGTCGAGTCGCACCCAGCCATGCCCTACGCCGACTTGCCCGAGTTCTATATCGACCTGTCGAAGCGCCACGCCATGTCCGCGCTGGCCCTGCGGTTCCTGATACTCACGAGCGCCCGTTCCGGCGCGGTACGGCTGGCCACGCGGAGCGAGGTCGACCTCAAGAACGCCCTCTGGACCGTCCCGGCGCTGCCGGGCCGCAAAGCGTACGGCAAGGAGCGCCTCGTCCCGCTCAGCAAGGAGGCGGTCGCGGTGCTGCGCAAGCTCAACCTCGGCGACGACCCGGACGCCATCCTGTTCCCCAACGAGGACGGCGAGTCGCTCAGCGAGAACACGCTCAGCAAGTACCTCGCGGACATGGGCTGGCCGAAGGAGGAGGCGACCGTCCACGGATTCAGGTCGAGCTTCCGCGACTGGGCTGGCGACCGGACGAACTACGACCGAGAGACCATTGAGTTCGCATACGGGCATAAGGTGAGTGACAAGACCGAGGCGGCCTACCGCCGCTCCACTGCGGTCGACAAGCGCCGCAGGCTCATGGACGACTGGGCCAAGTACTGCGCCCATGGCAAGGCGGCCGGAGGCAAGGTGGTGGCCATTCGTAAGACCAAGTGAGCGCTCGGCTGGGGCCGGCGAATCGAGTATCAGGCCGCCCGTCTACGAGCAGGAGGTGCCCATGAGCCAATGGGATAAAGCCGCCCTGGAGGTAGTTGCCAGGGTCAAATTTGACAGCCGAGCTAACGACGCGCTGGCCAGGAAGGCAGCCGACGCGGCAAAGCGGGGCCGCGCAGCCGAACTGGACGCCGAGGTAATCCAGCGTCTCGACGCTTTCGTCGAGGACCTTAAGCGACTGGCTGCCCTGTGCGGAGAACTGAAGAAGTACGGACGGGGCGAAGAGCGTAAGCAGAACGTACGCGAGCAGCGCCGTCTCAAAGACCGCATCGAGGCGTTCGGCGATTATGTGAAGGCGCAGCAGCCGGCTGCTTGAATAGAACTTGAGCAGGGCGACGTCATGGACGCATTCATTTTCCGATTCGACGTCAAGGCATTTCAGGCAATCCCTGAGAGCTATCAGGGCTTCTTGGTCACGTCGGGTATGTGCTGCAACGAACTGACACTTCTGCTGCCATACATAATGTTCGAACATAACCCGAAGGGCGCGAATGAGTTCGAAGCGAGCTTCATCGTCGCTCGCAAGCTCACTGTCGACCGCATCCTCGTTTCGAAAATCTTCGAATACGGGAAGCTCTGCAGCGTATTCTTCAGGCAGAACAAGGCTAGCACGGACCCGCTGCTAGCGGAACTGTCGAAGTCGTACGAGCCGATTGCTCAAGAAATTACGAGCGCCAAATGGGCAGCGATTCTGCGGAACAAAATATCGTTCCACTATGACCGGCAGCACGCACTGGCTTCTGTTAAGCGCCTCGCTGAGAACCACCCACTACGGTTCATGGCCGGCAGGTTCAAGGGGCTGACCCTTTATGACTTCGCAGAAGAGATTAGCAGTCGTCCGATTTATGAACACGCAGGTAATGGAGATGTCGACCGTGGGCTCGATGTTGCGCATAAGTTCATCCTGCATCTCTATAATTTGATTACATCATTCCATGTCAAAGCAACCATGGGAATCTTTAGGACCTATGGGATGGTGACAGAGCGGGTACCTTCCAAGTTGCGCAACAAGTACTGCGCTTTGCCGGGCGCTCACTATGTCCCAATCTCCGTCTCACCAAGCTACTTGAGCAGCACAGCCAAGAAGGTTGCCGCCAGGAAGCGCAGAGCTAAAGCTGCTTCCAAGCGCGTTTAGCGCGGCCGGCACCCGAGGAGGAGCGCGGGCACCGGCCGCCGGCCTGCGCATGCCTATGAATGCGCCGGCTTAGTCAGCCCAGGCTGGTCTACGCCGAGGGACGCCAGCAATTTGCCGACCGAGGTGTCGGACGCGTCATCGCCCGAAGGTAGGGCGTCATAGTCGAGCGGAAGGTCCGGCGACGCGCCAGGAGGCCAGCCGGGCGGTATGTCCTCTCGATGCCGCTGCTGGTCGCCTGACAAGAACTCGCGAAGGTCAGCATCTGACCGCTGCGCGGACTCAAGTCTGGCATTGTACCAGCTATCGACGCGCTGCCGCTCGCGCTCGGCTGCGATAGCGGCGTCGCGCTCGACCGTCAGCCGTTCCGCCTCCGCCTCCTGCGCGCGCATGCGGTCTCGGGCCTCCTCGCCATCAAGCGCGCATAGCGTCGCGGCGTCGACTGTGCCTACCGCGCGCTGCGCGGCCTTGCGCACCCATTCTTCGGCGCGCAGAGCGCGCGCCTTCCATTCTACTATCGTTGGCTCGACCATCAGGCTGCTCCCTTGAGTTTCTTGAGCGCAGGCGCGTCGCTGGGTGCGGCCGGCAACTTCTTGACGTACTCCTTGCCCCAGGTATGGAAGGCGACGTCCACCTTGCGCTTAGCACTCTGAAGGTTCTGGTGCGCGCGCACCTCGGCCGGTGCGAACGTGCGGGCTGCTAAATCCCGCAGCAGGTTCGTACCCTTCGGGTCAAGGCCCGAGGCATAGGGCGACGCCCCAAGCACTGCGTGAGACACAGTAAGGTCGCCCTCTTGGATACGTCCCTCGACCCAGGCCCTACGCTCGTTCGCCGGCAGCGAGAACACGAACCGGCGGATGTCCTGGGACACGGTGCTGTCTGCCCGAGGGTCGCGGAGCTTACTCGCGACGGCTTCCTCTGCGCGCGTGAGCTTGGCGTCGAAGACGGCGATGCTCTTCTCATACGCCTGAGCGACGCGCTTGGCCGAGATGGCCATGCCGTCGCGAACCTCAAGCGCCCGCGCCGGGTCGACGACCTTCTGAAGCACCGGCTTGTTGCCGGGCGCGACGATTTGATTGGGCACCGGGCGCTGAATGGTGTGTTCTCGCACGGCGTCGGTGATGTTGGTCAAGCTCTCCAGCATCTCCCGCATCGCCCCGCGGCCCGCCGTATATGCGTCGATGCCGCCAATGCCCGAGTCGTCGTCGATGAGGTTCTCGCCCTCGGGCAGCAGCATGTCCGGGTGCAGGCTCTGCGGGACATCGCCGCGGATTCGATTGGCTGGAACGCTGGTCAGTTCGTTCAGGCGCTGAAGACGTTCGGATGAAGTTGGCATGAGGTTCCCCCTTCTAGGTTCGGAATTGGAAGTTCAGTCTGGAGCCGTCGCAGATGTAGCCTTCGCCGCGAGTCAGGCTGTACCGGACGCCCTGCAGGCGGCGGTCACCCGAGGAGGGCGGCGGAGGAGGCGATGGTTGAGGCTCTGGAGGCGGCGCGGCGGCGCGTTCCCGTGCGCGCGCGAGCCGCTTCGCCAACATCGGGTCCCATTCGGCCCGAGCGGCCTCGGCGGTCGCGACGGGCGTAGCGGCCGGTGCTTGCCGCTCCGCGGAGCGTTCGGCGCGGCGGCGAGCAAGTTCGCGGCGGCTGACCTGTTCACCGGTCTCGGCGTCGAGGTGCTTCATCGGTCGCTCGCGCTGATGTCGGTGGCAAGTTCTTGGTCTTGGTGTTCGACAAGATGTGCCTGCATTGCTGAGATGGCTCGCAGCGCGACCAGCTTCTCGTGCGCGTTCAGCCCCTCACGCGACAACACATCATCGACTCGGTCGAACAGCGGCGGCTTCTTCATGTTCACTCCTAACTACGTGACGGCGACGCGTCGGCTTCCGGCGTCGTGCTATCGCCCGAGGCGCGACCGCCGTGCGCCGTATCGCAGCGTGTTGTTGCTCTGACGCGAGCGCACGTCCAATCGACGTGTGATGGTGACGTCGATGATGTCGATTTGGTAATGGCTTGGCGCGACGCTGCGAACGATGGTGCAAAAAGCGATGGTCGCTTTTTTGAGAATTTTTTTAGATTGCGCAATCGAATCTCATACGCGGATTTTATCGGAGGGCCGGGGCGGGCCGCGGACTCTGAGCCCGAGAAGAGCGGCGTACATGCGCGCGGCCGGCGTAGGCGGGGCATGTGGCCTAGGACGTGGGGCGCGCGCTGTGTGCCGGGCTGTCGGCGATGCAGCGCGCGTTTGAAGCCTTTACGTCCCGGTCGCCAATACCCCGCCGTCCCGCGCTGGCAGAACTTTTTAGGGGCCTACGGGCGGCGGGCCGGCGGAACTTGCGTCCGCCACGCACGCACGTGTCCGTAGGGCAACGTGCGATGCTCGCGCGCGGACCCACGAACGGACCCACACCGGAGCGGCCTGGGCCGTGGGCGCATCCTTTTGTATCGCGCCCCGGCCCCAACCAAGGCGCTGCCCACGCTCCGCGATGCTCCCGCGCTGTTGATTGTCCTAGCCATTCCGGCCCCGTGGGTCGGGGCGGAACGGGCGCGCTTGGGTCTCTCAAGGGTCGGTATGCGGGGCTGTTCCGGCGCGGGCGGGAGGCGACGGGGCACCCTCCAGCCCGAGGACAGCCAGGAGCAGTCCAGGGTGTCCAGGCATTCCCCAATTGCACACTCATATTCGCACCCACTCTTGAACGACGAACCACTTCACACGCGACAATAGAGAAGACCCTGGACACCCTGGACTCCTGTTCAGAACGGGATGTCCGGCTGTCTCTCGGGTCGAACGACCCGCGGCCCAGGACCCAGGAGCTTGACCCCACGCACTCCCCACACGCGCTCGCCGTCTCGCGTCAGCTTGACCGGCTTCACCTTGGTCCCGACGACCGCTTCCAGGTCGCGCATGAACACGGCCTTGTCCTTGGCGTGCATGCCGCTCTTCTCGGACCACTCCTTGTAGGCGGCGTGCAGTTCGTCCTTGGTCATCTCGGCATCGGGGACGAGCGAAACTCGCTCCTCGACAAAAGCAAGGACCGGGCTTCCTTCCCGTGCCAACGTCTGCCGCGCTTCGACCGAGCAGGCTGGTTCGGCCAAGGACCCACGCTCCCGGACGCGGCGCAGACCTTCCAGTGCCCAGAGCAACACGCCCGGTGCTTCTGGTGCCAGCTTGTCACGGAAGAGGTTCGAGTCCTCCTTGCCGTAGAACGAGGTGCGCGTGTTGAACGTGATGAAGCGGCTGGCCAGCGCGCCCCTGACATCCTTGATGCGAGGACGCTCGTTCGAGATGAGCCAGAGCTTGCACGGCAAGCGGCCGGTCCAATGCTCCTTGAACTTGCGGTCAAAGGTGAACAGCCCGCGCCCCGTGAGCTTGAGCACGTTCTCCGCGAGCAAATCCTGGTCCGCCTTATGCCCGAGGCGCATGTCGCCAACGATTGCGACCTGCTTGTGAACGAACGCGCTCATGCCGAAGTTGGTGGCCATCGAGTTGAGCGTCGGGCCGCAGACCGCGTTGGGCGACAACAGAGCGCAGAGCATGTTCTTCTGAGTGTCCTTCCCGCTGCGCTTGGGGCCAATCGACATGAACGCCTTCTCCTGGCTTACGTCCGACGAGATGGTATAGCCGAACGCCTCCTGAAGCGCGTCGATTTGGTCCTGCTCACCGCCGTAGATTTGCTTGAGGAACTCCTTCCAGTTCTTCGGGTCCGGTGCCTTCGGGTCGTAGTCGAAGCCGACCGCGTTGGTAGTGAACAGCATCGGGTCTGGCGCGTCGAAGGACCCAGTGCGCAGGTCCAAGATTCCGTTCGGGAAGGAGATGACGTCGGTCGGGTCGGGACTCGCGCGGCCGTCGCGCCAGCACGGCGGAACCGCTGCCGTGTGCCCGGTCCAGCGTAGCGCGGCGACGTGGTCGGTCACGTCCTTCGGACCTGGGTTGAACGGCACCAGGATTTGCTTGCCTTCGTCGTTCTCCGTCAGGCGCTTGGCCGCGTCCAGGAATCGAAACATGCCTGACTCGACTTCGTCCTTCTCTACGACCACGTAGGCACCAGCCTTGTAGTCCAGATGGTCGCCGTTGCTATGGATATGGTGCGGGCTGACTCGGACGCGGTACTTCTCCGTGTTCTTGCGCAGCGTGTTCTTGCCCAGCACGGCTGGCTTGCTGAAGTCCTCGTCCACGAACTTCGCGGCGCGCTCGATGAGCCGCTTCAGTTGCCGCTGCGTCTCGCCCCCCTTGTCGCGGATGCATTCCCCGATGAGCCACGCAGGGTCCATGAGGACGCTGGCGAGCACCTGCTTGGCGACCTTGGCGCGCAGGCACGCCGTGGCGAACGCCAGGGCGGCGCGGCTGCGGTCTGGCTTACCGTCCTGCCCGAGGTAGTCGCCGGCCGTATCGCCGATGCGGCCGAGCGCGACCCACTTCTCGTCCAGGCCCTTGAGCCGCGGGTCGTTCGGCGCGACGCGCTCGTACTTGCCGGAGTCGCTAAAGCCGACGTCCTCGGGCTGCGCCACGGTGGCCTTCTCGAACTGCGCCAGCTTGTAGCGCCGCTCGGGCTTGGAGAGATGGACCGTGGCGAGCGCTGGGACGCGGCCCTTCTTGCGCTTGCCCTCGTTAGGAACATTAATTGTTCCTGGTAGTCTCATGATATGGTCGAGCGAGTGGCACGAGTCGCCCTCCAGGTCCTGCTCCAGCTTGAGATTGTAGAGCTTCAGGTCCTCGGCAATCGTCAGGTCGCCGTCGACCGCCTCGGGCTGCTCCAGGTTCCAGAACGCCTGCGCGCCCCCGCCAGAGTGAACGATGAGGCTCGGCGGCGGGTCGTAGGCTTCGAGTTTCTTTGAGATGCGGTCGACTTCCTTGGCGACCCAAGCCCCAGGCTCTTCGCCCTGCGGCATAGGCCGCGCGTCGCAGTCGACGTGAAGCGCGACCATCTCGGTCACGTCCGCGCGCGACGTCTTTTTATCGACGTTGCCCGAGGAACGGTTCACCGCATAGTAGATGTTCGCCTTGCCTTGCCGGTCGGCAATCCACTTGCTGACCTTCGTCCAGTCGACGGGCGGCGGGAACGCCTTGGTCTCGAACCTGCCCTTCGCGGCCACGAACTTGGCGCTCAGAATCGGGTACACGCCGAGCAGGTCGCAGCGCTCCTTGAGGAACGCGACTGCCTTCGGGACGTCCGGCGCGGGCTTGCTGCGGGAATCCGGCGGTGCTATATGTGCGGAACCTTCAGTACCAACTGATGTAAGTTCCCCCTCGGCCGCGCCCGCCAGCGCGGCCTCTCTATTATCTGCCATTGGCCGCCTCCGCCTTCTCGCGCTGGCGACGCCACGCGGCTGCGGCTTCCTTCGAGATTAGGGTGCGCGATAGAGCCTTGAAGCGCGCAGGGCCAAGGCCCTTGCGCCATAGGGCGTAGAGCGTCTCACGGCTGAAGCGATGGGCGACGCAGAACTCGTCGACCGTATAGGCCGCAGGCTCTGGCGGCGGGGCAGCGCCGGACGGCGCGGCAATAACGGGCTGGGCGTGCATGGGCGTACTCCGATGCATAGCGCCGCGATTGACGCGTCGCGGCTCATGGTCGGCATCGGATGTTTAAAGGCTGGGGTGTCCGCCCCTTGCGACCTCCCGGTCGCGCCCCAGTAGCGAACTTGCCACGGGGCCGTTGCATTCAACCCTGATGCAGGGTCCTGGAGGTACTGCCGCTCCAGCCGCTCAACCTACTCTTCGCAGGCCACGGGTGCGATTGTAGGGGTGCTCGTCCGCCGCCGTCAACCATCGTTGCTCACGGCCGTGTGAACGGTGATGGTCGTTTCGATTGAGCAATCTACTCGGCAGGGACCTGATTGCCCCACGGCGTCCACTTCTCAACGCGGCGTCGCGCGAATAACTCACAGCGGTTTACGAACAGCGGGAACATCTTCACCAGCATCGCGCGGAACTCCTCGGGCTTCTCGGAGTCGCGCAGGCCCGCCTTCGAGATGGTGACCACGCTCCGCGGCTTCCACACCGGGACCGCCGCCCCGCGGGTGCCGAGCAACAGAAACTCATGCTGCATTAGCGTCGCGCGGCCCGGCCGCGAGTGACTTCCCTTGTCCCAGATTACCCGACCGACCAGCCCGAATCCCCAGGCCGCCAGGGTCGCCTCGGCCTCGGCCAGTAGCTCGTCGACCGCCCACATCCCGATGGCAGCGGTCTGGGCGGACGCCTCGGCGACGCTAGGATGCTTGAGGTCGCTGCTAGCCTTCCCGTTCGGCGCGAGACGCAGGTTCTTGATGCGGTCGAGCGGCAGGGTCTTATACGGCCGGCCGTAGGATGTGGGCCATGGCGGGTCGGCCGACCATAGCTGCACCCTGCCCGAGACTTCCTGCTCGGCCGCCGCCTTCTGACCCGCGAGCCGCTTGGTCTTGCTTAGCAGGAGAGCCGCGTCCGCCCGCTCCATCTCGGCGGATATATCCCCGCGGCTCAGCGCACGCCGGAACGTCAGGTCATCGAGCCGGGAGAGCAGGTAGAGCGAGGTGATGCTTGGCGGCAAATGCGAAGCGTGGTTCGCATTTGTAAGGCGCGGGTCCTCGGCCACCCGCATGAGCATCTGGGCGTAGCGGGGGCCGAACGGCAGGTCCCGTTCGACCATGGCGAGGAACTCGCCGTGGTCCAGGTCGTCCTTGGCCTTCGCGAGCAATCGGCCGCACTCGAAGAAGCCCTCAAGCGTCGAGTGCCATGCCCGAATAATCCTTCCGGTCCAAGGATTTGCTACGCCACCGCGCTTCGCTATCGCTCTATTGCCCATGGCCAAGGCCCCCGTGCCCACGTCCAGGCTACGCCCAAATCCTTGCTATTTGGTGGAGGGGTCTAGGGGGCCAGGACGGCCTTCGACCCGTAGTAACAGCCAGCTACGAAGCAACCGAACGCCAGCCAGAATGTGAGTATCCCGGCGCGTCGGTACCAATTGGAGCGCTCCAATTGCCTGTTGGCCGTGCTCTCTTGCTCGGCGGCTTGCTGGACGTAGCCAGCGCGAGTCTTATCGTCGCCGGCGAAGTGTGCCGCGGCCAGCAGGAACATCTGCTGCGATTCCCGGAACGTTTCCGACTCCGCGCGCCGAGCCATGACGAAGAATGAGGCGGCGTTCGTCAGGAGGACGAGCAGCAACCCAGCCACGAACAGGAGCGCTGCCGTGAGCAGCGCTTCCTTGGTCTTCTGGATGTCTGTCTGGAACAGGGCGACGGCCGCGGGCATGGCAACGAGGCCGCCACCGTTCAAGTAGGTCAATGCTCGCAAGCCGTTATTGACGAGCGCTATCGCTTCCTTCTCGTATTCCCACGAACGCTGGCGGTGTCGGTCGACGGCGACCTTCGATTCTTCGAAGAACCTGCTACGCGGGTCGGGAGGAGTGTCGGCCATCCTAAAACCCCCGCCCGCGCTGGTTCAACGCCGCCTGGGCCTCCGTAAGCAGCGAGTCCCGACAGTGGGCGATGGCTGGGTGAAACTCGCACAGCCAGTTCACGCCTGCGACCTGCCGGACTGCCCGCAGGATGCCCTTCCGCAGCAGCGGATACGCAACGCTCATGATGTGCACTTCGAAGCGGGGCGCGCGGGATTCGAGCATCTCGACAAACGCCTGTAGTTCGTCGGGGCTAAGCGTCGACAAGTTAGCGAACACGTCCGCGGCTTCGTCCATCTCGCGGCCCGTTCGCCGCCACCTTGTTGCTGCAGCACCGAACGCGCGCGTGACCATCGACGCTACCAGCACAGCGATGCCGAATATCAAGCCGGCCCCCGCCCACTCGCCGACCTGCGCCGGCAGCGCCAATCCGACCTTCGGCGCAGCGAGCGCCAGCCCGCAGAACGCGACGATAAGGAGTGCGAGTCGCCATCCGTTGTCGAGCGCGAGCCGCAGTAACCCGAGGAGAGCTTCCATGGTGGCCTCCGCAAGAATCACTTGCGATGATAGCTCGTCAACGCGGGTGTGGCGGAGGCTTTACCAATCAGAGGATGCACTACACCCAAGTACGCGCGACGGTTCAATATCGGGCTTAACCACCTGATTCACCTTCGCTATTCTCGTTCGTGGGTACAATCGGGGGCAGACAGGCCACTCTGGAAATTATCTTTATAAATCAGGTACTTAGTCGACTATTGGCGGAGAGGGAGGGATTCGAACCCCCGATACGGTTGCCCGTATGCCGCATTTCGAGTGCGGTGCATTCAACCACTCTGCCACCTCTCCGGGCCGAACGGCGGGCCAACGCCCCGGCGCTATGTAGCTGCGTCGGCCTGCCCGGACAAGGGCGGCGTGGGAACCCGGTGTGTTGACCGCGGATTGGCGGGCGGAACTACGGCCGCGCGCCGGCGAAGGCCGCCAAGGACTGGCCGAGGCACGCGACCGGGGGACGTGACCGGCCGTCCGCGCCACCCTATGATCCCACATCGTCCATCTTCTGCGTTCGGGCATGGCGCTTCAGCGGGAAACGGCACAGCGGATCAGGAAAGAGCTGCGCGGCATCCTGCTCGCGCTGGCGATGGTCGCCGTGGCGACCATCATCGCCTACGCGCTGCATCGTTACCTCGACGTGCGACGCGGCTCGGTGATCTATCTTTTGCCGGTGATGCTGGCGGGCTGGCATCTCGGGCTGATCCCGGCGCTGGTGGCGGCGGTCGCGGGCGTGCTGTGGTCGGGATATTTCTTCTACTCGCCGTTCTACAGCTACTTCCTCGCGCGGCCGTCCGAGATCCTGAACCTCACGCTGTTCATGGTGGTCGGCGTGGTGACCAGCCATCTCGCCAATCTCGCCAAGCAGCAGGCCGAGCTCGCGCGCAAGCGCGAGAACGAGATGAGCGACCTCTACGCGTTCTCGCGGCGGCTCGCCGCCGCGCCGTCGGCGGCCGAGATCTATCTCGCGATCGAGGAATATGTCGCGAACCTCGTGCAGCGCAATGTCGTGCTGTACGACGCCGGCAACGACCGTCATCCGGACAACCCGGCGGTGCCGGACGAGATGCGCGCGGCGATCGACGAGATCCAGCGCGGATCGATGCCGGCGACCACCATCGAGGACCACAACGGCAATACCTGGTTCATGCGCCGCGTCTCGCCGCGGACGCCCGATTTCGGCGTCATCGCGATCGACCTCGGCAAGGCGCCGCGGGACATGGTCGGGGAGACCCGCCAACGACTCGACGAAGCGCTGTCCGACGCCGCCGCCACGCTCGAACGGCTCGACGTCGCGCGCACGCTCAACGAAGCCAAGATGCGCTCGGAGACGGAGCTCCTGCGCGAGGCCCTGATCGGCTCGGTATCGCACGAGCTGCGGACGCCGCTGGCGTCGATCCTCGGCGCCGCCACCGTGCTCACGCAGTCGCCGACCATCGCCAAGGACGATCGCCTGAAGGCCCTCGCATCGGTGGTCCATGACGAGGCCGAGCGGCTCAACAGCGACATCCAGAACCTGCTCGATGCGACGCGAATCAGCCGCGGCCAGGTCAAGCCCCGGATGGAATGGATCGAGCCGCAGGACATCGTCAATTCGGCGCTGGAACGGCGCCGGCGGCGGCTGTCCAGCCACAACATCGCGGTGGCAATGGACTCCAATCTGCCGTTGATCTATGTCGATCCGATGCTCGTGGAGCAGGCGTTCGTGCAGGTGGTCGACAACGCGGCCAAGTATTCGCCGCCCGGTTCGACCATCGACGTCGCCGCCAAACGCAATGGCCATGACGTGACTTTCGCGGTCAAAGACACCGGCGCCGGCCTGACCGGCGACGAGCTTTCACATCTCGGTGAACGGTTCTTCCGCGGACATCGGCATTCGCTTATTGCCTCAGGTTCCGGGCTCGGCCTTTGGATCGCGAAGGCGTTCGTTGCGGCTAACGGGGGCCGCATCCACGCCGCGAGCCAGGGCATCGACCAGGGAACCACCGTATCGCTCCATCTGCCACTGGCCAAAGCCGCGCCCCAACCGGAGCCCGAACCCGATGAGTGAATCATCTCCCGTTGTCCTCGTTGTCGACGACGAGGTGCAGATCCGCCGCTTCCTGCGCGCGGGCCTCGAGCTCGACGGTTTTGTGGTGCAGGACGCCGAGACCGGCGCCGACGCGCTGAAATGGGTGACGATGAAGCAGCCGGACCTGATCATCCTCGATCTTGGCCTGCCGGACATGGACGGCGGCGACGTGCTCGAGCGCGTGCGGGCGTGGTCGAGCGTCCCGACCATCGTGCTCTCGGTGCGCTCGAACGAAGCCGAGAAGGTGCGCCTGATCCAGGGCGGCGCCGACGACTATGTGGTGAAGCCGTTCGGCATGGCCGAGCTGCTCGCGCGGGCGCATGCGGCGATACGGCGCCAGGTGCGCGCATCATCGGGCGAGCCGATGGTGAAAGCGGGCCCGCTCAACATCGATCTCGCCGCGCGCATCGTCACCTTGAACGGCCAGCGCGTGATGATGACGCCGAAGGAATACAAGCTCCTGCAAATCCTGGCGCAGCACGCCGGCAACGTCGTGACCCACCAATACCTGCTCAAGGAGGTGTGGGGCTCGCCGCACATGCACGACACCCATTACCTGCGGATTTTCGTGCGCAAGCTGCGCCAGAAGATCGAAGAGGATCCGACCCAGCCGCGCATCCTCCTAACCGAGCTCGGCATCGGCTATCGCCTGGCGATCCCGGAGACGCCGAAGCCAACGGTGCAGTAGCCGATTTGTGTGTCCCGGGCGCAGCGCAGCACGCAGTGATGCGCTGCAGACCCGGGACCGTTCCAATACAGACCCTTGATCGAGACCACCGTTGGGACGGTCCCGGCTCGCGCTTTCGCGCGTCCGGGACACGAGACCGCCAAATTATCCCTGCAGCGCCGCCTTGAGCGCCACCCGCCGCGAGGCCTTGTAGAGCTCCTCGTAGTCGTAGACGAGCGGGCGGTTCTTCTTGACGTGCAGGGTCGCGAACACCGGCCCGTCCTGCGAAAGCGCGTGCCCGACCTGTTGCTCGAACGACTTCAGCTCCGCGAAATCGTGCACCTGCGCGTAGCCGGCCGAGCGCGCGAGGCCGGCAAAATCCGTCTTGGGATTGGGCAGCGGATGCCCGCCGTTCGCCTCGTAGGTCTCGTTGTGGCAGAGGAAATGCACGAGATTCTTCGGCGCCGCGGCGGCGATCGAAACCAGGCTGCCGAGATTCATCAAGAGGCTGCCGTCGCCGTCGAGCACGACGATGCGCCGGTCCGGCCGGCCGAGCGCGAGGCCGAGCCCATGCGACGACGCGAGCCCCATCGCGCCGACCGAGAAATAGTTGAGCGGGCGCGGGTTGAGGTCGTTCCACTCGACCGCGCTGCTGTAGGACGCCACCACCACCTCGTCGGTGATGTGGCGCTTGAGAATCTCGAAGCATTCGTCGCGGTTCATCATGACGGCCTCCGTCCGACCAGCAACGCCACCGGCGACGATTCCATATAGGCCTTGTCAATCGCGGGCTTGATCTTCGCGACGTCGGCGTCCTGGCTGATCAGGTGATGCGGGATGCCCATGGCGTCGCAGATCGGCTCGATGATGCGCACGCCGTAGCGCCCGGATTGCGACGGCAGCCGGTCGGGCTCGTGACCGAGCAGGCCGACCATCATCACGATCGGCTGCTTGTATTCGACCGCGACGGCGCGGATCGCGTTGAGCGAATCGAGGAAGCCGGTGTACTGGATCAGGATCAACGCGCGCTTGTCGGAATAGGTGAGGCCCGACGCGATGCCGACGCATTCGTCCTCCTTGCACACGCGCACGAGCCTGAGGTCCTTGTCCGCGGCGATCGGGAACAGCAGGCCCTTGCTGGTGACGATGTCGGGAACGGCGAAAATGAACGCGACGCCGCTCTGCTTGACGGCCGCGATGATCTTCGCGCCGGTCAGCGTGACCTGGGTGTCGCCGGCCTTTGTCGTTGTCGCTACGCTCATCGTCCTTAACCCCCCACGCGGCGCGTTCTTTGTTGTGGGTCTAGCTAATGCGAATTTGCGGGCGGCCGCAACTGCTCCCTCTCGCCCTCACCCTGAGGAGGCGCGAAAGCGCCGTCTCGAAGGGCGGGCCAGCCACCAATTTTGTCGCCATGGTTCGAGACGCCGCGCTTTCGCGCGGCTCCTCACCATGAGGCCGGGAGGATTGACACCGCAAGCTGCTGCGGCCTGATCATTGAGATCGCGCGATCCCCGCCGACTCGACCACCTTGCCGAGCCGCACGATCTCGCTGCGCATGAATTCAAGCAGCTCTTCCGGCGGCGGGCTGTCGACCGCGATGCGGCCGGTCTTGACGTATTCCTGCTGCACCTCCGGCAGCGCGATGATCGCCTTCAGCTCGCGGTGCAGCCGGTCGACGACCGGCTTCGGCGTGCCGGCGGGCGCGACGATCATCTGCCAGGACACGAAATTGAAGCCCGGCACGCCGGCCTCGGCGAGCGTCGGGACATCGGGCACCGGCGGCAGCCGCGTCGTCGACGACACGGCGAGCGCGCGCACCTTGCCGGCGCGCAGGAGCGGCAGTGCCGGCGTCGGCTCGGCGAACTGGGTGGGGATGTGGCCCGCCACCAGGTCGTTGAGCGCGAGCGCATCGCCGCGATAAGGCACGTGCAAGATGGTGGTGCCGGTCATGGTCTTGAGCAGTTCCATGCTCAGGTGCTGCGGCGAGCCGGGGCCGGCCGAGCCATAGGAGAGCCCGCTCGGATGCGCCTTCACCCACTTGATCCAATCGGTCACCGATGTGACCGGCAGCTTTTCGTTGACCAGCAGCATGAACGGCGCGTTGGAGGTCAGCACGATCGGCGCGAAATCCTTGCCGGGGTCATACGGCAGGTTCTTGTGCAGCGTGGCGTTGATCGCGAACGGCGTCGAGGTGCCGAGCATCAGCGTGTAGCCGTCGGGCGCCGCGCGCGCCACGTAAGTCGAGCCGATGGCGGTGCCGGCACCGGTGCGGTTCTCCACCACGAACGGCTTGCCGAGCCGCTCCGACAGGCGCTGCGCGAGCTGCCGCGCGAACACGTCGAGCCCGCCGCCGGCGGCATAGGGCACGACCAGGGTGACCTGGCGGTTCGGGTAGTCCTGCGCCACGGCGGGGGCCGAGGCCGCCGCCGATCCCGCTATTAGTGCCGCCGCCCAAACCTTAACGGTCATCGCGTTCCTCCGGCTTTTCCGAACCCTAACGGAACCCGGGAGGCCCGGTAAGCGCACCAAAGGACGCAGAAAAACCACGGGATTCTGCCCATTTCCTTGACACCGGCGGGGCCTGACCATAGGTTCCGCGCGCTCTCGCAAGAGAACGTGACTTTGACCCGCCGACCGGTCCTGAGGCCGGAGGCCCCCGCCCGACAGCGCGATGCGCCCTCGGGCGCTAAAGTGCTTGGAAGGCTAATGTTCGACTCGCTGTCGGAACGGCTTGGCGGAATTCTCAACCGGCTCACCGGGCGCGGCGCGCTGTCGGAAGCGGACGTCGATGCGGCGCTGCGCGAAGTGCGCCGCGCGCTGCTCGAGGCCGACGTCGCGCTCGACGTGGTGCGCGCCTTTACCGAGAAGGTGAAGGCCGGGGCGGTCGGCGTCGAGGTCATCAAGTCGGTGACGCCCGGCCAGCTGGTGGTGAAGATCGTGCACGACCAGCTGATCGAGACGCTGGGCGCGCAGGGCGATCCGATCGATCTCAATGCGCCGGCGCCGATCCCGATCATGATGGTCGGCCTGCAGGGCTCCGGCAAGACGACGACCACCGGCAAGCTCGCGAAGCGCCTGACCGAGCAGGCGCGCCGCAAAGTGCTGATGGCCTCGCTCGACGTGCGCCGTCCCGCCGCGATGGAGCAGCTCGCCGTGCTCGGCCAGCAGATCGGCGTCGAGACCCTGCCGATCGTCGCCGGGCAGACCCCGACACAGATTGCTCAACGTGCACTACAAGCCGCGAAGCTTGGCGGCCATGACGTGGTGCTGCTCGACACCGCCGGCCGCACCACCCTCGACGAAGCGATGATGACGGAAGCGGCCGAGGTGAAGCGCGCCGCCAATCCGCACGAGGTGCTGCTGGTCGCCGACAGCCTCACCGGCCAGGACGCGGTCAACCTCGCGCGCTCGTTCGACGAGCGCGTCGGCCTCACCGGCATCGTGCTCACCCGCGTCGACGGCGACGGCCGCGGCGGCGCCGCGCTCTCGATGCGCGCGGTCACCGGCAAGCCGATCAAGCTGATGGGCACCGGCGAGCGCATGGACGCGCTCGAGGATTTCCACCCCTCGCGCATCGCCGACCGCATCCTCGGCATGGGCGACATCGTCTCGCTGGTCGAGAAGGCCGCGCAGACAATCGACGCCGAGCGCGCCCAGCGCGCCGCCGAGCGCATGCGCAAGGGTCACTTCGACCTCAACGACCTGCGCGATCAGCTCATGGGCATGCAGCAGATGGGCGGCCTGGGCGGCCTGATGGGCATGCTGCCCGGTGTCGCCAAGATGAAGAACCAGCTCGCCGCCGCCAACCTCGACGAGCGGCTGCTCAAGCGCCAGATGGCGGCGATCGACTCGATGACGCCGAAGGAGCGCAAAAATCCCGACATCCTGAAGGCCAGCCGCAAGAAGCGGATCGCATCCGGCTCCGGCGTGAAGGTCGAGGACATCAACCGGATGCTCAAGATGCACCGGCAGATGGCCGACGTGATGAAGATGATGGGCTCCGGCAAGCGCGGCCCGATGGCGGGCATCGCCAACATGCTCGGGCTCGGCGGTGGTTTTGGCGGCGGCATGCCGACCCCGACGCCGGAGCAGATGGCGGAGCTTGCGAAGAAGATGCCCGGCGGCGGCGCGGGATTGCCGCCGGCCATGCCGGGCGGCCTGCCAGCGAAATTTCCCGGCACCGGTCCGCTGCTGCCCGGGCTTGGCGGCGCCAAGCCGGGCCTCGGCGGATTCCCCGGCTTGGGGAAGAAGAAATGACGATCACCCCGCGCCGTCATTCCGGGGCGCCGCGCAGCGGCGGACCCGGAATCCATACTCCCGGTTTGTGGTTATGGATTCCGGGCTCGCGGGCTACGCCCGCGCCCCGGAATGACGGCGGAGAGATTCTGCAAAAGAAAGGAAAGCTGCAATGTCCCTGAAAATCCGGATGGCCCGTGCGGGCACCAAGAAGCGGCCGGTCTACCACATCGTGGTGGCCGACAGCCGCTCGCCGCGCGACGGCCGCTTCATCGAGCGTCTCGGCTACTTCAATCCGCTGCTACCGAAGGAGAAGACCGAGCGCCTCAAGTTCGATCTCGAGAAGACCAAGGCCTGGATCGCCAAGGGCGCGACCCCGAGCGACCGCGTGATGCGCTTCCTCGACGAGGCCGGCGTCGCCAAGCGCGAGAAGCGCAACAATCCGGAGAAGGCGATCCCGCGCAAGCAGCGCAAGGTCATGAAGGAAGAGGCCCAGAAGGCCAAGGAGGCGGCAGCCGCTGCCGCCGCCGAAAAGGCCAAGGCCGCCGCTGCTGCAACCTGATCGTAGCGCATGACGCCGCGCGCCCAACGCATCTGCGTCGCCCAGATCGGGGCGCCGCATGGCGTGCGCGGCGAGGTCAAGCTCTGGCCGTTCACGCAAGACCCGGTTGCGGTCCGCGACTACGGACCGCTGGAGACCGAGGACGGCGCAACGCGCTTCGAGATCGAGACGCTGCGCGCCGCCAACGACCACCTGGTGGTACGGCTCAAGGGCGTGAACGACCGCGACGCCGCCGAGCGCCTCACCAACACCAAGCTGTTCGTCGCGCGCGAGCGACTGCCTGAGACCGAGGCCGACGACGAATACTATCACGCCGACCTGATCGGCCTTGCCGTGGTCGACAGCGACGGCAATACGCTGGGCCGTGTTGCGGCGATCCACAATTTCGGCGCCGGCGATCTCGTCGAGGTGAAACCCGAACAGGGCAACACGACCGTGCTGCTGCCGTTCACCGAAGCGGCGGTGCCGGCGGTCGATATCGCCGGGAAGCAGATCGTGGTGGATGCCGCGGCATTTACTGCGGCCGCCACGCCGGGCGAGCCGGAGGCGGAAGAGCGCTGATGCGTGAGGCGAGGATCGCACGGCAAACTCGGTGTGCTCCCTCCCCCCTTGTGGGGGAGGGTTGGGGAGGGGGGTGGCTGCGTGAGCCAAAGTCCCTCGCATCACCCCCACCCCTAGCCCCTCCCCACAAGGGGGAGGGGAACAGACCACCGTCGCCGCGCAACCTTCTTTCATTCTGCAAGGCTGGAGCGAGCTAGCCATGTGGCGGGCGAGCGTGCTGACGATTTTTCCGGAGATGTTCCCGGGCACGCTCGGCATGAGCCTCGCCGGCAAGGCGCTCGCCGCCGGCACCGCCTGGTCGCTCGACGTCGTCGACATCCGCGCGCACGCGACCGACAAGCACCGCACCGTCGACGACACGCCGGCGGGCGGCGGCCCCGGCATGGTGATGAAGGCCGACGTGCTGGCGCGCGCGCTCGACGCCGCGTCGTCACCGGACGACACCCGCCCTCGCCTGCTCATGTCGCCGCGCGGCATGCCGCTCAACCAGGCACGGGTGGCGACGCTCGCGCGCGGCCCCGGCGCGGTGATCCTGTGCGGGCGGTTCGAGGGCGTCGACGAGCGCATCATCGAGGCGCGGAACTTCTCCGAGGTGTCGATCGGCGACTACATTCTCTCCGGCGGCGAGGTCGCCGCCACCGTCCTGATCGATGCCTGCGTGCGGCTGCTTCCCGGCGTCATGGGCCAGATCGCCTCGGCCGACGACGAGAGCTTCTCGCAAGGGCTCCTGGAGTATCCGCAATACACGCGGCCGCAGTTGTTCGAGGGCCGCGGCATCCCCGAGGTGCTGACGTCCGGCGACCACGCCAAGATCGCAGCCTGGCGGCGGGCCGAGGCGGAGCGGCTGACCCGCGAGCGCCGCCCGGACCTGTGGCGGGCCTACCAGGAGCGCAAGAAACCCTGATTCTGGGGCTTTCCGGACCGCGGTCATGGAAATAGACAAAGCCGCGCCGGTAGCGTAGAAGCTCGCCCGAACCCAAGACCGCCCGAAACAAGACAGACCGGCACGACCGCGCGCCCCCTTACCGCGCTCGCCCTTGCAGTGGCGCTGCCCACGGAGACTTCCCATGAACCTGATTCAAGAGCTCGAAAAAGAGCAGGTGGCCAAGCTTTCGGCCGGCAAGCAAATCCCGGATTTCCAGCCGGGCGACACGCTGGTCGTCAACGTGAAGATCGTCGAAGGCGACAAGTCGCGCGTGCAGGCTTACGAGGGCGTCTGCATCGGCCGCGCCGGCGCGGGCCTCCAGGAGAACTTCACGGTCCGCAAGATCTCCTACGGCGAGGGCGTCGAGCGCGTGTTCCCGCTCTACTCGCCGCTGATCGACTCGATCAAGGTCGTGCGCCGCGGCAAAGTCCGCCGCGCCAAGCTCTATTACCTGCGCGGCCTGCGCGGCAAGCGCGCCCGCATCACCGAGCGCCAGGACAACAGTGGCGGCGGCGAGGCCGAAGCCGCCTCGTGATGCGAATGCGATGATCGCGATACCGCGGATATGCAAAAAGGCCGGCATGCCCGGCCTTTTTCTTTGCCTGGCGGTGGCCGGCATGTCCTCCGTCGTGTCTCCACCTCTGGCGCAGCCGTCACTGCTGGAGCAGCTCGAGAAGGGCGAAACGCCTACCCCGCCGCCGCGCAAGAGCCTGATGCCGCCGCTCCGGCTTCAGGTGGAGAAGGCCGAGGCCACCCTCGACACGCGCACGAAAGAGCCTGTGGTGGTCATCACCATGGCGCCGCGCGCGGGCCGGATGTTCGGAGAATTGACCGCAAACAATATCGGCCGGCGGCTGGTGCTCCGGATCGACGGGCAGATCGTCGCCGAGCCGATCATCCAGGAGCCGATCAAGGGCGGTGTCGTGCAGATTTCCGGCGACATGACGCTCAAGGACGCGGCCGCCCTGGCCGAGCGCCTGAACAAGGGCGAGGCCAAGATCGAGGTCGAGCTGGTCTCGGACTAACCCTAGGTCTTTCCCCGCTCATTCCCGCGCAAGGGGGAAGGTGGATTCACAGTCGAAGTGCAACACTTTAGAGAACGCCTCGATTGGAGTT
>JAIESR010000035.1 GCA_019745775.1 Xanthobacteraceae bacterium | reverse complement strand
CGATCCCCTTCCAAAAACGAATCAGGATCGTATTGTCAGCTCGGAAAATTAATGAGTTTTGACCCTAATTGACGTAAGCTAACGTGATAAGGAACTATGAGTTCCAAATTGCGTTGCCGCGTTGGTTAACGGAGGTCGCATCATGAGGGGATTAGAACGGCGGATAGCGGATAAGGTCCGCAACGCCACTGAGATGCGTGAATTCATGCACAAGATGGGTCTCAGCGAGACTACCATCGAGCGAGCAATCAGAGTAAAGTTCAACTTGCCAGAGGACGAGGCAGGCGCCGCGCGGTCTGCCGACAGGTCCAGGTAAGTTGGGGTCACAAATTAAAAGGTGGTGCGAGACGGGTTCCGCTGCTGAGAGTGGAGTGCGTCATGGCGATCTATCGCTTGTTGCAGAAGTCGGCTTTCGATCCCGTGGACATCAAGGTCTTGACCGAGGCATATGAGCTTGCCCGTGTGCAACTCGATTTGAAGGATCGTGACGATCCTCTGACTGAGCACCTCGCCAAGTTAATCATCGAAGTCGCACAGATGGGCGAGGCGGGGCTAACACGATTTGCACGCGCGCCCTAAGATTTATGAGTGGTGAGCTTGAAGCTAGATCAATCCAAGGTCCTCAGCCTTGCGGCGAACCTCGTCGATCGTCCCTTGCCGACAAAGAAGCATAGCGGCGTCTTCGATCGTGCCGCCGCGCCGCATAAAATGTACAAAATCTTCGCGGTCAAGCGGGCCTGTTGGAACTCGCACAGGGTTGCTCATTGCGCCTTCCTCGCCACCAACGCCTGCTGATGATGCGGGTTAGTCACCGGCAATTGTTTGATTGCAACTTTGATTGCTTTGTCTTCATCTGCCGCAGTCACTTGACCGAGATAGATAGCTTTCGACGCAAGGCGATAGATCGCCCAGGTTTGTTCACGCTTACTCTTACTCACGGTGCGCCACTTACTGAATTATCGTCTGTGCCCGATATAGGTTGTCGGGCTTGCAAATCAATAAAACCCATGGTGCTGTTGGCTTGTTGCTAGACCACCTTCGGGTGGTTCTGCGTGGAAGGACCTTGGCCCCGCCCGCCAGCGGGGCCTTTTTCTATTGCGGCGCTGAGCGTGAATGGCTTTAACCCAAGTTATGGCGCTTGGCCCCGAATTCGAAATGAGTTGGCTCAATGAGGAGCGCCCATGATCAAGTCTGAACTGGTTGACCAAGTCCACGCCAAGAACCGCCATTTGACGCGGCAGGTCGTCAATAAAATCGTCGACGCCTTTTTCGACAGGATCACACTGGCTCTCGCCGAAAACGAACGGGTTGAGGTTCGAGGCTTTGGAGTATTCAGTTCTAAAAAACGACCAGCCCGTCTGGGCCGCAATCCACGAACCGGCCAGCAAGTGTCAGTGCCCGACAAGAAGGTGCCCTTTTTCAAGATGGGCAAAGAATTGAAAACCCGATTGAACAAGCCTGATAAAGACGGCACGTTGGCGCCATCAAATCAGGTTGCGGAATGAAGAGAGCCCGCCGGCTTGGTGCACAACGGGCTCTCGTGAGCACTTGGAGGAAACGGAGAAATTCTACATAGGATAGGTTTGCTGTCTAGGGCGCGTACTCATAAATCCGGGCTACAAGCCGCTCGCTGATGTCCGCGTCGGTCCGAAAGCGACTGAATTGCTGCGACGCCGCGAATGTCGCGAAGGGCCAAGAGCAGACATCGCTTCTATTGTCTGATGTCGGCCCTTGCTACCTCGCCGCCCGCACCTACGAAGCAAAAAAACTGGATACGTCGATCGCAACGGGGCCATGAGGCGTGCGATTCTCGCCAGGCGGAAGTTAAGCGCAGGAGACGCACCAAAATGATCGATGAACCAACTCGCAAATGAGCGTCACTTCGCCCTTAACTTATGGTTCATCGCTCAATCGTATGCTTGGAGAATGACGGTCGGTGAGCATCGCAATGAGCAAGGTGCCTCAGGTTGCACGCCCGAAGTCGGAGCAGCCCAAGCAACATGCGTCCGGGAAGGGAAAGCTCGTCATCGCGAGCGGTGTGGCCGTATTTCTATTGCTAGGAGCTGGCGGCGTTGTTTGGTTTCTCTCGGTCGGATCAGGCAAAAATACCGACGGTTTGACGGTCAGCGCCGTCAGACCAGTCGAGACTATTCGTTTTGCACCCGCACCGGAAAAGGAAAAGACTGCCAAGCAAGCGCCAAGCGTCCCACCTAACGTGGCGCCGCCGCAGGGAACGGTGCGCCGGATGGAAGCCATCAGCGGAACATTCTCGAAGAAGTAGTCACCCCGGGGGCGCTCGATGCCGGAGCAGCCATTCAAGGACACCGGACGTGCTCGCAGAAAAAGCGGGAGGCGGGACTTCCACTATTCAGCAATTCTGGTCGGACCTGATAACCTGCAATGGTCGGCGTCCATTATCGATATTTCCGAAGCTGGCGCTCAACTGCAGTTGCAACACACTCAAAGTGTGCCCGACGAGATCTTGCTGATGATTGGCGGAAAATCCGAGGTAAGACGAGAGTGTCATATCAGGTGGCGCTCGGAGACGCGGATCGGCGTTCAGTTTGTGCGAAGACAGATTCAGACCTTGCGCGCGGCGTATGAAGTTAAGAAAAAAATCAGCGGAGCAGATCGTGGCGATTGATACGCCGATTTCGATCCTCGTTGTCGATGACAGCAGCACGATGGCTCGCATCATCAGCAACCTGCTGCAACAGCTCGGGTTCAAGAACGTCGATGAGGCCCCAGGGGCATCCTCCGCGCTCGCCAGGATGCGGAAAAAACATTACGACCTCGTGATCTCGGATTGGAATATGGAGCCGATGACTGGCTACGACCTGTTGTGCGAAATCCGTGCCGATAAAAAGATCAGCACAACTCGCTTCATCATGGTCACGGCCGAATCCAAGCAGGACAACGTCGTCGCCGCAAAGGAAGCTGGCGCTGACAACTACATCGTGAAGCCATTTAACGCCGAGACGTTGCACCAGAAAATCAAGTCGCTGTTCGCCCATGCCGCTTCGCCGCCGCAGACGTAGTCACCGATCAAGGCATGGGTTGTCAGCTGAGCAAGCCTGCCGTAGTCGTCAACACGCTTAACAAAGAAGTCAACGCTGCTTTGGCCGATCCAAAGGTCAATATGCGAATTGCGAGTCCATGCGGCACAGTGGTGGCAGGGCAACCGGCGAACTTCGGGGAGTTTCCTTGCCGGCAAGGTCGCCATATGGGCCAAAGGTGATCAATTTCGCGGGTATGAATGTCTGCTCCGGGTCATTCGCTACACGTCTTCGCGTACCGAAAATCGGTCTATGTCCGCTGTTCCCCGAAAACGGCGCAAAGTCAGAGCCTTCGACCGGCGTCCTGTGCGATCCGAACTGCAACATTCGCGTCGATCTTGTGTTCTTATTTCCCATATTGGGGCTCGCAACCTACTGCGCCTACCAGTCGTACATGGGGCGACCAAGCCCGCGGAAGGTCGTCGGCATAGTTCTCGGCGTAATCGGCCTGGTCGTTTTCTCGCTGGTGGCGGAGGGCTATGGTTACGGCGCTCTGGCGAGTGTCGTGACGTTGGGTGCTCTGGCATTGGGTGTCGTCTATGCGATGAAATCGAGGTCCAAAACCAATCGGACGTAATGCCCACCGTGAGATCGGGCAGAGCCGTTCCGCCGACTTGAATCGCGCTCCCTCAGTCCGCTCGTCCCCGCGACCCGCCTCCGCGCCAAAGGAGCTGCGGTGGGATCGGGTCCGCCGTAGCGCCCTGCGCGAAAGCGGAAGGCGGGGACCCACGGGCGACAACGGAAGATTCTGGATTTCCGCTTGCGCGGGAATGAGCGGCGGAGAGGTTTGTGTCGAGCGGAAACCTGCTCCAGTTGCGCGGTGTTGCCCTTCGATCGGCTGGGCTATGCTGCGTCCGAGCGCGGCTTATCGGAAGGGGAAAACCATGCGTCATCGCGCGTCCATCGTCCTGCTGGCCTTGCTTGTTGCCGCCGTCATCCGGCCGGCGGGCGCACAATCCGTGCTCGTGCAGATCGGCGAGTTTACGATCCCCGAGGCGAACCAGGGCATCGGCGTGGATGCGAAGCACTTCTACCCCGTCGATAACGAGACGATCGGCAAGTACGACAAGGTGACCGGCAAGCTCGTCAAGAAATGGCAGGGCCCGAAGAAGGGCCCGATCACCCACCTCGACAGCGCCATGGTGATGGACGGCAAGATCTACGCCGCGCACTCGAACTACCCCGACTGGCCGATGACGAGCTCGCTCGAGATCTACGACGCCGAGACCATGGAGCACGTCGGCACCCACAGCTTTGGCATCCAGTGGGGCTCGCTCACCTGGGCCGACTGGCACGACAATCACTGGTGGATGACGTTCGCCAACTACGATCGCCTGCTCGGCCCCAACAAGACGCCGTACGGCCACAAGGCCAACACGCTGATGGTGAAGCTCACGCGCGACTTCCGGCCGGTGTCGTCGTGGACGCTGCCGAAGGCGATCCTCGACCGCTTCGCGGACATGAGCAATTCCGGCGGCTCGTGGGGGCCCGACGGCTATCTCTATCTCACCGGCCACGACCCGGCCGAGCTCTACCGCATGCGGCTGCCGAAGGCCGGCTCGGTGCTCGAGCTCGTCGACATCATCGCGATGAACATCCGCGGCCAGGGCATCGCCTGGGACCGCTCGCAACCGGGCGTGATCTACGGGATCATCCGCGCCACCGCCAAGGAGAAGGCCGCCGGCGGCAACCACAAGGTGACGGTGTTCCGGATGGGCGAGAAGAAGTAGAGCGGTGTCACCGCGCGCCTGGCATCAATCAACTACCGAACCTTTGAGTAAGGCAAAGGCCGTTGACTCGGGCGTCCTAGGGATAACTATCGCTTCGCGGAAGCCTTCAATTTCTTATCTTGTATTGCTTCCACGCGCTTGCGCAATCCTCTCGTGAACTCTTCCGATTTCAAACTAAGTCGTACACCCACCTCTTGGCTTTCACGCCGGATACGCTCCGCTTGGACTCCAAATCTCCCGCTATCACTTCGTCTGATCGATTTCATGGGACGGAAGCCTCCGATTTTGCGAGTTCGTTGGCAATCGGGACAAATATCTCCTCAACAACAGAAGATAGTAGGTCGACAGTTTCCTGCAAGGCTACATCATCTTCGTTTAGCACGTCACTCCCATCAACAGCCACCACAAACCGTGGTTCGAGGTCGTTGCCGGTGCCTCCATAGATGGGAACAGCCAGTATCCACTGAATATCCTTGGCGAATAGTTTATTTAGCCGCCGCGCTCCTGGGTGAGCAAGGACGGGAAACGGGCGGGTGTTAAGAATTGCTTCGCCGCTGTTCCAGGCTTCTCCAATAAAGGAGCCTGCTCGGGGCAGTATAATTCCTTCGTCTGCATCTTGATCAAACCCGGCTGAATAGTTGAGCCGCAAAGATTTCAGAAACCCTTCTTCTCGAAATGCCAAAGCCACCCTAACGCGGCCTCTTTCAGAGCCTTTGCCGAGTGCATTGGGCATGTCGCCTAAGGCTTTGTAGACTAGATCACGAGTCTGCCGGCAGCCTTCCTTGAAGATCGACGGCCTGTCAACGAGATGCGTTGATATCAACGCTTCAGCCGTTAGCGTTGCTTCTCGAACTGTTTCCAAAACGGCTGCTCTGGAAATGCTAAAGTCCAGAGTCGAAAGATCGGTCTCAAGTTGCAAGACAGTCAAGCGATCTACTGCACGTTTGCTCAGGATATCTGAGCCGAACGCTGCTGTAAGTGCAACGTCAATGAGCCATCGGCGCAAATTTGGTCGAGCATGGGGACCGCGCTCTAAGATTTCGAACGCGACCGTAACCGCATCAACATCGAGCGCCCGCTCCTCGTCAAACGGCCAAGCTGGGAGGTTGGATACTATGCCGCCGTCGACGTGAAGCCTGCCCGCAATTTCCCAAGGCCGAAAAAGCAATGGAATACAAACTGACGCGGCAACGACATCCGCTACCGCCAAGTCTTTGTCACTGTCAACGTCGCTTGAAAAAAGTCGAAGTTGACGGGTGGTTATATCAGCGGCCACAATTCTGAGAGATGGTCGCCCTTCTATGCCGAAGTCTCCCATCCGAGGAACGCGGTTACTTTGTTCGCCAAACAGTTTCGCGCCAACTAGTTTGTTAATGGCGTCGCGAAAAACACGAAGGCTTGTTAGTCCGCCCCTCTCGAAGAAGAATGCTACCGTGGCTCCAGCAATGATTCCAAAAAGGAACAATGTTCCCAAAGTGAGGAGAAGACCCGTGAAGTTTCGATTGAGGAGCAGCACCAAGCTGATGCATAGAATTAATGATACCATCAAGAGTACGACGGCGCGACCGTCTTCGCCGCAGCAAGCCTTAAGCAGTTGAACCTTTCGCCAGCCGCCAGGACCAAAAAGGTCGATCGGCCGCAGGCGCCGCCCTGATAGACGCGCGTATGTATCCAAAACAGTGGTCCCTAATTCGGGACTAATGATCTCATCGGCTTTGTACCCGGCGGCTTTTAGAGCGGCCACGATTGCGCCGGCTGAAGTGCCGGCAACTCCTTGAAAATCAAAGCCGCGATTTTCAAGCGCCTTTAGTGCGCCAACATGCACCAAACCTTTTGCGCCACCGCCAGCGAAAGCGGCAAATAGGTTGTGACGCAGCGGAGGGAATAGCGACGGATCGTCGTTCACAGCTTCTCGGGCCAAAGCGAAGCCCCAACGAATCGAACCAAATGCACATCAGGATATGCTGTAGTCCCGGATCGGATCAATTGTCTAAGGCTTGGACGTTCGGGCAGGAAAGCGATAGTCGCCATGGCTATTTGGCTTCATCTTCTTCTTTGTGAAAGAGGCCTCTCGCAGCCGGGTGTGATCTACGGGATCATCCGTGCGACCGCCAAGAAAGGCCCCCGGCGGCAACAACAAGCTTGCGGTGTTCCGGATGGAAGAGGAGAAGGTGGGCAAGCCGTCCACCCCCGCATCTCCACCGCCTTGGAAAAACAGTCGATTGCCGTCAAACTCCCATGCGCGTGGCGGCCATGGAGTCGCTTCGAGAGCAAAGGGAGAAACGCCGATGCCCGCCGTCACGGCCCGCGTCGTCTTGGCCGCGCTGGCACTGGCGCTGTCCGCGACGGCATCGCTCGCGCAATACCCGAACAGGATCGTGCGGATCGTCGCGCCGGCGCCGCCCGGCGGCTCGACCGACATCATCGGGCGGCTGGTGCAGCCCGGATTGCAGGAGCTCCTCAAGCAGACCGTGATCGTCGAGGCGCGCGGCGGCGCCGGCGGCTATATCGGCTCCGACTATGTCGCGAAATCGCCGGCGGACGGTTACACGCTGCTGGTCGGCGGCGCGTTCACCGCCATCACCGCGTCGATGCGCAAGCAGCCGGCCTACAACCCGCGGAAGGATCTGGTTCCGGTCGCGATCTTCGCCAGCGTGCCGAACGTCCTGGTGGTCGGGCCGCACGTCAAGGCCACGAGCGTCGCCGCGCTGGTCGCCGACGTGAAGGCCAACCCCGGCAAGCGCAACATGGGCTCGAACGGCGTCGGAACGACGCTGCACCTGTCGGGCGAGCTGTTCCAGCTTCGGACGGGAACGTCGCTCACGCATATTCCGTTCAAGGGCTGGGGCGATTGCGTGGTGGCGCTGATGCGCGGCGACATCGACATCATGTTCGACAACGTCTCGACCGCGCTCCCCAACATCGCCAGCAACAAGTTCCGGCCGCTCGCCGTGACCGCACCGGCGCGGCATCGCTCGCTGCCGGACACGCCGACGCTGGCCGAGGTCGGCGTCAAGGATGCCGAGGTGCTGTCGTGGTTCGGGATCATGGTGCCGGCGGGCACGCCGCAGGCGGTCATCGACACGCTGAGCGCCACATTGAAGACGATCACCGACCAGCCGGAGGTGCGCAAGCTGATCGAGCAGCAGGGCATGGACGCGATCTACCACGGTCCGGCCGACGCGGCGAAGTTCTGGCACGGCGAAATCGACAAGTGGGAGGCCGTCACCAAGGCCGCCAATCTCGTCACGCAATAGCCGGGTGGGGATCACGATCGCAATTTGATCCCGCCCGTCACTTCACCTTTTCAAAGTAGTGCTATCGCACTTGGCCGCGAGCGCGGCGTGCATGGCTGTGCCCTCTCCCACCGAACTCGGGCTTGCCCGAGTTCGGCATATAAAGGTCGCTCGAAGTCGGAAACATCCGACTTCGAGTGCGGGAGAGGGCGGCGAGGTGTGGCAGCGCAACGGAATGGGTGAGGGGTATGCGTCGGCGGAGCGATACCCCTCACCCGATCCCCGTTGTTGCAACGCTGCGGCTGCCCTCTCCCGCAAGGGGAGAGGGCGCAATAATGACCGCCGCGCACCGCTGTTAGGACCAAATGCGATTGCCCTCCTGCCTTTTCAAAAGGAGGGAGCGCACCGTCGCTGCTGCGACTGCTTCGACCTCAACCCATCCCGCCTACGCCATCCCTGCGACTTTCAGCGCGGCGAGATGGTCCTGGAGAATGCCCGGGATTTTCTCCACCGGCGTGCGGCCAAAGCCGCAATAGGCGGCGAGCCCGAAGTCGGGGAGGAATTTGCGCGCGCTGTCGAGCCGCTCTTTGAGCGTCGCCATGGTGTGGATCGCGCCGAGATAGACGCGCGCGCCCCTGGCGTCGAGCCGCATCAGCGGCGCGTAGAACGCGTCGTCGGTGCGGTCGAGCGTCGGCACATGGATCCAGTCGACCTGCCGGTCGATGCTCGCGAGCACGGCGTTGACGAGCTCGACCGGGCGCGCGAGATCGTCGGGCGCGAACGCCGGCCAGCCGCCGAAGGTGCCGAAGCAGAAGTGGAAGCCGAGCGCGACGTCCTTGGGCACAACGTTCGAGAGCCGCGCAATCTGCGGCACGTGGGTCTCGACCGCGAGCTCCGACGGCACGCTCTTGCCGGCGCCGCACACGGCTTGTAGCTCCCAGGCGCAATCCCACTGGATCGCGAGGTCCTGGTGCGGAATCTTCGCGGCGATCGCCTCGACCTCCGCCGCCAGCGCGGCCTCGAAGCCCGGACGGATGCGCGGCAGGTCGGCGGGATCGGGGAAATACAGCGGCCGGATCACGCTGTGGCAGGCCGGGATCGAAATCTGGAAGCGCATCTTCCCCGGCAGGATGCCTTTCTCGCGCAAGGTGCGGAACACGAAGTAGGACGAGACCGCGTCGCGCGCGTAGCCGAGCCGCACGCCCGGATTGCCGAACCGCACCCGCTCGACGCCGGGCCTGACGCGGAACTGCCAGGCGTCGTCGCGCGAGCGCGGCAGCAACTGCTCGACGCCGTCGACCGGCTTCGGCCGCTTGAGCGTTTCCAGGTCCTGGTGGCCGTTGAAGATCTGGTAAGACAGCCGGTTGACCCACGAGCGCCGCTCGCCGACCTCGCCGTCCGGCATCGCGGGCAGATACGGCCCGAGCGTGCCGCCGAAGGTGCGCATCACCTCTTCGACGGTTTCAAGCGGGACGCTGCCAACGAGGAGGAGCCTGTTGCCCATATACGCACCTTCGATATTCTTTCGCGCGCCGACGGCAGAACGGTAGCCCGTTTTCGGCCGGTGGGCTACGACGGCCGTTGCGCGCATTGTCGGCCGCGGCCGGGGCGCCGTAGACTGAAGTCCGCGACAGAGGCGAAGGCGCGCGATGGGGCGTGCCGGGGCAGGGGACATTGCACATGCTCAGGCTCGTCGTTGCCGCAGCCTGCGCGGCCGTGTTGCAGGGTGTCGCGCCGGCGGCGGCGCAGCCCTACCCGTCGAAGCCCGTCACCATCGTCGTTCCATTTGCCGCCGGCGGACCCGCCGACACGCTGGCGCGGATGCTCGCCGAGCGCATGAAAGCGTCGCTCGGCCAGTCCTTCCTGGTCGAGAACGTCGCCGGCGCGGCGGGGTCGATCGGCGTCGCGCGCGTCGTGCGCGCGGCGCCGGACGGCCACACCATCGGCATCGGCCATCTCGGCACGCATGTGTTCAACGGCGCGCTCTACAATCTTCAGTACGATCTCACGACGGACCTCGAGCCGATCGTGCTGCTGCCGTCGAACACCTCCGTGATCGTGACCAAGAGGGACGTGCCGGCGAACAACCTCGCCGAGCTGGTCGCGTGACTCAAGGCCAATCCGAAGCAGGCGTCGGCCGCGACCGCGGGCATCGGCTCGATCGCGCATATCGCCAGCCTCTATTTCGGCGACAAGACCGGCGTCGCGCTCCAGATCGTGCCGTATCGCAGCGGCGCCGCCGCGTTCAGCGACGTGCTCGCCGGGCATGTCACGCTGATCTTCGATCAGTTCAGCGGCGGCTCGGCCGAGATGTACCGCAGCGGCCAGGTGCGGCCCTACGCGGTGACGGCGAAGACGCGGCTCGCGTCGGTGCCCGACGTTCCCACCATCGACGAAGCCGGCATCCCGGGACTTTACGTGTCGACCTGGTACGGCCTGTGGGCGCCGAAGGGCACGCCAAAGGACGTCGTCGCCAAGCTCAACGCCGTGGTCGTCGAGACGCTCGCCGAGCCTGACTTCCGCAAGCGCATGGCGGCGCAGTCGTCGGTCATTCCGCCGCGCGAACAACAGACGCCGCAGGCGCTCGGCGAGTTCCAGCGCGCCGAGATCGAGAAATGGTGGCCGACCATCAAGGCGGCGAATATCAAGCCGGAGTGAGGAGCCCAGATTGAGGAAGGCTTGCGAACTGCACCGGCGAAGGACCTCACATAGTGATGTGCGCTCGTGGGGGCGGAAAGAACTTCCGCCCCCATTGGAGACGTCAAGAGCTAAAAGCCAAACGACGTCACAAGCATGAGTCCGTATCGAGGCGCCGTCTTCGTGCGGATTGCAGTTTCGCCAGGAGGCAGGGGTTGATTGGCGACAATACCGTCTCCGAGGGCCTTAGCCTTGGGGTCAACGCGCAAGCCGATACCAAAATTCCAGCTTCCTGGGGCCAGGCGGCCGAAGTAGCTACCGTCGGGTTTTTCTAGAAGCTCCCAGTTGCGAAGTCCCACCATCCAGCCAAGCGCATAGGCCGTTATGACACCACTGCCGCCGCCAGCTGTTGATCCGACTTCAATGGCGGCAAAAGGTCCGTGGCCCATGGCGGGCGCTCGTCTCGGCATTATACCCGGATGGTCGAAAGCAAATGGGAAGAAATAGTGCGTCTCGAAAACGAAGCCGGCGATCACATCATGTGACTCCTTTAGTCGTACAATGTTGCCGGGCGTCACTAACTCCGCCTCTCCTAAACGGTTTGTGCCGCGGTGCAGGTCGAACGTAATTCCGATACCTACACCGAAGCCGACGCCTTCGAGTTGCTTAGGTAGGCCCGCAAGATTTGCTGGCGTTCGGCCCGGACCTGCACCGGCAGTTGGCTGATCTGCTGCAACAGTACCGCGCGGCGCGAAGGCAGCACCCATGACGAGTGTGACGCCAAGGACGTGCAAACATTTTGAGATTGTAGACATTGAACCCCCCCCACACCCCCCTTTGTCGGGATGCTTGATACGCCCAGCAGAAGTGCGCCCTGGGTTCAGGTCGCTTTCAGAACTTCGCCAAGCTGCATCAGCGTTTCTGTTCAACCCAAGGCAGTCAAAACTGAAACGAGAACTATCCCCGATATTCACGTTATACGTTTAAAATCTATAGTTGCGCATTTGCCACAGGAAGACTTCCACGGATCGAGCGGAATTCCGCCAGCGCATGGAATGCGTAGTCGCGGGTCGTGTCGCCGGGCGCGCAGCAAATCCCGCGGGCGCTGTCCATTACAGCGCACCTAACTTGAGAAAGGGTGGCTGGCCATCAAGTCCCAATATAAGACGGAGTGTGAGCCGCAAGGCCGCAATCAGCTCTTGAGTTGATGTGCTCTTGCCCATCGAAGATTGCCGTCCATTCCACAGACCCCTCAGAACGATTGACGCCAGCGATGGACCCATCCGTTGCAGCTGCGCACGACGGAGAGCGGCCGCTGCTGGTCGCCGGCTTCAAGGGCACGGCCGAAGAGATCGAGCGGCAGTGGTACGAGCAGGTCTATCGCGGCCAGGGCGACAGCATGGCCCAGCTCACCTGGCGCGCGGTGCTGGTCGGGTCGTGCCTGGGAGCCGTGCTGTCGCTGACCAACCTCTACATCGGCCTCAAGGCCGGCTGGGGTTTCGGCGTCGCGATCACCGCGTGCATCTTGTCGTATGCGATCTGGACGAGCCTGCTGAAGATCGGCATCGCGCGCACGCCGATGACCATCCTCGAGAACAACTGCATGCAGTCGACGGCGAGCTCCGCCGGCTACTCCACCGGCGGCACGCTGGTTTCGGCCTTCGCGGCCTACATCATCATCAACCAGCAGCCGATGTCGGTGCCGCTGATGCTGGCCTGGGTGTTCTTCATCGCCGTGCTCGGCGTCACCATGGCGATCCCGATGAAGCGGCAGATGATCAATATCGAGCAGCTGCGCTTCCCGTCCGGCATCGCGGCGGCCGAAACCTTGCGCGCGCTGCATGCCAAGAGCTCGCAAGGGCTACGCGCTGCCAAGGCGCTCGGTCTCGCCGGGCTCGTTGCCGCGATCGACAAGTTCTGGGCGGAGGGGCTGTCGACGATCGGCGCGAGCCTCGAGCGCTATTCGAGCGGGGCGCTGCTGACGGGCCTCCAGAAGTGGCTCGTCGGCAGCCATTACGACGCCTGGGCGGGCCGCACCGTGCACTTTTCGTGGGATTTCATCTTTCTCGCCGCCGGCGCCATCACCGGCATGCGCGTGTGCGCGACCATGCTCGTCTCGGGCACGCTATGCTGGGCCGTTGTCGTGCCGATCCTCCAGGCGAACGGGGTCATCGACGGTGCGGGCTTCGCCAACATCGTGCAGTGGACGCTCTGGTTCGGTGCGTCCTGCATGGTGGCGGCAGGACTGCTGAGCTTTGCGCTGAGCTGGCGCACGGCGGTGAGCGCGTTCCACGACCTCGGCCAAATGTTCTCCTTCCGCGCAGCACCCGTGAGCGAAGCCGGCCGCATCGAGGCGCCGATGAGCTGGTTCGCCACCGGCCAGATCGTCTCGCTTGTCGCGCTGGCCTGGCTCGGCCATGCGAGCTTCGGCATCGCGGTCTGGGAAAGCGTGGTCGCGGTGCTGCTGTCGTTCCTGCTCGCGCTCGTCGCCTGCCGCGTGACCGGTGAGACCGACACCACGCCGGTCGGCGCCATGGGCAAGGTCACGCAGCTCACCTTCGGCGCGCTCAGCCCCGGCAACGTCAATGTCAATTTGATGAGCGCCAACATCACCGCCGGCGCAGCGACCTCGTCCGCCGACCTGCTCACCGACCTGAAGAGCGGCTATTTGCTGGGCGCCAACCCGCGCCAGCAGTTCCTGGCGCAGTTCTCCGGCATCTTCGCCGGCACCGTCGTCAGCGTTCTGGTGTTCGCGGCGCTGGTGCCGAACGCGGCGGTGCTCGGCACCGACCAGTTCCCGGCGCCGGCCGCGCAGACCTGGTCCGCCGTCGCCATCGCGCTCGGCAAGGGTCTCGCCTCGCTCGAGCCCGTCAAGCTGTGGCTGATCGTGGCCGGCGCCGTCGCCGGCGTGGTGCTCACGCTCGCGCCGGTCGTGCTGCCGAAATACCAGGCCTATCTTCCGTCAGCGGTCGCGTTCGGCCTCGCCTGGGTGTTTCACTGGTACTACGGGCTCCTGTTTTTCCTGGGCGCGCTCGCCGCGCTGCTCTTTGAGCGGCGGAGACCGAAACTCGCACAGGAGTTCACCCTGCCGGTGGCGTCGGGCGTGGTGGCCGGCGGCTCGCTGATGGGCGTGCTGCTGGTGCTGTGGGCCAACGGCGGCGGGATTCTCAGCAGGTTGTTCGGAGGCTGATTTTTGTGTGGCCGCTGCGATTGAATTCATCGGGCGTCGCCGGGCATACTGTTGCGTACCACCCCCTCGCAATCCAGGTAAGACCGCGCCCATGCCCAAAATGTATGAAGCCCTCGCCGACGCGTTCCATGCGGAAGGCGTCGATACGCAGTTCGTCCTGATGGGCGACGGCAACATGCACTGGTCCACCGCCTTTGCCGCACTGCCGGGCGTGCAGACCGTTCACGTCCGGCACGAGCACGCCACCGTCGCGGCGGCGACGGCCTACAACGTCGCGACCAACAAGCTCGCGGTCGCTTCCGTCACCTGCGGCCCCGGCGTGACCCAGCTGATGACGGCGCTGCCGGCCGCGGCGCGCGCCCGCCTGCCGATGGTGGTGTTCGCCGGCGAGGCGCCGATCAACGCCAAGTTCTACAACCAGGCGATCGACCAGGCGCCGCTGGTGACGGCGACCGGCGCGCACTACATCGCCGCGCACAGCGTGCCGCGCATGATGGACTACGTGCGCGAGGCGTTCCACATCGCCAAATACGAGCGGCGCCCAGTGGTGCTGGGCATCCCCTACGACCTGCAGAAGGTCGAATACATGGCCAACGAGCCCTACGCGACCTCGGCGATGTATCGGCCCAAGGTCGGGCGCATGCATCCCGACCCCGAGGTCGTGGCCGAGGCGGTGGAGCGGCTGGCCGCGGCCAAGCGGCCGATCATCCTCGGCGGCCGCGGCGTCTTGTGGTCCGGCGCCCGCGATGCGGTGATCAGGCTCGCCGATCGCTGCGGCGCCTTGCTCTCCAACACGCTGCCCGCGCGCGGCCTGTTCCACGACCAGCCGTTCGGGCTCGGCGTCACCGGCAGCTATTTCTCGTCGGTGGGCCGGGAGATGTACCACTCCGCAGACCTCGTGCTCGCGGTCGGCGCGAGCCTGTCCTACTACGTCGGTGGCGGGCACGACTTCGCCAAGGCCTACAAGATCCAGGTGGACGATGCCCCGCGCGGCTTGCGCGACGGGCAGAAGGCCGCCGACCTGTACGTGCGATCGGATGCGCGCGTCGGCGTCGAGGCGATCCTCGCCGGGCTCGACAGGACGCTGGGCGCCGGCAAGCCGACCGCGGCGGCCATCCGCACCAAAGAGCTGGCGCATCGCATCGCGACCGAGCCGGCGGACGCGGAGCCGTTCGACATCGCGCCCGGGGTGCTCGATCCGCGCAAGGTGATCGAGGCCATCGACGCGGTCGTGCCCAAGGACTGGGACATTGTCGTCGGCGGCGGCCACCAGGCCTATTTCAACACCCAGATGCGCGGCCGGCCGGCGGAGCGCTACACCACGGTCCGTGAATTCGGCGCGGTCGGCAACGGCCTTTGCTATGCGCTGGGCGTTGCGGCGGCGCGCCGGCAGGGCCGCGACGGCAAGATCGTGCTGTTCGAAGGCGACGGCGGGTTCCTGTTCCACGTCCAGGAGCTCGAGACGCTCAAGCGCCAGGGATTCCGCATCCTGATGTGCCTGATGAACGACGGCGGCTACGGCTCGGAGTTCCACAAGCTGCGCGCCGACGGCCTCGACGACAGCCTTGCCGTGTTCGGCCGGCCCGCCTTCGAGAACATCGCCCGCGGCTTTGGCCTGCGCGGCCACGAGATCCGCGACGTGTCGGTCATCCCGAAGCTGTTCGCCGACTTCGCGGCGCAGGGCGAAAGCGAAATCTGGAACATCCAGATCACCGATCAGGTCACGGCACCGATCATGCGCCAGACCATGAAGCGCGGGCACGGCAAGATGTGATACCGAAGCGCGTAATGTTTGACTCGTCATGCCCGCGCTTGTCGCGGGCATCCACGTCTTGAATCGCGATTCGAATCGAAGACGTGGATGGCCGGGACATAAGGGCGTTCACGCCCGTCTTTGACGGGCTATGCCCGGCCATGACGCGGGGAAAGGTCGAACCTTTCAAATGTTGGTATGAGCAGTCTTGATCCGACGGCTTCTGCCGCGGTTCACTTCACGACGATCGTCGTCACATGGCCCATCTTGCGCCCCGGCCGGCCTTCGCCTTTGCCGTAAAGATGCACTGACGCCCCGGGCACTTTCAGCGACCTGGCATAGTCGTCGACTTCGGCGCCGATCAGGTTGACCATTGTTGCACGGCCGATGCGCACCGGTTTCGCCAGCGGCCAGCCGGCGATCGCCCTGATGTGCTGCTCGAACTGCGAGACGGTCGCGCCATCGAGAGTCCAATGCCCCGAGTTGTGAACCCGCGGCGCGATCTCATTCACCATCAACACAGGGGTCCTGTTGCGACGGACCACGAACATTTCGATCCCCAGGACGCCGACATAATCGAAGGCCTTGGCAATTCGCTTTGCAATTCTGGGGGCTTCGGCCAGAAGCGCCGCGGGAATCCGCGCCGGGGCGCGGGAGATTTTGAGGATGTGGTTGCGATGCTCATTCTCCGTCACATCGAAACACGCGACCTGGCCATCGCCGGTCCGCGCCGCGATGACTGAAACCTCGCATTCGAAGTCCACGAATCCCTCGAGGATGGACGGGGCCTCGCCGACGGCTTGCCAGGCGGCGGCGGCCTCGGAAGGCTTGCGGATCTTGACCTGACCCTTGCCGTCATAGCCGAACCGCCGGGTCTTGAGGACGGCCGGTGTGCCGATCTTCGCGAGCGCGGCGACGAGTTGCGCGAGATCGTCGACCGGGGCGTAAGGCGCCGTTGCGATCTTGAGATTCCTGACGAAGTTCTTTTCGATCAACCGGTCCTGCGTCGTCGCCAGCACCCCCGGATCGGGCAGCACCGCCTTGCGCTTTGCCAGGAAGGCGGCAGCAGCTGCGGGAACGTTCTCGAACTCGTAGGTGATGACGTCGCAATCGCGCGCGAACTGCTCCAGCGCGGCCTGATCGGAAAAGTCCGCCAAGGTGGTGCGCTGCACGACCTGGAACGAGCATGCGTCGGCCTCGGACGAAAAGACGTGACACTGCAGACCGAGCTTCGCCGCGGCCTGTGCAAGCATGCGACCGAGCTGGCCGCCGCCAAGAATTCCAATCGTTGATCCAGGCTTGAGCATCTGCGCCACATCAAGACTATTTTGGCCGGCTGCCAACCGATTTGGTCTGTCGCGCGCGCCAATCGTCGAGGCGCTTGGCAATCGCAGGGTCCGACAGGGCAAGGACGGCGGCAGCCAGCAGCGCGGCGTTCACGGCGCCGGGCTTGCCGATCGCCAGCGTTCCGACCGGGATGCCGGCCGGCATCTGCATGATGGAGAGCAGCGAGTCCTTGCCCTCCAGCGCGTGCGATTTCATCGGAACGCCGAACACAGGCAGCGGCGTGAGCGCCGCGGTCATGCCGGGCAGGTGGGCCGCGCCCCCGGCACCGGCAATGATCACCTTGAAACCGTCTTTCTTGGCGCCCTTGGCGAATTTGTACAGCCGCTCGGGCGTGCGATGGGCGGAAACGATCATCGCTTCATAGCCGACCCGAAGCGCATCGAGCGTCTCGGCGGCATTCTTCATCGTTTCCCAATCCGACTGGCTTCCCATGATGATCGCGATGGGCTTGTTCGCAACGGGTCTGGCCATGCTCACATCCTTGCATCCAGTGTGAATAGCTGTCGGCGATAGCGGGGTCCAGGGATTGCAAATGTTCGCAGCTTCCGGTGTTGGGGGCGGCGCGTGATGTTCATGATTCGTACGGGCCGTCGCGGGCGCTGCGCATAGCCACGTCAGAATCGTTCCGGACGAACGACTGCCACATCCGAAATCGTAACGAAGCCGATCTGGTTGGAAATCACCCCAAAGATCGAATTCAGGATATCGTCGACTCTTGACGCATCGGTAATGCACACGACTGCCACCATTTGCGTGGCATTGCTGATCTGGCCGTCGGCCGTCCATAAGCCATCATGGCCGCGCCCGGCCACGATCGGCATGACTGAATATCCAGAGACGTCGGCTTGGTCGAGTCGGTCGATGATCCGCCGCATCAGCGGAGCCTCGACGATGACGTCGATACGTTTCTTGGGATGGGTTTGCATGGCCTGTCCTGTATCGCGCCGGTTCATTGCGCAATGCGCGTTGCCAAGGCGATGTATAGCGGAATCCCGACCAGCAGGTTGAACGGAAATGTGATTCCAAGCGACAGCGTCAGCGCAATGGCCGGATTGGCCGCGGGCAGTGCCAGGCGCATGGCTGCCGGCACCACGATATAAGATGCCGAGGCCGCCAGCGTCATCAGCACGGCCGTGCTGCCGACGGAAAGTCCGATCAAGGTCGCCGTCGCGGCCGCCGATGCCGCTGCAATCAGCGGCATCACGACGGCGAAACCGGCAACCGCGATCGAAAGATAGCGCCAGCCCTGTTTCAGGCCGCGCCCGGCGACCAGCCCCATGTCGAGCAGGAAGAGGCACAGGAATCCCGGGAAAGCGTCGACAATGAACGGCTTCAACATCGCCATCCCGCGCTCGCCGGTGATCGCGCCGATCGCAAAGGCGCCGATCAGGAGGACGATCGAGCCGTTGAATGCGACTTCGCGAAGGAAGTCGCCGTTGGCGATCCGATCGCCCGATGCCGTCATGCGCCGCGCAATCAGGAGCGCGGCCAGGATGGCGGGTGTTTCCATGGCGGCGGCGACGGCGACAAGATAGCCGTCGTAGGGAATGGACAGATGAGCCAGGACCCCGGTGACCGCGACGAACGTGACTGCCGAGATCGAGCCATAGTGCCCGGCGACGGATGCGGCATCGGTGGCGTTCAACCCGGTCGTTGCCCGCAGCAGCGCATAAGCGATGAACGGGATGGCGAACGACAGCAGGATGCCGGCGGCGATGGTCGTGACCAATTGACCGGTGAGCCCGTGATGGGCGACCTCGGCGCCGCCGCGGAAGCCGATCGACAAGAGCAGGTACAGAATCAGAAGCTTGGCAATGGCCTCCGGAATGGACAGGTCCGAGCGGCCGAATGCCGCCAGAAGTCCGAGGACAAAGAACAAGACCATGGGGGACAGAAGGTTCTGGAAGGCAAGATCGAGCATCGTCCCTCTGGTCCTCTCACCCGCTGATCGATGAGGCGCGACAACCCATCCGGCTCAAGATCGGAAGTGCGGTAAGGCCGGCGCCGAGCCTTCTAAGGAAAGTTTCGAGATTGCATAAATTGATAATCGAAAGTATTGTGATTGATATTATTGATCATAGAGCCGTTCATGCCGCGCCCTCCCACCAATCTCGATCTCGATCTCGTGCGGACGTTCGTGACCATCGCCGGTGTCGGAAATTTCACGCGAGCAGCAGAGACGTTGAGGCGGCAGCAGTCGACGATATCGCTGCAGGTTCAGCGGCTGGAGGACGCGCTCGGCCAGAAGCTGATCGACAGAAATCCGCGTCTGGTGCGGCTCACGTCCGAGGGAGACACGTTTCTGGCCTATGCGCGGCGCTTGCTCGATCTGAATGACGAGGTCGTCGCGCGCGTCAACGAGCCGCGTATGCACGGCGTCGTGCGGCTCGGCACGCCGGAAGATTTCGCGACGCGGCATTTGCCCGGTGTCCTGGCGCGGTTCGCCCAGGCTTATCCGGCGGTCGCGCTGGAGGTCACCTGCGACCTGACCCTCAATCTTCTGGAACGCTTCCGCAAAGGCGCCTTCGATCTTGCGCTCATCAAGCGCGAGCGATTGTCGGATACCGGCGGCATACGAGTCTGGCGCGAGCCGCTGGTTTGGGTGCGGGCCGATCGCGACTTTTGGGCGGCCGAAGGCCGGCTGCCGCTGGTGGTGTCGCCGGCGCCTTGCGTCTATCGAAAGCGGGCAACCGAGGCGCTCGACCGGGCACGACGCCCCTGGCGCATCGCCTATACGTGCGGTTCGCTCGCCGGATCGCTGGCCGCCGTGACGGCCGGCCTGGGGATGACCGTGTTGCCCAAGGATATGGTGCCGCCGGATTTGCACATCATCGACGGCAAGCCGCTGCCGGACCTGAAGGACACCGAGATCGCGCTGTTGCAGAAGGAGCGGTTGTCCGTTCCTGCGCAACGATTCAAGGAACATGTCGTGCGATCTTTGGGCTGATCGCGCGAGTACTGCGCAAACATCCGGCAAAAGCCAGTGGCGCAAGAGGATGGCGGGCGCCGCTTGTCCATAAGATCGTCAAGTTCTCCTTCCAGAATTGCCGATCTGTCGCGAGAAGCTGCGTTCATCAGCCCGGAGTGGTCCACGCGATCCATGTCCAGGAGAACCGCCATGCGCAGTCCGATAGCGCGCAAATTCCGCAGCCCTAAGTCCGTATCCCAATCATTGACGCGGCGGTCATTCCTGCGCCGCGCTGCGGCGGCGAGTCTGCTGCCCGGCGCGCTGTCGATTCGCGCCGCTCGGGCGGAAAAATCGACAAGAAAAGCACTCGGCGATCTACCTGGTCTCGACGGTCATGTTCTCATGGACGAAGCGGACCGGCGGCTTGTCGCCGCCGACTATGGTGGGCACGTCAGTCGCTTGCCAATCGCGGTGCTGCGGCCAGGCTCGGCGCGCGACGTGGTTCGGATGGTCGACTACGCCAACAAGCACGGCCTGCGCATCGCGATGCGCGGTGGCGGCCACAGCCAGTACGGCCAGTCACAGGTCGCGGACGGAATCGTCGTTGATTCGAGTACCCTCAACAGCATCAGTTGGCATGGCGACACGATCGACGCGCAGCCGGGTGCACAGTGGGGCGATGTCGCCAAGGCGGCGCTCTCCCGCGGCCTCATTCCGCCGGTGATGGTGGATGCGATGGTGCTGACCGTCGGTGGCACTCTCAGCGTCGGAGGCACCGGCGAGACCGGCTATCGCCACGGTGCCCAAGTGGACAACGTGGTCGAGCTCGATGTGGTGACCGGTGCGGGTGAACTATTGACCTGCTCGCTGGAACGCAATCGCGAGCTCTTTGAGATGACGCTTGCGGGCCTCGGTCAGTGCGGGATCATCGTGCGTGCGCGGCTGCGACTGGTTCCGGCTGGTGGTTTCGTCGTGCCGCGCACTCTGACGTACGACAATGTCGACGATTTCATCTCTGACCAGGCCCGGCTCACCCAAGCGGAAAAGCTGGGCCTTCTCAATGGCGCGGCCATCAGGACCGCCGATGGCCGATCGCGCTTCGAGATTTACGCCGCAAGCCTCGTCGACTCCGCCGCAGATGCCGATCATCCTCCCGTCTGGCTCAACGGATTGCGGTTCGCTTCCGAGCGGGCGGCGGCTCCGATGCCTTATTGGAATTATCTCGACCGCCGCCGGGCCAGCGTAACGGCAAGCCTCGCAGCCGTGAAGCGCGGGGTGCGCAATGCCGCGCTCGTCGCCACCCTGCCGCACAATTCAGCCAAGGAGATTCTTGCTCATATCCTCTCGACGCCCGAGACCTATGTCGGTATCTGGACCGTGGAGGTTTCCGCCAAGGTGCCTGCGCGCTACACCCGCCCACTGTTGAGAATGCCCGACGCCGATATAGCTTGCGAGCTTCGGGTTCAGCGGCGGTCCAGCGGCACCGGCTCGCCTGATCCGGAGACCTTGCTGGCGGCCACCAACGCCTTGTTGCCGCGTGTACTCGCAGCCGGTGGCAAGATCTCCCCGCCGTACTGTCCGATCCTGTCCAAGCAACAATGGCGGGACCATTACGGGCCAGAACTTCTGCAAAGGTTCGCCGCAGCCAAAAAGAAGTTCGATCCGAATAGCGCGCTGACGCCCGGGCCCGGCATTTTCTCGTAGCTGGCTCCTCCCGGGCATCGTCACACATCCGCCCGCGACACGCGCAGGCGAGCCTGCCTGAAAACACGGCGGGGTCCCCCCGTTCGAGCGAGACCTCGCCTGCAATCAGGCGCACATAATAATCGAACAGGGTCTCGGTTCCGGTCGAGGGTGTGGCCGATGCGCCGTAGCGCCCGGTCGCCGGATCGAGAACGAGCATCGACTCCGTTGCATAGTAGCGCCCGATGCGGGCCAGCTCGGCCTTCGCAGCCAACGGCGGAAAGACACGGCCGAGTGCATCCAACCCCCCGATGATGGTGTCGAGCAGGCGCACGGGGACGCGCCTGAAACGCGGCTCGCGCCCCAGCAACCTGCGCCTCGCGGAGCCTGCCGCGACCGAAGGGACGACGGTCGGCGATCCCGCCGGGGGCACGGGCCGGCGGGCCATCGTCGGTCGCAACGTCGAACACGTCGGGGTGCTCTATTCGCCGACGGCGCTGCGGGAGGCGCGCGCCTGGCTCGACGCCGTGTTCGCCCTCACCAGCGGCGGTCCCGTCTCGGCGACGGGCGGCCCGATCGTCCTGCTGCTTGTGGGCATTGTGATTCTGGCATGGCCGCTCTCGCGCCTCTTGCCCGAAGGCAAGACCGCGCCGTCCACCCTGTCGCTCCGCACCTTCCTGATGGCGGTTCTCATCCGGGCGGTGTCGACGCCCGTCCTGCTGAGCTTCGTCGAGACGCGCTTTCTGCCCGTGCTGGTGGCCGACTATCTCGCGGCGCATTTGTTCGTCTATGGCCTCATGGCGCTGCGCTTGCTGATCTGGTGCCGCATCAGGATCGGCGATGTCGCCTGGATTGCGGCTCTCACGCTCGCGGGGTACGGGATCTTCGTTTTCGGCGGCGCGCTCGACCGCTACGTGCGTCGTTCGGGCCGATTCCATCCAGGCTGCCGATCATCGCCGCGATCGCCGTGGGCGCGCTGCCGTACATGCTCGCCGACAGCCTAGTCACGGAGGGAGGGCGCGCCGCGCTGTGGCGCGTCCTCGCCGCGCGCGGCGCATTCATCGCGTCCCTGGGTGCGGCCGCGGCGCTCGACTTCAAGCGGCCGTTTTTTCTGCTGATCATCCTTCCCGTGATCGTCTTGTTCTTTACGATCTCCGGCCTGATGGGCGGCTTCGTGGGCTGCCGGAGCGGCTCGCCGTGTGCCGTCGGAATTGCGCTTGGCCTGCTGCTTGCCTGGGCGCTTGGCGTCACCTTTCCCGTGGTCGCGCGTTGATCGGCCGGCGGTGAGCGCATTCGTCTCATTGCCTCGACCCTGACGGGCCACGACACTTGGCGCCGGCGACCCCGCTGACAATGGAGGCAACAATGATGCGACCATCGGCATGGCTCGCCGCGGGACTGGCACTTGCGGCCTGGCTGGACGTCGCGCGGGCCGACCCCGTGGCCGCGTTCTACAAGGGCAAGACCGTCACCGTCGTCGTGCCGATCGGGCCCGGCGGCACCTATGATTTCTACGGACGGCTCGGCGCCCGGATCATGGAGAAGCACCTTCCGGGCAATCCGAACGTCATCGTTCAGTTGATGACCGGCGCGGGCGGCGCGCTGGCGGCGGCCTATCTCGACAAGGTCGCGGCCAAGGACGGAACGGCGTTGCTGTCCATGCACGCCAGCTCGCCGCAGAACCAGGTGCTCGGCGTGACCGGCGACCAATACGACCTGCGCAGGTTCCTGATGGTCGGCCAGTTCGTGCCGCTCAATTCCTCGCTCACAGTGTGGCGCGAGACCTCGCCGGCACTGACCATCCAGGATGCGATGCAGAAGGAGGTGGTGCTCGGCTCCACCGGCGCCGGCTCCTACCAGTATCAGCTGCCGGCGCTGATGAACGTGCTGCTCGGCACCAGGTTCAAGGTCATCCTCGGCTTCAAGAGCGTGAGCGAGGAGAACGTGGCGATGGAGCGCGGCGAGATTCACGGCCGCGGCGGCACGCTCATCAGCTGGGCGATCACCGAGCCGCATTGGGTGAAGGAGAACAAGATCGCTCACCTGGTGCAGATCGGAGACAAGCCGGCGAAGGGCTTCGAGAGCGTGCCGCTGGTGCAGGACCTGACCGCCAATCCCGATCACAAGAAGGCGTTCATGCTGGTCGGCGCCTCGTCGCAGCTCGGCCGCTCGCTGGTCGGCACGCCCGGCATTCCGAAAGAGCGCGCCGACGCGCTCCGCGCCGCCTTCGAGAAGGGCATGAAAGACCCGGAGATCCTCGCACAGGCCAAGAAATGGAAGCTCGATCTCGATCCGATACCGGGCGAGGCGATGCAGAAGACCGTGACGGAAATCCTGGACACTCCGAAGCCGGTGGTCGAGCTGGTCAGGAAGGCGCTCAACATCAAGCCGGCGGCGGCGAAGTAGCGGCCGCCGTTGGGTCCTGATGGACCGGGCGGCATGAATTGCGCGATCTATTGTCCACGGCTACTCCCTAACGACGGAAAGCCGCCTGGGTTCGGATCGGCGCCCTTCCTGAGAATCTCGAGCCTCGCCTTCATGGCGGTAATCTCGGCCTGCTGGCCGGCGATAATTTCTTCGGCCAGGCGGCGCACGAGCGGATCGTTGCCGGCGCCGAGATAAAGCCGGGCCATCTCTACGGCGCCTTCGTGATGCGGGATCATCTGTACGAGAAAATCCACATCGGCGTTGCCGGTTGGGGGCGAGCGAAGCATGTCTTCGTGCATACGCATCGCCGCTTCATAGAGCGAACGCGGAAAGCCCATAGCCGATGACCATTGTTCCGCCGGATGACGCTGCGGATGAGCATGCGTCTCGCTGCGAGCGGCGGGGTCCAAGCTTTGACCCAACAGCCACAACGCTGCGGCAGCAGCCGCAAGCATCGACATCGTTGGTCGCATGGATGGCTCCTGCGTTCTAGCCGGCTTGTCCGGTCGCCCCGGGCCGCACGTAGACCAGGTTGATGCTCTTCTTGTTGCGGAGTTTCCCGGAGGGCAGCGCAAGCTCGCCGAGCGGGATTTGTGTCACGTGCTTGGGCGCCAGCGGATCCGCGACGTCGAAGACACTGCAAACCGTCTGCCCGGCATTGGGCGTATTCGGCAATTCATCCTGTTCGTGCGCCACGTACAGGCGGGTACCTTCCGGGTTGGTCCAAAGTCCGTGCGCCTCTCGACCATGGCTGAAAACGTGACCAATCACTTTGCGACTGCCTGCCGGAGCCGAGCGATCGATGATGGCGATCCGGCTCGAAGCCGTGTTCTCCGGTCCGCCGTCGTCAACCCGGGCGAAGCTGACGTAAACCGCCTTGCCACGGTTGTTTTCTACGAACTCGACATGGTTTGGCCGTGCGTTCTCGCCGAGCGCAACCGTATCCAGCGCCTTTGCGTCCCGGTCTACCGACCAAGCGGAAACCGCGTCGGCAATCTTGTGCGAGAGCCAAACCTCTCGTCCGTCAGGCGACGTCTTCAGAAACGGCGTGAACGCGCGCGGGTCCTGCGATTTTATATCGATGGTTTTCACGCGCTTGGCACGGCTATAGCCGTCCGCACCAAAGTTGGTCTCGAACAGGTCCAACTGCGAAGCCTTCTGCGACACGACAAAGGCGAGTTGGCCGTCCTTCGAAAACCATACCTGCGCCGGCCCATTGATTGTCCCGAGGTATTGCCGGACCGCGCTCGCGCCGGCGCTGTTGCCGCGACGGGCCTGCTCGACATCGACGATTGCTATCCGATCCTCGCCGCGAACGGTGACCCAGAGTTCCTTGCCGTTCCGCGTGAAGGTCGGCTCGTGCGGCTCGCGTCCCACGATGATGCCGCTCGAGAGCCGCTCGGGATTGGTGGTCGGTCCCGCCTGTGGATTGGCGGAGTTGCCCACGACCTTCAATGTCGCCGTTTCGATCAGGTACACATTGCTGGTGCCGCGGCCGGTGGTGGCGATGAGCGTGTCGTCCGGAGAGGGAGCGGCACCATGGATGTCGATGGCGCCGTGATAAAGCGGCTTGCGCACCATTGCGACGTGGGTGGGTATCACTCCACCTGTCACGTAACGGAAGGGCGGTCGCGGGTCCTCATCGAAGCTGGTGAGATTGACAGTTGCGGTCACTTGATTGCGGACGGGATCGATCACGGAAAGGGTGTTGCTGTCTTCGTTGCAAACGAAGACCCGATCCGGTGTCTTCTCTGCCGGCTGGGACCACGCCGGCCGCGTGGCGGCAGCAAGCCCCAGGCCGGCGGCTGAAGAGATTACGTCGCGACGACTGATCTGCATGGCAACCTGCCTCCGTTCAATACCAACACCGTTCGCTTAGGCTATTCCGCCTTCACGCTCGGCTCTAGCCCTGATGCGGCGATTTCGTCGAGAGAAGGCAGGGGGCGACACCGCTCGCCGAGCGACGAATGAGGCCGGCGAGGTCGACGAAATCTGTAGGAAGCGATCGTCGTCAACTTCGTGCTTCAAGAGCCAAAGCCTGTGACTGTGTTGTATAGATGGTAGCTCCCGGGCTTTAGATTTTGCCATTGTTGGCAACCCGAGAGAGCACAGAGACCGGTTGATGTGGTGACAAGTCGGGACAGTTTTGCTTGAGTGCAGACCTCGAAGCCAGGGGGGTGAGTATGACAACAGGTCGGAGCCTAGTTACGAGACGCCGATTTGTGCAAGCGACGGCGGCAGGTTCGATCATGGCAGCGGGCCTCGGGCTTGGCAGAACGGGTCGAGCGCAAACCGGCAGGCCGAACATCGTCTTCATCATGGCCGACGATCTCGGTTATGCGGACGTGAGTTGTTACGGACAGCGCGACTACACGACTCCGAATGTCGATCGGCTCGCGCTCGAGGGGCTGCGATTCACGCAGGCCTATTCAAACTCGCCGGTGTGTTCGCCAACGCGAGTCGCGTTGATCACGGGACGCTATCAATATCGCCTCGCAGCCGGTCTCGAGGAGCCGATCAATCTGCAGAGCGCGAAGAACGCCGGCCTGCCGCCCAGCCATCCCACGCTTCCCTCCATCCTAAAAAAGGCGGGCTATGCCACCGAACTGATCGGCAAGTGGCACCTGGGCTTCCTGCCGGACTTCAGCCCGCTCAAGAGCGGCTACGACCGCTTCTTCGGGTTCTTCGGCGGCACCGCCGACTACTTCGACCACGGCAGCAAGTCGCGCACGCCGCTCTACGAGCAGGAGGTGACGATCGATCGGAATGGGTACATGACGAACCTGCTCGGCGACCGGGCCGTGCAGTCGATCGCGGATTATGCGAAAGCCAAGCAGCCGTTCCTGATCAGCCTCCACTTCAACGCGCCGCATTACCCCTGGATCGGGCCTGACGACCAAGAGGAGGCCAAACGCGTCAAGGATTTCATCCATTACGAGGGCGGCTCGCAGAAGACCTACGCTGCGATGGTCCAGAGCATGGATCTGAACATCGGCAAGGTGTTGCAGATGCTCGACGCGCAGGGCATCGCCGGCAACACCATCGTCGTCTTCACAAGCGACAACGGCGGCGAGCGCTTCTCGAAGATATGGCCGTTCAGCGGCATGAAGCAGGAGCTGCTCGAAGGCGGCGTGCGCATTCCGGCGATCGTCCGCTGGCCGGGGCAGGTCGCCGCCGGACAGGTTTCGGAGCGGGTCACCGCCACGATGGACTGGCTGCCGACGCTGCTTGCCGCCGCCGGTGCAGCGCCCGACCCGGCCTATCCGCCCGACGGCGACAACCTCGTCCCGGTCATGACCGGCAAGGCGCGCCCCCATCCCCGCAAGCTGTTTTTCCGCTTCCGGCCCGGCCAGCAGCGCGCCGTGCGCGATGGCGACATGAAGTATCTGCGGATCGCGGGCAACGAGTTCCTGTTCGATGTCGTCAAGGATCCGCGCGAGCGCGCCAATCTGAAAGTGAGACAAGCGGACGTGTTCAACCGCCTGAAGACCGAGTGGGAGGAGTGGGACAGAACCATGTTGCCGCAGAAGCCGGGCATCCAGCCCTACCGCCATCCCGGCCACGCCCTGGCCGACCACTATGGCGTGACCAACCCCAAATGATGCATCGCTCCCGTGGCTCCATCATTTCACCGGCAGCCGGACGCGATTCTGCCGCCACTTGCCGAACAGACAAATTGCGTGATCGCAAGACACTTCAACAATGGCGGTAGGTTCGATGTGGGCGCTGTAGGGATTGAACCTACGACCTCTCCCGTGTGAAGGGATTCCCCATCTGAATAATTTCAATGACTTGCACATCTTCGAAACCAATTTCCACGGATTCTCCAGCGCAGGTTTGAGACACTCTTTGCGGAAGGAATTCCCCTAAGGGCAAAGGAAACCTTCCAAACCTAGGTGCCGAGTACTCCGAAAATCAGTCCTGTGCCGATCAGGAGCATCAACGCAGCGACCAGATAGCGCACCACCTCGATGGTCACCTTCTTGAAATAGCTTGCGCCGACCCACGCCCCTGCGAACGCGCAAGCCGTACCGACCGCCACCAACATGCCCTCACGCCCGGCAAGGTCCAGCGTGCCACGCGTGAATGATGCGAAATAGGTTGGCAAGCGCGAAACGTCGACAAAGATTGAGACCATCGTACCCGTCGCAATGAAACGTGGCGCGTCGAGACCGGTCTTCAAAAGGAAGATGGAACGCAATGCGCCTTGCTGGCCGGTAAGGCCCCCGGAAAAGCCCATAAGCAGTCCACCGAGGGGCACCCACCGGGCCGGCGCGGACAACTTTTGAAACCACGGCACCAGTTCCAGCACGGCAAGCACGAACAATGCCAGGCCAATAATGATGCCACCGGTAGACGGGACGAATTCGCGGCCAAAAGCGCTCCAGCGGAACGCCGGCATTTCGCCCAGGTAGGCCAGCAGCAACGCGCCAGCGATTGCTCCGGGCACAGCCGGAATTCCGAACCGGAGCACTGTAGGCCAGTGCGCCGTGCGGAATATCAACGTGCCTTTGAACAGGTTGTTTAGCAGATGCACGACGGCCGTCGCCGCGACTGCAGCCGGTGCCGAAAAGAACAGCGCGAACGCCGGCAACAAAATCGTGCCGAGACCAAAGCCTGAAAAGAACGTCAGCGCCGAGGCGGCGAACGCCACGATGCCAATTACTAGAAAGTCCATTTCCTCCTCCGGCATGCATTGCAGCACCGGCTTCTCGCTCGATATCATATCCCATCAACATTCCTGAGGGGAGGAATGCCATGTTCAAAGGCTTCTGGTCATTGAAGGCACTGGTCATCGGTGTTGCGTTGGGCGCTGCCGGTAGCGCGTCAGCTCAGCAGACAATCTCGATAGACGGCTCGACCGGAACAGCTCCGTTGGTTGAGGCCCTGGGCAAGGCATTTTCCGCCAAGCGCGGAATCACCGTACAAGTCGGCAAAGGTCTCGGGACGAAAGCTCGTTTTGAAGCCCTTTCGGCTGGCAGGATTGATATCGCGATGGCGAGCCACGGGCTCAACGTCGGCGATATCACCAAACGCGGAATGACGGTGCATCGTATCGCGATGGCGCCGGTGCTGTTCGGCGTTCACGAGGCCGTCACCGTCAAGGGCCTGACGGATGAGCAAATCTGCTCGATCTACGAAGGCAAGGTCCGCAATTGGAAGGAGGTCGGCGGCTCCGACTTGGCAATTGTTGTTCTCGTTCGGCCCGAGAGCGAAGTGGATATGGAAGTCGTGCGCGATGGAATCGCATGCTTCAAGAATCTGAAAATCCCTGAAGGAACGCAATCTCTGGCGCGCGCGGGCGATATGGCCCGCGCTCTGGCAGAAACGCAAGGAGCGATCGGCATGACGAGCGCGACGTTTGTCGCGCAAAGCAAAGGCAAGATCAAAGCTGTTTCGCTCAACGGCGCCTCGGCCGATGAGGCCAGTGTCTTGTCCGGCAAGTACCGTCTAACGCGAGATGCGTTTTTGGTCGTCGGAAAATCGCCAACAGAATCGGTGAATGCATTCATCGCCTTTGTGAAAAGTCAGGAAGGTGCTGCCATCATCAAGCAAAACGGCGCGATAGCGTCGAAGAACTAGCCGAGCATTCGACACGCAGTGGAATGGTGGGCGGTGGAGGGATCGAACCTACGACCTCTCGCGTGTGAAGCGAACGCTCTCCCGCTGAGCTAACCGCCCTTCAATGTGTGGGCGCTTTGCGAGGGGAGGGTGACGTCCCGTGTGAAGGGATTCACCATCTTAATAAATTCAATGACTTGCGTGGTATGAAAACCAAACTCCACGGATTCGCGCGAATGACCCTTAGCCGACCTGAACAAATGCAGCATTGAGACGTGTGCATCCGGCAGCTTTCCAAAAGCAGAAGTTGTGATTTCGGCGACGACGAACATCACCACGGTAACATCGATATCTGCTGTTCGCCCGGAGCTTACCGACTCTCTGGTTGTCGAGGCCATTGGTGCGAGATTATGTAAGCGGGATCGCCGCAACCCGCAGGCCTTACGGATGATGCCGATGCGCCTCAAAACTGCGTCTATTGCTTATTCACGAGCGCCCGAGCCTGCGCCAACAAGGACGCAGGTGTCGAATAAATATCACTTACCAAGCTCGCAATGGCCTCGCCGCTGGTCGGCTTGACCTCAACATTGCGCTTCTTAGCCTCCACCAAAAAGGCGGGATCCTTCGTTACCGCCACGAACGCCTCGCGTAGCACTCTGAGACGATCCGCTGGAATGGAAGGCGGAGCTATGAACAAATAGGAGAGATCATCCGCTGCAAGGAACAATTTCATGAATTGCCTGTCTTCCGCCTTCGAGATGAAGTCCATCACCAAAGGCGCGTGTGGAAATTGTGGATCTTTTTGAAGACTAAGTTGCAGAAACACCTTGGCCTTCATTGCTGCAAACCAATCGGGTTTGACATTCAGGATGTTAGCAATATCGATACCGACAATAGCATCGAGCTCGCCGCGTTCCATCGCCAAGCTCATGTCGGTCGACCCCTTGTAACCACCGACGATCTTGAATTTGGCACCGATTAGCCGGTTGAGCAGCAACGGATAAAGTCCGAGGCCTGATCTCGCACCAGTCGAACCAACGACCATTGTCTTGTGCAGGGCATCCTCCAGCGACTGAGCCGGCGCCGTGTGCCAAACGACCCCACCACGGGTGGATTTGTTCATGCTGCCAATCCAGCTAAAACGGCTGGCATCGAATTTCTCGCTGCGCGATTCATCCAGCAATGAATCGAGTATAAGACCGCTCCAGATAACCCCGAATTCCCTGCCATCCTTAGGCGCAGCGCTATAAAGATAGCTGGCGAGCAACTTGCTGCCGGCTCCCGGCATGTTTCGCGGCACAAACGTGGGATTGCCGGGAACATATCGGCTCATATAGTGCGCCAATAGTCTACCGTAGGTGTCGTAAGTGCCGCCTGGGCCGTAACCTATATATACCGAGACCTGCTTCCCCCGATAGAATTCGTCCGCGCGGCTCGGTGCAGCGTTAGCCGCAAGGGTCGCGACAAGTCCTACGGCAACATAGCCAACGCGTGCAGCCATCAATCTGACCATTAATTTCTCCTTGAGACTGCCCTGCTCTGAATTCACCTGGAGATCACGCTAGGTCTGTTGATGTCGTGGAAGGATGCTCGTTAATTTCCGCTAGGATGGAGTCGCTGTGCTCGCCAAGCTTTGGCGCTGGACGTTCGATGCAAAACGGCGAAATTCGGTTGAGAAACGGGACGCCTTTGACGAGACCTCCTGCAGGACCTGGCATAATGGCGTGCCAGTGAGCATTCTTGAGGTTGTTGAGGACTTCGTTGGCGGCGAGCACCCGTGTGACTGAGACGCCGGCCTTACCGAAGACTTCCGCTACGATCTCATAGCGCGATTGTGCGACGAACGTGGTCACCGCCGCCAGCAAGTCGCGTTGTGAGTTTGAGTCGCCTGGTGAATTTGCCCCGCAAATTGACGCAAGCTCGTTGCGAGCCGTTTCATTCGGAGCAGTGATCGCAACCCATCGGCGTTCGGCCGTCCGGAAGCATCCTTGAAAGCGACCGCTCGCATCCGCGTTGCCTCGACACAACTCGCCTACTGCCGATCCGTGACGGACGGATTCCGCAGCGATGTATTCGCCGACCATATAAAGAATGAGCTCTCGTTGTGATATATCGATATGTTCGCCCTGGCCCTTTCGCTTGGCCGCGAGAAGCGCGGCTATAATGGCGCCAAACGCAAAGATGCTGACAGCTTGATCCGGAAAATTGAGGCTCTTTCCCGATACTTGCGGATTTTCCCCGGCGTAGCCGGTGATGGCAGCAAGTCCACCCATGGCCTCGAGCGTCGAGCCGAAGGACTTGTAGTGAGCCTCCGGCCCGACATCTCCCTGGCTCGATAATGACGCAAGGACTATGCGGGGATTTTGTTTTCTCAACTCCTCAAAGCCAAGGCCGAGTTTTTCCAGGACGCCTCGACGAAAATTTTCCACCACAAGATCGGCGTTCTTCGATAACTTTAGAAATGCTTCACGTCCACGCTGCGTCTTTAAATCCAACGACACGCCCATTTTATTCCTATTGGTAAAATCGAACGCTGCGGCGCTGCTACCGCGTCCGGTAAGGCCGGCACCGGACCATTTGCGGAACGGGTCCGGATAGCGTTCGGACTCAATTTTGATGACGCGCGCGCCAGCGTCTGCGAGCAAAGCGGACGTCGCGGCCCCCGCTGTCATAATGCCGAGATCGAGCACAGTGAATCCGGTCAGTGCACGTTGCGGTTTCATCGTGGCGCCTCGACGGAAACCGCTGTTGGATTGAGTGGCGCATGAACAGGCTTTCCATTCCAACGCAAGGGCAGTACGGGGATTTGCGCATCACTGCCTGGGGTGACGACCGAGGCAAAACTCTGCCGGAAAATAAGCTGCGGGTCGCACAGCAACTCATGCGGCAGAAGCACAGGTCCGAATGGGATGCTGCGCCGTTGCGCAGCATCGGTTATTTGCCGTCGGGTGCGTGGCGCGCACCATCTCTTGATGGCTTCCATCAAATCGTGCCGGCTGTCAGTGGCGCGCGATTTCAAATAAGCTTGCCCCCCTGGCAGGCCGTCATCATCCGCGAGCAAGTCGAAGATTTGCGGTAAATCCCGGTCGTTATAAACGACCGCGACATGGCCATCCGCGCAAGGCACTGTACGCCACGGTGCATCCTCGCCCTCGCGGCTAACAATCTCGCTAGGCGTGATCTCCGCTGCCGCAAGCGCCTTCCAATTCAGCCACATCAGAACATTCAACATATCGACTACGAGGTGAGCGTCACGCCCTTGAAATTCTCTCTCGGCAAAGCCCGTCATCATTGCGGAGAACGCTGCGCAGCCAGCTGAGTACGCAGCTTGGTGCCCGCCAAGCATGAGCGGCTCCCGCGATGCCGTACCGACGAGGTCGAGCATGCCCGATAGAGCGAACAATCCCAGTTCACTCGGAGGAACGGCTGTGGAAATATTCGGGGGCAACACGGCGAGGTCGACCGTTACCGGCGCCTTCAGAGCGATGTTTTCAGCAACACCTGTTGATATAAGCAAAGCATCTGCATGAGTGACGATGTCGGCAATACGCTCGCAATCCTCGCGCTCATGCCTGGAAAGGAGGATTGCCTCCTTGCCGCTGTTCAGAAAAGTGGAAAGCGCCTTGGCTTCACGTGGCGACCGTTCATATGGCTCTACGGTTACCGCGCCAAGTGGGTCGCCGTCAGGACCATAGACCGCGAAAACATGCGCACCTAGGTCGCGGGCAATCTTTCCAGCCATTGCCACCGCAATGCGCTGCGGCAGCGAGCTTGACGCCGTGCAAACTTCTACCACCGTGAACGATGATAAAGGTAGGTCGACATTCGACGCATTGTCGCACCCACATATGCGCACGGATACTTCCATGCCGTTCACCGACCCTGTCCAGGGTTTCGTTCGCCGTGGTTGAACTTTTCTAGAGCCTTTGTATGCGTTGAGGTTTGGCTACGGATCCGCTCATTGACACGGCTTCCCAGGGAAAAGGCCTCGCGCCAATCGATGACGATTGGGAGTTGATCCAATGCCTGTTTGCTTTGCTCCAGGCATACCACATCAAACTGGCTGACTTGACGGGCAAGCTCTTCAGCAGTGGCAAGCAGTTCATCATCCGGCACAACCTTGTTGACCAAACCCCAGCGCTCAGCCGTCACCCCGTCGATACGGTTAGTGGTCAAGATCATCCACGCGGCGCGCTTACGAGGCAGCGAAAGCTGCGTCGCGGGGCCGGCAAGGCCTGGATAGGTCGCAAAGCCCATCTCGGGCATGCCCATCTGCGCGCTTTCCGCGGCGATGGCCAAATCGCACACATTAATCAACGTGACGCCGCCGCCAAGTGCGATGCCATTCACCGCGGCAATAAAGATGGCGGGATGGTTTCGGATGGCGATGTTGACCTCGTTCCACGCGGTTTTGGGATCATTGATGAGGTCCAGATTGGCATGCGGATCATGCCGCTCTCTTAGGTCAATCCCGCTGCAGAAACTCTTATCGGTCCCCGTGAGCACCGCGACTGGGAAGCGTCCGCGAATTTTATGCAGTGCCGCAAGCATGCCGGCGCGTGCGGCTTGGTTCATCGCATTCCTCTTCTCGGGTCGATTGATTCGAATCACCGCGTGCGTGTCGCGTTCCTCGACAACGATCAGTTCTTGCTCGCTCATGCGCGCTCCAACAATCGAAATTTCGGAAGAGAGATTTCATCGGTGATGGGATCAAATACCACCTGCACACGCGCGCCTATTGCGACGCTGTTTCGTCCTGCATTGACGATATTGGTGATGAACATCGGCCCTTCGTCGAGTTCAACCTGAGCCACCAGATAAGGAATCTCACCAGCGAATCCGGAGAAGTACTTCTGATGCATGACGACCCACGAGACGATTCGCCCGGCGCCGGTTAGGTCTATCCATCTCCAATCATGGTCGCGCGTGATGGGAGATACAGGACTCGGCGGAAACCAAACTTTACCTGACGTGTTGCATTTCTGGGCAATGAGGCGCTGCTCTTTGCACGCATCCCAAAATGGGCGGTTCCAGACGTCGATCGTGGGTAAGGGCTTAGTGTATGTCATGGCCTATTTCCGCAAAATAATCGAGGAGCAGATATTGGTCGCGCAGATGTATTGAATCACGTTGCAATTGGGGATTTGGCGCGCGCCGCATTCGCCTCGCAACTGCCGGACGCCTTCGGCGATGAGCCCCCAGCCTTGCATGTAACTTTCCGACAAATGTCCGCCGCTTGTATTCGTAGGCCAACGCCCGCGACCGAGTTCAAGCGTTCCGGAGCGGACGAACGCGCCACCCTCGCCCTGCTCGCAAAAGCCCATCCCTTCCAGCGAGAACAATACGGTTGGTGAGAAATTATCGTAGATCATGAGTCCGTTGACAGCCGACCGGTCGAGATCGGCGCGCGGATAGACTTCGCTCGCGACTTTGCGGAGCGCGGGATACCAGTAGTCCGAGTTCGGAACCGCGTTGTGGTTGAAGGACGCTTGCACCGCATAACCAGCAACATGCACCGGACGCCTCTTCAAATCCTTTGCCCGGTCCGGCGTGGTTACAATCCACGCGACGCCGCCATCGTTGATGATGCAGTAATCGAGTAGATGGAGGGGGTCGCAGACAAAGCGCGAGTTTTGATGATCCTCCACGGTGATCGGCGCGCGCATGACTGCGGCGGGGTTCATTGACGCATGCTTCCGAAAAGCAACAGATATATTCGCAAGGTCTTCGGATTTAGTGCTGAACTCGTGCATGTGCTGGCGGAACATCATAGCGTGCGTCGCGCCCGGCGACGTGAAGCCCCACGGCGCCCACATGCCGCTGCCGCCGTATTTCGCTCGTGCGGATCGACCGTTATTGCCATATACCAGCGCAACGACCTTGGCGGAGCCCGACGCCAAGGCCTGGGTAGCCAGCATCAGCGACACTGCGGAAAACCGGCCATGAGCCTCCGTGGCCAGGACGTAAGTCGGGTTCAAGTTCGCAAGCTGGACGAAGCGTTCGTAGTTTGGGATACGGTTGATGATCAGGCCGTCGATCTCACCGAAATCGATCCCTGCATCGTCAACGGCCAAGCGCAGAGCTTCGAGGCCCAGGCCGTAATCATCCGTTTCAGGAAATGCGCCGTAACCCGTAGTGCCGACGCCCGCAATTGCGGCCTTGTCCTTTAACGCCCACGCGCCCATCCTGCTCTCCCTGCGACGTAGCTGGCGTCCATCGAATAAGCACAAGCCTGCGACAACGTCCCGCCGGCCGGCCAACAGTGGTCATGACTATCCCCATAGGTCCGGTGACGCCTGGGAAGCACTCGCCAGAGCAAGACGGCTAGGCGCGAAGCGACAGACTGGTCGGCCGATGTTTTATCACTCTGATTAAGCCAGGCTTTCGACGTCAAGGCATGATGTGATGGGATCGGCATGGACGTTGCGTCTCAAGCGCTTCCTGCTGATAGGCACTGACTGCGCGTGTTCTTCCTTCGTTGGTAGTAATCGTGTTACAATTCTCATGACAATGCTAATTCGCTCCGCCTAGGCGTGCGAAAAACTCAAAACGAAGGAACGCCCGCGTGGGGCACAGATTTCCCTCACTGAACGGACTGAAGTCTTTTGAGGCTGCGGGCCGCCACGAGAGCCTATCAAAAGCGGCGAAGGAATTGTCCGTGACGCCGGGGGCCGTTGGCCGGCAGATCAGCCAGCTTGAGGCACACCTCGGATCCAGCCTTTTCATAAACATGGGCCGTGGTTTGCGGCTGACTGAAACGGGACGTCGTTACCTGCAAGCTGTGTCCGCCGCGTTTGATGCGATCGACGCCGCAACAAATGACGTACTGAATTCAAGCATGCAGGGTGTCGGATTGTCGTTGCGGGCTCTGCCAACAGTTACTGTTGAATGGCTCATGCCCCGGCTGCGACGCTTCAGGGCGCAACACCCTGACATTGTCATTCGACTCATGGCGTCGCTCCAAGCGGCGGACTTTACGCAGAGCGACATGGACATAGGTATTGTTATTTCTCATGGCAATCCGATTGGCATCGATTTCGAGGTCCTGTTTGATCAGACATTTATGCCGGTCTGCAGTCCCGAGTATCTCGCAAGGTCGAAACCGCTGCGTAATCCGAACGATATCATTGGAGAAACACTCCTATATTCGCCCAAGCAAGTGACGCACTGGCGAGCCTGGTTTCAGCTTGCGGGAGTCAAGAGCCATTTTATCGACAGCGGCTTGTGGTTTGAGAATTCCTCTCTGGCTTATCAGGCAGCGCGAGAAGCCGCCGGTATTGTGCTCGGCCAACCACTTCTCCTCCTCGAGGATATCGAGAAAGGTCGTCTCGTGGTTCCCTTCAGCTTGGAGCTACAGAGCGAGCGGCCTTATTGCTTGGCCATCACCCAACACAAGCGTCATGAGCTTCCGCTTGTTATTTTCAGGAAATGGATATTGAGCGAAGCGCAAGAAACCGTGTCGCGACGAAATAAAGTGATGCAGAAATAGATCACCGACCAACAAGGGGGCTGGCGCGCATGCCTATCCCCTGAGCTCCTGCGGTGATGAGAAGAACCGGTCAAGTTCAAGGAGATGAACTCGGCGGCGTGTGACGACATCCCGGCCTGCCAGCTCTCTGATGCGAATGCGATTTTCGGTGCTCGCCGGACGTAGGGGAATAGGCATGCCTGGCGCGTGACACCTGGCGCGCACAAAAAATCAAGAATGCCCCGATTAGTTCGCTCCCGACCGATCAATGTGTTTCAGCAAGGCCACGACTTCGTCGCGGTCGTCGAGCTGCCTGCCGCCGCCAAGTTGAGCCTGGAAATTCAGGGCAAGGAGAGCACGATCCGCATCTCCGGTTGGAATGCGATCGACTATCGCGAGAAGGTCAACCTGCACCGGCGGGAGCGCGTGGCTGTGCACGCGCCCCGCGCTCCAGAGCGGTCCGGCGAGTGTGAGCCGCGGCAAGGAGTTGACCTCCCAAACTCCGACTTCCAACGGATGCGGTCTCGCCAATCCCGGACACGGTCGAGGGTGGTAAGCTTGCCGTCGATGTGACCAAGTGCGATGTCGCGCTTTGGGTGGAAGCGACCTTGTGCAGCGCAAGCATGCTTTTCAGCGCGAATGGCAGCAGGTGGCCCTTCGCGTCACTTGCTGCATGCAGCTGTATGCCCGGAGCCGAGTGTGAAGCGGACTCCCGACGCAGAAGCAGGGGGGCAGCAGCCCGCTCATTAAAGGATCATGCGGAATGGTGGGCGCTGTAGGGATTGAACCTACGACCTCTCCCGTGTGAAGGGATTACTCATCCGAACGATTTCAATGACTTGCATAGCGTCAGAATTGGTTTCCACGGATTCTCCAGCGCGAGTTTGGGACGCTCTTTTGCCGGAAGAAATTCCCCTTTCGCGCCCTCTTGGGCGATCCATTATTTGTGCGCCAGGACGGGTGCAAACTTGCGCCTATGTATGCAATTGTTCAGGAACGCTCGGGTTGTTTGTGTCAAGCCTTGTCAATTGCGCGATCCACTCCGACAATACAAATGGCAAGCATGGCTTGCCCCCCAACATCTTGATCTTCGTCTGCGATCAGCTGCACGCCGACCTATAAGCCGTCGAGTAGGACGTTTCCGCGATCACACTGCCGATCGAGACCCTATTCTGGAATTACTCCGAGCTCACGAAGAGGCTCCCGCATGGTTTCGATCGCGCGGCGAATAAAGATTGCGATCTCGTCGGGTGAGCGGGTCTCGAGTGTCCACCCGCCGAGCTCGGCGAAGCGCATTTTGATCGATTCGTCCTTCAAGACCTGGTAGATCGCGCCATTGAGCTTTTCGACGATTGGTCGGGGGGTGTTGCCAGGAGCGAAGAAGCCGTTCCAGGTGATCCAGTCGATCTTTCTGAATTGGGGTAGGCCGGCATCGACAATCGCCGGAACGCCGGTCAGGCCCGGAATGGGCTCGTGCGTCACCGAAGCAACAATGTTGATACGATCCCGGTTCGTCGCCACTGCGAGCGTTGCGAGCGAATAGTCGAGGTGTCCGTTGATTACGTCGGCCAGAATTGCCGCGCCGCCTCGATAGTGCGCGGGCGCTGCTTTTGCGCCCGCAAGACGGGCGAGCCAAGCCCCGGCGAGGTGGGTGGGTGTGCCGACGCCGGCAGTCCCATAGACCGCTCCGGCAGGCAAACTCCTTATTTTCGTCAGCAGATCTGGAAACGTGTCGACAGCGCGCCCCTTCGGCGTGATGACGATCATCGGAAAATGTCCGACGAGCGCGATTGGGACGAAGCCCTTGACGGGGTCGTACCCAATGTTGCGCTCCATCAAGGGATTCAACACAAAATTCGTATTGCCGCCGAAGAGCAACGTGTAGCCGTCGGGTGGCGCCGTCGCGACCGCCGCGGCGCCAACCTTGCCTCCTCCACCGGGCCTGTTCTCCACGATGAACGGCGTCGCTAAGACCGGGCTGAGGCGATCTGCAATCAGCCGGGTTACGATGTCGTTGTAGCCGCCGGGCGCGTAGGGGACGATGACGCGAATAGGCCTGCTTGGATAGCTGTCTTGCGCGTGCGCCGGTTGCGACGCCGGCAAGCAGGCCACGATGCCGACAGTCATGAGAAACGTGGCAAAGCCCAGCCTCTTGGGTTTCATTGGGTCCTTCCAGCGCTCGTTTCTTCAGCTCAGCAGGTCAGCGAAGCTACATTGGTCTCGATCAAGGTGTCGCGAGGGGGGAGCGGTCAATGATGAAATTGCTGCGCGTCCGCTGGCCGGACGCCAGCCAGTAACGAACTCTTATGGCTTCCTTGGGTTCAGCGCGACGCTGGCCGGCTATCGAAGTTGGTCGATCGTCCGGCAGTCGACGCAGCGCTGGGCGGCGCCTTGAGGCGTCTCTCGATTTCTCGCGCCGCGGTCTTCAAATTGTTGAGGTGCCGGCTCGCGGCGTCATTTACGGTGAGCGCGCGAGCGATGAACGTCATCCCTACCGTCGCGACCACGCGCCGGTCGAAGTAAATAGGAACGGCGATCGACCCCGTTCGTGCGCTACCCTGCGTGCGGTACTTGTGCTTGTACCGCCAGCCGTAGCCTTTCGCCCGGACCTCCTGAAGAAGCCGGCTGACGCGTGAGGGCTGGCACGCGAAAGCGTAGTCTGGATTGCCCGGTCGCCGCAGGACGTTCAAAATCGTCTTGCGCTCGTCATCCCCGCAATGGGCGAGATAAGCTAGCCCCGATGCTGTCTGCAACATAGACAGGCGTGCGCCGACCGCCCCCTGATCGATGACGAATGGACTTCGCCGGCGGGTCGTGTCGCGAAGGTGCATTTCGTAGTTGTGAAGTGTGGCCAGATCGGTTGGCCACAAAATGGTCTTTTGCAGTTCGTGCATGACCGGTGTCGCCACCTCGCAGATCCAGTGATCGTCGCGGTAGCCATCGCTCAGCGTCCTGACCAAGGAGGTCAGCAGGTATTTGGCGCCTTCCGTCGTCCGGGCGACGTACCCGGCCATGCCAAGCGCGGCCAGGATGCGGTAGAGCGCGGGGCGCGAAATATGCGTGGCGGCATGAAGCTCGGTTATGGTAGCGCCGTTGTGCTTATTCAATGCCCGCAGCACCGTCAGCGTGCGAAGCGCTCCTCGAGATTCTCCGGTCAAATGCTTTGCCAAAGCCCCACCTCTCAGCGAAGCTCCAATGTCTCAAGCCGCGAGAGGCGGCCGGCCATCCCGTTCAGCCGGGCAATTCGCCTCCAAACCAGGCCGGAAACCCGAGCTTCTCGATCGTCGCGAGCTGTCGACAATAGTAGTCGAAGAAGTCTTTCAACAGGGCCGGTCTGGTCAAGCTCCGCGCCTTGTCGACGACCTCCTCGCGCGGGGTTTCCACCATCGGGGCGCCATAGGAAGCCAACGTGATCTGCTGCTTGCAGGCCTTCTCCAGAATGATGCCGAACATGACGGCCGCCGCCGTCGAGGCTCCGCAGAACGTGATGCCGTGGTTCTGCATGAAGACCGCATGATGCCGCCCGAGCACCGCGGCGAGATCGCGTCCGAGCTGAGGACTATCAAGGATTTTGGTCGTGCCTCGATATAGCGGCACGTCGGATTCGAAATAACAGGCTTCGTGCGCGATCGCCTTGAGCGGTACGTCAAGCGCCGCAAAGAGGCTGGCGTAGAACGGATGCGTATGTCCGACGGAGTTTATCTCGGGGCGGGAGTTATATATCTCGCTGTGGATCGGCCACTCGAAATGTATGCCACCCTTACCGTGAAGCCGGTTGCCGTTGAAATCCAGCAGAACAAAATCCGCGGGTGACATGATCTCGTCCAACCCCGCCTGTGCCCGCTTCAGCCAAAAGCCGCGCGCGTGCGGATCGCGGAGCGAGAGGTGCCCGACAGTCTTGTCGCCGTGCCCGTGTGCCTGCAGCACGCGGCAACCCACGGCGAGTTCGTCGAGGTCCTTGGCGAGTTTGTCGTCGATCATCTTTTTACTCCGGTAGTCCGGCCTTCCTGAAAGTTCGTGCAAGCGAAGCATCAACCGGCAGCCGCCACAGGCTCGGTTTGGCGCAACGCCGGAATGACGTGACGTGCGAACAGCTCGACCGAACGACCAGCCTCGTCGTAACACATATCGCCGAAGGAAAACTGACCGACAAGATAGTTGACGGCCGAAACCTCCACTTGCGCGCGGAGGAACTGGGTAACCGTCGCCGGAGATCCCGCAATGCCTTGGCCCGTCTCAATGAGCTGATTGAACTCTGGAGGGCGTACCCCCTGGACAGGATCACGTCCATGCAGTCGATAGAGATAATGGAAGTTCGTGTGCCACCGCTCATAGGCTCGCGCCGCAATATCGAGCGCCTCCTGGTCGGTGGGCGCAACCACGATGAAATGCGATAATCCGACCTTCGGCTCGGTGTCCGCATCGGGATGGTGTTGCCGCCACACCGCACGGTAGCGATCGGCGCGGGAGCGCATGTCGGACGCACTCATCAGACAGACGATGTTGATGTTGTCGCGCGCGGCCGCCTCGGCACTGGCGACTGATTTGACGCCCATCCACAATGGCGGATGCGGCCGCTGAATCGGCGTGATCTCCATCGGGACGTCCCGATACGAAAAAAATTGTCCCTCGAAACTCAAGATTTGGTTGGTCAGGCCTTTCCGGAGCACCTGGAGCGCTTCCTCGTAGACCGCCTGCGTACGGTCGGGATGTTGCCCGTAGTAGCCGACCTCGAGCGGGGAGATGCCGCGCCCGACCCCGACTTGCAGACGCCCGCCGCTCATCTGATCGAGCATGCCGATCTCTTCGATCAGCCTGAGTGGATGATAGAGCGGCAGCAGATAGACCAGTGGACCGAAGCGGAGCTGACGGGTCCGTTGCGCGACGGCCGACAGGTAGACGCTCGGCGACGGCGCCATACCCAGTGGCGTAAAGTGATGCTCGGCAACATGATAGCAATAGAAGCCGGCGCGATCATAGGCTTCGGCAAGCTTAAGACGCTGCTCGTAGTATTCGTGGAGTGGTGCGCCGGTTCGATCGACGTGGTCGAAGATGCCGAATTCCATTATCGAACCTCGGGGTCTGAGCCAACGCGTGGCTTCGGAACGAAGCCGATCACGATCCGATGGGGTACGACGGCCATCATCAAGGGAATCCCGCAGGGGTCAACGAAGGACAGGGACAGCGTCCGCCTGGCGGACGCTGTCCCTGTTCGACAGTCGTCTGCGGCCATTTGCCTTCAGATGATGACGTGCACCCCCAAGGGACCCAGTGCTTATCCGTCGTGAGACGAAAGAGTTAAACAGTGGGTGTTGGAGGAATCAGCAGGCGGCATCTACGTGTGGGCCTTTCGTGAGAACGGACCACAGATTGACACCCCGTGAACAAACGCGAACGATCACCACGGAACAAATCCGCAGAAAAAAGCGCACGGATTTTCCACGGGTCGAATTGCCGATTTCCCGTTGCGTTCCGTTTTGAGTTGCCGAAGTGGGAAGGGGAGAGACGCCGAAAACCCGGCACCAGCAGCGGTTCAATGGTGGGCGCTGTAGGGATTGAACCTACGACCTCTCCCGTGTGAAGGGAACGCTCTCCCGCTGAGCTAAGCGCCCGGTCCGAGGGCAGCATTTAAGGCAGGCGGCGGCTGTAATCAAGCGCGCTGGTTTTGTGCCCGTTTTCGAACCGCCGTGCGCCTTGCGACCAATTCGATCCGTCCTGCCGCCGCCGCCGTCCGACGTCGCATCCGCGCGCTCTCAGGCGCGGCCCGGCTGCGGCAGCTGGGAGGCGCGGCTTTGCAGGGCCCGCATGCGGTCGGCGAGCGAGCCGCGCGCGCTTTCGCCGTTGCGCTTCTCGGGGGAGGCGGTCGATGCCGCCGGCGCGAGCGGCACCGTGGTGGACACGCCCGCGAGCATCGACTCGATGGTCGAGCCCGGGCCCTCCAGCACGCTGGTGAGGCGCGCGACCTCGGCGGCGACGTCGTTGATGCGCTCGCGCAGCACCGCGTTCTCCATGCGCTCGGTCTGCCAGGCAGACTCGGCCTCGCGCTTCATCGCCACGATTTCGGCCTGCAGCTTGTCGCGCTCAGCCTGCGACTGCTTGAGCTGCTCTTCGAGCGTGTTGCGCTCGGTGGTGAGTGTCTCGGTCGCGCTGCGGCGGCGGTTGTCGGCTTCCATCAGCTCCGCGCGCAGCGCCATCACGGTCTGCTGCGCGGAGCTCGCCTCGGTGCGCAGCGTATCAGACTCGTTGATGGAGCGGCCCTGCTCGTCGAGCTTGGCCAGCAGCTCCTGCACGCGGCGGCCGAGCACTTCGGCCTCGGTCGTCTGCGCGACCACCTGCCGCTCGAGCTCGGCGACGCGGGCGGTCAGCCCCTCGGACTTCGCGATCTCGGACGTCAGCGCCTGGCGGGTGGCGTCGCCGGCGGTGGTCTCGATGGTCAGGCGCTCGTGCAGCGCGCGGCTTTCCTTGTCGTAGCCCTCGATCTGGCCTTTGAGCACCTCGATCTGCGCGCGCGCCGTGACGAGCTCGACGCGCTGGCTGTCGACGGTCAGGCTGGTGTCGTTGACGGTGGTCGAAGCGCTGGTGAGCTGGGCGCGGGTCTCCGCCAGCGCCCGCTCGGCCTCCGCCAGGGCGGTGGTTTTCTGGTCGAGCTGCCGCCTGGTCGCGTTGAGGTCGTCGCTGAGCTGCTGTTCCTTGGCTTCGAGCGCAAACAGCGCCGCGGTCTTTTCGCCCAGCTCGAGCTTGATCCGGCCGATCGCCTCGCTCTTCTTGCCGATCTCGGCGAGCTGGCTCGTGGTCTTCGCCTTCATCTGCTCGACGCTCATCTCGAGCCGTCGGGTCGACATCGCGAATTCGGCGCGCAGCTGGTCCTTGTCGGCCTGGATCTCGGCCATCGACATCGGCGTCACCGCTTCGAGGCGGCGGGTGGTGAGCCGCACCGCGCGCGCGTGCACGACCGGGATAATGCCGATGACGAGCATGCACGCGACCAAGAATCCGATCGCCACATACATGATCGGTTCGATCATCTGGCTACGCCTCCTACACCGCCTTGAATTTTTACCACATTGCCACGGCCCGCCCTGCGGGACCAGCGATCGGGACGATTAACCTAAATCCGCCTCCGTTGGCGAAGCTTTCAAGGCATGAGCGCCGCAGGCCCAATGCCGGCGCGCTACGCGAGGGCGGTTCTTTCGAGGCGGCGATGGAGCACGCGATCTTGTCGGCAACCCTAGAACGGATTCCAGGTCGGCGCGCGGGTGAAATGCAGGTAGCCGATATTGGCGCCGAGCCGCAGGCCGACGCCGGAGCGGATCGGCACCAGAACGATGTTGCCGGCGCCGAGCGCGGTCATGCCGAAGCCGCCCACGAAATAGGCCGACCCGTCGATGCCGGCGAAGCGCTGATACATCGCCTCGGTCGAGGGCAGGTGATAGACCAGGATCATGGTGCGTGCGCCTTCGCCGCCCCAGTCGAACCCGATCGAGGGCCCCTGCCAGAACACGCGGCGATCGCCGGCGTTGCGGGTATAAAGCGTGCCCTCGCCGTAGCGCAGTCCGGCGACGAACGCGCCGCCCGCCTCCTGGCCGAGGATGTAGCCGTTGGGAAGGCCCCAGTTGCTGACCGCTTTTTCGATGACGCTCGCCAGGCCGCGCGAGACCGTGCCGAAGAAGCGGTGGCCGGTCGAAACCAGTTCACCCGGCGGGTACTGCGATGCAGGCGGCGGCGATCCGGGCGGCGGTTGCTCCTGTGCCGCGAGCGGCGTTCCAAAGCCCAGCAAGACAATAAATAGAAGTAGCCCCCGCAGTACGGCGCCCATCGAAAAGCTCCATTCGATCCCAGCCAGGATTTACGGCTTCGTCACGCCAGTAGCCTAGGTTTGCGGCACGAACGCAACCGAATCGCCACAGGATCGGCAATACTATGGCCGTACGGCGGCATGCACGGAAGGTGGCCTTTGGGCGCGCCCGGAGGGGCGCCGCGGCGCTTGCCCTGCTGTGGATGGCGGCCGCGGCGCTGCCGATCGGCGCGGCCACCACCGAACATATCGTGGTCGACCGCAATACCGGGCTGGCGATTCACGGCTATGACCCGGTCGCCTATTTTACCGATGGCGCGCCCACCCTCGGCAGGGGCGAGTTCGAGCACCGGCATGCCGGCGTGGTCTGGCGCTTCCGTAATCCCGGCAATCTCGCCGCCTTCGTCGCCGATCCGGAGGTCTATATGCCGCGCTTCGGCGGCTACGATCCGGTCGGGCTCGGCCGCAACGTGGCGATCGCCGGCGACCCGCGCATCTTCTCGATCGAGGACGAGCGCCTCTACCTGTTCCAGTCGCCGGAAACCAAGGCGATATTCGCCGTGAACCGCGAGCAGGTCACGGCTGCCGCGGACGAGGCCTGGCCGGCGGTGCAGAAAACCTTGGTCCCTTGAAGCAGGCGTTCAGCAGGGGGTGGCGGCCGAAGGGTCGCCCCAGGCGATGAAGCCGGCGACGCGCAGGCCGTCGGCGGGGCGATAGGACAGAGGCAAACCCTCCGCCGTGGTGACGGTGCCGCCGGCCGCGGCGAGGATCGCGTGGCCTGCCGCGACGTCCCACTGGTGGGTCGGCGCCAGCCGGGGATAGACGTCGGCCACGCCCTCGGCCACGCGGCAGAGTTTGATCGCCGACCCGCTCTCCAGCCGTGTCACCTCACCGAAGCGCGCACCCAGCCGGGTCAGAAATGCGCCGGTCGCGGCATCGAAATGCGAGCGGCTGACCGCGGCGACAATGCCTGCTTTCGGCATCGGCCGGGTCCGGATCGCGGCGATCTCGGTGGCGGTGTCGGCGGCGGCGCCGGGGACGAGCCGAAACCGCTCCGCGCCGCCACCGGCGGCCGTGCGCCAGGCCAGCCCGAGCGCGGGCGCCATGACAATGCCGAGTGCCGGGAGGCCGTCCCGCACCAGCCCCAGGTTGATCGTGAATTCATCGCGCCCTGCCACCAGTTCGCGGGTTCCGTCGACCGGATCGACCAGGATGAATTCATCACCGACCGCGCCAACGGCGGCGCGCGCGCTCGCCTCCTCGGAAATGACCGGCACGCCCGGCAGCACCCGCGCCATGCCTTCCAGGATGAGCGCCTCGGAGGCGTCGTCGGCCGCCGTCACCGGCGACTGATCGGCCTTGGTGCGCGTGTTGAGCGCGCTTTCGCGGGCGGCGAGGACGGCCGCCGCCGCCCGCGAAACGATGGTCGTCATGTCCTCGATGAGGGCGGCGTCGGATGGAACAGTCATATTTGACGATACGTGGTCTTGCCTTGGCGAATGAGTCGACGCGGTGTATCACACCGCCGCGTTCGCGCCAGATCGCGATTCGAGTCGCGTCCCGATCCGCTGCATCCCGTAACCGGAGACATAGGCATGTCCGGACCCGTGACCCTCGAGTCGCTCGATCTTGCGGCGCTGCTGTGCTCGCGCGTCTGCCACGACCTCATCAGCCCGGCCGGCGCCATCGTCAACGGGCTCGAGGTGCTGGAGGAGGGCGGCGACGCGGAGACCAGGACCTTCGCTATGGACCTGATCAAGAAGAGCGCGCGCACCGCCTCCGCCCGCCTGCAATTCTGCCGGATCGCCTTTGGTGCGGCCGGCTCCGCCGGCGCCCAGATCGACACCGGCGATGCCGAGACCGTGGCGCGCGGTCACATCGAAGACGACAAGGTCAAGCTGACCTGGAACCTGCAGCGCGCGCTGTTGCCCAAGAACCGCGTGAAGCTCCTGCTCAACATGCTGGTGGTCGCGGGCGGCACAATTCCGCGCGGCGGCACGCTGACCGTCGATCCGATCGGTTCCGGCGAGACCATGGGATTCAAGATCACCGCCACCGGCATCAATGCGCGCATCAACCAGGCGGTGCCGGGCCTGCTCGATGGCCAGTCGGAGAGCGGCAACGTCGACGCCCACGCCATCCAGCCGTTCTATACCGGCCTGTTGGCCAAGGCCTGCGGGCTCACGATCGGCCTCACCGCCGAGGGCGACACCGTGACGGTGGCCACACGCTAGCAATACCGCGCTGATTCCGGCCGGATGGCGAATTGCCTAACGCTTGCTTAACGCGCGCGGAAAGGTCGACGCGCCCGTGCGCCGTGCACGGAAATTAAACCCTTTGCCAACACACTGTTTACGCTCCCAAAAGGTCGCCGATTGGGGAGCATTTTGGCGTGCTTGAAAGCTGTCATGGACGAGCTGCTCCGCGACTTCCTCACTGAGACGCATGAAAGCATCGACGTCGTCGACGTCGAGCTGGTGCGTTTTGAGCAGGATCCGAACAACGCCAAGATCCTCAACAACATCTTCCGGCTCGTCCACACCATCAAGGGCACCTGCGGCTTCCTCAATCTGCCGCGGCTCGAAGCGCTGACCCATGCCGCGGAAGCGCTGATGGGCAAATTCCGCGATGGCGCGCGCGTCACCGGCGACGCCGTAACGCTGGTGCTCGCCACCATCGACCGCGTGAAGATCGTGCTCGATCAACTCGAGCAAAATCAGGCCGAGCCTGCCGGCAACGATCGCGACCTGATCGAGAAGCTCGAGCGCATGGCCGCAGCCACGGCATCGGCGCCATCGACGGCCCAGCCGAACGAGAATGTCATCGACGAGCTCGAGCGCGCGTTCCGCGACACGCCCGCGCCGCGCTATCGGCCGCCCGCCGCTGCGGCGGTGACGCCGCCGGCCGCTCCCGCGCCGGCGCCGGAATCAGCCGCGGCGGCAA